>NZ_JBEYUN010000009.1:0-116866 GCF_040643545.1 Streptomyces sp. NPDC047117 | reverse complement strand
GTTCCGCGGGACCGGCCGAACAGCCCGGCGACGGACCCGGCGCTCACGGCGAACCAGCCGGACGATCCGCGGGACCGGCCGAACAGCCCGGCGACGGACCCGGCCCTCGCGGCGAACCAGCCGGACGATCCGCGGGACCGGCCGAACAGCCCGTCGACGGACCCGGCGCTCACGGCGGACCGGCCGGGCGATCCGATGGGCGACCGGCCGGACGACCTGGCCGCGGACGCGGTGCTCGCGGCGGGCTGGGCTCGCGATCGGCTTGCCGCGGCGTTGGTCGAGCTGCGCGAGGCGGTCGAGGTCGCCTCCGGCGAGTGGTGGCAGCGCGCACTGCCCGCCGAGCGCGTGGCCCTCGCCGAACGCGACGGCCACCGTGCCCTCGCGCGCCTCGTCCGCCACCTCACCGCACCGACGCTGGCGGCATAGCGCGCGTGGGAGCGCCTGCGCCCGTGATTGCGTCCGTCCCCGCCCATCAGTCCCCCCAGCCCCGGGGCAGCCGGGGCCCGGAACACACAGCCCCCGGCGTGGGGCGGCAGTACAGGAGCGAGTGGGCAGAATGGGCGCGGAAGAACGGCCGGACGAAGGAGTGCTGAGCGTGGCCGAGGACATCGTCGCAGGGGTGCTGCGGCAATGGCAGCAGGTGCACCCCGGTCTCGACACCGGGCCGATGGCCGTGATCGGCCGGCTCAACCGCTGCTCCGCGCTGCTCCAGCAGGCGGTGGACGCGCCGCTCGCGCAGGAGGGACTGTCCCGGCCCGAATTCGACATCCTCGGCACCCTCCGGCGTACCGGGCGGGAACTCACCCCCGGCCAGCTCGCCCGCGAGACCTTCGCTTCGGGCGCCGCCGTGACCAAGCGGCTGCGCGTACTGGAGGAGCGCGGCCTGGTCGCGCGGCGCCCCGACGCGCGTGACCGCCGGGTCGCCCACCTCAGCCTCACCGAGCAGGGCGTGGAGCTGATCGACCGGCTGCTGCCCGATCAGCTGTCGTTCGAGTCCAGCCTGCTGTCCGGGCTGTCCGGTGAGGAGCTGGGGCACCTCTCCACGACCCTCTCCGACCTGCTGCTGCACCTGGAGGGCCGGCTGGGCACCCCGCGGGCCTGAACGACGATCACGCCCGCCGGTCAGCCGTCCCCCTCGGGGCGATCACCACCGCCGGACAGCCGCCCCCTCCTCGGGGCGATCACCACCGCCGGACAGCCGCCCCCTCCTCGGGACGCCCCCACTGGGCAGTCGCTCCCCTCGGGACGATCACCGGACGATCCCCCCACCGGATAGTCGCCGTCCTCGGGACGATCACCACCCCCGCCGTACCGCCGCCCGCCCCCGCTCCCCCGCCGCCCAGCAGGTCAGGTCGGGAGTGCAGGAGACGGTGTCGTACGAGCCGGTGTCGATCGTGCGCCAGGTGCGGCCGCCGTCCGCCGTGAGGTCGGTGCCGGTCGGGCCGACGGCCAGCGCGGCGCGCCGCGAGTACGGCAGCCAGGCCACGCCCGAGCGGTACGCGGGCGGCGGGGTGCTCGCCGTGCGCCAGGTCGCGCCCGCGTCGTCGGTGGTGGCGGCCGCGTCGGGCGACGCTTCGCCGGGGCGGTAATCGCCGCCGACGGCCAGCCCGTGGGCACGGTCGCGGAAGGCGAGGCCGAAGACGCCGCGGGCCGGGTCACCCGCCGGCAGCGGCATGGCGGTGGCGGTCCACGTACGGCCCCGGTCGGCGGAGTGCAGTACTCGCGCGGTGGCCGCGCCACCCGTGGCGAGCCACACGTCCCGGCCGCCGCCGGACCGGCCCCCTGCGCCGCTCCGCACCGTGACCAGGCACTGCCCCGATGCGGCGAAGGAGGCCTCGCCGGGCTGGGCCGCCGGCATGCCGGCCGACGGGAGGACCCGCCAGCTGCGGCCGCCGTCGCCCGTGGCGAGGATGCGGTACTTGCCGTCGACCGGGTCGCTCGCGGCGAGGCCGTGCCGGGTGTCGAAGAACGCCATGCAGTCGTAGAAGGCGCGCGGGTCGGTGTTGCGGAAGCTCTCCGTCCAGGTGTCGCCGCCGTCCTCGGTACGGAAGATCCGTGACGCCTCGCCCTCGCCGATCGCCAGCACCACGGCGCGGCGGCCGTCGAACGCCTCGACGTCCCGGAACTCCAGCCCGTCCGCGCCGGGCGGCGAGACGTTCCGCCAGGTCGCGCCGCCGTCGTGGGTCCGCAGCACGGTGCCTTCGGTGCCGGCCAGCCAGGCGGTACGCCGGCTGACGGCGGCGAGGCCCCGGAAGCGGGCGTCCGTACCCGTGTCCCGCGACGCCCAGCCGCCGGGGAGCGAGCCGGTGACGACGGTCCGCGCGTCGGGCGCGGGAGCGGCCCGGTGCTCCGCCGCCGCGGCCGGCACCGCCCCGCAGACGACCGCGGTCGCGGCGACCGCCAGCCGCGTGACCGGGCCCCGCCACCGCCCGCCCGAGCGCCGTACGCCTGCGTACTCCGCCGCTACGTACTCCGCCGCGTGTCCCATCCGCACCCCCGATTCCGGCGTGTCTCATCCGCCCGCCGATTCCCCTGCGTCTCGCGCGCCTGCGCGATCCGCAGGAACGTAGCCGAAGCCCGGACCCGGCGCCAGACGCCGAATCGCGGCGCGCTCCCCCGCTTCCTACAGTGAGCCGTAGGGCTCAGGGGCTTTTCCGCCAGTGAGGAGTGACCCATGGACCAGCAGGAGATCCTCTCGCGCATCTCGGCGATGGTGGAGACGGAGCGGGCGCTGCGTGACCGCATCGGCGCCGAGGAATCCGGCGGTGACGAGGAGCGCGCGCAGCTGGCCGCGCTGGAACGCGAGCTGAACCAGTGCTGGGACCTGCTGCGGCAGCGGCGCGCCAAGAGCGAGTTCGGGCAGAACCCGGACGAGGCGACCGTCCGCCCGTCGTCCCAGGTGGAGCAGTACCGGTCGTAGGGCGGGCCGGAGCTACGCAGCGGCTACGCATGTACTGCGACGCGCGCCGTCCGTTCTGCGTATCCGGTCGCCGTGCGGGCGCCTGCGCGCCTACTGAAGGCGGCCGAGCGTACGTCCGTCCGCCCCGGGCGGGTGGCGCGCATACGGGGGCCGCCCGGTGGGTGCGCGGCGCTTGCTGAGCGGCTGCTGCGGGGCTTCGGAGGGGCCGTAGCGGAACCGCGGGGCGCAGTTGCCCGCCCTTCCAGGAGCCCGTGACGCAGCTCACGCGGAAATCCGGTGCACTGCCGTAACGATGCCGCCGTCATAGATGTCGTAGAGGCAAGGAACCGCACCGGACACCAGGGAGCCGACGATGCCGGACATCATCGACCACGCTGTTCAGGCCGGCCTCATCGCGACGGAACCGCAGTCGCGCGCCGTCCTCGCTCGGCTGCGCTACAAGAGCAGCGATCCGTTCGCCGTCCAGGCGATCTTCCCGGCCTCGGCCTCTCTGGACGGCGCCGAGGTCAGGTGGACCTTCGGCCGGGAACTGCTGGCCGAGGGGATGCGCGGGCCGGCCGGGGACGGCGACGTGCATGCCTGGCCGTGCGGGCCGCGCCACACGATGCTGGAGTTCCACGCCGCCGAGGGCATGGCGATGGTCCGGTTCGCCGCCGCCGATCTGCGGCGTTTCCTGTCGAGTACGTACCTGGTGGTGCCCCGGGGCAGCGAGCCCCGCCACCTGGATGTGGACGCCGATCTGGCAGCACTGCTGCGCGAGGCCTGAGACGAGGTCTTGGACAGAGATCCGAGACGCGGTCCGCGATACGCGACACGGGTCAGGAACCCGGCACCCCGGGTGATCGTTCACCCTGTGTACCTGATATTCCGTACCTGGAGTCTGCAGCAGCACGGACATCCGAACCTGGCCGCCTACCCCACACACGACAGAGATCACCTGACATGACATAGATCACACACCTGTCACATGCACGCCTCACCCGGGCACTGCGTCTATCAGTGTGAGCCGTGCGCCGACCCGGCCATGCCCATGACCCCGACAGCCGCAAGGGAGCAGCCGCGATGCAGAGCGCCATCGACCAAGCCGTACAGGTCCGTCTGATCGCCACGGCGCCGGGAGCGCGTCCGGTGCCCGCCACCCTGCACTACCATCCGGCCGACCCGCTGGCCGTGCGGATGTCCTTCCCGCCGGAGATCTCGCTGGACGGCGCGGCGGTGGAGTGGGCGTTCGCACGCGAGCTCCTGTCCGAGGGGCTGCGCGGGAAGGCCGGCACCGGGGACGTACGGGTGCGTCCGCTGGGCGACGAACGCACGGTGCTGGAGCTGCACGTGGCGGACGGCGTCGCGATGGTGCAGATGAGTTCGGCGGACATCCGGCTCTTCCTGGCGCGGTCGTACGAGGCGGTGCCCGCCGGGGAGGAGCGGCTCGACGTGGACGGCGGCCTCGCGGAGCTGCTCGGCGAGGGCTGACCGACCGGCGTACGACGGGCGGGTCCACCGCCCCGCGCGAACCGCCCTGTCGCCGACCCGCGAACCGGCCCGTTGCCGCCCGCGCGGACCGCCCGTCACCGACCCGCACAGACCGTCTGTTACCGACCCGTCAAGAAACGTATTGATACTGGTCGCATGCCACGAGTACTGCTCATCGAGGACGACGCCGCTGTCCGGCACGGGGTCTCGCTCGCGCTGCGGCGGCGCGGGCATGAAGTGGCGGCCGCGGCCAGCGGCGAGGAGGGGCTGACCACGCTGCCGGCCTTCCGGCCGGACATCGTGCTGCTGGACCTGATGCTGCCGGGCAAGGACGGCTTCGAGGTGTGCCGCCGCATCAGGGCCGACCGGCAACTGCCGATCATCATGCTCACCGCGCGCGGCGACGACCTCGACGTGGTGCTCGGCCTGGAAGCGGGCGCGGACGACTACATCGTGAAGCCCGCACGCGGCGAGGTGCTGGAGGCCCGTATCCGGGCGGTGCTGCGGCGGACGGCGCCGCCGGCGTTCGACGACGGCGGGCCGCACGAGCCGGGGCCGGCGCCGGTGGAGGCGCACGGCGAACTGGTCGTGGACCGGGCGGGGCTGGTGGTGGCCAAGAACGGCCAGGATCTGGCGCTGGCCCCCTCGGAGATGAAGCTGCTGCTGTTCCTGTCGGCGGCGCCCGGCCAGGTGTTCAGCCGCCAGCAGCTGCTGGAGCACGTGTGGGAGCACAGCTACCACGGCGACGCCCGGTTGGTGGACGCGTGTGTGATGCGGCTCCGGACGAAGATCGAGGACACCCCGCGCAGCCCGCGGTACGTCCAGACGGTCCGCGGCTTCGGCTACCGCTTCGGCCCGCTGTGACGGGCTCCCGCGGCCGGGCCGGGCTGCGGCAGCTGCTGCGCGGCCTGCGGGCCCGGCTCGTCGTGGCGTTCCTGCTGGTCGCGGCCGTCAGCGCGCTGACCACCGCGGCGCTCACGTACCGCGAGGCCCGCAACGCGATCCTGGAACGCTCGCAGGACACCGCCATCAACGATCTGCGGGCGCAGATCAATTCGCTCGCGCCGGACCTGCCGGTGCCGCCGAGCCGCGCCGACCTGGACGAGTTCGCGCGGCAGCTGGACCGGTCGGGCAAGGCCCGGGACTGGGACGTCGAGGCCGACTACGAAGGCGTACCGGACAACGGCTCGGACGCGGTCGTGGCGGTGCCGAAGGAGCTGCGGGATTCCGTGGAGCGGCGGCACGTTCCGGCGTTCCAGCGGGTCGAGCGCGACGGCGAGCCGTGGCTGCTGATCGGCATGCCGGTCACCCGGGCGCACGACCGCGCGCCGTCGAAGCTCTCCGTCTACGCCCGGCTGCCGCTGCGCGCCGAGGAGGCCAACGTCGAGGAGCTGGTGAGCGCCGCGCGGCGGGGCGCGCTGCCGGTGCTGGCGCTGGCCCTCATCCCGGCGCTGTTCGCGGCGCGGGGCGTGCTGCGGCCCGTCCGCAAGCTGCGGCAGGCCGCCGGGCGGATCGCCGAGGGCAAGCTGGACACCCGGCTGGAGGTCAAGGGCGAGGACGAACTGGCCGAGCTGTCCCTCACGTTCAACGACATGGCAGCGCACTTGGAGGAGAACGTCGCCGAGCTGCGCCGCCTGGAGTCCAACTCGCGGCGGTTCGCCGCGGACGTCTCGCACGAGCTGCGCACGCCGCTGGCCGCGATGACCGCGGTGACGGACGTACTGGACGAGGACGCGGAGGCCGGTGGGCTGGACCCGGACACCGCGTCGGCGGTGCGGCTGATCAGCCAGGAGACCGGCAAGCTGGCCCGCATGGTGGAGGACCTGATGGAGGTCTCCCGGTTCGACGCGGGAGCCGCCGCGCTCCATCCGTACGAGGTGGACGTCGCCGAGGCGATCCGTAAGACGCTGCAGGCCAGGGCGTGGCAGGAGCGGGTGGCCGCGGAGCTGCCGACGGGCGTGCGGGCACGGCTGGACGCGCGCCGGCTGGACGTGGTGGTCGCCAACCTGGTCGGCAACGCGCTGCACCACGGGGGCGAGCCCGTCGCGGTACGGCTGCGCGCGCCGGTGGACGGCCGGCTGCTGATCGAGGTGGCGGACCAGGGCCCCGGCATCGATCCGGAGGTGCTCCCGCACGTCTTCGACCGCTTCTACAAGGCCGATTCCGCCCGCGCCCGGTCCGAGGGCAGCGGCCTGGGCCTGGCGATCGCGATGGAGAACGTACGGCTGCACGGCGGCACCCTGCGCGCCGCCAACGCGCCGGACGGCGGCGCGGTCTTCACCATCGACCTGCCTCTGCGCATGGACGGGACGGACGATCCGGAGGACGAGCTGGAAGGCGAGCCGGACCGGCCACACGCAACGGGCGCAACGGGCACGAAGAGCGCGAAGGGCTCGCCCCGCCCGACCGGCACGACTCGCCCGACCGGCACAACCAGCACATCCGGCACGACTCGCACGACCGACAGCGAGGAAGACGCATGAGCCGCCCCCCGAAAGCGCGCACCCGCACCGCGGTCGCCGTCCTCGCCGCGCTGCTGGCCGGTGCGCTCGCCGGCTGCGGCATCGAACCCAGCGACGTGATCGACGCCGGGGAGCCGGCCACCGGGCTGAAGTCGGACGGGCAGGCCCCCGCCGACGTGCAGCTGTTCTTCCTCGCGTCCACCGGGCTGCGGGCCGCGGCCCGGTCGGCGGATCACCCGGCCACCCCGCAGCGCGCCGTCGACCTGCTGCTCGCCGGGCCGAACACCGCCGAGCGGCAGCGGGGCCTGACGACCGCACTGCCGGACCTGCACGACAAGGTCACCGTCACCCCGCGGGACGGCCGCATCACGATCACCGTGCCGACCGACCCGGAGCGGCTGGACCAGCCCGCGCTCAGCCAGCTGGTGTGCACGGCGGCCAACGGGCAGGTGCCGGGCGGCCGGTCGCCGGAGGAGATCTCCGTGACGGTGCGCGGCAAGGACGTGGAGGTCGGCCCGCTGGTGTGCGGCGGCAACAACGCCTATCCGTACATCACGCCGCGGTCGGCCTCGCCGAGCCCCGCCACCCCGGCGGCCCCGCGGAGCACCCCCGAGCCGTCCTCGCGGTCCTGACCGGGCGGCCCGCTTCCTCTACGCTGCTCTCGGCGATCAATCCGGTCACCATGCCGATGGGGCAAGGGAGTTGCGGATGGTACGGCGGTCAGCGGCGCGCGGGAGAGCGGCCTCGGGAACGTACGACTACATCGTCGTCGGGGCGGGTTCGGCGGGCTGCGTGCTCGCGGCCCGGCTGTCCGAGGACCCGACGGTGCGGGTGGCGCTGGTCGAGGCGGGCGGCCCCGACCGCCGGCAGGAGGTCCGGATCCCCGCCGCCTTCCCGAAGCTGTTCAAGACGGCGTACGACTGGGACTTCAACACCACCGCGCAGCCCGCGCTGAACGAGCGGGAGCTGTACTGGCCGCGCGGCCGCACCCTCGGCGGCTCGTCCTCGCTGAACGCGATGATGTGGGTGCGCGGCCACCGCGCCGACTACGACGCGTGGGCGGCGACGGCCGGCGAGGAGTGGGGGTACGACCGGGTCGCCCGCTACTTCCGGCGGGCCGAGCGGTGGGCGGGCCCGCCGGCGCCGGCGCTCAATGCCGACACCGGGCAGCGGGCGCACGGCTCGGCCGGGCCGCTGTGGATCTCCCCCGCGCGTGACCTGCACCCGCTCTCGTCCGCCTTCCTCGACGCCTGCGTGGAGTCGGGCCTGCCGCGGCTGGCGGAGCTGAACGGCCCGGACCACGGCGGCTGCGCGGCCACCCCGCTGTCGCAGCGGCGCGGGCGGCGCTGGAGCACGGCCGACGGCTATCTGCGGCCCGCGCTGCGGCGCGCCAACCTCACGGTGCTCACGGACAGCGAGGCGCGCCGCGTCCTCTTCGACGAGGGCCGGGCCTGCGGGGTGGAGCTGGCGGACGGGGTGCTGCGGGCCCGCCGCGAAGTGCTGCTGAGCGCCGGGGCGATCGGCTCCCCGCAGCTGCTGCTGCGCTCGGGCGTCGGGGACGCCGACGACCTCAAGGCGCTGGGGATCGTGCCGGTGGCCGACCTGCCGGGGGTGGGACGCCATCTTGAGGACCATCTGTCGGTGCCGGTTCTGCGGTACGCGGTGGACCCGGTGACGCTGACCGGAGCGGACACCCCCGTCAACATCGCGCGCTATCTGGTGGCCCGGCGCGGACCGCTGACCTCGAACGTCGGCGAGGCCGTCGCGTTCATACGGAGCGAACCCGGACTGCCTGCGCCGGACCTGGAGCTGATCTTCGCGCCGGTGCCGTTCGTCCGGCACGGGCTGGAGCCGCCGGCCGAACACGGCGTGACCATCGGGGTCGTGCTGCTCCAGCCGGAGAGCCACGGCCGCATCACGCTCACGGATGCCGATCCGGCCGCGCCGCCGTGCATCGAGCCCGCGTACCTGAGCCGGCCGGCCGATCTGCGGCGCATGGTGGCGGGCGTGCGGTTCGCCGAGGAACTGTTCGACAACGCGGCGCTGCGCCCGCACGTCGGCGGGGCGCTGCCGCCGTGGCGGTCGAGCGAGGACGACGCCGGTACGGAGGACACGGTGCGGGCGCTGGCGGAGACGCTGTACCACCCGGTGGGCACCTGCCGGATGGGCACGGGCGACGACGCGGTGACCGACCCGGCGCTGCGGGTGCGGGGCGTGACGGGCCTGCGGGTGGTGGACGCGTCGGTCATGCCGCGCATCACCCGGGGCCACACCAACGCCCCCACCGTGATGATCGCCGAGCGCGCCGCCGATCTCATCCGGCACGGGGACGGCTGACGCGCGCCCCGGGCCCACGCCCTTCGGGTGGTCATCGGCCGGGCTCCGTCCTCGGGCGGCGTCCGTCATCGGCCGGGGTCCGCCGTCAGCCGGATCCGCAGGAAGCGCGGCCGGTAGAGCGACACGTCGTCGTTGACCGCGCCGGTGGCCGCGGTGCCGGGCGGGCCGAGGGTGTTGACGTCGTAACTGAGCAGCAGGCCGGAGCGGCCGGTGAACTCCGGGTGCGCCTGCGGGTTGTAGACGGCGGTGCGTTCGGCGGAGCCCGCGGGGTCGGGCGGCCGGGGCGGGGTGACCGATCCGTTCGGGCCGTGCCAGGGGCCCCGGGCCGAACAGGACCAGTAGCTGGTGAAGGTGGCCAGGCCGTGGCCGCCGCCACCCGCCGCGTCCATGGTGAACAGCACCCAGGTGCCGCCGTCCCGGACGACGGTGTAGGCGCTGCCCACGCCGCGCCGGCCGTCGTTGCGCAGGACGGGCGCGGCCCGCTCCGGGTCGGCCCGCCAGCCGTGGCCGTCCCAGTAGCGCCAGGCGCGCGCGTCGGCGAGGCGGCCGGTGGGGACACGGGCCACGTACGCCTGCCCGGCCGGCCGGTCCGCGGGGGCATCGTTGCCGTAGACGTAGGTGTGGCGCCCGTACGGTACGGCCGCCGTGCCGTACAGCACGCGGGTGCCGGGGTCTGCGGCCGGTGAGCGGTCGCCGACCGTGGTGACGCCTGCCGGCCGCAGCCCGGGCAGGGAGAGCGTGGCGACCTCGGTGGTGCGGGGCTCGCCGAAGAGCCAGGGGCCCTCGCCGGGGGCGCGGTTCCACAGCAGGACGCGGAGCACCCGTGCGGAGGAGCCGGGGGCGCGGGGTTCGACGCGTGCGGCCACCGGCCAGCGCCACGCCCCGGCCGGGCCCTGGGAGCGCGGCGGGTCGGGGAAGTATCCAGTGGGTCCGGCCGGGGTGCGGCGGATCAGCGTGTCGTACGGGCGCCCCGGACTCCCCCACAGGACGAGGGAGTTGCGGATCAGGCCGGGCGTGCCGCCGTCGGCCCGCGTGCGCCAGAAGTGCGGCTGTCCTTTGGGGTTGGGCGGCGGCTGGATACGGTCGAGGAAGGTGTCGGAGAAGAGCCAGAGGGTGCGGCCGTCGGGGAGGCGTACGGAGTGGGTGCCGTCGCCGCCGGTCCAGTCGTCCAGCCGGGAGTTGTCGTCACCGTAGCGGGCGAAGGCCCGGGTGAAGCGGGAGTCGGGGGTCCAGGAGGCGATCTTCCGAGCGGTGCAGGGGGCGGCGTTCCCGCCCGTCGGTACGGTGACGAGTACGGCGGTCACGACGGCCGCGGCGAGCAGCGCCGCCAGGACTGCGGTACGCCGGGACACCCGGCCGACGGGACTCCACATGCCCCGATCATGCCGCGCCGGAGCACGTACTTCGGTCAGTGATGTCCCTCGTGTCCCGGAACCGTGCCGTCCGGCTTGGCGACGAGCAGCATGCCGGCCATGCCCATGTCGGAGTGGCTCTGGACGTGGCAGTGGTACATCCAGGCGCCCGCGCCGACTCCCTCCCCCGCGAGGAACTGGAAGCCGAAGGAGTCGGCGGGGCCGGTGATCTTGTTGTCGATCACCCGGCTGGGGTCGTCCGGGCCCTCCAGCAGCCCCGTACGGTTGTCGGCCCAGCGGTGCCCGTGCACATGGAACGTGTGGTAGTACTCGCCGTGCGTGATCATGATGATCTCCACGCGGTCGCCGACGGTGACCTTGAAGTCGGGCCCCTTCGGCAGGTTGTTGATCGTCATGTCGTTGAAGACGATGGTGATCTGGCGCTCCGGGTCGGGCAGGATGTCGCCCTCCCTGCGCACCACGACCGGCCCGTAGAGGCCCTTGCGGATGCCGCCGGTGCCGTGCTCGGTGCCGACGACATGGTCGTGGTAGTGCCAGTAGCCCGCACTGCCCGGGCGCCAGGTGCCGTCCTTGCGTCTGCCGGGTTTGTGCGTGCGCCAGGTGTAGGTGCGGGTGCCGCCCGGCGCGATGTGGCTGCCGTTCATCTTCGTGCCGTCGCTGGCGGTGTCGTAGTCCACGCCGTGGACGTGCAGACTGGCCTCGATGTCCAGGGTGTTGGTGACTTCGATGTGCAGGGTGTCGCCCTCGGTCAGCTCGATGAGCGGCCCCGGGATGCTGGCCTTGCCCTTCTCCAGGCCGTATCCGAGCTGCCCGTCGGGGAGCTTCTCCATGTAGAGCTTGAGGTGCCTGACCTCACCGCCTGCGCCGGCCCTGCGTACGTTGCCGGCGGCCCTGGCGGGTGGCGCGGCGGCCGTGGCCCCCACGGCCAGACCGACCGCGCCGAGCGCCGCGGTGGCGGCCCCACCGGCGAACAGCCGACGGCTCAACGCCCCTTGCACAGCGGAAGTTCTGGCTTCCTCGGTCATCGTGCTCCCCTCGCAGAAAGCGCTCTCGGCAGTGAGCCGTCCGGAACGGTAGCGCCGTGATCTTCGTTTATCCACGGTCAGGACAAAGTTTGTTGACTTGCGGTCATAGCTATTGGCGGACCGCCGAAAGAGGTCTAGCTTCGTCGGCTGTTGCTGTGCGCTCACAGCTGTTCCTCAGAGGGGTGGGTGAACCAATGCGTCGCGCACCACGTCGGAAAACCTCCACCACCGGACGGTGGAGACGGACGGCCGGCCTGTCGGCCCTGGCCGTCGCGGCGGCCCTGCTGGGCGGTACCCCCGCGCTGGCCGGTGCGCCACCGGAACCGTCCGTACCGAAGCTGGCACTGCCGTCCCCGCCGGGCGGGGAGAACGTCCGCGTACTCGTCTTCCACGCCTCGGCGGGCGAGGAGCCGCCGACGGTGAACGCCGGTATCGAGGCGATCGAGAAGATCGGCCGGCAGGGTCCGGCCCTTGAGCACTTCACCGTCGATGCCACCGCCGACGCCTCGGTGTTCACCAGGCCCAAGCTCGGCAAGTACAACGCGGTCGTCTTCCTGACCGGCGGCGGTGACATCCTCGACCCGGAGCAGGAAGCGGGCCTGGAGAGCTACATGAAGGCCGGCGGCGGGTTCGTCGGCATCCACGACGCGGCCCGCGCCGAGCCGTACTCCGCCTGGTTCACCGGCCTGATCGGCGCCCGCCCCACCGGCGGCACGGGCACCGTGCAGCGCGCCACCGTCGAGGTGGGCGACCGGGAGAACCCCGCCACCAAGAGCCTGCCGCTGGAGTGGAAGCGCCCCGACAAGTGGCTCAACTGGGCGGAGAATCCCAGCGGTTCGGTGCACACCGTGGCCCGCGTACGGGAGAACACCTTCAAGCCCGGTGACGGCGCGAACGGCGCCGACCACCCCGTCTCCTGGTGCCGTGACTACGACGGCGGACGCTCCTTCTACACCGGCATGGGCGGCACCGCGGCCGGCTTCCAGGAGAGCGACTTCCGGGCCCACCTGCGCGGCGCGCTGCTGTGGACGACCCGGCTGGCCCGTGCCGACTGCCAGGCCACCATCACCTCGAACTACAAGGCCGAGCGAGCCACCCGGCCCAACCAGCCGGGCCGGCACGACCAGATCGGCGAGCCGCACGGCGTGGTGACGGCGAAGGACGGCCGGGTGTTCTACATCGGCCGCGGCGGCGAGGGCTCGGACGCGCCCGTCGTCACCGACTGGAACAACCCCGACATCGGCAAGGGCAAGGGCACCGTCCACATCTACGACCCGAAGACGAAGCAGGTCACGCTCGCGGGCGAGGTCACCGTCTTCGGCAACAAGGGCGGCGGCGACGAGCTGGTCAAGAACGAGGAGGGGCTGCTCGGCATCGAGCTGGACCCCGACTTCGCCGACAACGGCTGGGTCTACCTGCACTACACGCCGCACTCGCGGATCGATCGCGAGACGCACATGGCCGAGCGCCGCGTCTCCCGCTTCCACCTCGACCCGAAGACGAACAAGCTGGACCTTGCCTCGGAGAAGGTGCTGCTGAACTGGCCGGTGCAGATCCACAGCTGCTGCCACGCGGGCGGCGGCATGGCGTGGGACTCCAAGGACAACCTGTACATCGCCACCGGTGACAACAACTCCAGCCGGTTCAGCGACGGTTACTCGGGCAACAACCCGGAGCCGAACTTCAAGGGCGTGTCGTTCGCCGACGCCCGCCGCACCGCGGGCAACACCAACAACCTCAACGGGAAGATCCTGCGGATCCACCCCGAGGACGACGGCACGTACACCCTGCCCGAGGGGAACCTCTTCACCGGCAAGGAGCCCGACGAGGGCGGCGGCAAGACCCGCGGCGAGATCTACGTCATGGGCGTCCGCAACCCCTCCCGCATCTCCGTCGACAAGAAGACCGACACCCTCTACGCGGGCTGGGTCGGCCCGGACGCGACCGATCCGAGCGAGACCTGGGGCCCGGCGAAGTACGACACGTTCGCCGCGATCACCCATGCCTCCAACCGCGGCTGGCCGTTCTGCATGGGCAACGAGCAGCCCTACCGCGACCGCAACCTCCCGGACCCGAGCAAGCCGCTGGGCTGGTACGACTGCGACAACCTGAAGAACGAGTCGCCCAACAACGACGGGCTGGTCAACATCCCGCCCGCCGAGGGCAACAACATCTGGTACTCCCCCGCCGGCGGCGGCCCGGACTTCCCGCGGGGCGCCGACGGCGTGCCCAGCTACAAGAAGAGCGAGCAGAAGTTCCTGCTCCCGTGGCTCAAGGGCGGCGGCCAGGCCGCGATGGACGGCCCGGTCTACCGGTACGACGAGCGGACGGCGGGCAAGGACGCCTGGCCCGCGTACTGGGACGGCAAGTGGTTCGTCGGTGACTTCTACGACGCCGACCAGCCGCGGCACGCGGTCGTCATGGACCCGAAGACGGTGGGTTCCGGCGGGCTGCCGGTGCACGCCGAGACGCTCGACAAGATCGTCCCGGCCGGTGCCGACGGCATCCGCAACCTGATGGGCTGGACGTTCGCGCCCGACGGGTCGCTCTACGTCCTGGACTACGGGCGCGGCTTCTTCACCCATGACGGCAAGTCCGCACTGTGGCACATCACGTACCACGGCGGTCCGGCGACTCCGCTCCCCGCGGACCTGGCCCGGAAGGACGCCCGATGAACCGGCGACTGACCGCTCTGCTCTCCGTCCTGTTCCTGCTGCTGGGCGTGGGCGCCACCACGGCGTACGGACAGCCGGCGCCCGTCGCGGAGCAGCAGGTGCTGACCTGGACGGCGGGCGACGACATCACCAAGTACACCTCGGCGCCCACCACCGCCGTGGCCGGGAAGGCGACCATCGTCTTCGAGAACAGCGAGGCCACCGGCAACACGATGGGCATGCCGCACACGCTGACCTTCGTGACCTCCGACTCGGAGTACAACCAGGACGTCAGCCTGAACATCCTGGCGAACCCCGGTGACTCCTCGGGCGGCAAGCACACCGCCGAGGTCACGCTGACCCCCGGCAAGTACCGCTACCACTGCACGATCCCCGGCCACGAGACGATGCAGGGCGTCCTCGTCGTCACCGAGGGCGGCGGCGAGGACACCACGGCGCCGGAGACCGCGGCGAAGGTCGAGGGGCAGAAGAACTCCGACGGCGCGTACGTGGGCAGCGCGACCGTGTCCCTCTCGGCGACCGACGAGGGCTCGGGCGTGGACCGGATCGAGTACGCGGTCGGGGAGGCCGGCTTCCAGCCGTACACCGCGCCCCTCGTGGTCGATCAGGTCGGCTCCCACAAGGTCCGCTACCGCGCGGCCGACAAGGCGGGCAATGTCGCCGCGGAGAAGTCCGTCGACTTCACCGTGGTCGCGCCGGACACCGATGACACGACCCCGCCGGAGACCTCGGCGACGGTGACCGGCGAGAAGAACGCGGACGGCGCCTACCTCGGCATGGCGACGGTGACCGTCACCGCCTCCGACACCGGGTCCGGCGTCAACACCATCGAGTACGCGGTCGGGGACGGCGCATGGCAGCCGTACACCGCACCGGTGATGGTGCACGAGGCGGGCACCCACAAGGTGCGCTACCGGGCCGCTGACAAGGCGGGCAACGCGGCGGCGGAGAAGTCGGTGGACTTCACGGTCGTCGAGCCGCCGGCCGAGGACACCACGCCGCCGGAGACCGCCGCGAAGGCCGAGGGGCAGAAGAACTCCGACGGCGCGTACGTCGGCAGCGCCAAGGTCACCGTCACCGCCACCGACGCCGAGAGCGGCGTGGACAAGGTGGAGTACTCCCTCGACGGCGGCCCCTACCTCGCGTACGAGGCGCCGGTCGTCGTGGACCGCACCGGCCACCACTCGCTCGCGCACCGGGCGACCGACAAGGCGGGCAACACCTCGCCGGCCCGTACGCTCTCCTTCGACGTCGTCGCGGGCGGCGGGGTGCCCGCACCGCCCTGCCCCGAGCACGACGAGCGGCTGACCGTCATCGTCGGCACGGTGGACACCGGCGTGCCGAACCGGATCACCGGCAACCGCTGCATGATCAACGAGCTGATCGAGGACGAGAAGGACTGGTCCTCGCAGGCGCTCTTCCTCAAGCACGTGACCGAGGTGACCGCCAAGCTCCTGAAGGACGGCGTGATCGACAAGCGCGAGTCCAAGGCGATCAACAAGGCCGCCCGCCAGTCCGGCATCGGCAAGCCGGGCCAGCACACCGGCTACCGCGACCTCTTCGACGGGACGCAGGCGTCCTTCGAGAAGTGGCAGCAGGTCGGCGGCGGCGCCTTCTCGCTCACCGGGGACGGCGCGATGACCAGCAGCACGAAGGTCGACGGCATGGGCATGCTGTGGTTCCCCGAGCGCCGCTTCGACGACTTCTCGCTGAAGCTCCAGTTCCGGGACGACGCGCCGGGCACCGGCAACGCCAACGGCGGGGTCTTCGTCCGCTTCCCCGACGTCCACGACCACCCCGAGGAGCCCCGGCCCGAGTGGGTCGCCATCAAGTACGGACATGAGGTCCAGATCCTGGACCGCCCGGACGGCGACATGTACAAGACGGGCTCGCTCTACGGCTTCGACCGGGTCGGCCTGGGCGGTGCGGGCGTCACGCCCAAGGGCACCTGGAACGACTACGAGATCCGGGTGGTCGACCAGCACTACGAGATCTACCGCAACGGCAAGCTGATCAACGAGTTCGACAACACCGGCGGGCAGACCTTCTACCCGCCGCGGGACGACGACCCGGGCACCGACGGCCGGCGCTACGCCTCCGGCTATGTGGGGCTCCAGGTCCACAGTACGAGCGACGTCATCTCGTACCGCAATATCCGCATCCAGGAGCTGTGAGCACGCGCTCGCGGTGACGGAACGGCGGCCGTCGGGGGTCCTCCCCGGCGGCCGCCGCTCCGTTCGTGTCCGTCAGGCGGTCAGCAGACGCCGTCGCCCGGCTTGGGGTTGCCGAGCCCGAAGGCGGGGCGCAGGCGGAGACCCGCCCAGGTGCCGACGAGGGCGACCGCGCCCCAGATCCAGCCGTGCAGGCTGCCGGAGGCGATGCCGGCGAGGTACGCGCCGATGTTGCAGCCGCCGGCCATCCGGGCACCGACGCCCATCAGGATGCCGCCGAGCACGGCAGCGAGCGCGGTGCGGGCGGGAATGCCGCGGTGCAGCTTCCACACGCCGCCCGCGGCGGCCGCGACCGCGGCACCGATCATGATGCCGATGTCGGTGAGGCTGGTCTTGTCCGCGAGCACCGGGCCCGCGTACGAGGCGGCGTTCTTCGGGTCCTGCCAGAACGCCCAGGTCTCGGGCGAGGCGCCCAGCGCGCCCGCCAGCTTCGAACCCCACAGCGCGAAGGCGCTGGTGATGCCCCAGGCGCCGCCCGAGACCAGCAGTACGGCGGCGCCGAGGACGGCGAGGGCCAGGGCGCCGGCCCACAGGGTCCAGGAGCCGCGGAAGGCGCGGGCCAGGGTGGTGCGCGCGGACGGCGGGGTGCCGAGCGGCGGCGGGTTGCGGCGGGCCTGCACGCGGCGGGAGACCAGCACCACCACGGCAAGCAGGACCATGGTCACGGCCCAGGAGCCGCCCCAGCCGAGGTGGTCGGAGAAGAGCACCGGGTCGAACGCGGGCAGGTCGCGCCAGAGGTCGAACTGCCAGGCGGCCAGCGTCGAGCCGGCGATGAAGCCGCCGAGGGTGAGCACGATCGTGCTCTGGCCGGAGCCGACCGCGAAGAGCGTGCCGGAGGCGCAGGCGCCGCCGAGCTGCATGCCGACGGCGAAGAGGAAGGCGCCGACCAGCAGGGCGACGCCCAGCGGCCCCGCACTGGGCGCAGGAACCGAGCCGAACAGCCCGGTGCCGGTGCCGATGACCAGCGCGAAGAGCGTCGCGGTGGTGCCGAGCAGCAGGGCGTGCGCGCGCAGCCCGGTGCCGTTGCCGACGGCGATCAGCTGCCGCCAGGCGGAGGTGAAGCCGAAGCGGGAGTGGAAGAGGGCGAAGCCCAGGGCGATGCCGAGGAGCAGCAGGATGCCGGGCTTGGCGCCGTTGGCGGTCCACACGTACGCGGTGAGGGCGGCGCCGATGAGGCCGGCGACCACGAGGGGCGTGCGGCGGACGGGCGGCGCGGGCTCCGCCGTGGGCGCGGGCGTGTGGGTGGGGGCCGGGGTGAGCAGGGCACCGGAACGGGGCGGGGCCCCGGCCGCCCCGGCGGGGGGAGCGGTCGTCACGTGGGGTCTCCGTGGGAGGGGAGGCGGTACGCGCGGTACCGGAAGGGGGAGAAGGCCGGACCTGTGGGCGTCAGCGGCTACAGAGCGCGTCGTCGACGTCCCACGGCGTCGCCGCAAAGAGCGCGAGCGTGAGCACACTGGCGGGTCCGGACATGCCGTCCACGGTAATACCGGGTGTAAGCCGCACGTAACGTCGTCTCGAATGGCGAGACGGTTCGTCCGCTCGGCGATATCGCGGCCGTGCCTCCGCGACCGGGCACAATGGGCGCATGTCCCGTCGCACCCCGCGCCCGAAGCAGGCCAGGCAGACCGCAGCGCCCGCCGTCACCGCCACCTCGCCCTGCCCCTGCGGCCTGTCCGCCCCGTACGGGGAATGCTGCGGGCAGTTCCACGCCGGGACGGCGGCGGCGCCCACCTGCGAGCGGCTGATGCGGTCGCGGTACAGCGCCTTCGTGGTCCGGGACGAGGCCTACCTGCTGCGGACCTGGCACCCGGACACCCGGCCGCCCCGTGTCGAGCTCGACGCGGGACAGCGCTGGCTGGGCCTGGAGATCCTGGGGACCTCCGAGGGCAGCGCGTTCCACACCACCGGCACGGTCGAATTCCGGGCCCGGTTCCGGTACGCCGGCACGGAGGACTCGCTCCACGAGCACAGCCGCTTCGTCCGGCACGACGGTGCCTGGGTCTACCTGGACGCGCTCTTCGCGGAGTGAGGACGCCGCGGCCGGTGCCGAGTCACGCGGACCAGGGGTACCCCCGGTCCTCCCCCAGGGGCCAACCAGGGATGTCCCGGATGGAGTCGGCGTCCGGCCGTCAAGATCCTTGAAGCATGACCACCACACAGCGCGCGTTCCTCTACGGCCCCCTCCTGTTCGGTGCCTACGGAGTGATCCGTCTCCTCGACGGGCTCGACGGAACCAAGGGGCCGGGGCTTGCCTGGACGACGGGGCACCTGTGCTTCCTCGCGGGCCTCGCCTTCTTCGCGCAAGGATTCGCCGTGATGCGGAGGATGGCGGGGAAGGACCGGTGGTCCTCGGCAGGCTTCTGGATCGGCGGCGCGGGGGTCGTCGCGCTCGCGGTCCAGTTCGGCGTCGACATCGTGACGGGGCTGATGGCCGGCAGCCATGCGGAGATGGCCGAGCTGACGGGCGGCTTCCAGTCGGTGCCGGGCGTCGAGCTCGCCTTCTACCTCCTCGGCCCGATGCTCTTCTTCCTGGGCCAGCTGCTGCTCACCGGCCGGCTGGCCGCCCTGCGCGTGCTCGCACCATGGGCACCGGTCCTCGTCCTCGCCGATTCGTTGGCCTCCTACGCCCTCAAGGACCTGATCCCGCTCGGTGCCGCGCTCCTGCTGCTTTCCTACGCTCCGCTGTGGCGGGCCGGCGCCTCCCGTACGGGCTCCCCCGCGCCCCGGGAGGCGGCCTGAGCCGGCGAGCCGCCGCGCTCGTCCTCAGACGGCCGCCTCCGTGCCCAGGATCGCCGTGACCTGACTGGAGAGGACCCCGCCGTTGCCGTGCGCGAGCGCGGTCCTGGCGCCGGACACCTGCCGCTCGCCGCAGTCGCCGCGCAGCTGCCGGACGGCCTCGATGACGGTGAAGATGCCGTACATGCCGGGGTGTCCGTAGGAGAGGCCGCCGCCGTTGGTGTTGACCGGCAGCCGCCCGCCGGGCGCGATCCCGCCGTCGGCGACGAACGCGCCGCCCTCGCCCTTGGCACAGAAGCCCAGGTCCTCCAGGAAGAGGACCGGGTTGATGGTGAACGCGTCGTACAGCTCCACCACGTCGATGTCGGCGGGGGTCAGCCCGGCCGCCGCGAAGGCCCGCCGCCCGGAGTCGGTGGCCGCGGTCACGGTGAGGTCCGGCATCCGCGAGATGTTGCGGTGCCAGACCGCCTCGCCCGCGCCCAGCAGGTAAGCGGGCGTGCCCGGGAGGTCGCGGGCGCGCTCGGCGGAGGTGACGACGAGCGCGCCGCCACCATCGGTGACCAGGCAGCAGTCCCGTACGGTCAGCGGGTCGCTGATCATCCGGGAGGTGAGCACGTCCTCCCTGGTGAGCGGCTTGCGCTCGAACGCGGCCGGGTTGAGCTGGGCCCACTCCCGCGCCGCCACCGCCACGTCCGCCAGTTGCTCGCGCGTCGTGCCGTACTGGTACATGTGCCGGGCGGCGGCCAGCGCGTACATGGTGATGGGGTAGCGCGGCCCGTACGGCGCCTCGTACGGGTCGGGCCTGCTCGGCGAGACCAGCCGGCCGCCGTCGGAGCGCTGGGTGGAGCCGTAGACGATGAGCGCGGTGGTGCACTGTCCCCGCTCGATGGCGGTGGCGGCGTGCAGCAGGTGGGAGACGAAGGAGCTGCCGCCGATGTTGGTGCCGTCGAGGTGGCGCGGCCGGATGCCGAGGTACTCGGCGGTGTCCATGGCGGCCATCGGCAGGTACGAGGAGGCCGTGAACAGGCCGTCCACCTCGGACTTGCGGATTCCGGCGTCGGCGAGGGCGCGGGCCGCCGCCTGGCCGGCGAGGTCCAGCGGGGTGAGCCCCGGCGCGACCTCGCCCAGGTCGGATTCGGCGACGCCGACGACGGCGGCCGTGGCGTGCGGGCTCATCGCTGTGCCTCTTTCATGAAGGCGGCCACCCGCTCGTCTCCTTCGTCGGCGGCCGTGAACCGCACAGTGGTACCGATCTCCACGGTCGCCGGGTCGATGCCGTCGACCCGCGACATCATCCGGAAGCCCTCGTCGAGGTCGACCAGGACGACGCCGCGGGCGCCGTCGCGGGCGCGTACGACGGTGGCGGCGTACACCGTGCCGCGGCCCGCGCTGCGTTCCCAGGTCAGCTCCTGGGAGCCGCAGTCCGGGCAGAGCACGCGGGGCGGGAAGACGGCCCCTTCGCAGTGGTCGCAGCGCTGGTAGCGGAGTTCGCCGCGGTCCAGCCCTTCGCGGTAGGCGCGGGCCGGTGCCGTTGCGGTGGGCTCGCTCATGCGTCGTCCTTTCAGGTCGTCCCCCGCAGCAGCTGCTTGCCGATGATGAGTTTCTGGATCTCGCTGGTGCCCTCGTAGATGCGGAAGAGCCGCGCGTCGCGGTAGAGGCGTTCGGCGGTCGTGCCGCGCATGTAGCCGGTGCCGCCGTGCACCTGTACGGCCCGGTCGGCGACCCGGCAGACCATCTCGCTGCAGAACAGCTTGGCGCTGGAAGGGCCGAGCCGGGTGTCGGTGCCGGCGTCGAAGTCGTCGGCGGCGGTCAGCACCATCGAGCGCCCGGCGTGCAGTTCGGCGTACGAATCGGCGAGGAGCTCCTGCACCAGCTGGAAGCGGCTGATGGCGGCGCCGCCCTGGTGGGCCGTGGCGGCGTACCGTACGGCCTCGTCCAGCGCGCGCGAGGCGAGGCCGACGCAGAGCGCGGCGATGTGCAGCCGGCCGCGGGTGAGGGAGGCCATCGCGGCGCCGAAGCCGGCGTTCTCGCGCTCGCCCAGCAGGGCCGAGCCGGGCAGCCGGACGTCGTCGAAGGAGACCTCGGCGGTGTGGGCGCCGCGTTGGCCCATCTTGTCGTCGGGCGGGCCGATGCGGACGCCGGGGGTGCCGGTCTCCACGAGGAAGGCGGAGATGCCCTTGTTGGGGGCCGCGTCGGGGTCGGTGCGGGCGAAGACCACCAGCAGGTCGGCCACGTCGGCGTTGGTGATGAAGCGCTTGGCGCCGGTGAGCACCCAGCCTTCCCCGTCCCGTACAGCCCTGGTGCGCAGGCCACTGGGGTCGGATCCCGCACCGTCCTCGGTGAGCGCGAAGGAGGCGATGGCGGTGCCGGAGGCGAGCGCGGGCAGCCAGCGTTTCTTCTGCTCCTCGGTACCGGAGTTGACCAGCGCCTTGCCCGCGATGCCGTTGTTGGTGCCCATCAGGGAGCGGAACGCGGGGGTGGTCCAGCCCAGTTCGAAGGCGAGCCGGACGTCCTGGCGCATGTCCAGGCCGAGGCCGCCGTACTCCTCCGGCAGCGACCAGCCGAAGAGGCCCATGTCCGCGGCGGCGCGGCGCAGCTCGTCCGGTACGTCGTCGGTGCGTTCGATCTCGTCCTCGCGCGGCACGACCTCGCGGCGTACGAAGTCCCGGACGGTGCGCAGGATGTCCTGGAAGACGTCGGCGTCCATGTGTGCCCCTTTCCGATACGGGTGGGGTGGTGCCGTGAACCGTTGTGGTGCCGTGAACCGTTCGTGAGCAGGCCTGCGCCGCGAACGTACCAGCAAGGTGGTGGATACAACTACCGCTCCAGCAGATCGATCCACTGGAGCGGTAGGTGGGTGCGGCGGCCCTTCACTCCCCCGTCGTGCCGCCCGGTACAAGGGTGATCCGTCGGGTCGTGTGCTTCTCGACCTGCTCGCGCGAGTACAGCAGCGGGAACGCGCCGTCCGCCGCCCATGTGTCGAACAGGTCGCGGTAGTGCGGGCTGGCCGGGTCGCCGGACTGGCCCGGGGTGCTCATCACCAGCGACTCGTCCCATGCGCCCACGTCCACGACCAGCCGGAAGCTGGCGCCGCCGGTCTGCCGGAAGCCGGGTCCGTAGGAGGTTGCCGACACCGTCTCGCCGCTGCCGCCACGCGGGGCCGGCCCCACCGAGGACCAGTCCGAGGCCTGCTCGCCGAACAGCTTGGCGAGGGGGTGGTGCAGATGCGCCTGGTGGAGCGTGCCCCACCGCCACGTGCCGGTGTCGGGGCCGAGCAGCCGCCCGGTCTCCGCCATCGCGGGGCCGAGCGTGGTGAGCACGGCCGTACGGATCACCGCGTCCGGGTCGGGGCCCAGCCGGTCCCCCGGGTCGAGGAGCAGCGAGAGGTCGACGCGGGCGTCGGCGGTGGCGTCCTCGGCGGGCAGCACGCGGGCCAGCGCCGCGGCCACCCGTTCCGCGGGGAGCAGCCGGCGGAGGGCCTGTCTCAGCAGTTCGGCGCGGAAGTGGCGGCGGTACCAGATCTCGAAGAGCGCGGCGGCGGCCGAGTCCGCGTCGAGCGCGGCGTCCCAGTCCCGCAGCAGCTGCAGCCCCTCGGCCACCCGCGGATCATCGCTGGTCAGCCCGGCCAGCAGCGGCTGCATGCGGCGCGCCGGCAGGCTCACGTAGTCGTTCTGGAGGGCCACGCAGTCCGCCACGGTCCAGTCCGACCGCGCCGCGAGCACCTCGGCGATGCGCTCGTGGCGGTGCGGCGCGTACCAGTCGTGGGTGACGGTGCGTTCGACGTGCGGGTAGTCGTCGGGGAGGTTGAGCTGGTTGGCGGTGGCGAACCAGCCGTCCGCCGGGTCCCGTAGGGAGGGCAGCGCGCCGACCGGGTGGTGGCCGTCCCATTCGTACCGGCCGTCGCCCGGCACCGGCAGTGTGCCGTCCCAGCCGCGGCGGACCGGGACCCGGCCGGCCGGGCGCCAGCCGATGGTGCCGTCGGGCGCCGCGTAGACCTGGTTCTCGCCGGGCGCGCCCCACCGCTCCATGGCCGCGACGAAGGCGTCGGGCCCGGTCGCGCCCATGTAGTCCATGCTGCCGAGGTAGGGCGCCATGCCGGGCTCCAGCCAGGCGGCACGGACGGCGAACGCGGCGTCGCGGTCGGGTCGTTCGTCGATTACGGGGCCGTGCCGGGTGAACCACAGGTCGGCGGTGACGGGCTCGCCGCCGCGCACCGGGATGGTCTCGGTGACCTTCGTCATCGCCTCCCAGCCGGCGCCGTACGCGTACCGCTTCGGGTCGGCGGGGTCGGTGCGGTAGACGTACAGGTCCTCCTGGTCGATCGGGAAGATCGTGAGACCGAAGGCGAGGCGGCCGTTGTGGCCGATGGAGACGCCGGGCAGCGCCGGTTCGCCCGCGCCGATGACGTCGAGGCCCGGCGCCGAGAGGTGCGCGAGGTAGCGCAGCGCGGGCAGCGTGACGGCGCGGTGCGGGTCGTTGGCCAGCACGGGGCGGCCGGTGGCGGTGCGGGACGGGGCGAGCACCCAGTTGTTGCTCCCGTCGATGCCCTGTCGCGGGGCCTGCGGAGCCCACGGCGGGGTGGTCGCCATCCGGTAGACGCGCAGCACGTCGTCCGGGATGACGGAGAGGTCCAGGCCCTCGGGCACGCGCAGCGTGTGGGCGGGCTCGCGGACCTTGCGCAGGTCCTCCACCTCGGGGCCGAAGTCCCGCATCGTGCGGGCCCGTTCGACCTCGTCGTGGAGGTTGTAGTGGAGGCCGTGACTGCGGATGCGGGCCACGTCGGCGGGCTGCCAGTACGCCGGTTCGTAGTCCAGCAGCCGGAACTCCGGCGGGAGGTGCTCGCGCCGCTCGCGGCAGAACGCGACGAACGCGTTGATGCCCCGCACGAACGCGGTGGTGACCCGCTCGGCGTCCGGGCCGTACGACGCCCACTCCGCCGCCATGTCGCCGCGGTAGAGGAACAGCCGGGCCGCCCGGTCGTGTTCCGCGTACTCCGGGCCGAACACCTCCGCCAGCAGGCCGAGGCCGCGCCGCCGCCACAGGTCGATCTGGAAGAGCCGGTCGCGCGCCGCGTTGACGCCCTGCGCGAGGAAGAGGTCGGCGCGCGAACCGGCGTACAGGTGCGGAACGCCCCAGCGGTCGATGAGGATCTCCACGGGCGCGGACAGCCCCGGCACCTCGAAGGTGTCGGTGGCACCGGCCGCGGTCATCGGGCGGCCTCCTCGTGTACGCGCCGTCCGCCCACGTAGGTCGCGCACACGGGGATGGCGGCGATGCCGTACGGGTCGGCGGTGAGCGGGTTCTCGCCGAGGACGGTGAAGTCGGCGAGGTGGCCGGCGGCGATCCGGCCCTTGTGGTGGGCCGTGCCCTCCGCCTCGGCGGACCCGAGGGTGAAGATCCGCAGCGCCTCGGCGGCGGTGACGCGCTGCGCGGGCCCCACCTTCGCGCCGTCCTCGATGCCCTCGCGGGTGACCATCGACTGGAGGCCGAGCAGCGGTTCGTAGGGGCCGCAGGGGTAGTCGGAGGAGCCGGCGACGGTGACGCCCGCGTCCAGGAAGGAGCGGTGCGCGAACATCCGCTCCGTGCGCTCGGGCCCGTACCAGGTGTTCAGTGCCCCGCCGTGGTAGCCCGCGTAACCGGCGAACGGTACGGCGATGGCGTCCAGCGCCTTCATCCGGGCGAGGATCGGATCGTCGATGAGGGTGCAGTGCTCGATGCGGTGCCGCAGTCCGGGGCGCGGCAGCTCGCGCTGTGCCGCCTCGAACGCGTCCAGGACGAGCCGGATCGCGGCGTCGCCGTTGGCGTGCACACCGATCCGGTCGCCGGCCGCGTGCACCTCCCGTACCTGCGCGAACAGCTCCTCGGTCGAGGTGGTCTGCAGGCCGTGCCCGTCGGCCCCGCCGCACTCGGGGTCGGCGTAGGGCTCCGCGAGCAGGCAGGTCCGGCCGCCGATCGCCCCGTCCAGGAACGCCTTCACGCCGACGAACCGCAGTAGGTCGTCGCCGAAGCCGCTGCCGACGCCGAGCGCCCGCGCCTTGGCGTAGTGGTCGATGGAGAGCAGCATGCCCGTACGCAGCGTCAGCAGGTCCCGGTCGCGGGCGGTGCGCAGCAGGGCGACGTCGTCCGGGGCGATCAGCGCGTCGCAGATCGAGGTGAGTCCGGCGGCGTGCCACAGCTCCTGTGCGCGCAGCAGGCCACGCAGCCGGTCCTCCGGTGAACTGGGCGCGAGTGGCGAGTCGCCGCGTGCCGTGGCCGGGTAGACCACGTTCATCAGGGCGCGTTCGATCAGCCGGCCGTCGAGGCGGCCGTCCGCGTCACGCCCGAAGTCACCGCCGTCGGGCGCGGGGGTGTCCTCGTCGATGCCGAGGGCCCGTAGCGCGGCGGAGTTGACGACGCCCCAGTGTCCGGCGACGTGGACGACGAGCACCGGGTGGGCGGGGGCCGCCCGGTCCAGTTCGTGCCGGGTGATCCGGCCGGTCTTGATGTCGTCGTACCGGCTGCCGCGCACCCACTCCCCCGGCGCCGTGCGGGCCGCCTCGGCGGTGACGGTGGCGAGCAGCGCGTCGGCCGTCGCGACCGCGGCGGCCGACAGGTCCAGGTGGAGCAGGTCGGTGGCGGCCATCGCGAGGTGGATGTGCGCGTCGTTGAGGCCGGGGATCACGGTGGCGTCCCCGAAGTCGACCTCGGGCGCGCCGGGGAAGCGGTCGCGCAGCGCGGCGAAGCCGCCGGTGGCGCGTATGCGGCCGTCGGCGACGGCGAAGCCCTCCGGCTCGGGCGCGCCGTCCGCGCCGGTGCCGTCCGTGCGCTGGCCGACGATGCGGGCGGCGCGGTAGAGGACGGGGGTGGTCTCGTCGGTCACGTCGGTCACGGAGCCTCCTTCGGGGCCGCCGGGGCGGCCGGGGCCTGGTCGGTGCCGGTCGTCGGAGTCGTACCCACCCGCCGCGGCGCGGACGGCTTCCCCTCGGGCCGGGCGAAGGTGACCGCCGCGGTGACGACGAGGTTGACGGCCAGTCCGACGATGCCGCCGTTGACACCGTGCAGCGGGTCGTTGCCGGTCGCCCAGAGCACCACCACGACCGCCAGACCGGCGAACATCCCGGCCAGCGCGCCGGCCTTCGTCATCCGCCGCCAGAACAGCGCGAGCAGCACGATGGGCACCAGCTGCGCGAGCCCCTCGTACGACAGGACCGACAGCTGGACCAGGGTATTGGGGTAGAAGAGGGCGCCGCCCAGGGCGATCAGCCCGGCGATGAGGCAGACCAGCTGGGAGAGCCGCTTGGTGCGCACGTCGTCGGCGGGCGTGCGGCCCGTACGGCGGCTGCGCGGGTCGGCGCCGTTGCCGCCGCCGAGCAGTGTGCGGCCCCAGAGCGTGCCGATGGCCAGCATGAACACGCTCATCGGGACGATCGCGGAGAGCGCGCCCGCGACGCCGATGAGGGCCACGACGGGGGCCGGGAGGGAGTCGGTGACCAGGCTGAACAGCGCGAGGTCGGGATTTCCTAGGGCCGGCATGACGAACAGCGCGGTGGCGCCGATCATCATGGGGACGAAGAGCAGCAGCTGGTACCAGGGCAGCAGTACGGCATTGCGGCGCAGCGCGTTCGGGCTCCGCGCGCTGAGGTAACCGGCGACCGTGGTCGGGAAGATGGTGATGGTCACGGCGTTGAGCAGCGTCGTCGTGATGAACCACATCCCGCCCTTGCCCCCGGACTCGTGCCCGGGGAAGGTCAGCCAGTCGGCCTTCTCCGTGACCATGCGGTGCATGAAGTCGCCGACGCCGTCGAGGTAGTGCATCGGTACGTACACCGCGAGGAAGACCACCGCGAAGATGACCAGTACGTCCTTGAGCGCGCTGACCCATGCCGAGCCGCGCAGCCCGGAGACCAGGATGAAGACCTCGGCGACGACGAAGGAGATGACGGCGGCGACCCGCAGGTCCACGCTCCCGTACGTCATCGCGTTGACGACCACGCCCATGCCCTGGATCTGCACCTGGATGTAGGGCACGAGGAACACGGTGGCGATGACCGCGACGACGATGCCCACCGGCCGGGAGCGGAAGCGGTGTTCGGCCAGGTCGGCGATGGAGATCAGGCCGTGCCGGCTGGCGTACGTCCAGATGGCCGGGCCGACGACGTACCCCACGGCGAAGCCGACGGTGAGGTACGCGACGAGGTAGAGGATCGGCACGCCGAAGGAGTACGACCAGCCGGCCGTGCCGAGGAAGGAGAAGCTGGTGTAGGTCTCCCCGGCCATCAGCAGCCAGATGAAGAGGACGCCCAGGCCCCGGCTGGAGACCGACCACTCGGCCAGGCCCTTGTCCCGGCCGCGCGCGCTGAGCACGCCGATGACGATGGTCGCGATCATGGCGAGGCCGAAGATGGTGGTCGCGATCGCCGCTGATCCGCTCATGCGGCGCCTCCTTCGGGTCCGCCGGGCGCGGCCCCGGACGCGGTGGACGGGCCCGCGTGCGGCCGGTCGCCGGGCAGCGGTTCGGCGGCGTCGACGCGGTACGCGGGGTCCAGGCGGGTGACGGCCCAGATGACGAGGGGGCTGACGACCGTGTCGGCGACGAGCCAGAACAGCAGGAACGGCATGCCGAGGACGCGCGGTTCGATGCTGTTGGCCACCAGCGGCGCCAGGCAGTACAGCACGGCCGGCACGAGCAGCAGCCACAGCGCGGGGCGCCGGGCGCTCACCTCGGGCAGTCCATCGGACGGGTGCGGCCCGGTCTCCGCCGGGCCCTCCCGCCCTCTGTCCTCGGGGGCGTGCGACATGGAACTCCTTCGGGGAAAGGGGTGTGTCCGGGACGGTCGAGCGGGCGGGCGGCCGGGCAGCCGCGGGGACGGCGTCCGGCCGACCGGACGGTATCGCAGGTCAGGCCGGAATCAGACCGAGGGTTCGTACCGGCCGTCGACCGCTGTCCAGCCGCCGTCCACGGCCAGCACGCTGCCGGTGACGAAGGTGGAGGCGTCCGAGACCAGGTAGTGCACGGCACCGGCGAGTTCCTCCGCACCGGCCCACCGCCGCAGCGCCGACGCCTGCGCGTACGCCTCGTACCACTCGGGGTCGGCGGCGATCTGGTCGGTCAGCGGCGTCCGCACGACACCGGGCGCGATGGCGTTGAACCGCACCCCGCGCGGCCCCCACTCGGCCGCCGCCGTCCGCAGGAACTGCACCAGCCCCGCCTTGGACGCGGCGTACACGCTCTGGCCCGGCTCGACCTGCACCGCGCGCATCGAGGCGAGCCCGACCACGCTCCCGCTGCCCCGCTCGGCCATGGCCGGGGCGACGGCCTGCACGAGCGCGAAGTGCGCCCGGAGGTTGAGCGCCACCACCCGGTCGAACTCCGCCAGGGTGTAATCGGCGATCCGCTTGCGGACGTTGGCGCCGACGGTGACGACCAGCCCGTCCGGCGCGCCCCACGTCTCCGCCGCCGTGCGCACCGCCTCGTCGTCCAGCACGTCGAGCGCGTACGCGGTCGCCGTCCCCGTACCGCTGCCGGGAGCCGCGGGTTCCTCCCCCGCGAGCCGGACGGTCTCCTCCGCGCCCTTCAGGTCCCGGTCGGCCACGGTCACGTCGGCGCCGTGCGCGACCAGCGCCCGTACGGCCTCACGCCCGATGCCACTGCCGCCGCCGACCACGACGACATGCCGCCCGTCGAGCCGGAAGAGATGCGCGTACGTCATACGGGGCTCCTTCGCCCGGTCGTCGTGGGTTGGTCCGGCGGCAGCGTCCGGGGCCGCCGCCGCGGGCGCCACCGGCCGCGCGGGCGTCACCGGCTGTGCGGGCGTCACCGGCTGTGCGGGCGTCACGGCCTGATCACCGCCATGCGGGTCACGGTCAGTTCCTCGATGGCGAAGCGCGGGCCCTCGCGGCCGATGCCGGAGTCCTTCACGCCGCCGTACGGAGCGACGTCGCTGCGGTAGCCCGGGACTTCGTTGATGACCACGCCGCCGACGTCGAGCGCGTCGATCGCGGTGAACGCGGCACCCAGGTCGCGGGTGAAGACCGCGGCGTGCAGGCCGTACCGCGAATCGTTGACCAGCGCGTACGCGGCGTCCAGGTCCGGCACCGCGCGCAGCGCGACGACCGGGCCGAAGATCTCCTCGTCCCACGCGGGCAGCCCGCCCGGCACCTCGGCCAGCAGCGCGGGCGCGAGGCAGCGCCCCACCCGCTCGCCACCGGCGATCACCCGGGCGCCGGCCGCGCGTGCCTCCTCGATCCAGGCCAGCACCCGGCCGGTGGCCGCCTCGTCGATGAGCGCGGCCACCCGGGTCGCCTCCTCGCGCGGATCGCCGACCACCACGTCCGCGAGCCGGTCGGTGATCTTCGCCGCCAGCTCCTTGGCGACCTCCTCGACCGCGATCACCCGCTGCACGGCGATGCACGCCTGGCCCGAGGCGTAGTAACCGCCGCGGACCACGGCGTCGGCCGCGGCGTCGAGGTCGGCGTCGGCGGCCACCACCAGCGCGGCGTTGGAGCCCAGTTCGAGGACGACCTTGCGGGGCGCGGCGTCCCGCGCGATCCGGTGGCCGATCTCCGCGGAGCCGGTGAACGAGACCGCCGCCACCGCTTCGTGCGTGGTCAGCGTGCGGCCCACCGCCGCGTCCCCGGTGACCAGCTGTACCGCGCCCACGGGAGCGCCGGCCGCGGCAAGTTGCTCGCGGACCAGGTGGACCAGCCAGAGCGTGGCGAGCGGCGTGGCCGGCGCCGGCTTGATCACCACGGGGCAGCCGGCCGCCAGCGCGGGCGCGATCTTGTGGGAGGCGAGCAGCATCGGGTAGTTGAAGCCCGCGATGCCCACCACGACGCCGATGGGGCGGCGGGTCCAGAAGCCCGTCATGCCGTCCCCGGAAGGCAGCATGTCCAGTGGCACCGTCTCGCCGTGCACATGGACCACCTCGTCGGCCGCCGCCTCCCAGGTGGAGACCGTGCGCTGCACCTCCGTACGGCAGTCCACCCGCGGCTTGCCGGTCTCCAGGACGAGCAGGTCCTCCATGGGGCGCGCGACCTCGGCGAGCGCCGCCGCCACCCCGCCGAGCACCCGGCGCCGTACCCGGGAGGGCAGCCGTGCCACGTCCTTCCGCAGCGCCGCCGCGTGCTCCACGGCCTGCCGCGCCAGCGCCTCGTCCCCCACGGGCGCCCGAGCGACCTCACTGCCGTCGTACGGGAAGTGGACCGGCTCGGTACGGGGCGCCGGCGCCCAGCCGTCACCGACCGGCAGCCCCGCCGGGAAGCGCCCGGCGATCTCCTCAGGCGTCATCGTCGCGCACCCCCTGGGTCAGGAAATGGCGCGCCGCCTCGGCGTAGACCCGGGTGTACTCGCCGATCTCGCGTACCTCCACGTACTCGTCCTTCTGGTGCGCGATCCACTTGCCGCCGGGTCCGTAGACGACCGTGGGCAGCCCGGCGTCGCGGGTCAGGACCGTGCCGTCGGTGGTGCCGGGCACGGCTCCGAAGGGCGGGGGGCTGCCGTGCACCCGCTCGTGCGCCGCCACCAGCCCGGCGACCACCGGGTGGTCCTCGGCGATCTCGATCGCCGGGCGGTCGTCGACGACGGTCAGCGCGACGGTGACGCCGGCGGTCGCTGCGGCCTCCTCGGCCTCGTGCCGGATGCGGTCGATCAGCTCGGCGTGGTCGGTGCCCGGGACGGTCCGTACGTCGACGCCGACCAGGCCGTGCGCCGGGATGACGTTGAGCTGGTCGGGGTCGCCGCCGTGCAGCACGGTCGGGGTGACGGTGACCTGCCCGGCGTGCGGATGGGCGCCGAAGCGCACCTCGGCCCAGGTCTGGGCGCGGCTCAGCGCCTCGACGATCCTGGCGCCCGCGACGACCGGATTCTTGCCCTCCTGCGGCATCGCGCCGTGCGCCATCACCCCGGTCAGCTCCAGCCGGAGCCGGATGCCGCCGCGGGCCGAGGTGCACACCTCGTACCCCTCCGGCTCGCAGACGATCACTCCGTCGATCTCGGCGGCCAGCGGCGAGGCGGCGAACGCCTTGGCGCCGAGCATCATGCCTTCCTCGTCGCACAGCACGCCGAGGACGATCCGGCCGGGGAAGGGGCCGGCCTGCTGCAGCGCGCGCACGCCGTAGATCATGGCGGCCACCCCGGACTTCATGTCCGCCGCGCCCCGGCCCCACAGCTTGCCGTCGCGGATCTCCGCGGCGTACGGATCGACGCTCCACACCGCCGGGTCGCCCTCGGTGACCACGTCCGTGTGCCCCTCGAACATCAGGGTCGGCCCGGCGCCGCCCTTGCCGTCGACGACGGCGACGACGTTCGGGCGGCCCGGCGCGACCTCCACCACCTCGTGCTGCCAGCCGAATTCGGTGAAGAGCGCCGCGACCAGGTCGGCGGCCGGGCGTTCGACGTCGGTGGCGCCGGTGGCGTTGACGGTACGCAGCCGGATCAGGTCCTGGGTGAAGGCGACGGCCGCGTCGGCGTCGATCGTGATCTCGGTCGGCGGGTGGGTCTGGGCGGCGTGCATAGAACCTCCAAAACACCTGGCCGGGAGGCCAGTCCACTGGTCAGACCAGTTGATTTCCCGTACTCTGCTCGCACGTTCATGCGTGGGTCAAGAGGCCACCAGCAGCAATCGGCATGGAAACGGAACGGGGTCCCGATGGCCGCCTACGATGCTCCCTTCACCCCCGTCCAGCCGGTACGGGCCTACCAGCGGGTGGCCGAGCAGATCGAGGAACGCATCCTCCGCGGTGAACTGCCGCCCGGCTCCCGCCTCCCCGCCGAACGCGAACTGGTCAATCAGTTCGGCGTCGGCCGCTCCACGGTCCGCGAGGCGCTGCGCGTCCTGCAGTCCGCCGGCCTGGTCCGGTCCCGGCCCGGCGACCCGCTCGGCGCGGAAGTGCTCGGCGTCTCCGCCGACAACCTCAGCCAGGCGCTCGGCCGGCTCACCCGCTCCCACATATCCAGCCTCGGCGAACTGATCCAGTTCCGGATGGTCCTGGAGGCCGAGAGCAACCGGCTCGCCGCCCGGCTGCGTACGGAGGACGACCTGACGCGGATGGCGGGGCTGATCGACCGGATGCGGTCGCTGTCCGCCGGACCGGGCGCCGGACTGCGGGCGTTCAGCGAGGCCGACGCGCTGTTCCACCAGGCCGTCGCGGAGGCCAGCCGCAACGCGCTGCTCGGGCTCTGCGCCCGCGCCGTCCACGACGCCGTCGTGGACATCATCGAGCGCAAGATCGCCGATGCCTCGGACGCGGCGGCCTGGCGGGAACGCTCCATCGACCACCACGAGCAGGTGCTCGCCGCGATCCGCGCCGGCGACGCCCCGCACGCCGCCCGGCTGGCCCGCCAGGCCCTGTACGCCTATTACGCCGAGCACGTCGAACCGGATACGCGGGCGCTGCTCAATGCGGCGTTGGAGCAGGAGTAGTACGGCCCGGTCGGCTCCTGCTCGGGTATCGCCCGGCTGTGACAGTGACGCGGCTTTGACAGTGACGGAACCGGTTCGTTAAAGATGGTTAGTACACCTTATTAACTCGAGTTCGAGCGAGGAACGTCTCCGATGACCGATGCCATGCGCGCACTCGGCGCCGAGCTGCGCAACTGGGGCCGCTGGGGCGCGGAGGACCAGCGCGGCACCACGAACCTGATCACCCCCGAGAAGGTCGTCGCCGCGGCCGGGGCGATCCGGACCGGCAAGGTCTTCGACCTCGGCATCCCGCTGGACGCCGACGGCCCGCAGACCGGCCGCTTCCGGTCCAACCCGCGCCGCTTCATGTCCCGCACCGGCCAGGAGCGGGAGCTGCCCGGCGGCGGACGGGGCGCGGACGACTGGGTGGTGATGCCGCTCCAGTCCGGCACGCAGTGGGACGCGCTGTCGCACATGTTCTACGACGATCACCTCTACAACGGCTTCCCGGCCGCCGCACACGTCACCGCCCTCGGCGCCTCCCGCAACGCGATCCAGCACCAGGCCAAGGGCATCGCCGGCCGTAGCGTACTGCTCGACGTCGCCCGGCTGAAGGGCGTCGACCGCCTCACCGCCGGAGAGGCGATCACCCCGGACGACCTGGACGCGGCCTGCGCCGAGCAGGGCGTGACCGTCGGCGCGGGGGACGTCCTGCTGGTACGCACCGGCTGGTGGTCCGTGTTCGCGGCCGACGGCGACCGGGAGCGGTTCATGGACGCCGAGCCGGGGCTGTCCCTGGAGTGCGCGCGCTGGCTGCACGCACGGGACGTGGCGGCGGTCGCGGCCGACAACTGGGCGCTGGAGGTGCTGCCCGCGCAGCAGGAAGGGCTGACGCTCCCGCTGCACCTGGTGCTCCTCCGCGACATGGGAATGACCATCGGCGAGATGTTCGACCTCGACGAGCTCGCCGCCGACTGTGCCGCGGACGGGGAGTACGCGTTCTTCTTCACCGCCCCGCCCCTGAAGTTCACCGGCGCCGTCGGCTCCCCGCTCAACCCCCTCGCCATCAAGTAACCCGTCGGAGGGAGGGCGGCGTTACAGCTCCGCCGCCGCCCGCAGCCCTTCCAGTACCGCCTCCTCGACCGTGCGCGGCGACACGCAGTCGCCGATGGATATCAGGCTCCCCGGCGCCGGATCGGCCGGTACGTCGGGGCCGGGCACGGGCTCGTGCCCCTGCGCGAGCACCACCGAGCCCACCCCTTCGAGCAGCACCGGCTCCTCGGTGAGGGTGTGCTGGAGGTACACCGTGTCGCTGTCCGCGCCGTACAGCCGGACGTTCGGCACCACCCGGACCCCGGCCCGCACCGCCTCGCCGAGCATCGCGCCGCGCACGTACTGCTGCAGGTGCTCGCCCGCGCCGAACCCGGTGACGCACAGCGTCACCTTCCGGCCCTGCCCTGCGAGCTGGACGGCCACGCCGAGTCCGATCCAGTCGCCGCGCCAGTCGGCCACCACCACCCGGCCGCGCGGCACCCCGGCGCCCCGTACGACGTCCCAGGCGTCCAGCACCACCGGCTCGTCCACCAGCTCCAGCTCCGGCCGGCGGGGCCGCGCGCCCGTCGCCACGATCACCGCGTCGGGCCGCTCGGCGCGCAGCAGCTCACCGTCGACCCGCGACCCGGTGACGATACGGGCACCGGCCTGCCGCGCCTCCCGCTCCAGGTTCGTGATCGCGCCGCCGAACTCGGCGCGCCCGGGCAGCCGTTCCGCCAGCAGCACCTGGCCGCCGGTCCGGCGCGCCGCCTCGTGCAGCGTGACGTCGTGCCCGCGGGCCGCCGCGACCGCCGCCGCCTTCAGCCCCGCGGGGCCGCCACCCGCGATCAGTACCCGCTTCCGGCGCGTGATCGACGGCAGCACGCCGAAGGTCCGTTCCCGGCCGGTCTCCGGATGCTGGATGCAGGAGATGGCGTAGCCCCGCTGGAAGTGGCCGATGCAGGCCTGGTTGCAGCCGATGCAGGCCCGGATGTCCTCCGCGCGCCCGGCGCCCGCCTTCTCCGGCATCTCCGGATCGCAGATCAGCGCGCGGGTCATGGCACAGGCGTCGGCCTGCCCCCGTTCGATGATCCGGTCGGCCTCCTGCGGCTGGTTGATCCGGCCCGCGACCATGACCGGGACGCGTACCGCCGCCCGTACCTTGGCGGCCAGCGGTGCCGTGTAGCCCGCGGGCTGGGACATGGGCGGTGCGATGTGCAGCGCGCCGGAGAGGGTGGCGGAGCTGCCGGCGCACACGCTGACGTAGTCCAGCAGGCCGTCCTCGTCCAGCCGCGTCGCCACGTCCACGACCAGCGCGGAGGACAGCCCGTCGTGGCTCAGCTCGTCGCCGGAGATCCGCAGCCCGACGGTGAAGTCCCGGCCCGCCGCATCCCGTACCGACGCGATGATCTCGCGCAGGAACCGCAGCCGCTTCTCGTCGCTGCCGCCGTAGTCGTCGGTACGGTGATTGACCTGAGGGTTCAGGAACTGGGCCGGCAGGTAGCCATGGCTGGCCACGATCTCCACGCCGTCCATGCCCGCGTCCCGCAGCCGCCGTGCGGCGGCACCGTACCCCTGGACCACCTCGTGGATCTCCGCCACCGTCATGGCCCTCGGCATCACGTGGAACCGCTCGCTCGGCGTCGCCGACGGCGCCCAGGCGACCGGCGCCGAGCCGTCCCGCGACTCCAGGATCTCCCGCCCGGGGTGGAAGATCTGGCCGACGGTCCGCGCGCCGTGCCGGTGTACTGCGTCGGCGAGGCGCCGGTACCCCTCGATGCAGACATCCTCCGTCGCCATGAGGACGTGGGTGGTGTACCGCGCCGACTCGTGCACCCCAGCTACCTGCACGACGATGAGGCCGACCCCACCCGCGGCCCGCGCCTCGTGGTACGCCACGAGGTCGTCGGTCACCCGCCCGTCCCGCACGAGCACCGTGTCGTGCCCCGAGGACACGATGCGGTTCTTCAGCGTGATCCCCCCGACCCGCAACGACCGGAACAGAAACGGAAACGCCTCACCACTCACCAAAACCCCTCCCTCCACCGGAACCACCTTGAGTCGCTCCCCCGCTGCACCGGGGCCCCCCTCCCCGCCCCCTGCTCTGCCAGACGATCAGTCGGTACCGGTCAGCCGGCGCCGCTTAGCCGGCGTCCGGTCAATGGCCAGCCGCTCTCGGCCAGTCGGCCGGCCGCCGCTCGCCCCTCCCCTCACACGCCGTCCCGCACCCCGAAGACCGCTCGGCCCGTGGCGAGGAGTACTTCGGCGTAGCGTTCCGGGGTCATGCCGCCGTCCGCGGCGATCGCCATGTCGCAGCCGTCGACCACCGCCATCACCGCGCCGACCGCTGTCTCCTGCGGCACGACGGGAGCGAACTCGCCGGTCTCCACGCCCGCGGCGAGAATGCCGGAGACCAGGGCGCGCCACTCGTCGTGCACCCGGCGTATCCCGTCCCGCAGTTCCTCGTGGCGGGCGGCGCTCGCGCAGAACTCGGTCCACGTCGTGCAGCGCCGGGCCAGGTCCGGGTCGCCGGTCAGCTCCTGCACCAGCAGCTCGAACCGGCGCCAGGGGCCGAGCTCGCCGAGGGCCGCGCAGCGCCAGCGGCCGGTCAGCTCGCTTATCGACCACTCGAAGGCGTGCCGGAAGAGCAGGTCCCGGGTCTCGAAGTGATGCTGTATCGACCCTATGGAGACTCCGGCGGAGTTGGCGACGTCGCGCAGCCGGGCGGCGTCGAAGCCGTGCTCCGCGAGGGCGAGGGCCGCCGCCCGCAGTATCCGTTCCCGCTGGACGTCCGGCCCGGCCGGCACCGTCCCGGTCCGCTCCGGCACTCCCCGCTCGGCCATGCCGCCCACCCCGCCCCTTCACACCCACGCCTTGCCGGCATTTTCGTCCGGCCTCTTGTCTTCCAATAATACCCAATTATTGTGACGGCGAACACATTTTTGGCACGCCCGCTCAACGGACACGCGTCCGAGCCGAGTTCCTGCAAGGGCCTGATTTCCTCCTAGAGACGGGCGGCAGTTCATGACGCACCTGCGCAAGTCCCTCACCTGGCGCGACGGCTTCGCGATCGCCCTGGTGATCCCCAACGGCCTGCTCCTGACCGTGGGTTACGGCATCGGCGCGATCGGCGCGTGGACCGCCATCGCGCTCTGGGTCGGCGGCGCGGTGATCGGGCTGCTGCAGAACATGCTGTTCGCCGAGACCGCGGCGATGTTCCCCGGCAAGTCCGGCGGCGTCAGCCGGTACGCGGCGGAGGGCTGGAAGCGCTACTTCGCGCCGCTCGGCGCCATCGCCGCGTACGGCTACTGGATCGGCTGGTCGTTCAGCATCGCGGTGAACGCGGCGGCGATCGGCGCGCTGGTCACCGCCCAGTGGTTCCCCGACGCGCCCGAGGTCGCCCTGCCGGGCGGCCATGCCGTCGGCGCGGCCGAACTGATCGGCGTGGCGGCCGTCTTCGCCGCCTGGGCATGCAACTACTTCGGCGCCCGGCTCACCGCCCGCGCCTCGAAGATCACCAGCGGGATCGTGCTGTGCGGTCTCGTCGTGGTCGTGGCGGCTCCCTTCCTCAACGGCCACAGCTGGCACGTTTCCCGCCTCACCTGGTACCACGGCGACAGCTGGCTGACGCTGATCGTGTGGTTCTACGTGACCGCGTGGACCACGTACGGCACCGAGATCTGCGCCTCGTTCGCCCCCGAGTACAAGGACACGGTGCGCGACACCGCCAAGGCGCTGCGCGCCACCTCGCTCCTCTCCCTCGTCCTCTTCTTCGTCGTGCCCCTCGCGATGGTCGGCTCGGTCGGCGAGGACGCGATCCGCGAGGATCCCGTCGGCGCGTTCGCCCTCGCCTTCGAGCAGGCGCTCGGCGGCTTCTCCTCGCTCGGCGTGCTCATCCTGGTCGCCTCGATGTTCCTCGGGATGGTGTCCACCACGGCGGACGGCGGCCGCGCGCTGTACGGGCTGGCCCGCGAGCGGATGACCGTACGGCAGCTGGACCACCTGAACCGCTGGGGCGTGCCGGGCCGGGCGCTCACCCTCGACGCCGTACTGAACAGCGCGATCCTGCTGCTCCTCGGAGAGCCGCTGAGCATCCTGATCGCCAGCAACTTCGGCTATCTGGTCGCGGTGGTGCTGGCCGTCTCCGCGTTCCTGCTGCTGCGCAAGGACCGGCCGGACTGGCCCCGCCCGATCCGCCGCGGCCGGATCTGGATACCGATCGCCTGGGCGGTGCTGGTCATCGATGTCGTGGTGGTCGCCGTGGGGGTCACGCATCCGTCGCTGGCCGGGCAGGGCGGTCCGAAGGACACCCTCATCGCGGTGGGAATCCTGTTGCTGTCGGTCGTGCTGTACGTGCACCGCCGCGTCGTCCAGGACAAGGAGCGCATCGCCTGGCGCATCGAGACACCGGCGTTGCCGGAACCGGAGACAGAGCCGGATTCGGAGCAGGATCCGACACAGGTGCCGTCGAGCAGTGCGGACGGTCCCGCCGGCAGAAGCCACGTGTAGCGCGACAGCCCCGTGGCCAACTTCCGCCTCTTTACGACCTGTTGCTCACGCCCGTACGCTCCGCCACCGTACGCGGAGAGCCTCGTACACGGATACCGCACCGAGACCGCACCCCGAGGAGGGCGTCGTCATGACCGCGAGGGCTGGGCGCAGGGGCCGGACCGCCATCGGGCTGTTCGCGGCGGCGGGGCTGCTGTGCGGGGCGTCCGTGCTGGGGACGGCGCCGGCGGCCGCGCGGCAACAGGACGCCAGCACCGGGAGCAGCGGCGCGAAGGTGCTGCCGATGCAGTCGACCGGCCCCGCGGAGAGGCGTTTCAACCTGGTTTTTCTCGGTGACGGCTACACCGCGGACGAGATGCCGGAGTTCCGGGCGAACGTCGAGAAGCACCTCAACGTGCTGTGGAGCACCGAGCCGTTCGCCTCCTACCGCTCGTACATCAATGTCTGGGCGGTGGAGACGCCGTCCGCCGAGTCCGGTGTCGACTGCGATCCGGGGCTCGGAGCGCCGCGCCGGAACACGGCGCTGGACATGGGGTTCTGGGGCGGGTGCGACGCGCAGAGCGTGCAGCGGCTGATCACGATGGACGACGGGAAGGCCAGGGCGGCGGCCGATCTGGTGGCCGGCACCTCGGCCGGGAACCGGCAGATCGTGGGGCTGGCGCACAGTGACACCTACGGCGGCGCGGGCGGCACGTACGCCACCGCCTCCGGCGGCAACTCGCTGTCCTCGCTGATCACGCCGCACGAGATCGGCCACTCGCTGGGGAAGCTGCAGGACGAGTACGACTACTACCAGCGCGGCGTTCCCGGCGGCCGGTACGCGGAGGGCGAGCCGGACTCGGCGCACCACACCGTGCTGAGCGCGCGGCAGATGCGGGAGCAGCGCAAGAAGTGGTGGCGCTGGCTGGGTGAGGAGAGCGAGTCCGGCGGCCGGATCGGGCGTTACGAGGGCGGCATGTACAGCACGAAGGGGGTCTGGCGGCCGAGCGCGCATTCGATGATGAAGACCCTCGGCTACCCCTTCGACCAGGTGGAGCGCGAGGTCATGACACGCGCCATCGCGTCCAAGGTGAACCTGGTGCAGGGCCACACCCCGAACGGCGCGCCCATGGGCGCCGACCGCTCCGTGTGGGTCGACACGCTGCACCCCACGGGTGGCGAGCTGGACGTGACCTGGCGGCTGGACGGCCGGCCGCTCCCCGGGACGGCCGGGCTGCGCACGGTGGACCTGCGCCGGTACGTCCCTTCCGGCGAGCGGCCGCGCCGCCTCACGGCCACCGTCACCGACCCGACGCCCTTCGTGCGCGATCCGGCCGTGCGCGCCTCGGCGGCGCTGACCCGTACGGTCACCTGGACCGTCGACCCGTCCGTGACCACGGATCCGGCGCCCGTCGCGGCGGAGTTCACCGGGCACACCGCCACCGACGCCCCCGTGGGCGCGTCCTCCGTGCTGTACGCCGACACCACGCACCCCGTACGCGGCGCGGTGCGGGTCTCGTGGGCGGTGGACGGCCGCCCCGTGGCGAACCGCGGCAACGACCGTGACCTGGACCTGGGCGCGCTCCGGCTGCGGCCCGGCGACCACACCGTCACCGCCCGCGTGGCCGGCGCCCGCCCCTCCCCCGCCACCCGTCTGACGTGGACTGTCGACGCGACCCCGGCGACCGTCTCGTACGCCCTGTCCGAGCCGCTGCGGACGGTGCAGCGTCCGGGCCGGCCCGTGGAGTACGTGTACGACGGTCCCTTCACGATGAGACTCACCGGGAAGGACGACCACGGCGGTTACGTGGTGACGCAGTTCCGGGTGGACGGGGACGGCTGGTTCACGTACTTCGGGTGGCCGACGGACGCGGACGCACCGTTCCGGTTCTCCCCGGGCGGCACCGTCATCGACGACCTCGTGTACGGAAAGCTCGGCACGCCGCGGGCCGTTCCGTGGGACGACGCCACGCCGGACTACGGGACCCACACCATCGAGTACCGGGCGCTGGACGCGGCGGGGAACACCGGTCCCACGAAGCGCTTCCGGGTCACCCTGAGGCCGCCTCAGTAAGCGCCGCATGCCGCGAGTTGGGTAGTTCGCCCCGACATCACTATGATCCGGCGATGATCATAAGAAGGCGACTGGCGGCCGTGGTGTGCGGCTTGCTGGTCAGTTTGACGGGCGGGCTCGCACCGGCGACCGCCGCGGCCGACGGACCGGCCACCTCGGAGACGTCGGCGAAGACGTCGGAGACATCGGCGGAGACGGCCAAGGACGCCCCCAAGGTCGACCTGGTGCTCGACGTGAGCGGCTCGATGCGGGCCCGCGACATCGACGGGCAGTCCCGTATGTCGGCGGCCAAGCAGGCGTTCAACGAGGTGCTGGACGCGGTGCCCCAAGAGGTGCAGCTCGGCATTCGTACGCTGGGTGCCGAGTACCGCGGTAACGACCGCAAGGTGGGCTGCAAGGACACCCGCGCGCTGTACCCCGTCGGCCCGGTGGACCGCACCGAGGCCAAGACCGCGGTCGCCACGCTGACGCCGACCGGCTGGACGCCGATCGGCCCGGCCCTGCTGAAGGCCGCCGACGACCTGGAGGGCGGCGACGGCGCCCGCCGCATCGTGCTGATCAGCGACGGCGAGGACACCTGCCAGCCGCTCGACCCGTGCGAGGTGGCGCGCGAACTCGCGGCCAAGGGCATCCACCTGACCGTCGACACGCTCGGCCTGGTGCCGGACGCCAAGACGCGTACCCAGCTGAGCTGCATCGCCGAGGCCACCGGCGGTACGTACACCTCGGTGCAGCACAAGGACGAGCTGTCCGGTCGCGTCAAGCAGCTGGTGCACCGGACGGTCGAGCCGTCCCTCACCCCCGAACCGGCGAAGGGCACGGACAGCTGCGAGCGCGCGCCGCAGCTGAAGCCCGGCCTCTACACCGACCGCGAGGAGTTCGGCGAGCACCGCTTCTACAAGGTGGACGTACGGCCCGGCCAGGAGCTGCGCGCCTCGGTGAGCGTGGCGGCCGACCGGGCCGTCAACGACGACTACGGCGTCCAGCTGCGCGCCTCGACGCTGCGCGGCCGGGAGATCGTGCGCGGCGAGGCCACCGGTGACGGCCGTACGGACGTCCTCTCGACCGGTCTGCGCTATCCGAAGGCGGACGACGGCAGCGCGGCGGAGGACGCGGACGGTGAGCCGGTCCCCGAGACCGTCTGCCTGCGCGTCAGCAACGCCTTCTCGGCGCCCGCTTCGGTCAAGACCGCCCCGGGTCTGCCGGTCGAGCTGTCCGTCGATGTCGTGGACGGGCCGGACGAGGCGTCCGACGCCGCGTTCCTGGGCCTCGGCCACGGCTGGTGGTTCCTGATCGCCGTCACGCTGATCGGCCTGCTGGCCGGGCTGGTGTGGGGCTGGATCTCGCGCTGGCGCGTCACCGTCTGGAGGACCCACTGATGTCTGCCGCAGCTTCTGTACGGACACGCCTGTCCGCCGCAGCTTCTGTACGGCGGTGTCTCCCCGCCACAGCTTCTGTACGGCGGCGCCTGTCCGCCGCTCTGCTCGCCGGTGCGGCGCTTCTCGGGACGGCCGCGGGCGGGGTCGCCCTCGCCGGGCCCGCGTCGGCCGCCTCCGTGGCGCCGGCCGAGGACCCCACCCCGTCGTCCGGCACGCCGTCGTCCGACGCGTCCGCCTCCGCCGACCCGGAGGACGCGCCGCCGCCCACCGAGGCCGGCACCTCCTTCCGTACCGCCACGGTCATCCGGCCGGGCCAGCAGGCCACCGCGCCGGCGTCCACCGGTGACTACCTCTACTGGCAGTTCCCGGCCGACGCGGAGCAGGGCGCCAGGGTGGACGCGAAGGTGAAGCTGCCGGACGCCGAGGCCCGGCACGGCGACTCCACCTGGCAGCTCGACGTGTACGACGGGCTGCGCCGCCGGCAGGCCTGCCGGTACGGCACGCAGACCAGGACGGCCGCGACCGACGCCGCGACGGTCGAGCTGTCCTGCACCCTGCGGACGGTCCGGGCCGCGGCGGAGCCCTGGTCGAACGACCCGCTCCCCGGCGCGTACTACGTCCGGCTCACCGCCGTGCGCACCGCCTCCGCCGACACCGGTCTGCCGGTCGAGACCGCGGTGACCGCCACCACCACGGACGCGGGCAGCGCTCAGGCGGTGGACGGATCGCTGGGCGCGCCCCTGGTCCAGGGCTCTGCCGCGCGGCCCGAGCCGGACGGCGGCTGGTCGTCCGGCTGGTGGTCGGCGCGCTGGCTGTGGACCGCGGCGGGCGCGGTGCTCGCGGCGCTCGCGGGCATCGCGGGGTACGCGGCCACGCGGGGACGCGGGCGGCCGTCACACCTGCCGCCGGCCGTCTGACCTGCGGCGCGCTCCTCGGGGCGGGCCGGGTGGTACGTCCACCCGGCCCGCCCCTTCGACTGTCCGCGCCGCGCCCCTTGTCGAGACACGAACGCATCCCATACATTCGCGTATCGAACGGCGCTCGACGAACGACGGACGGCGCACGATGAACGGCGCACGACGGAAGGCGGGGCCGGTCATGACTTCGGCAGAGGCAGCCGCCCAGCCGCGGCGCGTCACCCGGCGCCGGGCGCAGACCCGGCAGCGGCTCCTCGACGCCGCGCTGACGGTCTTCGCCGAGGAGGGCTTCGGCCGGTCCACCGTGGACCAGGTGTGCGAGCGGGCCGGGTACACCCGGGGCGCTTTCTACTCCAACTTCACCTCGCTCGACGAGCTGTTCCTCGCCATGTGGGAGCAGCGTTCGGGGGCGATGCTGGCCGATCTGCGGACCGCCTCGGCCCGGCTCGGCACGCTGGAGTCGGTCTCCCCGGACGAGGCGCTGCGCGCCGTGCTGGAGGTCATTCCGGTCGACGACGCGTGGTATCGCGTGACGGCGGAGTTCACGGCGCACGCGCTGCGCAATCCTTCCCTGCGCCGGGTGATGGCCGCCCGTGAGCGGGCCGTCCAGGACACCCTGCTGCCGCTCGTCGAGACCGCGCTGGCCCGGGCCGGACGGCGGGTCACCGACCGTACGGGCCTCGGACACGCCCTGGTCGCCGTGCACGACGGCACCGCGGTGCAGTGCTTGATGGAGCCGGACGACGCGGCCGTACGGCGGCGCCGCGAGGAGTTGTTCCGGCACGTGGTGAACGCCTACAGCATCCAGAGCGAAGGGGCTCGGCATGAGTGAGCGCGAACAGGCCGATGTGATCGTCGTGGGCGCCGGCCTGGCCGGCCTCGTCGCGACGTACGAGCTGGCCAGGGCCGGGCGCAAGGTGCTGCTCGTGGACCAGGAGAGCGCGGCCAACCTGGGCGGCCAGGCGTTCTGGTCGCTCGGCGGGCTGTTCCTGGTGGACAGCCCCGAGCAGCGCCGGATGGGCATCAAGGACTCCTACGAGCTGGCGCTGCAGGACTGGCTGGGCTCGGCCGGGTTCGACCGCGAGCGCGAGGACCACTGGCCGCGCCAGTGGGCGCAGGCGTATGTGCAGTTCGCCGCCGGGGAGAAGCGCGCCTACCTGCACGACCTGGGGCTGCGGCTGATGCCGAACGTCGGCTGGGCCGAGCGCGGCTCCGGGCTCGCCTCCGGGCACGGCAACTCGGTACCGCGCTTCCACCTCACCTGGGGCACGGGGCCCGAGGTCGTACGGGTCTTCCGGGAGCCGGTGCTGGCGGCGGAGCACCGCGGGCTGGTGACGTTCAAGCACCGCCACCAGGTCGACGAGCTGATCGTGGAGAACGGCACGGCGGTCGGCGTCCGGGGCACGGTGCTGGAGCCGTCGGGCGAGGCGCGCGGGGTGAAGTCCTCCCGTAGCGGAACCGATTCCTTCGAACTCCGCGCCCAGGCCGTCGTCGTCACTTCCGGCGGCATCGGCGGCAACGCGGACCTGGTGCGCAAGAACTGGCCGGTGGACCGGCTGGGTCCGGCGCCGGAGCGGATGATCTGCGGCGTGCCCGCGCATGTCGACGGGCGGATGCTGGAGATCACCGAGAGCGCGGGCGGCAACATCGTCAACCGCGACCGCATGTGGCACTACGTCGAGGGCATCCGGAACTGGGACCCGATCTGGCCGGACCACGCCATCCGCATCATCCCCGGCCCGTCCTCCCTCTGGCTCGACGCCGCCGGCAAGCGCCTTCCCCCGCCGCTCTTCCCGGGCTTCGACACGCTGGCCACGCTGCGGCACATCCGGGCCGGCGGCCACGACCACAGCTGGTTCATCCTCACCCAGTCGATCATCGAGAAGGAGTTCGCGCTCTCCGGCTCCGAGCAGAACCCGGACTTCACCGGCAAGGACCTGAAGATGACGCTCGGCCGGACGAAGAAGGGCCCGACGGGACCGGTCGCCGCGTTCATGGAACACGGCGCCGACTTCGTCGTCCGCGACAACCTCCGCGACCTGGTGACCGGCATGAACGCGCTGGGCAGCGGGCCGGAGCTGGACTACGACCAGGTGCGCCGGGAGGTGGTGGCCCGCGACCGCGAGGTGGGGCTGGCGTACTCCAAGGACATGCAGCTGATGGCGGTCCGCAACGCGCGCGCCTACCTGGCCGACAAGATCGTCCGAGTGGCCAAGCCGCACCGGCTGCTCGACCCCGCGCACGGCCCGCTGATCGCCGTACGGCTGAACCTGCTCACCCGCAAGACCCTCGGCGGCCTGGAGACCACGCTCGACGCGCAGGTCGTACGCCCCGACGGCACCCCCTTCCCGGGCCTGTACGCGGCGGGCGAGGTGGCCGGGTTCGGCGGCGGCGGGCTGCACGGCTACAACGCGCTGGAGGGCACGTTCCTCGGCGGCTGCATCTTCTCCGGCCGCGCGGCGGGCCGGGCGCTGGCGAAGGAGCTGGCATGACGGGCGGGGCGGCGCGGGAGTCGCGCCGAGCACCCGACGAGCGTCGTACGGCACTGGTCACCGGGGCCTCCTCCGGCATCGGCCAAGCGGTCTGCCGGGCGCTGCTGGCCCGCGGCTACCGGGTGCTCGCCACCAGCCGCAGCCCCGAAAGGATTCCCGAGGCCGACCGCCTCCCCGGCGCCGAGTACCTCGCCCTCGACCTCACCGACCCGGCGAGCATCGAGGCGTGCGCCGCAGCGGCGGGCGAGGTGGACGTCCTCGTCAACAACGCGGGCGAAAGCCAGCTGGCGCCCCTCGAAGAACTGCCGATGGACGCCCTGGAACGCCTCTTCCAGCTCAACGTCTTCGGCGCGGTACGGCTGACGCAACTGCTGCTGCCGGGCATGCGGGAGCGGCGCCGCGGCCGGGTCGTCATGGTCGGCTCCATGCTGGCCAGCTTCCCGCTCGCCTTCCGCTCCTCGTACGTCGCGTCAAAGGCGGCGGTGAAGGCCTTCGCCACCGCCTCCCGCCGCGAACTCTCCCCCTACGACGTCTGGTTGACCACCGTGGAACCCGGCTCCATCAACACAGGCATCAGCGAGCGCCGCACCCGCTACCTCGCCGACGACTCCCCCTACGCCGAAGCCTTCGGCACCGTCTCCGCCCGCCTGGACCGCAACGAGGCGACCGGCATCAGCGCGGCCACGGTGGCGGCCACGATCCTCAAGGCCATCGAGGCACCTCGCCCGAAACCCCTCTACGCGGTAGGCAGCAACGCCCCCCTCGTCTTCACCCTCCGCCGCCTGATCTCCCGCCGCCGCGCCGAGTCCCTGGTGTCCCGCAAACACGGCCTCAAGTGAGCCGCGCCGGGGACGGACACGCGACCTCGCACCACACGGTCTTCGTACACGGCTCGCTGGCCGTGTCCGTCCCCCAACGCTCGGCCAACGCCTCGACCAGCAGCATCCCGCGCCCCGACTCCCCGTCAGACGCGTAGCACCCGACGGTGGGCAACCGCTCGGGACGCGGATCGGTCACCTCGATACGGAGCACTCGACCGTGATCGAGGAGGGTGAGCCCGAGCCGGAAGTCCCGGCCCCGGACGCGGCCGTGCCGTACGGCGTTGGCCGCCAGCTCCGCCACGAGGTGGGCCGCGGCGTCCGATACCGCGCTGCCGTACGGCCGGCCCCAGTCGGCCAGTTGTGCCACCGCGAGTCGGCGGGCGAGGCGTGCGCCGCGCGGCGTGGCGGAGAGCTGGATACGGAAAGCCGGGTGACCGGTCTGCTCGTTCATGTCACTCAGCGTGGTCAGTTGTGCGTAGGCTGAATACCCAGGTCGGCCGTACGCGCGGTCGCTGTCCGGCTGCCGTCCGGGCTTGTACGGGCGGCGCCCCGTGACGCTGCGTGCGCCGCGGCGTTGGGTACGGGCGGGACGGCCCGGAGGGGGCTCACATGGACGTCGGCCGGGAAAACGACGACGACGAAACGGCGGCGGTACTGCGCACGGTCGGCAGAGTCATCAAGTCGTGCCGCGAGCGAGCGGGCCTCCGCCAGGCGGAACTGGGCGCCGCCATCGGCTACAGCGAGGAACAGGTCTCCGCGGTCGAACGCGGCCGCCGCGTCCCGAAACCGGAGTTCCTGGACGCGGCGGACGGGGCCCTGACGGCGGACGGCCTGATCTCCGGCCTGAAGAAGGACGTGGAGACAGCCCGCTACCCGAAGAAGGCTCGAGATTTGGCGAAGCTGGAAGCCGAGTCGGTCGAGTTGGGGGCGTACGCCAACCACACGGTGGCCGCACTGCTGCAGACCGAGGAGTACGCACGGACGCTGTTCGGGATGCGCCGCCCGGCGCATCCCGACGACATCGTCGAGGGCAATGTCGCCGCACGTATGGCACGGCAAGAGATCATCGCCCCTTCCAGAACCGTGCCCGGCTTGAGTTTCGTACAGGAGGAGGTGACGCTTCGGCGTCCCATCGGGGGCAGAATGGTGCAGCGGCGGCAACTCGAACGCCTGTTGGAAGTCGGGCAGTTCCGGAACGTCGAGATTCAGATCATGCCGACGGACCGGGACGACCATGCGGGCCTGGAAGGCCCGTTCCGACTCTTCAAGCTTCGGGGCGGTACCACACTGGGGTACAGCTCGTTCCTGATCTCCGACCCGGCGGAAGTGCAGTCGCTGGAAATGCAGTATGGGATCATCCGGGCCCAGGCTCTCAGCCCACGGGAGTCGTTGGCCTTCATCGACGGACTGCTGGGAGAAACATGACCACCAAGCTCGTTGCCGGGGGCAAGTGGACCAGGAGCAGCTACAGCGGAAACGAGCACGGCTCGGACTGCGTGGAGGTCGCGGTCGGGCAGGACGCCGTCCTCATACGCGACTCCAAAGACATCCACCGGGCGCGGATTGCCGTCGGGCCGGAGGCATGGGCCGCGTTCCTCGGGGCGGTCACCGTGCTTGTCGACGGTACGGGGGCAGGAATTCGGTGAGGCGCGTGGCGGCTACTACGCGCTGCGCGGTGGGCGGTGGAGCATCAGGCACGCTGCGCTGAGGGCCGCCATCGTGGCGAAGGCCAGGGCTACCGGGGTCCAGGAGTTGCCCGTCGTGGAGAAGAGCCACGTCGCTGCGGACGGGGCCGCGCTGCCTATCAGGCCCGCCAGTTGGAAGCTCATCGAGAGGCCCGTGTAGCGGACGCGGGGTGCGAACCAGCCCGACAGGAGCGTGCCGATCGACGCGTACGCGACCGTGCTGGCCAGCATCGGGAGGCACATCGCCGCCCACAGGCCGCCGACCGTACGGGTGTCGGCGAGCCAGAACATCGGGAAGGCGATGAGTAGATGGAGGAGGATCCCGGCCAGCGTCACTCGGCGCATGCCGAAGCGGTCGGCGGCCAGGGCGGCCAGTGGGGTGCAGACGATGACGACGACGGAGGCGGCCGTGCCGGCGCCCGCCGCCTCCGACTCGGAGAAGCCGAGCTGTCCGACGGCGTACGTCGACATGAAGGTGACGACCACGTAGTAGCCGCCGACGGTGATCAGGAAGGCGCCGGTCGCCAGCAGCCAGGTGCGCCAGGCGTCGCGTACCACGCCGACCACCGGCGCCGCTTGCTTCGCCTCGTCCTTCTCCGCCGCCCGCGCCGCTTCGAACTCGGGTGACTCCTCGATCGAGGAGCGGATGACGAGGCCGACGAGGACGAGGACGGCGGAGAGGAGGAAGGGGATGCGCCACGCCCAGGCCACCAGGGCGTCGTGGCCGAGGAGGGCGACCAGCGAGAACACGCCGGTGGAGAGGAAGTAGCCGACGCCGTCCCCGACTTGGGGGAAGGAGCCGAAGAAGGCGCGGCGCCGGGGCGGGGCGTGTTCGACGGCGAAGAGGACCGCGCCGCCCCACTCACCGCCGACGGCGAGCGACTGCGTCATGCGTATCAGGACGAGGAGTACGGGGGCCGCGACGCCGATCGTGGCGTAGCCGGGCAGCAGGCCCACGGCGATGGTGGCCAGCCCCATGAGCAGCATCGACCAGATCAGCGCCTTCTTGCGGCCGTACCGGTCGCCGATGTGCCCGAAGACGATCGCGCCGAGCGGGCGGCCGAGCGAGCCGACGAAGAGGGTGGTGAACGAGAGCAGCGTGCCGAGGGCCGGGCCCGCCTCCGGGAAGAAGAGGCGGGGGAAGACCAGCGCCGACGCGGTCGCGTAGATGCCGAAGTCGTACCACTCCACGCTGGTACCGATGAGCGAGGCGCCGGCGACCTTCCAGGGATTGGCGCGGCGGGGCGGTGCGGCTGTGCTCGTCATTCCTTGCTCCTTCTGGAAGGGGTCCGGCCACGCTGCATGAGAACGGGAAAGAGAATGGGTCCAGAGAGACCCGAATGAAGGTTCAGTGGACGGTAAGGTCGGCCCCGAAGGCTGTCAATAGGGTCCGAGGAAAGTCCCGCAGCGGGCTGAGCAGAACCCTTCACCCACGGGGAGTCACCGATGAGCGGTACGGACGCGGAGCAGGACGGCGCGCGGCGGTCCGCGTCGCGCGACGTCGTCGCCGAGGCGCTGCGCAAGCGGATCGCGCTGGGCGGCTTCGAGCCCGGCGACCGGCTGCCGACCGAGCGTGAGCTGGCGGCGGCGTTCGGCGCGGGGCGCAACACCGTGCGGCAGGCCCTGCGGCAGCTGGCCGACGAAGGCCTGGTCGTGACGACGCTCGGCCGCAACGGCGGTACGCGCGTGGCGGAGGCGGCCCCCGTGGGCACCGCCGGCACGGGCGCGCAGGCCGCGGTGGCCGCCGACATCCGGGCGACGCTGCGGGACTACATGGAGTACCGGGGCGCCGTCGAGCCGCTCGCGGCCCGGCTCGCAGCGGAGCGCGGCTCCACCCCGGCCCGCCGGGAGCTGGTGAAGCTCCTGGACGCCGGGATCGGGACGGCCGGCGCGGCCGTCGACATCAGTGCGTACCACCGGGTGGACAGCCGGTTCCACCTCGCCGTGGCGGCGGCCGGCGGCAACGAGGTGCTGCACGAGGCGGTGGCGAGAGCGCGCGCCGAGATGTTCGTGGGCGGCAACGCACTGTGGCTGCGTGCCGACTGGCATGTGGTGTACGGCGCGGAGGCCGACCTGAGCTGCGTCTTCCGTGATGAGCACGAAGGCATCGCGCTCGCCGTGCTCGCCGGTGACGGGGCGGCGGCGGAGCAGCGGATGCGGGACCACTTGGCGGACTCCTACCAGCAGTTCGTGCGGCTGCTGGACCACTTCGAGGGCCGCGGCTGACGTCCGGGGCGCCCGAACCGTCTTGACCACCGCTCCCGGGCTCGCCTACTCTCCGAATTGGGTCCGATGGGACCCAAACTCCAGATCCCGGTCCCGCACCCCGAGCGGCTCCCACCTGCACGCCCCAGGAGGTACCCCCTGCACACCTACGACGAGGACCTCACCCGTCAGGTGATGGACCACCTCCGCCACCGCATCGCCCTGCCCGAGCCGCCGCTCGGCCGCACCGGCGACCCCGCCGAGCTGGACGTCGCCCTCAAGGGCGCGATCGGTACGGCGCCGCGCCCGGCTGCCGACGTGCTGCGTACGTACGCCGAGGACATCGAGCCCGCCGTCATCTCCTGCGACCACCCGGCCTTCCTCGCCTTCATCCCCGGCGCCCCCACCAAGGCCGCGGCCCTCTTCGACATGGTCGTCTCGGGGTCGTCGCTGCACGGTGTGTCGTGGCTGGAGGCGTCCGGCGCCATCGCCGCCGAGAACCAGGTGCTGCGGCTCTTCGCGGACCTCGCGGGCCTCCCCGAGAGCGCCGGCGGCTGCTTCGTCAGCGGCGGCTCGGCCGGCAACCTCTCCGCGCTCGTCGTCGCCCGCGACACGGGCCGGCACCGGCTCGGGCTCACCGGGCACGCGCCCGTCCGCATCGCCGTCAGCGACCAGGTGCACTCCTCCGTCGGCAATACCCTGCGCATCCTCGGCATCGACAGCCTTATCGTGCCGACCGAGGACCACCGGCTCACCGGCGAGGCCGTACGCACGGCCCTGGACGCCGCCGAGCGGGACGGCGACGCGCCCGTCGTCGCCGTCGTCGCCACCGCCGGCACCACCAACGCCGGCATCGTCGACGACCTGGCGGGCGTCGCCGCGCAGGCCCGCACCCGCGGCCTGTGGTTCCACGTCGACGCCGCGTACGGGGGCGGCGGCCTCTTCGTACCCGAACTCCGGGCCCGTATGGCCGGTATCGAGCACGCCGACTCGCTCGTCGTCGACCCGCACAAGTGGATGTTCGCGCCATTCGACTGCGGGGCGCTGCTCTACCGGGACCCACGCCCGGCCAAGGCCGTCCACACCCAGGACGCCTCGTACCTCGACGCCATCCACGGGGACGGCGCCGGCGCGGACGACCTGGAATGGAACCCGAGCGATTACGCGTACCACCTCACCCGGCGGCCGCGCGGCCTGCCGCTGTGGTTCTCCCTCGCCGTGCACGGCACGGACGCGTACCGGGACGCGGTCGCCCGCGGACTCCGGCTCGCCCGACACACCGCGCGGCTCGCCGAGCGCACCGACGGCCTCGAACTCCTCCGGGAGCCCGAGCTGTCCGTCGTCCTGATACGCCGCGCCGGCTGGCAGCCGCGCGACTACTACGCCTGGTCCAAGCGGCTGCTGGCCGCCGGCACGGCGTTCGTCACACCGACCGTGTGGGAGGGCGAGACCGTCGTACGCCTCGCCTTCCTCCACCCCGGCATCACCGAGGAGACCGTCGACCGCATCCTCGGCTCGCTGCTGTCCGACGGCTGACGAGAAAGTGGCTGACGCATCGTCAGCCCAGGGGTCCGGTCACCGCCAGGCGCCCCGGTGGCCCAGACTCGTGGACAGGTCGCGGGCGCCCTTGGTGGCCAGCTCCGCCAGGTCGGTCTCGCTGGAGTCGGTCCAGCGGATCATCGGGACGGAGATGGAGAGGGCCGCGACGACCCGGCCGGTGCTGTCGCGCACCGGGGCCGCGACGCAGGAGACATCCGGGTTGGACTCGCGGTGCTCGGTGGCGGTACCGCGGTCCCGGACGGCGGCGAGCTCGGCGCGCAGCGCGGCCGGATCGGTGATGCTGCCGGGCGTCAGGGCGACCAGCTCGCGGCCCTCGATGCGGGCGTCCAGCTCCGCGTCCGGCAGCGAGGCGAGGAGCATCTTGCCCACCGCCGTGCAGTGCGCGGGCAGCCGGCGGCCCGCGGCGGAGACCATGCGGACGGCGTGCGTGGAGTCCACCTTGGCGATGTAGATGACGTCGGCGCCCTCCAGGATGGCGACGTGCACGGTCTCGTCGCAGGTGGCGGCCACCTCGCGGGCCACCCGCTGCCCCTCGGCCGCGAGGTCGAGCTGTTCCGCGTACCGGCTGCCGAGCTGGTACGCGCGGACCCCGAGGCGGTAGCGGCCCGGCTGGTCGGGTACGGGAACGAGGTACGAGCGGGCCGCCAGCGTGGTGAGCAGCTCGTGCACGGTGGTACGCGGCAGTTGCAGCTTCCGGACCACGTCCGGGGCCGACTGCGGACCCTCCGCCTCCAGGAACAGTTCGAGTATGTCCAGTGCCCGGGTCACCGCAGGGACCAGTCGTCCCATGCCGCTCACCCACCCTCCGCCGCGCCGACTGTGTTCGTCATTCCGGTCAACGGCCGGAATGACGAACACAGGGTAGGGCGATGAGGGTTCGGCTGTCGACGGCCGTGACAGCACTGCCGCCCGGCCGCCGTGCTCAGTGCGCCGCCAGCCCCTCCAGCCCCGCCGGGAGCGGCTGCGTGTGGACCACGCCCAGCCGCTGCGTGGCGCGGGTGAGAGCGACGTAGAGGTCGCTCACGCCGAACTCGGCCGGCTCCGCCACGAGCACCGTGTCGAACTCCAGCCCCTTGGCCTGCCGCGGGTCCAGCAGCACGACCGGGCTGGTGAGGTCGGGGGCCGCGCCCGCCGACGCGGTGGGCACGGCGGCCAGCAGCGCTTCGTGGTGGTGGCGCTGGGCGATGACCGCGAGCCGGCCCTCGCTGCCGGTCTCCCGGGCGACCGCCTCGGCGACCGCGCGCGGCAGGTCGTCGGTGCGGTGGGACCAGGGCGGTACGCCGGTGGAGCGGACCGAGCGCGGCGGTTCGAAGGCCGCGGCCGTCGGCGTACCGGCGTACGCGGCCCGGAGCGCCGCCGCCGCGACCTCCATGATCTCGGCGGGGGTGCGGTAGTTGACGCCGAGGCGCACGTGCTCCCAGCGGTCGCCGACGTACGGCGTGAGGATGGCCTCCCATGTGCCGCAGCTGCCGGGCTCGGCGGTCTGCGCCGGGTCGCCGACCAGCGTCATCGAGCGGGTCGGGCAGCGGCGCATCAGCAGCCGCCACATCATGGCGGACAGCTCCTGCGCCTCGTCGACGATGATGTGGCCGAAGGCCCAGGTGCGGTCGGCGGCGGCGCGCTCGGCCGCGGTGCGGTGGTCGGCCTCCTCCTGCCGGTCGGCGAGCAACTCGGCGTCGATGAGGTCCTGGACGCCCAGTACCTCCGAATCCTCGTCGTCCTTGCCCTCGAACTCGTGCGTCCGTGAGGCGTACGCGAGGTCGATCACGCCCTGTGCGTAGGCGATGCGCTCCTGGCGCTCGGCCTCGGCGGCGGCCTGCGCGGCCGAGTCGTCGTCGCCGAGCAGCTCGGCGGCCTCGTCGAGGAGGGGGATGTCGGCCGGGGTCCACTCCCCTCCCTCGCGCCGGATCGCGGCCGCGTCGGCCTCGGGGAGGTGCACCGGGTCGGCGAGGAAGTCGGCGACCAACTCCTGCGGGGTGAGGACGGGCCAGAGGTCGGCGATGGCGGCGTGCACCTCGCCGCTGGCCACGATGGCCTTGCCGAGCTGGGCGATGTCGTCGGGCCCGAGGAAGTTGGGGCCGCCGTACGGGTCGGCGCCGAGCCGGTCGGCGAGCTGGGCGGTCAGCGCGTCGATGATGCGGAAGGCGAAGTGCGCGCGTGCGAGGTTGTGCGGCAGCTTGGTCTCGCGCGCCTGGTGCCGGGCCTCCAGGACGATGTCCGCGTCCAGCAGCAGATCGCCGTCCTCGTGCGGGACGATCGTGTCCGGCTCGGGCAGCCGCTGCCGGTCGCGTACGTACGCGGCCAGTGCGTCGGCCATCGCGGCACCGCCCTTGACCGCGGCGGCCCGGGGCGCGTCGGTGCCGGTGGCCGCGACGCCGGGGAAGAGTTCGCCGGGCGAGGCGAGCAGCACGCCGGTCTCGCCGAGCGCGGGCAGCACCTCGCCGATGTAGCCGAGGAACGCCGGGTTGGGGCCGACGATGAGGACCGCGCGCCGGGCGAGCACCTCGCGGTGCGCGTAGAGCAGGTACGCGGCGCGGTGCAGGGCGACGACGGTCTTGCCGGTGCCGGGGCCGCCCTCGACGACCATGACGCCGCGGTGCGTGGCGCGGATGATGCGGTCCTGCTCGGCCTGGATGGTCTGCACGATGTCGTGCATGCGGCCGGTGCGGGCCGCGTCCAGCGCCGCGAGCAGCACGGTGTCGGCGTCGGTGCCCTCGTGGCCGGTGCGCACCGTGTCGGCGAGGTCCATCAGCTCGTCGTGCAGGGCGGTGACGCGGCGGCCCTCAGTGGAGAGGTGGCGCCGGCGGCGCAGCCCCATCGGGGTGTGGCCGGTGGCGAGGTAGAAGGGGCGCGCGACGTCGGCGCGCCAGTCGATGACCAGCGGCGTGTGCTCGGCGTCGTCGCGCCGGATGCCGATCCGGCCGATGTGGTGGTCGCTGCCGTCGCGGAAGGAGAGCCGGCCGAAGCACAGGCCGTGCTCGCCCGCGTCGAGGGCGGCGAGCACGCCGGCCTGCTCGGCGACGGTGACGTCACGCTCCAGCCGCGCCTGCATCGTGCCGGCGTCGGCGACCGCGAGGGCGCCCTGGACCGCGGCGCCCGCCCCGGCGCGCAGCTCGCCGAGGCGCTCGTAGAGCATGTCGATGAATTCCTGCTCGCGGCGCATCTCCTCGTCGGCGGCCCGGTCCGGCCCCACGCCCGATTCCCCGCCCGGCACCTGGATTGACAATTCGACTCCCGCCTGGTTAAGATGACTCCAGTTAGCTTCGCCCTGCCTGATTTCTTTCTTGGCATGCGAATCTCCCAATATACGCGGAAGTCCACCCCGGCCGCCAATGCGACCGGGGTTTGTTGTGTCCGGAAGCGGTCAGTCGCGGCGTGCGCGGCGCAGCCGAAGCGGCGCGTAGACCACCACGGAGACGACGAAGGCCACGTAGTACGCCAGGTCCGCGCCGTGCAGCGCCTCGGCGACCGGCCCGACGTACAGCGAGGTGTTCATGAAGGGCACCGCGACGGCGAACGCACCGACGAAGGCGAGCGCCGCCGGCCACCACGGCTGCGGACGGGCGAATTCCTCGTGCACCTCGACGGGCCGGCCGCCGCGTGCCCTCGCGCGGGCGAGCCAGTCGACCACGACGACGCCGATGAAACCGGGAATCCAGTAGCCGACGAAGAGCAGCACGTTCTGGAAACGGGCGGTGGTGTCGGCGGCGTGCATCCACAGCACGAGCAGGAAACCGAGCACGGCGGCAATTGCCGCGGCGAGCGGCCGGGGAATGCGCACGCCCGCCGTCTGCAGTGCCAGCGAACCGCTGTAGTCGTTCATGGCGTTGCTGCACACCGCGGACGCGGCGATGGCCAGCAGCCCGAAGGCGCCGAGCGCCCCGCCGCCGAGCAGTTCGTGCACGCCCGCCGCCGTCTGGTCGGTGAACAGGCCCGCGGCCCACAGGCCCAGCGTCTGCACCCAGAGGTACGCGGCGGCCATGCCGAGCAGCGTGTACCAGAACATCCGCTGCCGGGACGCCGAGCGCGGCAGGTACCGGCTGAAGTCCGAGGCGTACGGCGCCCAGGAGATCGCCAGGCTCAGCGCGACGGTGGTGGTCAGCAGGAACGCGCCGGCCCGGTCGGCGCCGTGCGCGGTGGCGGCCGACGGCAGCGGAACACCGTTCAGGAGCTTGACGCTGAGGGCGAGGAAGGCCGCGCCCAGCACGAAGGTCATCACGGTCTGGAGGCGGTGGATGGCCTCGTACCCGAGGACGCCGACGACACCCTGGAGCAGCAGCACCGTCAGCGCGCCCAGCCAGAACGGCCAGCCCACCAGCCGGGCCAGCGCGTCCCCGCCGAACAGTCCGATCAGCGCGTCCCAGGCGATGGAGGACAGCCACTGAAGGACGCCGGGCAGCACGACACCGCGGCCGAACGCCAGCCGGGAGAGCGGGAGTTGACCGGCACCGGTGAGACTCCCCCACGTGCCGAGGTACGCGGACGGGGCGGCGCCGAGCAGCGTGCCGAGCGCCATCGCGGCGAACGCCGTCCAGAAGTCGAGCCCGAGGCCGATGCCGACGGTGCCGGTGAACACGCCGGTCATGGTGAGGTTGGGCGCGAACCACACGGTGAAGAGGCGGCCGGGCCGGCCGTAGCGGTTGCTCTCGGGCACCGGGCCGATGCCGTGCTGTTCGACGGACAGGTCGCCGGCGCCGGCGGGCATGCGCCCGTCGAAGACGGGCCTCTCGATGGTCATGGGGATTCCAGAGGTCGGGGTTCCCGATCGGGAACGGGGTGCGGGTAGCATGGTGAGGCACACGAGACACGGGGTGCCCCATCTCAAGGGCTGAGATCACACCCGTCGAACCTGATCTGGATCGCACCAGCGAAGGGATGTCACGGAGGAATGCCCCTATGACGCGTCCGGCCGACGACCTGCTCGCCTTCACCCGGCAGGCCCTCAACCGCGTACGCCATGAAACACCACTGGTCCAGTGCCTCACCAACCAGGTGGTCGCCAACTTCACGGCGAACGCCCTGCTCGCACTGGGCGCGGCCCCGGCGATGGTGGACATCCCCGAGGAGGCCGGCCCGTTCGCCGGCGCCGCCTCCGGAGTGCTGGTCAACCTGGGCACCCCGCACGCCGAGCAGCGCGCGGCCATGACCGAGGCGGTCGCCGGAGCGGCCGCGGCGGGCACGCCCTGGGTGCTGGACCCGGTCGCGGTCGGCTCGCTGCCCGTGCGGACCGCGCTGGCGCGCGAACTCGTCGCCCAGGGTCCGGCCGTCATCCGCGGCAACGCCTCGGAGATCATCGCGGTCGCCGGGACGGGCGGCGGCGGGCGCGGCGTGGACGCCACCGACGAGGTCGAGTCGGCGGCCGCCGCCGCGGGTGAGCTGGCCCGCGCCACGGGTGCCGTGGTCGCGGTCTCCGGCCCCGTCGACCTGCTCACCGACGGCGAGCGGGCCGTACGCGTCGCCAACGGGGACCCGCTGCTGACGCGGGTGACCGGCGGCGGCTGCGCGCTGGGCGCGGTACTCGCGGCGTTCGCGCCGCCGACCACGCCGCAGGGCGCGGCGCAGACCGACCGGCTCGCCGCCGCGACCGCCGCCGTGGCGGTCTACACCGTGGCCGCCGAGATCGCGGCGGAGCGCAGCGCCGGACCCGGCAGCTTCGCGGCCGCTTTCCTGGATGCGCTGTACGGCCTGGACGAGGACACGCTCGGCAAGCGGGCGGCGATCTCGTGGGCGTGAACAGCACTCCCCCGGACGGCACTCCGGGCACACCCCCGGACCTCTCCGTGTACCTGGTCACCGACGCGGCGCAGGCCGCGGCGTGCGGCCGGGACGTACCGGGCACGGTCGCCGAGGCCGTGGCGGGCGGCGTCACCGCCGTGCAGGTGCGCGAGAAGGACACCGACGCGCGGGACTTCCTGGAGACGGTGGTGCGGATCGCCGCGGTGCTGCCGGAGCGGGTCGCGCTGTTCGTCAACGACCGGGTGGACGTGTACCTCGCGGCACGTGCGGCCGGGGCGCGGGTGACCGGGGTCCATGTCGGCCAGTCCGACCTGCCGGTGGCCGCCGTCCGCTCGCTCGTCGGGCCGGACGCGGTGATCGGGCTGAGCGCCGCGACGGAGGAGCAACTGCGGGCCGCGGCGAAGGAGCCGGCCCGGGTCGACTACGTCGGCATCGGCGCGCTGCACGCGACCCGTACCAAGGCGGACGCGCCGCCGGAGCTGGGCGTCGAGGGCTTCGGCCGGCTGGCGCTGCCCACCCCGCTCCCGGCGGTGGCGATCGGCGGGGTGACAGTGGCGGACATGCCGCTGCTGCGGGCCGCGGGCGCGGCGGGCGGGGCGATCGTCTCGGGCATCTGCGCCGCCCCCGAGCCGCGGACCGCGGCGCGCGCGTACGCGAAGGCCTGGTCCGGTACGGCCTGACGGCCGGGGCAGGCCCTCCCCCCGCCCGCACCCGCCCGTGACGCTCAGCCCGTCCGGTCCGCCCGTACCGCCTTACTCCTCCGGAAAGTGGCGTCGGTGGCGGCCGTCCATCCGTTCCGTGTCCAGCAGGAGAAAGAAGTCCGCGACGCCGGAGTCCGGGTCGTGGGCGGGGGCTCCGCACATCCATGCGCCGGTCCGCAGGCAGCCGCGGAGGAGCGGCGGCAGCAGCGCGTAACTCGGCTCGTTCTCGCTCACGCCGCGCGGCGTCCAGGGGCGGTACGGGTGGACGCGCAGCTCGACCGGGGCGCAGTGCTTCATGTTGCCGAGCAGCCAGGCGCTGGAGGCGGCCTGGCCGCCGTCGGCCAGGGGGACGGCCGCGCACCCGGCCAGGTAGCGGGCGCCGTTCAGCAGGACGTACCGCGCGAGCCCGGCCCACATCAGGTCGAGCACCGTGCCGGTCCGGTGTCCGGGGTCGACGCACGAGGGGCCCGCCTCCACCAGTCGGCCGCGCAGCGGCTGGAGGGCGCGGAGGTCGAACTCGCTCTCCGCGCGGAGGGTTTCGGTGCGGCCCGGCGGCAGCAGCCGGTAGGTGCCGACCACGTCGCGGCACGCCGTGTCCGTCACGATCAGATGGTCCGCCGCCGCGTCGAACCCGTCGGCGTCCCGGCCCGCGCGCCGGGTGCGTACGGCTGCTCCCTTCGTCCCGGCGAAGACCCGTTGGCGCAGCCGCTGGGCGGCCCGTATCTCTCCTGCTGTGTCGGCGATGGAGACGACGTACGAACCGGTGGCCGCGACTGCGGTGGATCCCGAGAGCATGTGAAACGTTCTCCCTTCCTGGAGACGACCGGCGCCGACACAGAGCGCCCGGCGGAGCCCCGCGTCGGGCCGGCTGGTGCGCCGTTGGACCATGAAAGCCATGCGCGGCCCCCGGGGCCCGGCATCGGCCGAAAGCCACCGCCCGCGCCCGGCTTCCGGCAGGGGCTGTCGGAGTACCCCGGCAACGCGCCCGACAGGCCCTCCGGCCCGCTGTCCAGAGGCCGACCGGCCCATGCCCGCCGGCCGCTCGCGGTGGCAGAATCCCAGTCGCTCCCGCGTCGCCCCCGCGTCGCGCCACGGCGGGCCGCGACGGCTAGTCCCAGCAGGTCCTGATGCCGAGGGAGACCGCGATGACGTGGACCGCTCCTTCCCTGCACCCGTGGTGGGCCGCTGTTCGCCACCGGCTCCGTACGCAGCTCGCGCCGGTTCCCGCCCGGGCGGCCGGGACGGACGGTGCCGCGTTGTCCGGTCCCGCCGCCGCGGCGACCGGGCCGTCCCCGGTCGCGGTACGCCGGTACGTCGACCGCACCGTCATCGAGGTGCACCGCCCGATCCGCCCGGCGGCCGAACCCCATCTGGGGCGGCTGCTCAACGCCGTCATCCGTCCCGGCAGCGGCGACGTCGTCGTCGATCTGCACCGCGTGGGCCGGACCGGCGACACCGCGGCGCTCGTACGGCTGGCCGAAGTGCTGTGCGCCCACCACGAGGTGGAGTGCTCCATCGAGTACGAGGCCACGTCGGCACCGGCGGTGCAACGGGCTCCGGAGGCCGTCGCCCGGTCGGCGCCGAGCAGACGCGGCCCGCCGCCGAACGGACCGCCCCACTCCGGAACGGTATCCGAAGATCGCTATCCCATAACGGACTTCCGTTCGAATGCCTCGGTCACCCCATCTGCCCCGTACCGTGCCTCTCGTTGCCTTCTTGAACTCGTTCAAGGGGCTCTCAGGGGAGGGAGCGCGGATGCGCAGCGGGGTGAAGATCACCATTGTCGGCGGGGTGCTGACGGTAGTGGGCGGGGGCGTGCTGTACCTCGGCTACAACCTGGTCAACGGCGTCATGGGGTACGGCGGTTCGGACACCACGGCACAGGCGGCGCCCGTACGGACCGGGCCCCCGAGCGCCGACGAGACGACAAAGACGGCCGCGGCCTTCCTCGCCGCGTGGGCGAAGGGCGACAGCGCCACCGCCGCCGGCCTCACGGACAACCGGGCGGTCGCCCGCACCGAACTGGCCGGATTCCATGACCAGGCGCACTTCACACACGTGGTGATCAAGCCCGGTGAGCGGCGCGGCACGACCGTTCCGTACACCGTCAAGGCCGAGGTGTCGTACGACGGACGGACCAAGCCCCTGTCGTACGCCTCGGAGCTGCGGATCGTGCGGGGCCGGACCACGCACAAGCCGCTGGTGGACTGGCGGTCCTCGGTGCTGCACCCGCAGCTCCGGGACGGCGAGTACCTGGTGACGGGGGCGAGCGAGACACCCGAGATCCGGGCCGTCGACCACGAGGGGCGGACCCTGGCCAAGGAGGAGTACCCCTCGCTGGGTCCGCTGCTGGACGGCCTGCGGGAGAAGTACGGCCGGAAGGCCGGCGGCACGGCCGGCATCGAGCTGCGCATCGACAACGCGTCGGGCGAGCCGGCGCGCACCCTGCTCACCCTCCGCAAGGGCCGGGCCGGGACGCTGCACACGACGCTGGACGCGGACGTGCAGGCGGCGGCGGAGCGGGCGGTGAAGTCGTATCCGGAGTCGTCGGTGGTGGCGGTCCGGCCGAGCACGGGCGAGATCCGGGCGGTGGCCAACAACCGTGCGGACGACTACAACGCGGCGATGCTGGGCAAGGTGGCGCCCGGCTCCACCATGAAGATCGTCACGGCCGCGATGATGATCGAGAACGGGGTCGGGGACGCGAACGCCAAGGCCGCCTGCCCGCCCACCGTCAGCTGGGAGGGCTACACCTTCCACAACCTGGACGACTTCTCGATCGCGGACGGCACCCTCACCGACGCCTTCGCCCGGTCCTGCAACACCGCGTTCATCAAGGCGGTCAAGCCGCTCAACGACCGGGGCGTCGCGGGCACCGCGCTGGGCAGCACGGCCCGCGACTCCTTCGGCCTCGGCGGGGACTGGCAGACCGGCCTGCCGTCCTTCGACGGCAGCGTCCCGGAGTCGTCCGGCGTGGAGTCCGCCGCCTCCTACATCGGCCAGGGCAAGGTGCAGATGTCGCCGCTGGCCATGGCGTCGGTGACCGCGACCGTCGTCAACGGCGGCTTCCGGCAGCCCGTCCTCGTACCGCAGTCGCTCGACGGCCGGACCCTGGCGACCGCACGCCCGCTGTCCCCGGCCGTCGCCCGGCAGCTGCGGCAGCTGATGCACGCGGCGACCGTCGGCCGGGGCACGGCCGTGGCCGCGATGGCAAGCGTCGGCGGGGCGAAGGGCGCGAAGACCGGCTCCGCCGAGAAGGACGGACAGTCCCGGTCCAACAGCTGGTTCACCGGCTACAGCGGCGACCTCGCGGCCGCGGCACTCGTCCAGTCGGGCGGCCACGGCGGCGACGCGGCGGGCCCGGTCGTCGCGCAGGTGCTGCGCGCCGGGTAGCGCCGCGTCGCATGACGCATCGTCAGGCCTGCTTCAGCGTACGGGCGAAGAGATCCAGCAGCGCTTCCCAGTGCCGGGCCAGGCCGGCCTCGCTGTACGCGGCGGTGTCGGCCATGGTGAAGCCGTGGATGGTGTCCGGGTACACCTCGGAGCGGTACGTCACGCCCGCCGCGTCGAGCGCGGTCTCCAGCCGGGAGATGTGCTCGGCGTTCATGGAGTCGTCCTCGGAGGCGTGCCCGAAGTACAGCTCGGCGCGGACGTCACCGGCCGACCGGTGCGGGCTGTCCGCCTCTTCCGTGGCGAGGTGGCCGCCGTGGAAGCTCGCCGCCGCGGCCACCCGGTCGGGGAACCGCGCCGCGGTGCGCAGGGAGAGCACGCCGCCCATGCAGTAGCCCGTCAGCCCCACCGGGCCGCTGCCGACCCTGTCCTGGGCGGCCAGGAAGTCGAGGTAGCTCTCGGCGTCGCGCAGCGCCAGGTCCGGCGTCAGCGCGTGCACCAGCGGCATGACCTTCCCGAAGAACTCCGCCCGGCGCTCCGGGGTCGAGAGGTCGGTCACCTCCACCACGGGCGCCGGGCCACTGCGGTAGAAGAGGTTGGGCACGAGTACGTAGTACCCGTGGGAGGCCAGCTCGCGGGCCATGTCCTCCAGCACCGGGCGCAGGCCGATGGCGTCCATGTAGAACAGCACCGCGGGGTGCGGGCCGTCCCCCGTCGGGTGCGCGACGAAAGCGTCGCACGAGCCGTCGGGGGTGGCGATCGTCACCGACCGGGCTTCCGTCTTCACTGCCACGTTCTCTCCTCACCGGGACCTGCATCGTCAAGATGCATCATGCACCGATGGCGGGTCGTGGAACGCGTCCGGGGGGATGTTCGGCAAGGCTTGGCTGGTTATGCGGTAGCGCCCGTTGGGCAGCGAGTGGCCCGACTCGGCGACGTGGACGGTGAGCGGGCCCGCCCACTCGTAGCCGTGTTCCGCGGCGTGCCGGGCCAGTGTGTCGGTCAGCGCCTGCGCGACGACCTCGTCCCGTTCGCCGAGTCTTTTGTGGACGTACGGGGCGAGTTCGACGTCGTAGGCGTTGGGCACCAGTGTCCGGTCCTCGCTGCAGACGACGGCGTGATCGTCGCACTCTCGTTGCAGCGCGTCGATCAGCTGCACCGGATCACTGCGGAACACCCTGTTGACCAGAGTGTGCTCCCAGTGCTCCACCGTGTCTTCCCATTGCGTGAGCAATCCCATGGAGGGTCGGGTGCCCTGGATGAAATACCTCATGCGGGCCGGAAACGGTGCCGCCGGACGAAACCCGCGGAGTCACTGGCTGATCACCGTGCGCATCATTCCGGCCATTACCACGCTTGGCAGGAAATCACACGCTTTCCAAGAACAAGACCCGCTACTGTCAGCGACGTGAGAGTAGCTCACAACTCCCCCGCACGATGAGGTAGTCAGATGCCGCTCCCCGACGGCTTGGAGATGACCGCGCTCTCCTCCGGTGACGACTGCGTGGTCCTGCAGATCAGCGGCGAGCTCGATCACTTTACCGAGCAGCCGTTCCGCGCGTCCGTCGGCACCTTCCTGGGCCGCGGGCACCGCCATGCCGTCCTGGACTGCTCCGCGCTCACCTTCTGCGACTCGCGCGGGCTGAACTGCCTGCTGAGCGTCGAATGGCTGCTGGAGCGACGGCAGGGCAGGCTGCTGCTGGCGAGGGTGCGCCCCAACGTCGCCCGCGTCCTGCAGCTGACCGGCACCGGCGCCCTGCTGCGTACTTTTCCCACCGTCGAGCGGGCCCTGGCCACCCTGCCCCCGGAGCAGCGCCCCGCATGGCCTCCACCGGCAGGCCGGCACCGGCTTCCCGGCGGCCATACGGAATCTCCCGTGAGCGGGGCTCCGGCGACGCGCCGCGGGTCTAGCGTGGAGGCAGGCTGAGGCGGCTCCGGAGGACCGCAGGAGTCGGCCGCCTCGGCACGAACCGAGGAGGGGGCCATGCTCCAGACCCGCGAACTGTTCGACACGATGACCGACAAAGGCGGGTTCGACAGTGCCGTCCTCGCCGATGCCGTCGATGTCCTCCAGGAGTGCGAAGAGGCCGTCACGGCCTGCGCGACGGGCATGCTGGCGGGGTCCGACGCCGCGCAGCAGACGTCCGGCATCGGCCGTGACCTGGACTGCGCCGACGTCGCCGGGACGACCCGCCGGGTACTGACGCGCAGCAGCGGCCCCGCCGACACCCTGGTCCGCACCCAGCTGGAGGCCTGCCTGGTGGCGTGCGAGCGCAGCAACGAACTGTGCGGCGCGCAGGCCGGTCACCACGCCCACTGCCGCATCTGCGCGGAGACCACCGGCCGCTGCGCCGAGATGTGCCGCCGCCTGCTCGGCACGCTCCCCGGCTGAGGCCGCCGGCCGGTGCGTCCCCAAGCCCGGAGCCGCCGGCCGTTGCGTCCTCGGCCCTTGAACCGCCGACCCCTGGGCCTCAGTCCTCGAGGAAGGCGAGCAGGTCGCGGTCGAAGGCCTCCTCGTACTCCCCGGTCAGGCCGTGCGGCGCACCGGGGTAGACCTTCAGCACCGCGTCCTTGACCATCGGGGCCGCCTTGCGTGCCGCGGCCCCGATCGGCACGATCTGGTCGTCGTCCCCGTGGGCGATGAGCGTGGGGACGTCGATGCCGCGCAGGTCCTCCGTGAAGTCCGTCGCGGAGAACTGCTCCACGCAGTCGTACGCGGCCTTCATTCCGACCTGCATGCTCATCAGCCAGAACGCGTCCCGCGTGCCCTGCGGGACGTCCGCGCCCGGCCGGTTCGCACCGTAGAAGGGCGCGCTCAGGTCCTGGTAGAACTGCGAGCGGTTGTGCAGCACCCCTTCGCGGAGGGAGTCGAACACCTCGGCCGGTGCGCCCTCCGGGTTGACCTCCGTGCGGAGCATCAACGGCGGTACGGCGCCCAGCAGTACGAGCTTGGCGACCCTCGCCGAGCCGTGCCGCCCGAGGTAGCGCACCACTTCCCCGCCGCCCGTGGAGTGCCCGACCAGGACCACGTCGCGCAGGTTGAGGATTTCCAGGAGCCGGGCGAGGTCGTCCGCGTAGGTGTCCATGTCGTTGCCCTGCCACGGCTGCCCGGAGCGCCCGTGGCCGCGGCGGTCGTGCGCGAGGGCGCGGTAACCGTGCTCGGCCACCAGGCGCAACTGCGGGTCCCAGGCGTCCGCGTTGAGCGGCCAGCCGTGGCTGAAGACGACGGGACGTCCGCTGCCCCAGTCCTTGTAGAAGATCTCGGTGCCGTCCGCCGTCGTGAACGTCCCCATGGCGACCTCCTGTTGTCGGTCCGCTGCCGTGCGCGGCAGGACCGAACCTAGACGGCCGGGGGCCCGCCGCCCACTGCCCGACGGCGGAACACGCGGCGTACTTTGCCTACGTCACCGGCCCGGAGCGCTACAAGTAAGGAGTAAAATGAATTACACTCCTTAGCGGCGAGCCGACGGTCCAAGGGCTCGCCCGCCCCCCGTCCGCCCCGCACGAAAGGAGCGGTCCGTTGTCCGAGACCCGCACCTGGCAGTTGAGCAGGACCTTCCGGAGCACCGCCGGCACGGTGCGCTGGGAACGGCTCGGCCCGGAGGACGCCGAGCCGGTGGTGCTCCTGCACGGCACGCCCTTCTCCTCGTACGTCTGGCGGGAGATCGCGCCCGCGCTGGCCCGGCGCTACCAGGTGTTCGTCTGGGACATGCCCGGCTACGGCGCCTCGGAGAAGCGGCCGGAACAGGACGTCTCGCTGGCGGCCCAGGGCCGGGTCTTCACGGAGTTGCTGGAGCACTGGCAGCTGTCCCGGCCGTCCGTCGTCGCGCACGACTTCGGCGGGGCCGTTTCCCTCCGGGCCCATCTGCTGCACGGCGTCCCCTACCGCAGGCTGGCGCTGGTCGACCCGGTGGCGCTCGCACCCTGGGGCACCTCGTTCTTCCGGCTGGTCGGCGCGCACTCCCCGGTCTTCGAGCAGCTGCCGCCCGCGCTCCACCTCGGGCTGGTACGCGAGTACATCCGCTCGGCGAGCCACCGGGGGCTGCACGACGACGTGGCCGGGGAACTGGCGCGCCCCTGGTCCGACGAGGCGGGCCAGGCGGCCTTCTACCGGCAGATCGCCCAGGCGGACCAGCGCTACACCGACGAGATCCAGGACAAGTACCCCGGCATCGACCTCCCCGTCACCGTCTGCTGGGGCACCGAGGACACCTGGATCCCGGTGGCCAAGGCGCACGAACTGGCGGCGGCGATTCCCGGAGCGCGGCTCGAACTCATCCCGGACGCCGGGCATCTGGTGCCCCTCGACGCCCCCGTACGGCTCTACTCCGCGCTGCTCGACTTCCTCAGCGCACCGGCGTGACGCTCGGGGCGCACAGTCCGGCGGCCCGCTCGGCCGCCTCGGCGACGGCCAGGAGCAGGGGCTCGGCCCCGTGCGGGGCCACGACCTGGAGCCCCACCGGGCAGCCGTCCGCGCCGAACCCCGCGGGAATGCTCGCCGCCGGATGCCCACTGAGGTTGAACGCCCAGGTCAGCGCGGTGCTGTAGCGCTCCCCCGGCCCTTCGTGACCGTGCGGCGGATTCGGGGTGGCGGGCGTGAGCAGGAGGGGCACACGGGCGAAGAGCGCGGCGAGCCGCCGGTCGTTGTCCGCCCGTACCCGCTCCGCCGCGGCCGGGTCGGCGCCGGGGGTCCGCAACGCCTGCCAGGCGGCCCCGGGGTCGGCCAGCCGGACCGGCTCGTCGGTCACGAAGCGGACGACGCCCGCCTCGGCGAGCCGCTCGGCCGCCCGGTGGGCGATCGCGGCCGGCTCCCGGTCCGGCCGCGCGAACCCCAGGTCGTCGGACCAGACGGCGGCGAGCGGCAACGCTGCGTCCTCCGGGCCGGGCAGCCCGTTCGAGCCGGATACCGCGCGCCAGAAAGCCGCCATGTCCGCGGCGGACCGGGCGAGCACGCCGGGCGCCGCGAGGCCCGTACGGTCCGGCGAGGGCAGCAGGCCGTTGGTGACCTTCAGCCCGAAGACGCCGCACCAGGCGGCCGGGATGCGCACCGAGCCCGCGCCGTCGCTGCCCGTCGCCAGCGGTACGAGCCCGGCCGCGACCGCCGCGGCGGAACCGGCCGACGAGCCGCCGGGCGTACGGTCGGCGCGCCACGGGTTACGGGTCCGCCCGCCCCGGCCCAGCCCCCAGGTCTGCCACGGGGTGCCGGGCCCCGGTACGGACGTCGCCCCGACCGGCACGCAGCCGGCCGCCACCAGCGCCCGCGCCGCCGCGGACCGCGCGCCGCGCACGCCCTTGACCCCGATCGGCACCCCCGCGAGGGGCAGCTCCGTCCCGGCGGCGACCAGCCGGTCGACCTCCGCGGCCCGCTCCAGTGCCGCTTCGCCCCACACCTCGTGGAAGGCGTGCAGCTCCGGCTCGATCTCCGCGGTCCGGGCGAGCGCTGCCGTGACCGCCTCGACGGCGCTGAGCTCCCCTGCCCGTACGGCCGAGGCGATCCCGGCGGCGGTGAGCGGCGCGTCGCCGTCCTGGCCGGGCCGCGGCCCGGCGGACGGTCCACCGACGTTCTTGTTCGACATGACGGGCCCCCTGGATGTCCGAAGTTGTCCGGGCTGTCGCCCACGGAGGGGGCGTCACCCGCCGTCCCGGCCGCCGGCAGGCCGGCGCCGCTGTCTCTCCGCTACCCCTCCGCCGCCGCGGTGCGGCAGGCCGGGTGGCCCCAGCCCTCGGGGTTCTTGGCGATGGACTCGCCGGCCGTGTAGGCGCGCCCGCAGCGGCAGCGGCCGGGGAACTTGGCCTTGAGCGTACGAGCGGTGGAGCCGCGCCGCTTTGACGCGCCCGTGGAGGCCTTCACGCCCGCGCCGGAGGACTTCGGGGCGGCCGGGCGGCGGGTCGAGGCGGGCGCCGGCGGCGGGTGCGGGGAGCCGTGCTCGCTGCCGGCGGGCTCCTGGGCGGTGGCGGCCTGGCTGGCTGCGCGGTCGGCGAAGTCGTTCAGGACGTCGCCGCCGACCTGGTGCGCGGGCACGTACTGGAAGTCCACAGAGCGGGCCGTGAGCAGCGCGTCGATGCGGACGACCAGCTCCTGGTTGGCGACCGGCTTGCCGGCGGACGTCTTCCAGCCCTTGCGCTTCCAGCCGGGCAGCCAGGTGGTGACCGCCTTCATCGCGTACTGGGAGTCCATCCGGACCTCCAGCGGGACGTCCGGGTCGACCGCGGTCAACAGCCGCTCCAGGGCGGTGAGTTCGGCGACATTGTTGGTCGCCGTGCCCAGCGGGCCCGCCTCCCAGCGGGCGGGTTCGCCCGCCTCGTCGGCGATGACCCAGCCCCAGCCGGCCGGGCCGGGATTTCCTTTCGACGCCCCGTCACACGCGGCGATCACACGTTCAGCCATGCCCCGATCATCCCAGTCCGGCGGGGTGGCGCGCGCCAGGGCCTCCCGGATGGCGTGGGGGACGATGGGGTACGACAACGGCTGGGGCGCCGACTCCGGATCTCTACACTGCTGTAGATTCGCACCTGGCTCCACCACCGCCGGGACCCCGACACGAGCGAGGCTTCTCCGAATGTCCGTGAACCTGAACAAGGGCCAGCAGATCAGCCTGAGCAAGTCCGACGGCGGCACGCTCAGCACGGTACGCATGGGGCTGGGCTGGCAGGCCGCCCAGCGCAAGGGCTTCTTCGCGAAGCTGGCCGGCACCCGGGAGATCGACCTGGACGCCTCGGCGGTGCTCTTCGCCGCGGGGCAGGGCGTCGACGTCGTCTTCTTCCAGCACCTGACCAGCAACGACGGTTCGGTCCAGCACAGCGGCGACAACCTCGTCGGCGGCACGGGGCAGGGCGACGACGAGTCCATCGCGGTCGATCTTCGACGAGTTCCCGCCAATGTCGACCAGATCTTCTTCACGGTGAACTCCTTCACCGGCCAGACCTTCGAAGAGGTGCAGAACGCCTACTGCCGCCTGATCGACGAGTCCACCGGCGAGGAGCTGGCCCGCTACACGCTCACCGGCGGCGGCCGACACACCGCCCAGATCATGGCCAAGGTGTACCGCTCCGGCACCACCTGGCAGATGACCGCCCTCGGCGAACCCGCCACCGGCCGTACCTTCCAGGACCTGATGCCGACCATCAGCCGCCTGCTCTGACCCACCGGGCGGGGGCCCGCGAGGCCCCCGCCGTCCACGCCCGCCCGCCACAGCACCCCGCTCCACCCATCTATACACCGCATGTATACGTGCCATGTATAGTCCCCGGCATCCGGCGAATCCGCCTCACGTTGGAGAACTCAGCATGGCTTCAAAGAAGAACCTGGTCGCCAACCGCGCCGCCCTCGCCCACAAGGTGCGCTACGCCGTCGGCCACCCGCACCGCATCGCCCCGTACGTCAAGCGGGCGGCCCGGGACCGCTGGCTGGCCTTCAAGCACCCCGACCACGTCGGCTACTACCGGGCGGTCATGGCGTCCGACACCCGGCGCAACCCCGAGGCCGCCGTCGGCAGCCAGACCCACGACCGCTGGCTCGCGCTCGGCCGGATGCAGTTCGACTACCTCCGCGAGCACGGCCTGAAGCCGGAGTCCCGGATGCTCGACATCGGCTGCGGCAACCTCCGCGCCGGCTGGCACTTCATCGAGTACCTCGACGCCGGCAACTACTACGGCATCGACATCTCCCCCGACATCCTCATCGCCGCCAAGCAGACGCTGACCACGCAGGGCCTCCAGGCCAAGCTCCCGCACCTGACCATCACGCAGAACCTGACCCTGGACTTCCTGCCCGACGCGTACTTCGACGTCGTGCACGCCCACAGCGTCTTCTCGCACTCACCGATGGAGGTCATCGACGAATGCCTGGCGCACGTGGGACGGGTGCTCGCCCCCGGCGGCTTCTTCGACTTCACCTTCGACCGCACCACCGGGGCCGAACACCACGTCCTGCGCGAGGACTTCTACTACCGCACCGAGACGCTCGTCGACCTCGCCGCACGGCACGGCCTCACGGCCCGCTTCATGGACGACTGGGAGACCCGCCGGCACGGCCAGTCCAAGATCCGCGTCACGGCTTCTTGACCGGCTTGACCGGCCTGCGGTCCTGGGGTGGTTCCGGAGCTACGTCCGGGCAGGAAGATCCAGCTGTTCCGAGGGGTCCCATGCGAAGGTGTGGTCCGGCTCCAGCCGGGCGCTGCCCCAGTGGACGGTGTGAATGCCGCCCTCCGGATCGGCCGTGAAGAACACGGACACCAGCCGGGCCGTCCGCCCCAGCTCCTCGAACGCCTCGTGCAGTTGCTCGTACTCCTCGGTGGTCAGCTCCTCGCTCAACGGGAACAGCCCCTCCTGCCCCTCGGGGCCGTGCGCGTGGTACAGCCGCTGCCGGGTCACGGACGCGTGCGGCATCCGCGCCCGGTCCAGCGGAAGCGGTCGGTCCGCGTACTTGTACGGGAACAGCACGTGGTCGTTGAGCACGGCGTAGGTGTATCCGTGCAGCTCGCGGGCGTCCCCGCCCAGGGCCTGAGCGCCCTCGGCAAGCTCTTCGCGCGCGGCCTCCAGCAGGGTCCGCCCGTACGGGCCGTGCCGCTTCAGCCCCGCCCCGATATGCGCGGCGAGGGCCCGCTCGTGGGCACGGAGCAGCCGCTCGGGTATGGCCGCGGCGAGGGCGGCAGCGGCGTCGCCGAAACAGCGCCGGGCCCATGACGAGGGCACGGAGCCGCCGCCGTTTCCGCTGTCGCTGCCACCCCGGTCGTCTTCCCGATGTCCCCCGCCGCCCTGACTTCGTGCGTACGACATGGCACGTCCCTCCCCGTCGGCTCACCGTCCCCGCTACTTCTTCCTGTTTGGCATATGCCGAGACGTCCGACAAGGGCACACACCAGGCACACGACTGGTCAGCGGACGCGGAACCGCGCCCACACCGTCTTCCCCGGTGCCCCGGCGCGCGGCCGCATCCCCCAGGCGTCGGACAGCGCCGCGACCAGGAGCAGCCCCCGCCCGGACTCGGCGTCCGCCGGAGCCTCGGCCACACCGCCGACGGCCGGGGCGCCCGGGGCGACCGGATCGGGCATCCGCTCACCGCGGGTGTCGGTCACCTCGACACGCAGTCGGCCGCCGCCCTCTTCAGCGAGCCGGAGGTGGAAGTCCCGGCCCGGTACGTGTCCGTGCCGCACGGCGTTCGCGGCCAGCTCGGCGGCGATGAGGGTCACCACCTCGTTGGCCGTCGAGTCGTACGGGTGACCCCAGTCGTCGAGCCGGTGCGAGACGAGCCGCCGTGCGAGGCGTGCGCCTCTAGGGGTGGAGGTGAACCGCATACCGAAGTCACGCTCACCGGCCGTACGTTGCTGTCCCGCTGTCACGTAAGGAGGAATCGCTCCGTTCATGCGGAAGACCCTCCCGGCGTGTGCGTACGGTGACCAGCAGGGACGCGCCGACGGGTACGGGCTGTACGCGTCGGCGCAGGTCTTGTACGCGGCACGAAGCGTGCCCGTGGACGGAGCTGCGCGTTGGGGCTACGAACGTGTGGCTCGCAACGGTGCGGAAGGGTCGGCACATGGACGATCAGCAGCCGTCGGGGCACGAGGACGAAGGCGAGCACGAGTACGAACCCGGTTCGGGCACGCTGCACGTCTTCGGACAGCAGCTGAAACTGTGCCGTCTGCGCGCGGGGATGGAGCGGTCCCGGCTCGGATCGCTGACCGGGTACTCCGCGTCCACAATCGCCTCGTTCGAGCAGGGCCGCCGCATCCCGCCGCCGAAGTTCATCGACACGGTGGACGACGTACTGGACGCGGGCGGCGTCCTGAAGGCCGGCAAGGAGGAGGTCGCGCGAGCGCAGTACCCGGCGTTCTTCCGCGATGCGGCGCGGTTGGAGGCGAGAGCGGTTGCCCTCCATGTGTACGCGACCAAGGCCGTTCCTGGCCTGCTTCAGACGGAGGATTACGCGCGTGCGGTGTTCGCCATGTGGCGACCGCTGCTCGACGAGGAGACCGTAGACCAGCGGGTCGCGGCGCGGTTGGCACGCCAAGAGGTCTTCTCCCACGTGCCGCTGCCCACCATCAGCTTTGTCGTTGAGGAGTTCGTGTTGCGGCGCCCCCTGGGGGGACGTTCTGTTATGCGGGGACAACTGGAGCAGGTCCTGATGCATGGGCATCGCCGCAACGTCGAAATCCAGGTCATGCCGATCGAGCGTGAAGAGCACGCCGGGCTCGAAGGTCCTTTCACCTTGATCGAGACGGGGAAAGGGCAGAGGATCGCGTACGTGGAGGCCTACAAGGACAGCCGCCTCTACACCGATCGGACGTCGGTCCGGGAGATCGAGGAGCAGTACGGCCTCCTCCGGGCACAGGCGCTCCCGCCCCGCGAATCACTGGCCTTTGTCGAGAACTTGCTGGGAGAAGCATGAACGCCAAAAAGACCGGACAGGCAGCCCGACGCGAGTCGGCTTGGTTCAAGAGCAGCTACAGCACCGGCTCGGGCGGCGAATGCGTAGAGGTGGCGCAACGCGCGGACAAGGTCCACGTCCGAGACTCGAAGGACAAGGCGGGGCCGGTGTTGTCCATAGCCCCTGCCGGATGGGCGGCCTTCGTGGAGTTCGCCGCGGCGCCCCGCCTCCGGCAATGATCCGGTGGCGAGGCGCCGCCTTCGTGCGCGTCAGGGCTTCTTGACCGGCCTGCGGTCCTGCGGGCGCTGAAGGGCCTTGAAGTCGTCGAAGAAGCCGTAGTTGTGGGCCGGCAGGCCGCCGGCCGGCCGCTCGACGGTGCGGTTGGCGTAGAGGCTGTTCAGCAGCCACGGGTCCTTCTGGGGCCCGAAGTCCTGTGCCATGGCGGCGGCCTGGGTCACGCCGTAGGTGGCCACGGCGAGGCGCCCGGTGTTCCGGAACTTCTGCACCTGGTTGCGCAGGAAATGCTTGTGGTTCTCGAACCAGGGGCTCATGGAGAGGAAGTCGTGCCACTGCTGCTCCGGCACGGGGTGCGCGAGGGCGTCCTTGATCGCCTGCCACACCGGGGTGTCCGGCGCGAGGCGGTAGCGGCTCGCGTACTCGGCCGGGACGGTGTCCGTCAGGTGCTGCTTCCACAGTCGCACCAGGGAGAACTCGGTGACCAGGAACTTCTGGTCCTTGCGCAGCCGGGGCAGCGTGTAGTCGAGGTAGGCCTGGACCGCCTCGGGACCGTCCACGTGGGGGTGGATGTCCGCGCCCTCGATCTCCGGTGTGGCGCGCGCGTAGGCCAGCCAGCGGTCAGTGGCCTTCGTGTGCTTGTCCGGCTGGTCGAGGAAGTTGAGCGCGCCCATGTAGAGGCGGGTCCGGCAGCCCTTGGGGAAGTGCTTCTTGCGGTACGCGATGACGTGCGCGGCGACCTTCTCGTAGAACGCGTTGAGCGCTCCCGAGTCGCGGTCCGGCTGGAGGCTTTCGATGAACGGCTCGTTGCCGATGGCGAGGACGTCGACGGTGTCGAGGACGGTGTGCAGGACCCGGTCGACCCGGTCCAGTTCCGCGGTCATCTCCGGACTGTCGGGCCGGGGCAGCGGCCGGGTGTTGTACGGGAACTTCAGCGACAGCACCGTGCGGTAGCCCTGGCGCTGGGCGTCGAGCAGCTTCTTGACCGCCCGCTGCTCGGCAGCGTCGGCCTTGACTTCGGGCATCGGCACGAATCCGCGGAGCCAGCCGGCGGACAGGTCGCCCAGTTCGTCGAACGTCACGCTGTCGGGGTCCTCGTTGAAGTTCGCGCCCAGTGCGCCGCTCGGCGCCGCGGTCGCGCTTCTTCCGGCGACGTCCTGGCCGGTGTCGTGACTGGCGGCCTGCCCGGCATCGTGCCCCGCGGACCGTTTCCCACCGGTCGAGCACCCCGCGGCTACGAGGGCTCCCAGAGCCCCGCCCGACAGTGCCAGAAGACGCCGACGCGTAACCAAGTCCCACTCACTTTCCTGCTGGCGCATGCGTTTGACCGCGGCATGCCGTTCGGCCGCCGCGGTCCCACCGGCCACCGTAGCCCCTTGACCGGCCCCCGTCCCCGCCCGGCCGCGCCACCCGTACGCACTCTGCCCTCAAGTACATCCGTGCCCGCCGGTCGGGCAAGGACCGGCGGGCACAGGGAGGGGGAACTTATGCGGTTATCGGGCTACTCGTCGTCGTTCCGGTCGTGGTGCCGCGGCAGGCGGCCGTGCCGGAGACCGATCCAGACGTCGCGGGCGCGGCGGCCCGCACGGGTACGGCTGCGGGCGACCAGCTGGCGGGCCTGGTGCTCGTCCTCGACCATGTGCGAGGAGCCGCGCAGCGGCTTGCCCGCCGTTTCGTGCAGGAAGAACGCCGAGATGACGCCGATGACGCCCGCCGCCATCAAGTAGTAAGCGGGCACCATCTTGTCGCCCGTGGACTCCACCAGCGCCGAGGCGACCAGCGGGGTCGTACCGCCGAAGATCGAGACGGAGACGTTGAAGGCGACGGAGAGGCCGCCGTACCGCAGGTGCGTGGGGAAGAGCGCGGGCAGCGTGGACGCGCTCGTCCCCGCGAAGCAGACGAGCAGCAGGCCGAGGATGACGCAGCCCAGGGCCGGGAAAAGGATGCCGCCCTGCTTGATGAGCAGGAACGCCGGGATGGCCAGGACGACCATCGCCGCGCCCGCCCACAGGAACATCGGCCGGCGCCCGAAGCGGTCCGAGTACCGTCCGACGGTGGTGATCGTCAGGACGACCAGGACCATCGTGCCGAGGACGAGCAGCTGGGCGGTCAGGCTCGGTTCGCCGAGGGTGCTGGTCATGTAGGTGGGCAAGTAGGACGTGACCATGTAGTTGGTCACGTTGTAGAGCAGCACCAGGCCCATGCAGATGAGCATGGCCTCCCAGTGGTGGGTGAACAGCTCCTTCAGACGGCCCTTGCCGGACATCCGGGCCTGTTCGACCGGGTCCTCCTCCAGCGAGCCGCCCTGCTCCGCCGCCGCCTTGTGCTTGGCCTCGACCTCCTGGAAGGCCGGGGTCTCCTCCAGCTTCATCCGCATGTAGAGGCCGATCAGGCCGAGCGGCCCGGCGACGTAGAAGGGGATGCGCCAGCCCCAGGAGAGCATCTGCTCGTCGCTGAGCACGGCGGTCAGGACGGTGACGAGGGAGGAGCCGAGCGAGTAGCCGACGAAGGTGCCGAAGTCGAGCCAGCTGCCGAGGAAGCCGCGCTTGCGGTCGGGTGAGTACTCCGCGATGTACGTCGTGGCGCCCGCGTACTCGCCGCCGGTCGAGAAGCCCTGCACCAGTCGGCAGAGGAGAAGCAGTATCGGGGCCGCCAGGCCGATGGTGCTGTAACTCGGCAGGAAACCCACCGCGAAGGTGCTGATCGCCATCATGATCATGGTGGCGGCGAGCACCCGCTGCCGGCCGATGCGGTCACCCAGCGGCCCGAAGACCAGGCCGCCGAGCGGCCGCACCAGGAAGGCCGCGGCGAACGTGGCGAAGGTGGAGATGACCTGCGCGCCGGGCGAGCTGGAGGGGAAGAAGACCTTGCCGAGGGTGGACGCGACATAGGCGTAGACGCCGAAGTCGAACCACTCCATGGTGTTGCCCAGCGCCGCCGCCGAAACGGCCCGTCTGACCTGGGGTTTGTCGACGACGGTGACGTCCTCGGGGTCCACCGAGTTCTTGCGTCGGCGGAGCAGCGTGCGCACCATGCGCTCGGTCCGTACGCTGCCCGATCCGTACCCGGCGGACTGCGTTCCCTTGCGCGCTTGCCTGGATCGTTCGTTCTGCCCGTGTTTCATGGCTCCGCGTACTCGTCGTCGGGTCGGGTGGCGTCGGCGGGTGCCGTCCGGAGCGTGGATGACCGCAGAGACTGGCACGCTTTCGTCATCCTATTGCCGTTTTGCCCCACTGGGCACAGTTTGCCAGCTCGCGTGCCGTGCGTACCGTAAGCTCCCACCGGCCCCCGTCTACCCACATGCACGCGGGCAAACGACCTTGGTGACGATCCAGGTCCCTGGCGTACCGTCACCCGATCGGGCGCGGGGCCTCGGGCGCGCCCCGCGGCGCTCGCGGGTCAGCCGCGGAAGACGGCCGGGGTCACCCCGTACACGCGCTGGAACCAGCGGGTGAAGTGGGGCTGGTCGGCGAAGCCGGTGGCGGCCGCCGCGTCGGCCGGGGTCGCACCCGCCCACAGCAGGGAACGGGCCCGGCGCAGGCGCAGTTGGCGCTGGTAGTCGCTGGGGGCGAGGCCGTACTCGGTGCGGAAGGCGCGGTAGAGCGCGAACCGGCTGCAGCCGGCGGCCGCCGCCAGCCGCTCGGCGGGCACGGGGTCCAGGTACCGCTCGTCCAGGAACGCGCGCGCCCGGCGGGCCGCCTGGCGCCGTGCCCGGTCGGCCGGCGTACGGACGGCGAACGCGGCGGGCCGGGCCGCGGTGGTGCCGCGGCGGGTCATCGCGATGACGGCGGCGGTCAGGCGCTCGTCGCGGACGAGCGGGTCGGTGGTGCCCGCCAGCGCGGCGTGCAGCCGGGCGAGCGCGTCCGCGAGCTGCGGGTCCGTCAGCACGGGGTGCGGGAACAGCGGCAGAGCGCCGGACCGGCCGTCGGTGGCGTCGGCGAGTACGTCGCTCACCACGGCGGGGCCGAGGTGCACGATGCGGTACTGGTAGCCCAGCTCGGCCGCGGCCCGGCCGTCGTGCACCTCGTCCGGGTTGAACGCCATCACCATCCCCGCGCCGCTGGTGTGGGCCCCGCCCCGGCAGCGGAAGCGCTGCGCGCCGGCGTCGGTGATGCCGAAGGAGTACGTGTCGTGGCTGTGCGGCGGGTAGACGTGGTCGCGGAAGTGCGCGTGCATGGCCTCCACGGGACGGGTGCCGTCCCGCCAGTACCGCACCCAGCTGCCGCGCGTCGCCATGGCCGCATTATGGCCCGTGACCGGCGCGGCGGCGCCGCCCGGCCGGGTCGGCCGCCGGGCGCGCACCAGCGTTCAAGACGGGGCCGGGTGCCGGGCGCCAGAGTCGGGGCATGCCAGCGAAGAAGGGCGCGCACAGCCCGTATTTGATGTTGTCGGTGACGATGGTGCTGTGGGGCAGCGCCTTCGCCAGTTCCAAGTCGGTGGTGGCGTACGTACCGCACTCCGTCGCCGCGTTGCTGCGCTTCGGCGGTGCCGCGCTCGCCCTGCTGGTGGCGCTGTACTTCCTGGGCGACCGGCGGGCGGCGGCACGGGCACCGCGGGGCGCGGGCCGACGCGCGGCCCTGGCGGGCGTCCTAGGCGTCTTCGCCTACAACAGCGCGTTCTTCTGGGGACTTTCGCTCGCGCCCTCGCTCGACGCCGGAATTCTGATCCCCGTCATGAGCCCGGTACTCACCAGCCTGTTCCTGCTGGTCACCAAGCGCGAACGGGCCTCGTGGGCGCGGCTGGCGGGACTGGCGCTCGGGCTCACCGGAGCGGCGATCTTCTTCCTCGGCGCGGGCGGCAGCGCGCAGGGGAGCCCGGCACGGCTCGCCGGGGACGCGCTGTTCCTGCTCAGCGCGGGATGCTGGGCCGCGTACACGCTCGCGGGACCGCGGGTGCTCGCCGGCGTCGACCCCCTGCGCGCCACGACGTACGCCACCTGCGCGGGCGCCGTACTGCTCGGCCTGGTCGCGGCGCCCGCCGTACCGGACGTGCACTGGGCCGAACTGCCACCGGGCGTCTGGCTGAACGCGCTGTTCCTGGCCCTGGGCGCAGCCGCGATCGCCAACCTCCTCTACTACCGCGGCGTGGGCGCGGTGGGCCCTGCCCGGGCCTCCCTGATGATGTTCACCGTCCCGGTGGTCAACACCCTCTGCGGCACCCTCTTCCTCGACGAGTCCTTCGGCCCGGTACAGGCAGCGGGCGCGACGGTCCTCCTCTGCGGCGCCGTACTCGCCGCCACCCAGGGCCGCCTGCCGTGGCGCCGGACGGCCGCCCCGGCGCCCCTCGCATCCGCGTCATCCGATCAGTCGGCGGCTACGCGTCTCCCCCGGTCAAGTGGGTGATTTCGGTGGTGACATGGGTGGCGTACGGGTGGAGGTGGGGCTGGAGGTCGGGCCAGTGGTCGGGGGTGTGGCCCAGGTAGATGTCGCGGGCGCGGGTGGGTACGGGGTGGTGTTCCGGAGGGAGGCGGGTCAGGGCCCAGTCGGCCGCCGCGTCCTTGGTGGTGAGGGTGCCGGTGGCGAGCGTGTGCCAGATGCGGGCGAGGGTCAGGACGACGTTGCGGGTGTCCTGTTCGAGGTCGGCCAGGAGTTCCGGTACGCCGGCGACCAGCGCGCGGCGGAGGTCGGCGGGCGGGACCGGGGCGAGGACGCGGGCCGGGGGTGGCCCGGAGAGTGGCGTGTTGCCCTGGAGCGTCATGGTGATCAGCGGGGCGAGGTCGGGGCTCGGTGCCGGCTGCGGCAGCAGGCCGCGTGCGAACTCGGCGCGCAGCCACTCGCCGTACTGGAATTCGCAGCGGGGCGGGTAGCGCCAGGGACGGACGTCGTCCTGCACGACGACGGTGAGTTCGACGGGCCGGAGGGGGCCGGGCTCGTCCGTCGGCGCTGAGAGCGCCCGCAGGCCGTCGGTCAGGGCCCGCCGTTCCGGCTGCGTCATGCGGCGCCGCGACACGACGAGCAGGTCGAGATCGCTGTACGGCCGCGTACGGCCCAGCACGGCGGAACCGTGCAGGTAGATGCCCACGACGGCGTCCGGGCCGAGCACTTCGCGCACCAGGCGCACGGTGTCGTCGGTCTGCGTCATCGCTGCTTTACCGCCTTCCTCGTACGCCGGCGCCTGTGGGGCGGGACGACTGGGAGCGGATCCCGGGGGCACACGTCATGGCACAAGCCGGGCGACGGGAGATCGAGCATGGAAGCTTCAAGCATCATCGGCGCCATCGTGATCGGCATTGTCATCGGTGCCCTGGGCAGGCTCGTCGTCCCCGGGCGCCAGCACATCGGCATTCTCTGGACGATGCTCATCGGCATCGTCGCGGCCTTCGTCGGCGCGTGGATCGCGATGGGTCTCGGCGTCGCCGACACCAGGGGTGTCGACTGGATCGAGTGGGGCATCCAGGTCGCCGTGGCGGCCCTCGGGGTGATGCTCATGGAACGCGCCCTGGTACGCCGCTGACACTGCGGCGTAGGGCCTGAGCGCGCGGACCGCCGCTGCCCCTGCCGCGTACGCCGCTGAGCCTGCCGTCTGTGGGTCCCGGCCGGGGCCCACAGGCCGTTCACCGGCCGCTCACAGGCCGAATTCCCGCGGTGCCAGCCCCAGCGTCCGGCAGGCCTCGCGCACGACTGCCTGCTCGCTCTCGACGAACTCGCCGTCGGCCACGCCGATGACGATGCCGATCTGTACGACGGCCCGGGCCTCCGACGGCTTCTTCACCCTGGCCACCTCGTGCAGTACGGCGGCCGTGCCCGCGCGGAAGTCGGGGGTCAGCCGGTCGAGGTTCTCCTCGAAGCGGCGCTGGAGGTCGTCCGCCGCGAAGTTCTGCAGCACCTCGTTGGTGGCGATCAGCTGCGCGACCCGGCGCCGTTCCGCCGGGTCGATGATGCCGTCCGCGGCCGCTACCAGCGCGCACATGGCCATGCTCGCGTCACGGAACGCACCGCTCCGCAGCTCGTTCTTGCGCGCCACGAGCTGCGCCTGCATGGCCGACACCGATCCCTTGAGGCGGTTCCATACCGTGTGGCGGCCGCCCGTCGTCCGGCCGCTGTCGGGGGCATGGGCGTCCGCGGGCCCCTGCGCGTCCCCCGGGTCCGTCGGCGGTATCCGGCAGTGGTCGAGGTAGTCGCGCAGCACCGACAGCCGGTGGTCCACCGCGGGGCTGTCGATCCGGTAGTAGATCTGCTTGCCCTCCTTGCGGGCGTCGACCAGCCCGCCGCGGTGCAGCAGACGCAGGTGCTCGGAGGCGGTGGAGGGCCGCAGCCCGCTGCGTTCGGCGATCTCGCCGGCGGTGAGTTCGCCGACGCCCGAGAACTGGGCCAGCATCTGCTGCCGGGTGTCGCTCGCGAGTGCCTTGAGGAAGACCGCCGTCGCCTCGTCCATCGCCGCCTCCTCATGGTCGCGTGGAAGAGTTCACCTTCTCATGGGGACGGCGGCGCACTCGGGGGCCCTCACGGTTAACTTCTACAGTGCTGTAGATTTAATTGGCGCATCGCAGACCACCAACAGACCACCAACAGACCACCAGCGGAGGAGAACGACGTGGCGATTACCCTGGCCAAGGGCGGCAATGTCTCACTCAGCAAGGAAGCACCGGGGCTGACCGCGGTCGTCATCGGCCTGGGCTGGGACGTGCGCACCACGACGGGCACCGACCACGACCTCGACGCCAGCGCCCTGTTGTGCGACACGTCCGGCAAGGTCGGCTCCGACCAGCACTTCGTCTTCTACAACAACCTCAAGAGCCCGGACGGCTCGGTCGAGCACACCGGCGACAACCTCACCGGCGAGGGCGAGGGCGACGACGAGCAGATCAAGGTGAACCTCGCCGCCGTGCCCGCGGACGTGGCGAGCGTCGTCTTCCCGGTCTCCATCCACGACGCCGAGGCCCGCGCGCAGAACTTCGGCCAGGTGCGCAACGCCTACATCCGGGTGGTCAACCAGGCCGACGGCCAGGAGATCGCCCGCTACGACCTCAGCGAGGACGCCGCCACGGAGACCGCGATGGTCTTCGGCGAGCTGTACCGGCACGGCGCGGAGTGGAAGTTCCGTGCCGTCGGCCAGGGCTACGCCTCCGGCCTCGCCGGCATCGCCGCCGACTTCGGCGTCAACGTCTGACGCTCCGGGGGCGGTTCGGATACGGGGCCTCCGGCGCGGGAGTCCTGGGGGCGGTCCCCGGGGCGGCCCTCAGGGCCCGACCGGAGCGGGGTCGAAGGCCGTTACCGGGAGCGGTTCGCCGTCGTAGCGCTCGATGCCGACGAGGGTGGTGCCGGATGTCGGGCCTTGTGCGAGGCGGGAGGTGCCGAGGTCGCGGGTGAGCACGTTGGGGTTGCCGTGCTTGTCCAGGCTGCCGGCGGTCCGCGCGTCGGCCGGGTCGTACCAGGCGCCGGTCGGCAGGGCGAGGACGCCGGGCCGGATGTCGTCGGAGAGTGCGGCACCGGCCAGGCACGCGCCTCGGTCGTTGAAGAGGCGCACCACGTCGCCGTCGCTGATCCCGCGGGCCGCAGCGTCCTGGCGGTTGACCGTCACGGGTTCGCGCTCGTGGATCTTGCCGGACCTGCTGTGCGCACCGTGGTCGTACTGGCTGTGCAGCCGGTTCGCCGGCTGCGGCGAGATGAGGTCGAAGGGGTGGCGCTGCCGGGTGCCGCCCCGCCATTCGCGGGGCTCCAGCCACACCGGGTGGCCGGGGCAGTCGTCGTAGCCGAAGTCGGCGACCGTCCGGGAGAATACCTCGATGCGGCCCGACGGCGTGGCGAGCGGATGGGCGCGGGGGTCCTCGCGCAGCAGCTGGAACTGGTTCGGCCCGTCGGGCACCGGCGGCGTGATGACATGACCGTCCTCACGGCCCCGGTCCCGGCCCCGGCTCGTCTCCGGGTCCCGGCCCGCCGCCCAGAAGTCCGCGAAGGCCGGTAGCTCCACGCCCGTCTCCGCCAGCCGGGCGCGGGTGCGCTCGTACAGTTCCTCGACCCACTCGTCGGCGGTCCGCCCCTCGGTGAACTCCTTCTCCATCCCCAGTTTCCTCGCGATCTCGCTGAACGCGTCGTAGTCGGTACGGCTCTCCCCCGGGGGCTCGGCCGCCCGGTGCATCGCGGAGAGCGACAGGTCGGTCTTGCCGGCGGCGAAGTCGTTGCGTTCCAGCATGGTCGCGGCGGGCAGGACGATGTCGCAGTGCCGCGCGAGCGGGTTCCACCAGGGCTCGTGGCAGATGACGGTCTCCGGCCGCTGCCACGCGCGGACCAGCCGGTTCAGGTCCTGGTGGTGGTGGAAGGGGTTCCCGCCCGCCCAGTAGACGAGGCGGATGTCCGGGTAGCGCAGCCGGCGGCCGTCGTAGTCGAAGGGCTCGCCGGGGTGCAGCAGCATGTCGGCGACGCGCGCGACCGGGATGAACGTCCCGACCGCGTTGTGACCCTGCGGCAGCGACGCGATGGCGTGGCGCTCGCGTTCCACACCGGTCTGCGAGATGCCCAGCGCGGCCGCGAAGCCGCCGCCCGGGCGCCCCATCGAGCCGGAGAGGGCCGCCAGTACGGTGGCCGTCCAGTACGGCTGCTCGCCGTGGTCCTGCCGCTGCACCGAGAAGCTGACGTTGATGACGGTCCGGTGGCGGGCGATCCGCCGGGCCAGGCCGACGACGGTCGCGGGGGCGACGCCGGTGAGCTCCGCGGCCCAGGCCGGATCCTTGGCGACGCCGTCGCTCCGGCCCAGGACGTACCGCTCGAAGACCTCGAAGCCCGTGCAGCAGCGCACCATGAAGTCCGCGTCGTGCAGCCCCTCCGTGATCAGTACGTGGGCCAGCGCGAGCATCAGCGGGACATCGGTGTTGGGCCGCAGCGGCACCCAGTCGGCGCCGAGCGCCTCGTGCGCGTCCGACCGCCACGGCGAGACGTTCACGAACGCCACGCCGTTGTCCCGGCACCGCCGCTGCCAGTCCACCGCCTGATGGCGGCCGACCCCGCCGGAGTTGGCCTGGGCGTTCTTGGCGGCCAGCCCGCCGAAGGAGACGACCAGCTCACCGTGGTCGGCTATCTCCCGCCACAGGGGGTTCTGCGCGACGGCGTTCCACGGCCCGCCGCCGATCACATGCGGCATGACCGCTTCCATGGCCGCGGCGCTGTACGACCCGACGGAGGAGGTGAAGCCGCCGAGCACGTTCAGGAAGCGGTGCACCTGGCTCTGCGCGTGGTGGAACCGCCCGGCGCTCCCCCAGCCGTACGACCCGCCGTAGATCGCCTCGTTGCCGTACGTCTCGCGCACCCGGTCCAGCTCGGTGGCGATCAGGCTGCCCGCCTCGTCCCAGGAGACGGGGACGAAGGGCTCCGCGCCCCGGCCGCCGCCGTCGTACCGCGGTCCGTGCTCCAGCCAGCCCCGGCGCACCATCGGCTGGAGGATCCGGTTGCGCGCGTGGTGGGCGTCCGCGACGCCCCGTCCGATGTGCGAGGGGCGGGGGTCGTCCGCCGCGGGCTCCAGCTTGTCGATGCCGCCGTCACCGTCCGTGACGACCTCGTAGTTGCCCCAGTGGGTGGCCGTGGGAAGTCGCCGGGGGGTGCCGGCGCCGGAGTTCGGGGTCGAGGTCACTGTGTCGCCTCACGTGTGTGCGGTGCTGCGGGTAGCGGGTCGGCAGGTCGGGGTGGTGTGGACCGGGTGCCCGCCAATCGCGACGGGTATCAGCCGGACGGGACGGCACGCCCGAATGGGTGCAGCCGCGTGGGGTGACGCGGGGTGACGAGTGGGGTGGGCGCTACCAGCCGTGGGCCGCGCTCCGCAGCCGGTCACGCACCCTGGTCGGGGCGGCGGCCGCGTAGGCGGCCGGTTCCGGCTACGTCCCCGGCGGTGGCGCCGTGCTCTCCCGCACCACGAGGCGGGTCGGTACGAGTGTGATGCGGCACCGTCACGGTCCTGCTGTTCACCACGGTGGCGACCTGGAACAACTACTTCCTGCCGCTGATCATGCCGAAGGACCCGGACCGGTACCCGCTCACCCTCGGCCTGAACAGCTGGAACGTCCAGGCCGCCACGGCCGGCGGCGAGGCCGTCTTCCACCTGGTCGTCACCGGCTCGCTGCTCACGATCGTGCCGCTGATCGCCGCCTTCCTGCTGCTCCAGAAGTACTGGCAGTCCGGCCTCGCCGCCGGCAGCGTCAAGGAGTGACCACACGATGCCCGCATACGCCCTCTCCTCTCGCCACCTGCTGAGAGGCGCGGCACTCGCCTGCGCCCTCGTCCTCGGGGCGGCCGCCTGCGGCGGCTCCGGCGACGACGGCGCCGCCCAAAAACAGGTCACCGCGCCGACAGGCTCGCCGACTCCTACTCCCCCGGCCCGTGGAACTCCGACGGCGTGAGCGGCGTCGCGCCGGACGCACCGCTGCTGCGCAAGGGGCATACGTACGAGCTGACCGGCGCGCAGAGCGGCAAGCGGCTCACCGTCGCCGACGACGGCACGCGCCTGGTGATCCGGAGCGCTGCCGAGTCCGGCGCCGGGCAGCGGTGGCGGCTACGGCAGATCAGCGGCGGTGACCACAGCAACCGGCAGCGGTACGTCTTCACCGACGCGGCGGGCGACAGGCGCCTGGCCGTCCGGGACGACGTACCGGTCCTCGAACGCGGCACCGGCCCGCGCGACGCGGCCGCCCAGTGGACCATGTCGACACTGGTGACGGCACCTGGACGCTGGTCAACGCCGCCACCGGCAAGCTCCTCGAAGTCGGCGGCCAGGCCACGCACGACGGTGCCGCCGTCACCAGTTGGCAGCCCAACTCCGGTGCCAACCAGCGGTGGCAGGTGACCGACGTGACCTGACCGTCCGCGACTAGCGCCGCACAACGGGCACGGGTACGGGCTCGGGCGCCGCGGCCAGCAGCGCCCGGGTGTACGGGTCGCGCGGATGCTCGCAGATCTCGTCCGCGTCGCCCGTCTCCACGATCCGCCCGTTGTGCATCACCGCGATGCGGTGGCTGACCTGCCGGACCACGGCGAGGTCGTGGGCGATGAAGACCAGCGCGAGACCGAGGTCCCGCTGGAGGTCGCCGAGGAGGTTGACGATCTGCGCCTGTACGGAGACATCGAGTGCGGAGACGGGTTCGTCGCAGATGAGGACGGTGGGTTCGGGCGCCAGGGCGCGGGCGATGCCGATGCGCTGCCGCTGGCCGCCGGAGAAGGCGCGCGGGTGCCGGGCGGCCGCCGACGGGTCGAGGCCGACCTGCCGGAGCAGCTCGGCGACCCGCGCCTCCCGGGCCCGCCGGTCGCCGAGGCCGAGGGCGATCAGCGGTTCGGCCACGATCTGACCCACTGTCATGCGGGGGTTGAGCGAGGCGTACGGGTCCTGGAAGACCATCTGTACGGCGCGCCGCACCTCGCGCAGCCCGGCGCGTGACGGCCGGGTGATGTCCTGGCCGCGCAGCCGCAGCGTGCCGCCGTCCGACGGGTGCGCGTGCGCCAGGACCCGGGCGAGCGTCGACTTGCCCGAGCCGGACTCGCCGACGATGCCGAGGGTCTCCCCCGCCGCGAGGCTGAGCGACACCCCGTCCAGGGCGGTGAAGGCCGTTCCGCGGCCGGTGCGCCCGCGCCCTCCGTACACCTTGCGCAGGCCTTCCCCTTCCAGCACGGTCGCACCGGGCGCCGGACGGTCGATGCGTGCGGCCGGGGCGGGGTCGTACAGCGGTTCCGTCCGCGAGGCGGCGGGCGGGCAGGCGGCGCGCCGCCCCGCGGCGACGGTGACCAGCGGGGGCCGGGTGGTGCGGCAGTCGTCCTCGGCCAGCGGGCAGCGCTCCGCGAAGGCGCAGCCGGCCGGCGGCCGCGCGGGGTCGGGCGGGCTGCCGGGGATGCCGGTCAGGCGGGTGCCCGAGGGCGCGGAGAGCCGCGGTACGGCGGCGAGCAGCCCGGCGGTGTAGGGGTGCCGCGGATGGGTGAGTACCTGGTCGGTGGGGCCGTCCTCGACGACGGATCCGCCGTACATCACCAGGACGCGGTCGCAGGTGCGGGCCACCACGCCCATGTTGTGGGAGATGAGGACGAGAGCGGTCCGGGTGCGTCGGTTCAGGTCGGTGAGCAGGGTGAGGATCTGGTCCTGGACGGTGGCGTCGAGCGCGGTGGTGGGTTCGTCGGCGATCAGGACGTCGGGTTCACCGGCGAGTGCCATGGCAATGAGGATGCGCTGGCGCTGGCCCCCGGAGAAACGGTGCGGGTGGTCGTCCAGCCGGCTCTCGGGGTCGGGGATGCCGACCAGGCCGAGGAGTTCGGCGGCGCGGGCGCGGCGCGCGGCCCGGTCGCCGTAGCCGTGGGCGCGCAGCACCTCATCGAGGTGGGTTCCCGCGGTGAGCACCGGGTTCAGGGAGGTCATCGGATCCTGGAAGATCATGCCGATGCGGGCGCCGCGGACGGCGCGCAGCCGCCGTTCGCCGGCCGTCGCCAGGTCCTCGCCGTCGAGGCGTACCGAGCCGCCGGTGACGCGTCCGGTGCCGGGCAGCATCCGGGACACCGCGAACGCCGTCGTCGACTTGCCGGAGCCGGACTCGCCGACGACGGCCAGGGTCTCGCCGCGCCGCAGGGTGAAGGAGACCTCGTGTACGGCGCGTACCGGGCTGCCGTCGGGACCGGTGAACTCGACGGAGAGGTCGCGCACTTCGAGCAGTTCGGCGCCGGCCGGTGCGGCCCGTTCACCGGCCAGGGGGCCGGCCTGGGTGGTGGTCATCGGCGTATCTCCCGGTTCAGGGCGTCGGCCAGGAGGGACAGCCCGAGGACGAGTGCGGTCACGGCGAGCAGTGGCCCGGCGGCGTACTGCGGGGCGTCGGAGAGGTAGGGCATGGACTGGCTCAGCACGCTGCCGAGGGTGGGTTCGGGGGGCCGGACGCCGACGCCGAGGAAGCTCATCGCGCCCTCCAGGAAGACGGCGACGGTGAGCGAGAGCGCGAGCTGCACCACGAGCGGGTCGGCCGCGTTGGGCAGAACGTGCCGGACCAGCGCGCGGGGAGCGGAGGTCCCGCCGACGCGCGCCGCGACGACGTACTCGCGTGCCCGCTGGACGAGGATGCCGCCGCGCAGCTGACGGCCGAAGACGGGGATCTCGGCGAGGGCGATCACGAGGACGACGGGAAGCCGCCCCGGTCCCAGCACGGCGGTGACGGCGAGCGCGAGGATCAGCCCGGGGAAGGCCAGGATCAGGTCGAAGATCCGCTGTACGGCGGTGTCGGCGACCGGGTGGGCGGCCGCCGGCAGTGCGCAGAGGCAGCCGAGCAGGGCGCCGAGCGGTACGGCCAGGGCGATGACGCCCAGGTCGGTGCGGATGCCGTACAGCACCCGGGCGAGCAGGTCGCGGCCGAGGTCGTCGGTGCCGAGCGGGTGCCCTGCGGCACCGGGCGCGGCGAGGCCGAGGCCGCTCTGCTCGGTGGGGTCGTGGCCGGTCAACAGGGGTGCGAGGAGTCCGCCGAGCACGATCAGTGCGACGAGGGCGAGGCCGGTGAGACCGCGCGGGGTGCGCAGCGCGGCCAGGTACGAGTGGCGGCGGGCCGGTGCGGCCCTGCCGGTGGCGGGCGCGGCGCTCGGGGCGGCGCCGGGGGGCGGTGTGGTGGTGGTCATGGCGGTCACTCCCACCTGATCCGGGGGTCGAGCCAGGCGTAGACGAGGTCGGTGAGCAGCTGGACGAGGACGAAGACGGTGACCAGGAGGAGCAGCAGGTCCTGGACGACGGGGTAGTCGCGGCGGATGAGGCCCTGTTCGGCGAGCTGGCCGAGGCCCGGCCAGGCGAAGATGGCCTCCACGAGTACCGCGCCGCCGAGGAGCTGGCCGATCTGCATGCCGAGGACGGTGACGACCGGTGGCAGGGCGTTGGGCAGGGCGTGCCGCCAGAGCAGCCGGCGGGGCGCGACGCCCGCGGCGGTGGCGGTACGGATGTAGTCCTCGCCGAGGGTCCGCTCGATGCCGTCCTTGAGGTAGCGGCCGAGGACGGCGGCGCTGGGCAGGGCGAGGCAGAGCGAGGGCAGCAGCAGGTACTGCACGGAGAGGTCGGGCGCCGCCAGCAAGGGCACCCGGCCGCCGGAGGGCAGGACGCGGAAGACCACCGCGAAGACGAGGACGAACAGGACGCCGGTGACGAACGGCGGTACGGCCAGCGCGCCGGTCGTCAGGATGCGGACGGCGCTGCGGACCCAGCCGCTGCGGGAGGTCACGCCGAGGACGCCGAAGGCGGTACCGAGGAGGACGGTGAACAGCAGCGCGCCCAGGGTCAGTTCGACGGTGGCGCCGAGTCCGCCGGTAATGAGGTCGGCGGTGTCGCCGCCGATCACGTACGAGGGGCCGAGGTCGCCGCTGATCAGGCCCCTGATCCAGGAGCCGTACTGGGCGAGCAGGGGCTCGTTCAGGCCCAGCCGCTCGCGGATGGCGGCGACGGTGGCGGCGTCGGCGTCCGGTCCGGCGAGGGCGCTCGCGGGGTCGCCGGGGATGAGCCGCAGGATGGCGAAGATCAGGAAGGAGGCGAGTACGAGGACGAGGAGCGCGGACGGCAGCCGCTTGAGGAGGTAGCTGCGCATGATCACACCAGGTAGGCGTCGTCGAGGTTGAGGTAGAAGAACTTGTTGAGCGTGGCGCCGTGCAGCTTGCCGCCGGCGACCTGCACGGCGCCCTGGACGACGAGGTCGATGATGAACGCCTCGTCGAGGAGCAGGTCGGAGACGCGCTGGGCAAGTGCGTGCTGCCGGGCGGTACCGGCACCGGCGGCGGTCCACGCCTCCCGCACCACCTTCGTGTACTGCTCCGAGCGGAACTTCGAGGTGTTCTTGGCCTCGTTGAAGGGATACGCGCTGACGGCAAGGGTGGCCGGGTGGATCTGCGCGAAGGCGTGGTCCATGGTCCACAGGGCCGGCATGTCCTGGGAGATGAGTTTCTTCTGTGCGATGGCCGGGTCGGTGGGCTGCAGTGTGACGCGCACCCCCGCCTGCTGGAGGTCGTACTGGACGGCCTCGGCGATGGCCGTGGACTCGGGCGAGTTGATATGGAGCAGCGGGGCCTCGAGGTTGCTGTGCCCCGCGGACTTCAGGAGCCGGCGCGCCTTGGCGGGGTCGTAGGTGTAGTGGGTGCGGTTGGCCTCGGTGTACGCGGGCGAGGACTTGGGCCAGGGCGCCGCGGAGGCCAGGCCGTAGCCGCCGAGGGACTGTTTCAGGATCCGGTCGCGGTCCACCGCCCAGGCCAGGGCCTGCCGGACGGTCTTGTCGTCGAAGGGCGCGAGGGTGGTGTTGACGCCGAGATAGCTGGCGCCGGCGCCGGTGTCGTACGTGGTGACCACCAGATCGGGGTTGTCCCGGACGGTGCGGATACTCTTGCCCGGCACCTGGAAGGAGAGCTGGGACTGGCCGGAGCGGAGCGAGGAGATCAGCGCCTCGGCCTGCGGGATGACCCGCAGTTCCACCGCGTCGAGGTAGGGGCGGCCGGGCTGGAAGTACCTGTCGTTGCGGGTCAGGCTCAGGCCGGCGCCGGGGCTCCACTTCTTGAGGCGGAAGGGCCCGGTGCCGTTGAGCCGCTTGCCGGTGACGGCCTGCCCGACGGTGTGCCGATCCGGGATGATCATGAATTCGAAGAGGTCGAAGAGGTTGGTCACCGGGTGGGCCAGCTTCAGTACCAGCTCGTGGTCGCCCCGCTTCTCGAAACCGGTGATGGCTGCCGCGGTGGCTCTCAACTGGGCCGCGCGCTGCGGGTCCTGGAGATTGCGTATCGCGAAGACGACGTCGTCGGCGGTGAACCGGCGGCCGTCGTGGTACGTCACGTCGTCCCTGAGCCGCAGGGTGATGCTGCGGCCGTCCTTCGCGTACGACCATGACGTGGCGAGTTCGGGGTGCGGCTTCAGGTCGTCGTCGTACCGGGTGAGGGTGTTGAACAGCAGCCGGTTCTGCAGCGACTGGGTGGCCTGCGAGAACAGCAGGCTCGGAGTGAAATCGCTGTTGATGGCCACGTTGACGGTGCCGCCCCGGCGGGGGCCGCCGCCACCGTCCACGGGCCGGTGGCTCGACGCGGACACCGCCGACCGGCAGCCGGTGAGCCCCAGTCCGAGGAGCAGGGCGCCGGCGCCCGCGGCACGCAGGGTGCCACGCCGGGACGGATGGGGAAACGGGGAAGGGTACGACTCGGTCATGGAGCCTGCCTGAGAACGAAAGGAGGGCGGTGAGACGGGGCGGCGACCGGCGCTCGGGGGTTCTTTCCGCTGCGGCAGCAATCAACGACCGCCGGAGAGGACGGCAGTCGACGACCGGCGGAATGCACAGGGATACACACCGCGGAACGCGCCACGACATGCCCGACCGGTCGGCGGGAGAACGGGAAACGGCGCACGACGGCCCGGCGCGTACGAGCGGACGGGCGAGGCGGCCGGCGTCAGCGCACGGGAAGCGGGAAGGGAATCAGCTGCGGACGGCACAGACCGCGCTGGCCTGCCGACAGAGGTCGACGTGCCTGCGGGCGATGAGGCGCATGTCCGGATTCACGCGAGCAATATGACAGTGCGTCGCACGGCCGGTCAACCGGCGTCCATTACTGGCGCACCGTCAGTTGTTGCGGGCGGATGTCCGCCGTGTGCGGCGCGCTCCGCCACGGCCCACAACGGCCGCCGGAAGAGCGGATGGAGCACGACGGTGCCGGCCGCGACGGGCAGGACGTCCCGTCCGGCATGCGGACCGACGATGCGTTCCGGGTCATCGCACACGTGCGACAGGTCCACCGCCGCACCCCGGATCTCCTCCAGGTAAGCGGAGTTCCGCGCGCTGGACATCTCCGTGACCACCACGAGGTCGGGATTGAGGACATCGAGCAGGAGCGCGGTGGCCCGCCCCACCGCCCTGGCCCGCTCGCGCAGCAGCCGGTCGGCCCGCGCGTCCCCGGCCGCCGCTGCCTCCACCAGCAGCGCGGCGTCCGGCTCGGGAATGATGCCGCGGCGTACTGCCGTCCGCGCCGTCGCGGTGTCCGAAGCGGTTGCCCCGAGGCAGCCGGCGCGCCCGCAGTCGCAGACCACCGTGGAGTCGGGTACCGGCAGGTGCGCCACGTCGCCGGCGCCCGCACGCGGACCGCGGTGCACCACACCGGCGATGCCGACAGCGGCGTCCACCACGTTGCCGACGAAGAGGTGCACGAGGCTGCGGCGGGCGGCGGGCCGCCCGAAGAGGATCTCCGACTGGGCGATGGCGCGGGCGTGGTTGTCGACCGCGGCCGGCAGGCCGAGCCGGGCGGCGAGCGCGGCACCGAGCGGGTGGCCTCGCCAGCCGAGCAGGTCGTGCCGGACCACGGTGCCCTCGCCCGGTTCGATCCAGCCGCCCATCGCCGCGCCCACGCCGAGCAGCGGCCGCCCGGTCGCTGCCGTACGGAGGAACTCCCCCAACTTGTCGATGACTTGACCCTGCAGGCCTTCACCGGCGATGCCTTCGTGCGGGAACACCTCCCTGGCGAGCACCCTGCCGCGCAGGTCCACGACGCCGAAGGTCGAAGCGGGGACGCCGATGTGGACACCCGTCACGACCGGTCCGCCGTCCGCGGTGTGCAGGTCGACCGGTACCTGGGGGCGGCCCACCGCGCCGCTCCCCGCGAAGCCCGGCACCTCGCGCACCAGGCCGAGCCCGGCCAGGTCGGTGCACTGCCGGGAGACGGCCGCGGGGCTGAGGCCGGACAGCCGGGCGATGCCGCTGCGCGCCACGGGGCCGTGGTCGAGGACCGTCCGCAGCACGGCGGCGGCGTTGGCCTCGCGGCGTCCGTCGCCCACCATGCGCGGGCCGGGGCCGGCAAGCGTCATCGGTCGCCCTTTCTCGTTCCCCGCGGTCCCCACATTGCCGCGGTGTGAAATCCCGCCGCCGGGCCGACGGCGGGTGGCCGGGCGGGCCCGGCGCTCCGGTGCGGTGTTCGCGATCCGGCCATCTGCGCAGGTGGGGCCGGGTTTCCCGGCCGTACGCACGGTGCGCGACGGCCCCCGTCCGGACGCCGATTGAATCATCCGGAGCTGCCGTACGGGGAGTCCGCCGGCGCTTGACGCGTCTCCGCGGCCACTGCCACGCTCCCGGTCATGACCGCGACGACCGTTCTCGTCCCGCGGCTCCATGTCGACCTGGGGCACCTTGCCTCCGCGGCATGTACGAGCCGCCGCCCCGCGGCGCGCCACCGCTGACCGAGGCTCCCTCCGCACCGGCCGCGTCCCCTGCGTCCGCCGCGCCCACCGCTTCCACCGCGTCCGTTGAGTGGCGGCCCCGCGCCCGCATTACTTCCACTCCGAGACGAACCAACTCCCGGACGCTGTCCGCACCCACGCCTACACCCACGCGCCCCCACCCCCACACCCACGCCTGCCCTCGAAGGGACCCCTGCCATGACCGCCACCACATCCACCGCATCCGCCCCCGCCCAGCTCACCGTGGAGAAGGTGGGCGGCCGGCTCGGCGCCGTCATCTCCGGCGTACGTCTCGGCGGCGACCTCACCCCCGAGACGGTCGCCGCGATCCGTGCCGCGGCGCTGGCACACAAGGTCGTCTTCTTCCGCGGCCAGGACCACCTGGACGGCACCAGCCACGAGGAGTTCGGCAAGCTCCTGGGCAACCCCGTCGCCCATCCGACCGTGCCCTCGGCCGACGGCCGGTACGCGCTGGGCATCGACTCCGACCACGGCGGCCGCGCCAACCAGTGGCACACCGACGTCACCTTCGTCCCCGCCTACCCGGCCTTCTCCATCCTCCGGGCGGTGACCGTCCCGCCCTACGGCGGCAACACGCTGTGGGCCAACACCGCCACGGCGTACAGCAACCTGCCCGCTCCCCTGCGTGCCCTCGCCGACAGCCTGCGGGCCGAGCACACCAACGACTACGACTACGCGGCGCTCCGCCCCAACCCGGTGCCCGAGCAACTCGCCCACTACCGCGAGGTGTTCACCTCAACGAAGTTCCGCACCGAGCACCCGGTGGTGCGGGTGCACCCCGAGACCGGTGAACGCACGCTGCTGCTGGGCAACTTCGTACAGCGCATCTCGGGCCTCACCGGCAAGGACTCCCGCACCCTGCTGAACCTCTTCCAGGCCCACATCGAGCGGCCGGAGAACACCGTGCGCTGGCAGTGGCAGCCGGGCGACGTGGCGATCTGGGACAACCGCGCCACCCAGCACTACGGCGTGGACGACTCCGACGACCACGCGCGCAAGCTGCGCCGGGTCACCCTCGACGGCGACATCCCCAAGGGCGTCGACGGCCGGCCCTCCGTACTCCTCTCCCCCGAAACCGTCCCCGACCCCGCCTTCGGCCCGGCCTCGGGCGCCACCACGGCGGCGTAACACCGATTTTCGGCCCCTCCCTGTCCGCCCGCCAGGGTGTCCGGCTAAGCTGATCACTGGCCCGGATGCCGCATCCCCCGTCGGTATCCGGGCCCTTCGCATGCCATGACGCGCTGCTGCCCGTGCCGGGCGGACAGCGCGGAGGGCCCCGGGCTGGTTCGCCCGGGGCCCTCCGCTGTGCGGGCTCGTCCTGCCCCACCCCCGTGGAGGCGGGACGAGCCCGGGTCAGTGGGGCCCGCTCATGTGGTGAAAGCGGACGGCCGTACGGGCTCGGGCAGGAGCCGCGCGAGGTGCCCGGCCACGTCGAGGACCGTGCGGTCGGCCAGGTAGGGCCCGATGATCTGGACGGACAGCGGCAGCCCGTCGGCGGTCTTCCCGGCGGGGACGACGACGGCCGGGAGCCGGACGTGGCCGGCCAGATTCAGCCAGGTCGTCTGCGCGTAGTACGGCCGCTTCTCACCGTCGACGGTGATGTACCGCTGCGGCACCGGGACATCGGTCTGGTCCTCGACGGCCGCGGTCGGCGCCGCGGGCGTGATCAGCACGTCGTGGCGGGCGAAGTAGCAGGCCCAGCGGGCCCGCAGCTTTTCGCGCGCCTCGTCGGCGAGCAGCCAGTCCCGGTGCCGCATGGTCCGCGCACGCAGATAGAGAGCGTCCGGGTCGCCCGCCGGGGTCTTCCGCGCGGCAGCGACGTCGGCGGCGAACTCCTCGTCGGTGGCGGTCGCGCTGGCCGTGGCGTACATCAGGCGCTGGAACAGCTCGTCGCTGTCGGCGAGGTCCACCGGCCGAGTGGTGTCGTCGACGGTGGCACCGGCGGCCCGTACGCGCTGCCCGACCGTGTCCAGCAGGGCCCGGGTGTCCTTGTCGACGGGGCAGTACGGGTCGTCCCGCCAGATGCCGATCCGGTAGTCGGCGAGGCGGCGGTGGCGCGGCGCCGGGAGGTCGATCCGCCAGGCGGCGGCGTCGGCCGGGGCCGGCGCGGCGAGCACGTCCAGGAGCAGATCGAGGTCCTCGGGCGTACGGGCGAGGGGGCCGAGCGTGTTCATGTCGGAGCTGGTCAGCCAGCCGGGCGGGCGCGGGATGTGGCCACGGGTGGGCACGATGCCGAAGCTGGTGCGCAGCGCGTACACCCCGCAGTAGGCGGCCGGGAGGCGGAGGGACCCGGCGAGGTCCGAGCCGACTTCGAGAGCGGTGAGCCCGGCGGCGACGGCGGCGGCCGGGCCGCCGGAGGAACCGCCCGCGGTCCTGCTGCCGTCGTGCGGGTTCTCCGTCCTGCCGAAGACGGGGTTCGAGGTCTGGATGTCCTGGCACAGGGTCGGCACGTTGGTCTTGCCGACGAGGACGGCGCCGGCCGCGCGGAGCCGGGCGACGGCGTCGGCGTCCCGCGCGGGCACATGGTCGGCGAGGTCGGGCGAGCCGCAGGTGGTGCGCAGCCCCTTCGTCTCCAGTGCGTCCTTCACGGTGAGCGGCAGGCCGTGCAGCGGGCCGAGCGGCTTGCCGGTACGGGCCAGGTGGTGGTCGGCCCGGTCGGCTGCCGCGCGGGCGCCGTCGGAGTCGAGGGTGACGATCGCGTTCAGGCCCGGGTTGGCCGCGGCGATGTGCCGGAGGTACTGCTCCAGCAGGTCGCGGCTGGTGGTCTTGCTCCGGCGCAGCGCGGTGAGCTGTGCGCGGGCGGGTGCCAGGTGCAGGGCGCGGCGGGCGGCCTTCCCGGTGCCGGAGCGCGGGCGGGCGGCCGCGGAGGAGGTCAGGGCGGCCGTCGCGGCGGCGGCCGTGGCGAGGAGGCTGCGGCGGCGGATCACGGGCGGGCTCCCGGGGCGGCGCTGTGCGCGGCGGGAGCGGCGGAGCCGTCGGCCGGCGGGGTGAAGTACGCGGCGACGCGCTGAAGGTGCGTCAGCTCGTCCTCGGTGGTGTCGAGGGGCAGCTCCGCGTCGGCGTACTCGGCCGGGGTGTCGACCGGTTCGTCGGCGCGGTGCCGGAGGAGCGCGTCGCGGATCTGGTCGGCGGTGACGGCGGCGGCGAGGCCGGCGCCGGTGAGGCCCTCGGCACCGCGCCGGGCCGTGGACTCCTCCCGTACGGCCGGGTCGAGGTAGCGGCGGAGCAGCTTCTGGCCCTGGCGGATCTCCACGCGGCGGCGGAGCAGCGGGAAGTGGGCGCTGCGGCCGCGCAGCAGGGCGGCGCGCTGCGGGGCCGGGCGGCGCAGGGTGATGCCGGGGTCGGCCTGGTCCAGCGCGGCCCACAGGTGGCGCAGGCGCCGGTAGTGGAGGTGTGCGGTGGTCCAGTCGCGCGCTGCGGCGGTCCGGCGCGCCAGGGTGGGGAGGAAGTAGCCGATCTGGGTGGCGGTGGCGCCGATGTCGCCGCACGCCCAGGCGAACGGGTCCAGGTGCCGGACGTCGAAGCCGACCTCGGCCCCGACGACGGCGCCGATCCGGATGGTGCTGTACCCGAGGGTGATGATCGCGCCGACCGTGATGAGCCGCAGGCCCCATGCGATCGACGGGTTGCTCGCGGTGCGGGCGTACTTCCAGCAGGAGCGCGCCAGGTAGACCTCGGCGACGGTGTACGTGCCGAAGTACAGCAGCACGTACGCCTGGTAGAAGGGGTCGTGCGCGTAGTACGTCGCGAAGTCGGCGGGGCGGGTCGTCGCCGGGGTGAGCAGCGCGAACAGTACGGCCATGCCGACGATGACGGCGGCGGCCGCGATGAGCAGGATCCGTCCGCGGCGGCGGGCCTCGGCCGCCGGCTTCGACCAGTACGCGAGCACGGTGGCCTGGAGCGCGAAGACGAGGATCACGCAGCTCTGGGCGAGCGGGACGGAGAAGTTGGTGATGCCGAGGACCCCGTCGATGCGCACCCATACCCAGGTGAGGGAGACGGCGTAGCTGATCGCGGAGAAGCCGTAGGTGAACGCCAGGGCGACCAGGGCGCGGTCGCGGCGGCTCCTGCCGAGGTCGCGGAGGAGGAAGAGGAACCCGGTACCGGCGATCGCCAGGCACAGGGGGTGGAGTATGTCTTTCACAGCCTGATCCGGTCAGCGCAGGAGGGTACGGGCGATGGGGTCGGCGTCCCGGGTGGTGCGGGAGGCCGCGGCACGGGAGACGCTCACGTGCTCCTGCAGCAGTGATCCGAGCATTTCGGCTTCGAACTCCTCGGGTTCGTTGTAGCGGGTCCGGCCCAGGACGAGCTGGACGATGCTGGGGTCGATGCCGGTGATCAGGCCGCCGAGGTTGCCGGTGTCGACCGGCGACTTGCCGCGGTGCCGCCTGAGCATGTGCGCGAACTCGTGGCCCACGATGACCTCGGCGTGCGCGCGGCTGATGCCGGTGTCGTAGAAGACGTAGTCCGTCGTTCCGGTGGCCAGCCACATGCCGCAGGGGGCCGAGGAGTCCAGGGAGTCCGGGTCGGACGGGTCCGGTGTGAAGGGCATGAGCCGGATCGACCGGCCGAAACGGTTCTCCATGAACGGCACCAGGTCCAGGACGCTGTCCACGGGCGGCAGGTCCAGCTCCGCGATGAACTCGCGGTTGCGGCGCTCCACTTCGTCACCCGCGCGGTCGCGCCGGCCGCGCCGCGCGCGGCCGCCTCGCCACATCGACACCTTGGGGCCCGTCACGGCGAGCCCCTCTCGGGGTCGTCGGGCAGCCCTTCCAGCTCCCGGACGGCGTCGATCGCCTCCAGGACCTTGCGCTGGCTCCGGTCGGACAGCCCCATCGCGCGGAGGGCGATCTCCCGCACGCCGGCCTCGCTGAGCTTCCGCAGGAGTTCGAACTGGTCCGCGACCTTGCGCGTGATCTCGTCCTCGACGAAGTAGCCGGCCTCCACACCGAAGAACCGCGCGAGGAGCGGCACGAGGGTGATGGTGGGGGTGCGCTCCCCCTTGCGCAGCATGCCGAGGTAGGCACCGGTGAAGCTGTCGTCACCGTAGGACGAGATCGTCCGCGCCACGTGCGCGTTGCTGAACTCCTTGGCGCCCGGCGCGCGTACGCGGTCGAAGAGGAAGTTCAGCCGGTCGGCGAACGGAGCCCCGGGAGCGGGTACGGGAACCACCGGTTCCTCGCCCGGCGTCCCGGCATCGACTCTGTCATCCACTGCGGCCACGTGCTGCTCCCTCTCGATCGCCTTAAACTATAGTTGACGATCGAGAGTGCGGAAGCCCCCGTTCCCAGCCGTGAGCGAACCGAGACGTCAGCGGGCCCCACCGGCCCGCTGCCGACAGGCGGCGCACGCCCGCGAGCCGCCCTCACCGGCTGCCTTCCCCAGGTGGGTCGCGACCGCCTGGAGCAGCGCGACGGCCACCAGCCTCGTCACGGGGTGCTCGACGGCCCGGCGCAGCGCCGCCGTACGCGAGGTCATCGGCTTCCCCCCGCGTGGACGGTGAAGGCCGCCGTGCGGACCGTGCCCTTGTGCCGGAAGTCCAGGAAGAGACGGTACGTGCCCTTGCTCGGCGCCGTCGCGGTGAAGGAGACCTCCGGTCCGGGCTTCGTCCGCCCGTCGCCCGGTTCGCCGTTGGGGTGGACGTGCAGGTACGCGAGGTCGCCGGCGCGCAGGGCGACGAGGTGGCCGTACGCGCCCAGGTAGGGCTGGAGGTCGCGGACCGGCTCGCCGTCCTTCGTCACCCGCAGCGACAGCTTGCCGGGCTCGCCCGGTACGAGGTGGCCGTCGAGCCGGACGTCGTAGCCGTCGACGGTCGCGGTGGTGGCGTGTTCCGGCAGTTCGGCCCGCTCGGCGGAGCCGGTCACGGCGAGGTCCGAGCCGAGGGTCAGCCCCTCCTTCTCGCCCTTCGGCGTGAAGTCGGCGAAGACGCGGTACCCGCCGGCCTCGGGCAGCTCGACCGGCGTGGACCAGGTGCCGTCGGCCGCGCGGGTCGGGTGGAGGTGCCGGTACACGGTCAGGTCGCGTGAGGCGACGATGAGGTGCAGCTCCTTGCCGTGCTCCCGCTGGTACGCGGTCACCGGCCGGCCCGTGCCGTCCCGGACGATCGCGAAGCGCAGCTCGGCCGGGGCCTCGGCCTTGATGTCCGGCTCCTTGAGGTCCAGCGTGTAGCCGCGCTCGGCGACCTGGAGCCCGCCCGGCGTCGCCGCGCCGTGATCGGTGGCCCCGCTCCCGGCGGCGCCCTCCCCGTGCTCGCCGTGCGCGTCCGCGCCGCGCTCCTTCTCCGGGCCCGCGGCGTGCTGCCCGTGCCGCGTACCGGTCTCGGCCACGACCGGGTCCACCGCGTTCCCGGCTCCGTATGCCGCACCGAACGTCGCGGCGAGCGCTGCGGCGAAGACGCCGACCTTCACTCCGGTGTGCATGGCGCACTCCCTCCTTCGGGGCCGCCCGGCAGGCGACCGACAAGCTCACCATACCCCGGGGGGGTATTACGTCAAGCGGGACGAGCCCTTGCCACGCATACCGGCAGGGGGTATACATGGAGCCACGCCGACAGATACCCCCCTAGGGTATCCGGCAGACCGTAACGGCCCTGCTACCGGAGGAACCCATGTCGTCCTGCTGCACCCCTGATGGCAGCTGCCACACCAACAGCACCGAAGCGCCGGAGGCCGGCACGGCCACCACCACCGCCGAGGGCCGGACCGTCGTCTACCGGGTCAACGGCATCGGCAGCGCGCACTGCCAGGGCGTCGTCGCCAAGGCCGTCGGCGGGCTGGACAGCGTCGTCGACGTCCAGGTGGAGATCGGGACCGGCCTGGTCACCGTCACCACCGGCGGCGAGCCCGACGACGCCCTCATCGCCTCGACGGTCGACGAGGCCGGCTACGACTTCACCGGCCGGGCCTGACCGCCGAGGGAGAACAGGGGGACGGGCGGGGCCATCCCAACCCCCGAGCCCCGCCCGTCCCCCGTCCGCACATCCGTGAGCTGCGAGGAGCAGACATGACCACCACCAGCCCCGGCGCCGCCGAGGTCGAGCTCGCCATCGGCGGCATGACCTGCGCCTCCTGCGCCGCCCGCATCGAGAAGAAGCTCAACCGCATGGACGGGGTCGAGGCCACCGTCAATTACGCCACCGAGAAGGCCAAGGTCACGCACCGGAGCGACATCTCCGTGGGCGACCTGATCGCCACCGTCGAGGCCACCGGTTACAGCGCGCAGGAGCCCGCTCCCCCGGCCGGCGCGGCGGGCGGGGGCGACGGTACGGACGAGGCCGGCCAGGAGGCGGACGACGAGCTGCGGCCGCTGCGCCAGCGCCTGATCACCGCCGTGGCGCTCGCCGTACCGGTCATCGCGATGGCGATGGTCCCGGCGCTGCAGATCGAGTACTGGCAGTGGCTCTCCCTCACCCTCGCCGCGCCCGTCGTCACCTACGCCGCGTGGCCCTTCCACCGTGCCGCCTGGACCAACGCCAAGCACGGCGCCGCCACGATGGACACCCTGATCTCGGTCGGCACCACGGCCGCGTTCCTGTGGTCGCTGTGGGCCCTGTTCTTCGGCACCGCCGGTACGCCCGGCATGACGCACCCCTTCGAGCTGACCATCGCCCGCAGCGACGGCGCCGGGAACATCTACCTGGAGGCCGCGGCCGGCGTCACCGCCTTCATCCTGGCCGGCCGCTACTTCGAGGCGCGCTCCAAGCGGAAGGCCGGCGCCGCCCTGAAGGCGCTGCTGGAGCTGGGTGCCAAGGACGTCACCGTGCTGCGCGACGGCGGGGAGCGGACCATCCCGGTCGGCGAGCTGCGCGTCGGCGACCGGTTCCTGGTCCGCCCCGGCGAGAAGATCGCCACGGACGGCACGGTCGTCGAGGGCGCCTCGGCGGTGGACGCCTCGATGCTCACCGGCGAGTCCGTACCCGTGGAGGTCACCGCAGGCGACGGCGTCACCGGAGCCACCCTCAACGTCGGCGGCCGGCTCGTCGTCGAGGCGACCCGCATCGGCGCCGACACCCAGCTCGCCCGGATGGCCAAGCTGGTGGAGGACGCACAGAACGGCAAGGCCGCGGCCCAGCGCCTCGCCGACCGGATCTCCGCCGTCTTCGTCCCCGTCGTCATCGCGCTCGCGCTGGGCACGCTCGGCTTCTGGCTGGGCAACGGTGCCGGGCTGACCGCCGCGTTCACCGCCGCCGTCGCCGTCCTCATCATCGCCTGCCCCTGCGCCCTGGGGCTGGCCACGCCCACCGCGCTGATGGTCGGCACCGGCCGCGGCGCCCAGCTCGGCATCCTCATCAAGGGGCCCGAGGTCCTGGAGACCACCCGCAAGGTCGACACCATCGTGCTGGACAAGACCGGCACGGTCACCACCGGGCGGATGACGCTGCTGGCCACGCACGCGGCGGACGGCACGGACGAGACCGAAGTGCTGCGGCTGGCGGGCGCGCTGGAGCACGCCTCCGAGCACCCCATCGCCCAGGCCGTCGCCGCGGGCGCCGCCGCCGGGACCGGCACGCTGCCCACCCCCGAGGACTTCACCAACGTCGCGGGCCTCGGCGTCCAGGGCGTGGTCGAGGGCCATGCCGTCCTCGTCGGCCGCGAGAAGCTGCTCGCCGAGTGGGCCATCACGCTGCCGCCGGAACTGGAGCGCGCGAAGGCCGAGGCCGAGTCGGCCGGGCGTACCGCCATCGCGGTGGCCTGGGACGGCGAGGCCCGCGCTGTCCTGGAGGTCGCGGACGCCGTCAAGGAGACGAGCCCCGAGGCCATCCGGCGGCTGCGCGCCCTCGGCCTGACCCCCGTCCTGCTCACCGGCGACAACCAGGCGGTCGCCCGGTCCGTCGCCGCCGAGGTCGGCATCGCGCCGGACCAGGTCATCGCCGAGGTGCTCCCGCAGGACAAGGTCGACGTGGTCAGGCGCCTCCAGCAGGAGGGCAAGTCCGTGGCCATGGTGGGCGACGGTGTGAACGACGCCGCCGCCCTGGCCCAGGCCGACCTGGGACTGGCGATGGGCACCGGCACCGACGCCGCGATCGAGGCCGGCGACCTCACCCTCGTACGCGGCGACCTGCGCGCGGCGGCCGACGCCATCCGGCTCTCCCGCAAGACGCTCGGCACCATCAAGTCCAACCTCTTCTGGGCCTTCGCCTACAACGTGGCCGCCCTGCCGCTCGCCGCCTCCGGCCTGCTCAACCCGATGATCGCGGGCGCGGCCATGGCGTTCTCGTCGGTCTTCGTCGTCGGCAACAGCCTGCGGCTGCGGGGATTCCAAGCGGCGGACCACTGACACGGAGGCCACGATGCCCGGGTACCAGGAACAGCGGGACGGCGTCATCAGGCGCCTGCGGCTCATCGAGGGCCAAGTGCGAGGCGTACAGCGGATGGTCGAGCAGGACACCTACTGCATCGACGTCCTCACCCAGATCTCCGCGACCAACGCAGCGCTGCGGTCCGTCGCCCTGGTCATGCTCGACGAGCACCTCAACTGCTGCGTCACCGAGGCCATCGTGGAGGGCGGCGAACAGGCGAAGGCCAGAGTCGGCGAGGCGTCCGCGGCCATCGCCCGCCTCGTGCGGACCTGACGGACACCCTCCCTACCCACCGCGGGTATGGAGGGTGTCTTCCGTGTCCCAAGTGCCCACAGCGCCATACGATGTGGCACATCCGAGCAGTCCCGAGCAGTCCTGATATCGGTCCATAGCGGTGAAGCCCTGGGAGGGGATGCGGTCGTGCGACGGCTGGGCGATCTGGAAGCTGAGATCATGGACCGCCTCTGGCGATGGCAACGGCCCACGACGGTCCGCGCGATCGTCGACGACATCAACCGCTCCCGGACCGTGGCGTACACGACGGTGATGACGGTGGCGGACATACTGCACCGCAAAGGCTGGCTCCGGCGGCAGAAGGTCGGCCGGGCCTGGGCGTACGAGCCGGTGCGCGGCCGCGAGGACTACACCGCGGGGCTCATGCAGGACGCGCTCGGGCGCAGCGAGGACCGGCAGGCAGCCCTGATGCGCTTCGTCGAGCACATGTCGCAGGAGGACTGCGCCGCCCTGGACGCGGCCCTGCGCGCCGTCGGCCGCGAGGCCGCGGGCGAGCCCTTCGGCGTCAGCGGTGACCGGTCATGAACCATCACATCCTTCCCCCGCTGCTCGTCGCCCTGCTCAGCGGGGTGCTCTTCCCCCGGGTGGTGGCCCGCGCCCGCTGGACGCGCGAGGCGCCGCGGACGGCGGTCGCCGGCTGGCTGCTGCTGTCCGCGGCCTTCGTGCTCGCCGTGGCGACCGGCGTCCTGCAGCTGTTACTGCCGTACGCCAGCAGTCACGCGCTCGCCGACCGGGTGGCCGCCTGCCTCCCGTGGACCCCGGAGGGCTGCCGGCTGCCCGGTGCCGCATCCCTGGCGGGGCTGTCGGCCGAGGAGTACGCGGCGGTGGGCGCGGCGGCCGTCGCGCTCCTGCTGCCGGCGGCGGCGCTCTGCCACCACCTGGTGCGCGCCCGGCGCAGCCGGGCCCAGCACTCCTCGGTGCTGCGGCTGGTGGGACGCACGGACCCCGCGCTGCGGGCGGTCGTCATCGATCACGACACCCCCGCGGTCTACTGCCTCCCCGGCCGCACGGCCCGGATCGTGGTGAGTTCGGGCGCCCGGAAAACTCTCACGCCGCCACAATTGGCCGCGGCTTTGGAGCACGAACGGGCACACATCGCGGGCCGCCACCATCTCCTGATCTCGGCCGCCGAGACATTCGGCGGGATATTCCGACGGCTGCCGCTGGGCCGAATGGTACGTACCGAAGTCCCGCTGCTGCTGGAAATGGCGGCGGACGACCGCGCTTTGCGGCGTTGTTCGCGCGACGCACTGGCCACCGCGCTGTACGCGATGGCGACCGGACAGCAGACGCCGCCGATGGCGTTCGCGGCCGGCGGGCCGTCCGCCGCGCTGCGCATGCGGCGCATCCTCACGCCGCACCGCCACGGCCACCCCGCGCTGCGCGGGATCCTGGCGGGCGCGCTCGCGGCGGCCGCCGTCACCCCCCTCGTCCTGGCCTGCTGTTCCCAGCCCGGCTGAGCCTCTTCTACGTAATTACTTCGTAGCTTCGTAATTGCGGCTTCACGGCCCGGAGCGGTAATTCACCGCTATTGTTGGGCGGGTTGGGGCGGCAGTTGGCGCCCCCGGGAGGGACAGACGATATGCGCCCGGTGGAGGTGCGGCCGGCCGTTCCGGCCGATGCGACCGCGATATCACAGCTGCTGGGCCAGGTGATTCGCGACAGCTATTCAGGGATTCTCAACAAATCGGCCGTACAGCGACTGGTCGGCACGCATTGCTCGCTCAGCCGCCTCCGCGCCGAAATCGGAATTCCCGGCGGGGCGCCCGGGTGGCTGGGCTGGCTGGTGGCCACCGACGTCGGCGGCCGGATCATCGGCGCCGCGGCGGGCGGCGTGCCGATGCCGGGCGAGGGCGAGCTGTACGCACTGGGCGCCGCCACGGACAGCCGGCACCGGAAGGTCGGCGCGACACTGCTCTCCGAGGTCACCGACCGGATGCGCGAGCACGGCGCGGTACGACAGGGCTTCTCGCTGCCCTGCGACCAGGACCCCGCGCTCCCCTTCTTCACCCGGCACGGGTTCGAGCGGTCCGGGAACCGGCTCGTCCGCTTCGTCTGACAGTGCATCACTCCCCTGGCGGATCCACGCCATAGCGTGGACGCGCAGCGGTTTCGGCTGGTCCGGCGGTGTGGGGCCGGGACACGATTTCCTCGGCGGCGAGGTCCCGGCGGCACGGGGCCCCGCCCGGAAGGCAGGGACCGAGACCGAGCCCCCTGGAGGAGCGATGCACACCCCGTCGAGCGTGCCGGCGCCCGTTGCGCCCGGTCCGGCCCTGCCCCGGCGCCACCTCCCCGTCCTCCCCGCGTACCTGCCCGGACTGGAGTCCACGGCACCGCACGAGGAGGAGAGCGTGTGGCTCCATGACGCGCTTCTCGGGCCGTTCAGCGCGGACATCGTCGAGTACCTGCGGCTGGCCAGGAAGACCGCGGGCCCGGTACTCGACCTCGGCTCCGGAGCCGGACGGCTGGCGGTTCCTTTCGCCCGGCACGGGTTCCCCGTGGAGGCCGTGGACCGCGACCGGCACAGCCTGCGGCGGCTGCGCGCCTGGGCGGCACGGATCGGCCCGCACGTCGAGCGGCTGGTCACCACGACCCCGGCCGACCTGCGCCGGCTCCGCCTGCACCGTACGTATCAACTCGCCCTGCTGGCGGGCGCGATGCTCACCGCGGTGCCACCGCGGGACCGCTCCGGGCTGCTGCGCGAGATCGCCGCGCATCTCGGTACCGGAGGGGCCCTGGCCCTCGACTACACCGAGCACGAACCGGCCGGACTCGCCGCCGACCCCCGGCGTACGTGGACGTTCCCGGTCCCCCGGGTCGACGGCGTCACGGAGTGGGTGGTGGCGCGGCAGGTGTTCGATCTCAACACACGGATCGAACACATCACTTACTATTGCGAGCGCGCTGAAAAGTCACGTATCCGCAGGTCCGTCCTGACCACGGACAAGTGGATCGTCGACCGGGGACGTTTGACCGAGGAGCTGACCGCCGCGGGACTGCGCATCACCGACCGCCGGCAGCAGCAGCTCGACGAGCGGACCCGGAGCGTGCTCCTCGTCTGCCGTCCCAAAGGTGACTAGGGTCACACCGGCTGTCGGGGGCTGAGAACGGTCGTTGCGGCTGTGACAAAGTGTGACGAGCGTGACCGACATCAGGACATGGGGGGCCTTGAGCGTGGTCAAAGCCGGTGGCAAGGTGCGGACGCAATCCACTGACCTGGCACTCGCCCTCTACCAGGAGCTGCGGTCGCGCGGCGCGTCCAGCTTCGACGCCGTGGTGTCGGACATGGCACTCGGCCCGGAGGAGCGGGAGCGATGTCGCAGCGAACTGCTCGACCTCGGTTTGATCGTCCACACGGGAACGACGCACGACAATCAGATCTCCCTGGCCTCGGGCAAGCAGGCCGAGGCCGACACCGACGCGGTCGCGGTCATCGACCCCGAAATCGCCCTGCTGCGCCTGCTGGAGAAGGAGCGGCTGCGGCTGCGTGACCACCTCCACCAGGCCGACGAGGCGTACAGCACCCTGGAGACCCTGGCCGGCAGCTTCCTGCGGGCCGGCGCCATCGCCGGATCCGAGGTCGAGGTGGAGGTCCTCACCGACTACCGGCGCATTCAGCAGGTCCTGGAGGACATCACCGACGTCATCCAGCACGACCTCGCCTCGATGCACCCCAGCGCGCTGCAACGGGAGGTACCGGAGCGGGCGCTGAGCCGCGACCGCCGTCAGATCGAGAACGGCGTCCGCGTGCGCACGGTCTTCAACCAGCGGTTCGCCTCCGTGCCGGACATGGCGGAGCACTTCCGGCAGAAGGTGGAGCTGGGCGTCGAGCTGCGCCTCTCCCCCGTCGTGCCGATGAACATGGTCATCGCCGACCACCAGTTCGCGGTGCTGCCGGTCGACCCCGAGGACAGCGCGGCCGGTGCCATCCTCGCGCGCGGCCCCGCCCTGGTCCGCTCGTATCTCGCGCTCTACGAGCACTGCTGGCACACCGCCGTGCCCTACGGCGAGCAGTTGGCGGCCGAGCGCGGCGGCGACGGGCTCTCCGAGCAGCAGCGCGCCGCGCTGCGCATGCTCGCCTCCGGCATGAAGGACGAGAAGATCGCCCGCAGCCTGGGCGTTTCCCTGCGTACGGTGAGCCGCCTGCTGTCGGAGCTGATGCAGGAGCTGGGCGCGTCCAGCCGCTTCGAGGCCGGGGTGCGCGCCACCCGCCTCGGCTGGCTCGACTGAGCCGTACGGCTCCGACGCAGCCGCTCCCCCTTTCCGGCCCGCCGCGCCGGTCCGCCCTGCCCGTACGCCCCGGTCCCTTCTGGCGACGCAAGAGGTACGATGCGGGCAAACTTTTGGTCTCACCAGATGGCGGCGCGATGACACGAGAGACGGCGACGGCGAGCGGACGGGACGCGGCGATCCAGCGGCTCCGCGATGTCGGCCTGCGCGTGACGGGCCCGCGGCTCGAAGTCCTGCAACTGCTGTCGGCAGGCGGCCACTTGGACGTGGAAGGCCTGACGGCCACCGCCCGCGAACGGCTGGGCACACTCACCAGCCAGGCGGTCTACGACATGCTGCGGCACTTCCTGGACACCGGACTCGTCACGAAGTTCGAGCGGCCCGGATTTCCCGCCGTATTCGAAATCGCGGGAGAGCCGCATCATCACGCGCTCTGTACGGGCTGCGGCCGCGTGGAGAATGCCGAATACGAGGATCCGGTTCCACCGGAAAAGGCGTTTCGGGACTGGCGGATGAACGACGCCGAGATCATTTTCAAGGGTCTCTGCCCCGACTGCCGAAAGGCATGAAAGGGCTCCGGCCCGCTCGGTGGAGAGCGGACCGGAGCCCAGGTGTCACCGCGGCCCGTTACGCCGCCGGCGCCACCGGCCAGGTGTTGTCCGTGCCGTCGCCGGAGCCGGCGGCGACCGGCTGGACCGGCCAGGTGTTGTCCTCGACACCCAGCGAGGCGGCCGACACCATCGTCGTTCCGGGCTGCACGGGCCAGGTGTTGTCCTGGTCACCGGCCATGACGCGGGCGGCAGCGCCCGCCAGTGCCGGGACGCCCGCCGGCGCGGCCACCGCACCGCACAGCACGGCCGCCACGGCGAACTGCCGGACCACGGTGCGCAGCCGGACCGCGGGGACGGTGTGAACTCGGGTGGCGACAGACATGATTCCTCCAGGACGCGAAATTGAATGGTCGGCGCTTCCCTCACCCGTGCCGCCGGGTGCCGGGGAAGACACTTAGATAATCTCCCGCCGGCACCCCGGGAACCAGAGTCCTCAGGCGTCGCATCCGCGCCATGGCAAAAGTGCGTCAGACTTTCTCGCGGTTATTGTCGGCGGCTACCGGAATTCCGTACCGAGGAGTCGTAATTGGGTTGCACCATACTTTTGGTGCGACAAAGAGGGCTGCTAGGCTGGAACCGCGGCGCTCCCTTTCCTCCAGGGCGGGGGCGCCCATTGGGGCAGGGGCGTGCCGCCGCCTCTGCCCCGTTTCCGTTCCCGGCGAGCCCAAGGCGCGCCCGTACACCGCGAGCATCGCGTCCGCCGCCGCCCGCCAGCTCATGCCCTCCGCGTGCCGCACCGCCGCATGTCCCAGCGACGCCACCGCGCCGGGATGCTGGGCCAGCCACGCCAACCGCCGCGCGTAGTGCGCGGGTTCATGGCCCCGCACCAGGATTCCCGTCACCCCGTCCCGTACGGCCGTCCGCAGTCCGCCGACCGCGGCGGCCAGTACCGGCGTCCCGCACGCCTGCGCCTCCAGCGCCACCAGGCCGAACGACTCGCTGCGCGACGGCATCACCACGACGTCGGCCGCGCGGTACCAGTCCGCCAACCGGTGCTGCGGCACAGCGGGTTCGAAGCGGACGCGGTCGCTGATCCCGAGTTCCCGGCAGAGCGCGGCGAGCCGGCCGGGGCGGGCGGCGCCCGTACCGCTGAGGCCACCGACGACCGGCACGAGCAATCGTCCTCGCACGTGCGGTACCAAACACAGCAGTTCGGCGGCGGCGCGCAGCAAAACGTCCGGCGCCTTCAGCGGCTGGACACGTCCGGCGAAGAGCGGGACGAAGGCGTCGGTGGGGAGTCCGAGCCGGCGCCGGGCCGCCCGCCTGCCGTCGTACGGGTGGAAGGTGCGCAGGTCGACGCCCGGCCGGACCACGTCCGTACGCGCGGGCGGCGCACCGTACAGATCCCGCAGGGCCCGTGCCTCGTCCGCGGTGTTCGCCACCAGCCGGTCGGCGTCGGCCACCACACGCTGCTCGCCGGCGATCCGGTGGCCGGGCTCGGGGGTGTCGCCGTCGGCGAGCGAGGCGTTCTTCACCCGCGCGAGGGTGTGCATGGTGTGCACGAGGGGGACCTGCCAGTGCGCGGCGGCGGCCCGGCCCACCTGCCCGGCGAGCCAGTAGTGCGAGTGGACGAGGTCGTACGGCCGGGTGCCGCCGGCCCGCGCGTCGCGCAGCAGGGCCAGCGAGAACTCCGCCAGCCGGCCCGGCATCTCCTCCTTGGAGAGCGGGCGGCGGGGTCCTGCCTGCAGATGCCGTACCCGTACGCCGGGGGCGAGGGCCGTCCACGGTGGGTGGCCCTCGCCCCGGCAGCGGGTGAAGAGGTCGACCTCGGCGCCCTGCTGGGCGAGGGCGCGGGACAGTTCGACCAGGTAGACGTTCATGCCGCCGGCGTCCCCGGTACCGGGCCGGTGCAGCGGCGAGGTGTGGACGCTGAGCATGGCGATGCGCAAGGACACGGGATCTCCTCGGGTGAGGCCGCGTGCCCTGCCGCCGCGGGCCGGCGTCCGGCCACGCGGCGGTGGGAACTGCAACGTGCGGTGTGCGGGTGGTGCGCGTCCGTCAGAAGCCGAAGACCGGGCCCGACGGCGGGGCCAGGCGCGTACCGGCCGGCGGGGCGGCGAGCGCTTCCCCGGTCACCGGGCCGCCGGGGGCGATCCCCAGCGCCGCCGCGAGCCGGTCGGCGCCCTCCGGCATGACCGGGCGCGCCCACGCGGTCAGCGCCGCCGCGACACCGAGCTGCGCGACGAGCGGCGCCAGGTGGCGCCCGTCCCCGCGCGGCCGGCGCCGTTCGTGGTCGTTGACGTGCCCGAAGTCGGCGGTGGACCGGACGATTTCGTCGAGCATGGCCACTGCCCGGCGCGGGTCGAAGGAGTCGAGGCTGTACGCCTCGCGCAGCTCGTCCACTCCCCTGTTCAGCCGCCGCGCCTGGACGTCCCAGCCGGTACCGCCCGGCAGCACCTCCGGTACCACCCCGGCGCTGTCCTCCCGGACCGCGGTGAAGAGCCGGGTCAGCCAGCCGTTCCAGGTGCCGTCGAGCACCTGCCGCGCCCGGGCGAGCCGGTCGCGGTCGAAGGCGGTGTCCCGGCCGACCGGGCGCGCTTCGAGGACGTGGCGGCGCAGTGTGTCGGAGCCGAACTCGGTGAGCAGGTCCAGCGCCCAGGTCTCGTCGGTGCCGGCGTCGTGGAGCCGGTAGCCCTCGTTGACCAGGAAGTCCTGGGGCAGTTTCACGCCCTGGGCCAGTAACAGCGCGGGCAGCAGCACCGCGTGGCAGAAGGCGTGCCCGAATCCGCAGAAGTGCACCGTGCGCTCCGGCCACGGCTCGTTCCGCGTCGCGTGGCCGAAGAGCTGGAGGGCCGCCGATTCGAAGCAGGCGTCGATGCGGTGGTCGGCGAACTCCTCGACGGGGACCTCGATGCCCCAGTCGCCGGGGTACCCGACGGCCACATCGGGCAGCCCGTCCTCGATGAGGCCCTCGCACAGGGCGGCGAGCCTCGGCGGCAGGGCGAGGGTGGCCCAGTAGTCGGCGAGGGTGTCCCGGAAGGGCTCCAGCGGCAGGTAGAGCCGCCGGCAGCGGCGGAGCCGCGCCGACGTGCCGCACCGGTCGCACGACGGGTCGAGGAGGTCACCGCAGTCGTTGGGCCGGGCGCACGCGCGGCAGACGCCGCCGGCCCCGGTCACGCCGCAGTGCGGGCAGCCGCCGCTGAGGCGCGCCCCGTACAGCCAGCGGTCGCACGGCTCGCAGTACGGCAGCAGCCTGGCGCGCGGCGCGATGACGCCCTCGGCGTGCAGCCGCACGAACAGGTCCTGGACCCAGCGGAGGTAGCCGCGGTCGTGGCGCGGCTGGACGACGTGGTCGAACGTGATGCCGGAGCGCCGCCAGTCGGCGGTGATCGCGGCGTGGTAGCCCTCGGCTACCTCCGCCGGCTTGCGGCCGGTGCGCAGCGCGCGCTCCTGCACCGACACGGCGTGGTCGGCGGTGCCGGTGGTGAACCGGACGGGCCGGCCGTCGGCGCGCAGGAAACGGGCGAGGACGTCGGCGGCGACGTAGGGGCCCGCCAGGTGTCCGATGTGGAGTTCGCCGTGGGGGGCGGGTGGGGTCGCCGTGATCCAGAGAGGCGTAGACACGGGTGGACCTCCTTGACGCGTGAACGCGGAGAGTGGTGCGAGACGTGGGTACGGGGCCGTGGTGACGGCTCAGCGGGGTTCGAAGTGGAACGACCGGATGAAGCAGTCCCGCGGCTGCTCGACGGCGTAGACGATGCATTCGAAGAGCGCCTGCGTGGTGAGCTTCTCGTCCTGGTGCGACGCGTCCGCTCCCATTCCGGCCCATTCAGCCGACCGCGGGTCCGAGGTCGAGAAGTCGGGCGGATAGAGGGAGAAGACCCGCACGCCGGAGGGGCCGAGCCGGCGGGAAAGAATGTCGGCGAATCCGGCCTGCGCGCTTTTCGCCGCGTAAAAGGCCTCGTGCGCGCGTGCGTTCATGCCGCCGGGGCCGTACGCGGCGCTCACCGCGACCATATTGACGATGTCGGGCCGATGGGAGGCGCGCAGCAGGGGCAGGAAGTGTTTCACCATGAGCACGCTGCCGCCTGCCGTGGACTCGATGGTCTCGACGATCCGGTCGTCGCTCGCGGCTTCGAAGTCCATGCCGTCGAGCCAGCGGGCACCATTGTTGACCAGCAGGTCCACGTGTCCGGTGCGCTCGCCCACCCGGCGGGCGAAGTCACGGATCTCGGCGGGTCTGCTCAAATCGCAGCCGAAGGCGTGAATGCGTTCCCGCGCCGCGCCGACCACTTCGGTGCGAGTGCGTTCGGCGGCCTCGACGGTCCGGGCCGAGACGTACACCTCGGCGCCCAGGTGGGCGAATCCGATGGCGAGTGCCCGGCCGAAATGGCGGGATGCGCCGGTGACCACGACGCGGAGATTCTCGAATGTCATTTTCGTCGGTTCTCCCGGCAGGGGACACGAAAGGACTCCGGCCTCCCCCACGAATGGAGCGGATTCGGGAGCCCGTGGTCACCAGCCTGACAGAGGACGCCGCACGAAATGGCCCCGTACGGCTGCGCATTCACGCCGTGACGTGGATACGCCACGGCAGCCGCAGCCCGCGCTCGACGAGGTGCGCGCGCTTGCCGTGCACCGCCACCTCGTCCAGCCGCGAGCCGGACACGGCCGCCGACGTGGCCGCGGTCCCGCCCGGTGTGGTGAGGCGCAGGGCGAGCCGCCCGGACGACCGCGGCGCACCGGGCCGCGCCAGCAGTGCGGGCAGCGTCCCGGGCACCGCAGCCGCCGCGGTGACGCACAGCGCACCGGTCAGCGCGATGCTCGGATGCCAGCCGGGTACCGTCACGGCGCGGACGGCCGGCCCGCCGGTGCCGTCCGCGGCGAGCACGGCGACCTTCGGCACCGCGCCGTCCGGCCGGTGCCCCAGCACGGCAGCCGCGGCCGCCCGTACCCGGTGCAGACGCGCGAGCACCGCGTCGCCGGCGCCGTACAGCTCCCGCACGGTCGACAGCCCCAGGTCCGCCGCGCTGACGAACACGTACGGATTGCCGAACCGGACCAGCGACACCCGCAGCCCGCAGAGCCGGTCCAGCGGCCGGCCGGTGGGCAGCAGTGCGTCCAGGGACGCGGGACGCACGAGGCGGACGGTGTACGCGCCGCCGGGCTCCGGATCGCACACCACCGTGTCTCCCGTGGTGACGGCCCGCACCCGGACCGGCCCGGTCCGGCCCGTCGCCGCCACGCACGCCAGGAGGGAGTGCCCGCAGCCGGTGCGGAAGTCGAAGCCGTCGCCGGGCAGGCATTGCACGAAGCGGTAGTCCAGGTCGTACGCCGGGTCGGCGGACGTGCCGTACAGCGCCAGCTTGCGGATGTGCCCGCGCCCGGTCCGCTCCAGCCAGCCGCGTACGGCGGCCAGGTCGGCCCGGGACGCGAGGGTGCCGGGCGGCAGCCGGTCGCGGTCGAGGACGAGGGTCGGCCCCGGCGCGCCCTCGGCCCGGACGACGTCCGCGGTCACGCGGCGCATCCGGCGGGGACACGCATCCCCTGGACGACCTCCGTCCACAGTTCATGGACGGCGATGGCCCAGAGGGCGAGCGCGTCGCTGTCGGACGGCGTGGCGAGCTGACGGGCCAGCAGGGCCTGCACCCGGTCCGGACGCAGCCGCCCGGACCTGCGGAGCCGCGCCGGGGAGAGCAGTTCGCCGACGGTGTCCAGCAGCGGGCTGCCGGCGGTGAGCATGGCGGCCACCGGCAGGGTGAACGGCTGCTTGGGTCGGCGCAGCACCGCCGCCGGGAGCAGCCCCCGGCCCGCTTCGTAGAGCGCGCGCTTGCCGTCGCGGGCCGATGCGGGCAGGCTCCGCGCATAGTCGGCCACCGACGGCTGGCAGAACGGCATGCGGGCCTCGACGGCCCAGGCCATGCTCAGGTGGTCGACCCGGCGCAGGTGGTAGGCCGGGAGGCGGCGCCGCGTCTCGAAGCGGGTGAGGGTGGTGATCCGGTCCGCCCCGTCCTCCGCCGCGTGCGCGCGCAGCTCGGCGGTGACGCGGTCCGCCGCCGAGCCCCGCTCCGCGAGGTACGCGCGGTAGGCCGGGGTGTAGAGCCGGTCGCGCAGCAGCCGGGGCGCGGCGCCCAGCGCGTCTACGTACGGGGGGATCCAGCCGCTGCCCGCCGGTGCCGCCAGCGCGGCCCGCACCCGGTCGTAGCCGCCGAACAGCTCGTCGGCCCCGTCACCGGTCAGTGCCACGGTGAAGCCCGCCTCCCGGACGGCGCGGAACAGCGCGTAGGTGCTCAGCGCGATGGGGTCGGCGTTGGGCTGGCCGAGATGGCGGACCGTACGGGTGAGCAGCGAACCGAATTCGGCGGGGTCGACGGCGATGTGGTGGTGTGCGGTACGGGCCCGGCGGGCGACGGCGCGGGCGTATTCGTCCTCGGCGGCGGGCCAGCGCCCCCGGTAGCTCAGGTGGAAGGTGTGCAGCGGTCCGCCGCCGGCCTCCCGCACCTCCTCGGCTGCGAGCGCCGTCACCAGCCCGGAGTCCAGGCCCCCGCTGGTGATGGCGCACAACGGGCTGCCGGTCCGCGCCAGCCTGCGGACCTCGTGCCGCAGCACGTCCCGGGCGTCGCCGGCCGGGGCGGCCGTACGCGGTGTCCGCTGCCGCACGCGCAACGGCTCGCCCCGGCGCAGCACGGCCGTCGCCCCGGGCGGCAGCACGCGGATCCCCTCCAGCGCGGTCTGCGTGCCCAGCGCCGTACGCGTCGCCAGCACCGTGTCCAGCGCGTCCTCGCGGAGCACCGCCGGCACCCCGTCGAAGGCGAGCAGCCCCGCGATCTCCGACGCGAAGCGCACGCCACCGCCCTCGGCACCGCCTCCGGCGAGGTGGTAGTGGAGCGGCTTCATCCCCATGTCGTCCACGGCGAGCACGAGTTGGGGCCGCGCCCGCAGATCGAGGACGGCCACCGCGAACATCCCGTCGAGGTGCTCGGCGAACGCGGTCCCGTACTCGGCGTAGAGCGCGGGCAGCAGGCTGCCGTCGCAGGAGTCGGGGAAGCGGTGGCCGCGGGCGGTGAGCCGGCGGCGCAGCTCGGCGTGGTTGTAGAGCTCACCGTTGAACACGGCGAGGACGCCGGGTACGGCGGCCAGACGGTACGGCTGCGCTCCACCGACGGGATCGGTGACCGCCAGCCGGTCGCACCCCAGCGACCAGCCCGGCCCGCGGAGCACGCCGCGCTGGTCGGGTCCGCCGTGCCGTTGCCGGGCCGAGACCGCCGCCAGTTCGGCGCCGGTGGCCCCGACGGCGAAGGAGCCAAAGATCCTGCACATGCCGGTCGCCTCCGGATGTTCTCGCGGACCCGCAGTGGGCCCGGCTCGATCGACTTACCGAGCTGTACCAATGATTTGACGCTACCAATTATTTGTCTGGCGCGTAAGTGCCATGTCGCGAACGCGCCATCGGCCGCGCCTTGTCCGCCGCTCACCCGGTCAGCAGGCTGGCCTCATGGGCGAATTGACCATCGACTCCCCCGACCGCGCCGCCCCCGAGAGCCTGCTGGTCGTGGCCGCGCACCCGGACGACATCGAGTTCTGCGTGAGCGGCACCGTGATGCAGTGGATCTCCCACGGCACCCGCGTGACCTACTGCATCGTCACGGACGGCGGCGCGGGCGGCTACGACGAACAGCTCCCGCGCCAGGCCATGGCGCATCTGCGCCGCGCCGAACAGGTCCACTCGGCGAAGCTGAGCGGCGTGCACGACATCCGCTTCCTCGGCTACCCGGACGGCTTCGTCGAGCCGAGCGTGGCGCTCCGCCGCGACCTGTGCCGCGTCATCCGCGACGTACGGCCTCAGCGCGCCATCATCCCCAGCCCCGAGATCAACTGGCAGCGGGTCGCGGACCTCCACCCCGACCACCGGGCCGTCGGCGACGCCGCACTGCGGGCCGTCTACCCGGAGGCCCGCAACCCCTTCGCGCACCAGGAACTCCTCAAGGAAGAGGGCCTGGAGCCGTGGGCCGTCACCGAACTGTGGCTGATGACCGGCCCCTCCCCCAACCAGTACGTCGACGTCACCCCGGTCTTCGACCGCAAGGTCGACGCCCTGCGCCTCCACACCTCCCAGACCGCGCACTTCGACGACCTGGCCGGCCTGCTGCGCGACTGGCTCTCCGCACACGCCAGAGCGGGCGGCCTGCCACCGGGCCGCCTCGCCGAGGCCTTCCAGATCGTCGACACGACCTGACAGCGCGTCAGTGCATGTGCCTTGAGGGGAGCGGTCAGCGGTAGATGAGCAACTCGTCCTCCGTCGCGCCGGTCAGGTCGTACCGGGTGCCGACCAACGGCCGGCCGGCGTAGATACGGACCAGGGTCGCCCTGTCCCCGTGGAATTCCGCGGCCGGCCGACCGTCGGTCTCGTTCCCGAGCACCAGCGGGGTGGCCGCACCGTTCAGGTAGGCATGCAAACGGGGCGTCTCCCGGCGCCCGCTCGCGCGCACCAGGAGCGGCAGCGCGTACGCAGCGGCGTCACCTCCGTACGCACCCGGCGTACCGAACGCCTCCCGTACGTCGCCCGCATGCACCCACTCCCCGAGCGCCACGGCGTCCAGCGTGCCGTCCTCGTACGCCGCGATCGCCGGGCCGGCCGCCACGAAGCCGTGCTCCAGCTCGTCGAGGACGCGCGACAGCGGCCAGTCGACGCGCTCGGCGACGTCCGCCGCATTCGCCTCGGGCAGGAAGACCCCCTCTTCGAGGCGGCCCTCCACGATCCGGACGAGCGCCGCGCCGCAGTGCGCGAGAACGTCCCGCACGGTCCAGCCGGGGCAGGCGGTGCGCAGATCGAACCGGTCCTCAGGCGTCGCGCGCAGCAGCGGCATCAACGCCTCCTGTTCGGCGCGGAGCAGCCGCCCCGGCAGCTCCGGATCACGCTCGGAACCGGACATGCTTCTCCTCTCCGTAGCGGTAGTGATCACTAGTGATCACGCCTTCCGGCCGTGGCTCAGTAGCGGTAGTGGTCGGGCTTGTACGGGCCCTCGACCTCCACGCCGATGTACGCGGCCTGCTCCGGACGGAGCGTGGTGAGCTTGACGCCCAGCGAGTCCAGGTGGAGACGGGCGACCTTCTCGTCCAGGTGCTTGGGCAGCACGTACACGTCGGTCGGGTACTCGCTCGGCTTGGTGAACAGCTCGATCTGCGCCAGCGTCTGGTCCGCGAAGGAGTTGGACATCACGAACGACGGGTGACCGGTGGCATTGCCCAGGTTCAGCAGGCGGCCCTCGGAGAGGACGATGAGGACCTTGCCGTCGGGGAAGGTCCAGGTGTGCACCTGCGGCTTGACCTCGTCCTTGACGATGCCCTCGATCTGCGCCAGACCGGCCATGTCGATCTCGTTGTCGAAGTGACCGATGTTCCCGACGATCGCCTGGTGCTTCATCTTGGCCATGTCCGAGGCCATGATGATGTCCTTGTTGCCCGTCGTGGTGACGAAGATGTCCGCCGTCTCCACGACCTCGTCCAACGTGGTCACCTGGTAGCCGTCCATCGCCGCCTGCAGCGCGCAGATCGGGTCCACCTCGGTGACGATCACGCGGGCGCCCTGGCCGCGCAGCGACTCCGCGCAGCCCTTGCCCACATCGCCGTAACCGCAGATGACGGCGGTCTTGCCGCCGATCAGGACGTCGGTGGCGCGGTTGATGCCATCCACCAGCGAGTGACGGCAGCCGTACTTGTTGTCGAACTTCGACTTCGTCACGGCGTCGTTCACATTGATCGCCGGGAAGAGCAGGGTGCCGTCCCGGTGCATCTCGTACAGACGGTGCACACCAGTGGTGGTCTCCTCCGTCACGCCGCGGATCTCCGAGGCGATGGCCGACCAGTCGCATGTACTGCGGCCCAACAGGGCCAGTACGACGGCGAGTTCTTCGTTGTCGGCCGTCGAGGGGTCAGGGACCGACCCGGCCTTCTGGTACTCGACGCCCCTGTGGACCAGGAGGGTGGCGTCACCGCCGTCGTCCAGGATCATGTTCGGGCCGCCGGTGGGCGAGTCCGGCCAGGTCAGGGCCTGCTCGGTGCACCACCAGTACTCCTCCAGCGTCTCGCCCTTCCACGCGAAGACCGGGATGCCGGCTGCGGCTATCGCGGCTGCCGCGTGGTCCTGGGTGGAGAAGATGTTGCAGGAGGCCCAGCGCACCTCGGCGCCCAGCGCGACCAGGGTCTCGATGAGGACGGCGGTCTGCACGGTCATGTGCAAGGACCCCGTGATCCGGGCGCCGGCCAGCGGCTGCGCCCCGGCGTACTCCTTGCGGATCGCCATCAGGCCGGGCATCTCGTGCTCGGCGAGGGTGATCTCCTTGCGGCCGAAGGCTGCCAGGGAAAGGTCGGCGACCTTGAAGTCATCTGTGGGACGGGAAGGCATCGATACTCCTGATCGTCTGTACGTTCCGATGGATTTCGAACGCCGCGGCGCTGCGGTTGAGCGTGATGTAGTGGAGCCCCGGCGCACCTTCGGCGAGCAGTCGCTCGGCCATGGCGGTGGCGTGGTCCACGCCGATGCGGTACGAAGCGGCCGGGACATCCCGGGCGGCCTCCAGGCGATGCGCCAGGTCTTCGGGGAAGGCGGCGCCGCTGAGTTCCGCGAACCGGCGGATCTGGCGTACGTCGGTGGCCGGCATGATCTCCGGGATGATCGGGGTGTCACAGCCAGTGGCGGCCACCCGGTCCCGCAGCCGCAGATAGTCCTCGACGTGGAAGAACATCTGGGTGATGGCGTAGTCGGCGCCCGCCCGGCACTTGGCGACGAAGTGGCGGATGTCGCTGTCCCCGTCGCGGGAGCGCGGATGCCCCTCGGGGAAGGCGGCGACGCCGATGGTGAAGTCCCCCAGCGAACGGACCAGTTCGACGAGCTCGTACGCGTACGTCAGGCCCTGCGGGTGCGGTCGCCACGTCCCCCCGGGGTCGCCCGGCGGATCGCCACGCAGCGCGAGGACATCGCGAATGCCCGCGTCGGCGTAGCTGCCGATGATGGCGCGCAGCTCGGCGACCGAGTGCCCGACGGCGGTCAGGTGGGCCACCGGGCGCAGGGTCGTCTCGTCGGCGATGCGCCGGGTCACATCGACCGTACGGCCGCGGGAGGAACCCCCGGCGCCGTACGTCACGGACACGAAGTCCGGCCCCAGGGCCTCCACTCGCCGGATCGTCTCCCACAGCACCCGCTCGCCGGCCGGCGTCTTCGGCGGAAAGAACTCGAAGGAGAACGTCGGGGCGGACGTCATGCCCGCCTCCCGGCGTTGAAGTAACCCGCTTCCGGGTGGTGCACGACGATGGCGTCCGTGGACTGCTCCGGGTGGAGCTGGAACTCCTCGGAGAGCACGACCCCTATGCGCTCGGGACGCAACAGGTCCGCGATCTTCGCGCGGTCCCCCAGATCCGGGCAGGCCGGATACCCGAGGGAGTAGCGGCAGCCCTGGTACTCGGCACGGAACATGTCCGCCATGTCGCCGGGGTCGTCGCGCTGGATTCCCAGTTCGCCGCGGACGCGCGCGTGCCAGTACTCGGCGAGGGCCTCGGCGAGCTGGACGGAGAGACCGTGCAGCTCCAGGTAGTCGCGGTAGGAGTCGGCCGCGAACAGCTTGGCCGTCTCCTCGCCGATCTTCGAGCCGACGGTGACGACCTGGAGGCC
>NZ_JBEYUN010000008.1:0-416452 GCF_040643545.1 Streptomyces sp. NPDC047117 | reverse complement strand
ACCTCGACCACGGAGGTCAGCTGCGCCTGGCCGTGCAGGGCCTTCATCATGTTGTCGCCGATGACCTTGCGCATCCGCGGCATCTTGACGGTCTGGCCACGCAGCGGCGAGACCTCCAGCGCCGGCGCCTTGGGCGCGGCGGAGGCGGCCGGCGCAGCAGCGGCCGGAGCAGCGGTCTTCGCGGCCTCGGCGGCGGCGATGACGTCCTGCTTGCGGATGCGGCCACCGACGCCGGTGCCCTGGACCGAGGCCAGGTTCACGCCGTTCTCCTGGGCCAGCTTGCGGACCAGGGGGGTGACGTAGGCACCGTCGGGCTCACCGGCGGGGGCCGCCGGGGTGACCGGAGCGGGCTGCGCGGCGGGGGCCGGAGCCGGCGCCGGGGCGGCCTGCGGAGCCGGAGCGGGGGCCGGGGCCTCCTGCTTGGGCGCCTCCTGCTTCGGGGCCTCCTGCGGGGCGGGCTGCTCGGCCGCCGGGGCGGGCGCCGGAGCAGCCGGGGCCGGGGCGGCCGCGGGGGCAGCACCGGCAGCACCGATGACGGCGAGCTTGGCGCCGACCTCGGCGGTCTCGTCCTCGCCCACCACGATCTCCAGCAGGGTGCCGGCAGCGGGGGCGGGGATCTCGGTGTCGACCTTGTCGGTGGAGACCTCGAGCAGCGGCTCGTCGGCCTCGACGGACTCGCCGACCTCCTTCAGCCACCGGGTGACGGTGCCCTCGGTGACCGACTCGCCCAGCGCGGGCAGGACGACGTCGGTGCCCTCGGCGCCACCGGCGGCGGGAGCCGCGGGGGCCTCGGCGGCCGGGGCCGGAGCCTCGGCAGCGGGGGCGGGCTCGGGCTGCTCGGCCGGGGCCTCGGCAGCGGCCGGGGCCTCGGCGGGGGCACCGGAGCCGTCGTCGATGATGGCCAGCTCGGCGCCGACCTCGACGGTCTCGTCCTCGGCGACCTTGATGGACGCCAGAACGCCGGCGGCGGGGGCGGGGATCTCGGTGTCGACCTTGTCGGTCGACACCTCCAGCAGGGGCTCGTCGGCCTCGACGCGCTCACCCTCGGCCTTGAGCCATCGGGTGACGGTGCCCTCGGTGACGCTCTCGCCGAGCGCCGGAAGGGTTACGGAAACCGCCATGGTTTCTGTTGCTCCTAACGAATGGTGCGGATGTGGTCGCGCCCGGACTGGGGGTCAGTCGTGGGAGTGGAGGGGCTTGCCGGCCAGCGCCAGGTGGGCCTCGCCGAGCGCCTCGTTCTGCGTGGGGTGCGCGTGGATGAGCTGCGCAACCTCGGCCGGCAGTGCCTCCCAGTTGTAGACCAGCTGGGCCTCGCCGACCTGCTCGCCCATACGGTCACCGACCATGTGGACGCCGACCACGGCACCGTCCTTGACCTGGACGAGCTTGATCTCGCCCGCGGTCTTGAGGATCTTGCTCTTGCCGTTGCCCGCGAGGTTGTACTTCAGAGCGACGACCTTGTCGGCGCCGTACAGCTCCTTGGCCTTCGCCTCGGTGATACCGACGGAGGCGACCTCCGGGTGGCAGTACGTCACGCGCGGCACGCCGTCGTAGTCGATCGGCACGGTCTTCAGACCGGCCAGCCGCTCCGCCACCAGGATGCCCTCGGCGAAGCCGACGTGCGCGAGCTGGAGCGTGGGAACGAGGTCGCCGACCGCGGAGATGGTCTCCACGTTCGTCCGCATGTACTCGTCGACGAGGACGTAGCCGCGGTCCATGGCGACCCCGGCCTCCTCGTAACCGAGGCCCTGCGAGACGGGGCCGCGGCCGATCGCGACCAGCAGCACCTCCGACTCGAAGGTCTTGCCGTCGGCGAGGGTGACCTTCACACCGTTGTCGGTGTACTCGGCCTTCTCGAAGAAGGTGCCGAGGTTGAACTTGATGCCCCGCTTGCGGAAGGCACGCTCCAGCAGCTTGGAGCTGTTCTCGTCCTCGACCGGGACGAGGTGCTTCAGGCCCTCGATCACCGTGACGTCGGTCCCGAAGGACTTCCACGCCGAGGCGAACTCGACGCCGATGACGCCGCCGCCCAGGATGATCGCGGACTCCGGCACGCGGTCCAGCGTCAGCGCGTGGTCCGAGGAGATGATGCGGTTGCCGTCGATCTCCAGACCCGGCAGCGACTTCGGCACGGAGCCGGTCGCCAGCAGGATGTGGCGGCCCTGGACGGTCTGGCCGTTCACGTCGACCGAGGTGGGGGAGGACAGCCGGCCCTCGCCCTCGATGTAGGTCACCTTGCGCGAGGCGACCAGGCCCTGCAGACCCTTGTACAGGCCCGAGATGACCTCGTCCTTGTACTTGTGGACCCCGGCGATGTCGATGCCCTCGAAGGAGGCCTTGACACCGAACTGGGCGGCCTCACGGGCCTGGTCCGCGATCTCACCGGCGTGCAGCAGCGCCTTGGTGGGGATGCAGCCGTTGTGCAGGCAGGTGCCGCCGAGCTTGTTCTTCTCGATCAGGGCGACGTCCAGGCCGAGCTGCGCACCGCGCAGGGCAGCCGCGTAGCCGCCGCTACCGCCTCCGAGAATCACTAGGTCGAAAACGGTGCTGGCGTCGTTCGCCACGTCACGTCCTCCATGCATGGGTACGCCGGAGCCGGTCTCCGATGACCGGACGGCGGCTGTTGTTCGGCCGCTAGTACTTCGGCCCTGGGTAAGGGGGGCCCTGTCCTGCCAGGCCCCATCTTCGCACTTGTTGAACACGGACGGGACGGCGGGCCGGGCTCAGGGCCCGCCGATCGGCTGCCCGGGCCGCGTACCCAGCCGTACGACCGTGCGGATTTCGTCGAGAGCGAACATTGGCGTCCGCGCGCACGGGAGGCCCCGGGCGCAGCGCCCGGGGCCTCCCGAAAATCGTCCTGCGCCGCAGGTCAGAGCAGGTCGCCCGCCGCGGTGCGCTCGGCCAGCCGGACCAGGGTGCGGACCGCGGAGCCGGTGCCGCCCTTGGGGGTGTAGCCGTACGGCGCGCCCTCGTGGAAGGCCGGGCCCGCGATGTCCAGGTGCGCCCAGGTGATGCCCTCGCCGACGAACTCCTGGAGGAAGAGGCCGGCGACCAGGCCGCCGCCCATCCGCTCGCCCATGTTCGCGATGTCGGCGACCGGGGAGTCCATGCCCTTGCGCAGCTCGGCGGGCATCGGCATGGGCCAGGACTGCTCGCCCACCTCGGTCGCGATCTCGTGGACGGAGGTGCGGAAGGCGTCGTCGTTGGCCATGATCCCGAAGGTGCGGTTGCCCAGGGCGAGCACCATGGCGCCGGTCAGCGTCGCGACGTCGACGATCGCGTCCGGGGTCTCCTCGGAGGCGCGGGTGATCGCGTCGGCCAGCACGAGCCGGCCCTCGGCGTCGGTGTTCAGGACCTCGACGGTCTTGCCGCTGTACATGGTCAGCACGTCGCCGGGGCGGGTGGCCGAGCCGGAGGGCATGTTCTCCGCCAGCGCGAGCCAGCCGGTGACGTTGACCGGGAGGTCCAGCCGCGCCGCGGTGACGACGGCGGCGAGGACGGCGGCGGCGCCGCTCATGTCGCACTTCATCGTCTCGTTGTGGCCGGCCGGCTTCAGGGAGATGCCGCCCGAGTCGTAGGTGATGCCCTTGCCGACCAGTGCCAGGTTCTTCTTGGCCTTGGCGTGGGTGTGGCTGATCTTCACGAGCCGGGGCGGGTTCTCCGAGCCCTGGCCGACGCCCATGAGGCCGCCGTAGCCGCCCTTCTTCAGCGCCTTCTCGTCCAGCACCTCGACCTTGAGGCCGTACTCCTTGCCCGCGGCCTGCGCCTCGGCGGCGAAGGTCTTGGGGGTGAGGCCGTTGGAGGGGGTGTTGATCAGGTCGCGGGCGCGGTTGATCTCCGCGGCCAGGGCCTGCGCGCGCTCGGCGGCGGCCTTGTGGGCCTTGTCGCGCGGCTTGGCGCCCAGGACGGCGACGTCGGCCAGCGGGGCGGACTTGTCGGCCGCGCCCTTCTTGGCGTCGTTGTTGCTGCGGTAGGCGGTGAAGCTGTACGAGCCCAGGAGCGCGCCCTCGGAGACCGCGGCCACCGCGTCGGCGTCCTCGACCGGCAGCGCGAAGGCGGCCTTCTTGGTGCCGGTCAGCGCGCGGGCCGCGGCACCGGCGGCGCGGCGGAGCGCCTCGTTGTCGTACCCCTCGCCCTTGGTCGGTGCCTCGCCCAGGCCGACCGCCAGCACGACCGGCGCCTTGAGTCCGGAGCCGGCCGGGACCTTGGTCACCTCGCCCTCGGCTCCGCTCGCGCCCAGGGTCTCCAGGACGTCGGCCAGCTTGCCGTCGAAGGCCGCGTCCACGGCGTCGGCGCCGGGCGCCAGGACGGGGCCCTTGTCACCCTTGGCCAGGCCGATGACGACGGCGTCCGCGCGCAGCGTGGCGGCGGAAGAAGTACTGAGGGTCAGTGCAGTCACGGTATTGAAGGTCCTGTTCCGTCCGGGGAATCCATGAGCGCTCGTGGCGCCGCTGGCGCCGAGCCTACGCTTGGGAGCCCTGCTCGGTCCCGCGCGCTGCCATACCCGTTCCCCCGGCTGACCGGTCGAAATGCCGTACGCGGTGACGAACTCTTTTGTTTTTACCGTTACTTGGGCGACATCTGGGTGTTGTGGCGAATTGCTCCGGAGGGCATGGCGCCGTGCCGGGGCAACCGTCCGGCGCCGATCACCGTCCCCCAGGACGGACGCGCACCCGCGCGCACGGCTGCACAACAGGAAAGTTGAGAACCCCTCAGTGGAACGACCGGCCTCCCCCCGAAGACTGCTGCCCCGCCGCCTCCGCCGGGCGCCCCTCCTGCTCGGCGTGGCGGGCCTGGTGCTCGCCCTCGCCACGGCCTGCGGCCCGGCGCCGTCCGGGGGCGGGGAAGACGGGGGAGACGGCACGAAGGAAGGGGCGGCGGGGGAGCGGTGGCAGCCGAAGCCCGGTACGGACTGGCAGTGGCAGCTGACCGGCCGGCTCGACCGCGGTGTCGACGCGCCCGTCTACGACATCGAGGGCTTCGACCACGGCAAGGCCACCGTCGCGGGGCTGCACCGCGACGGCCGCAAGGTGATCTGCTACCTCAGCGTCGGCGCCTGGGAGGACTGGCGGCCCGACGCCGGTGACTTCCCGAAGTCCGTCATCGGCCGGTCCAACGGCTGGAAGGGCGAGCGCTGGCTGGACATCAGGAAGCTCGACGTCCTGGAGCCGCTGCTCGCGAAGCGCTTCGACATGTGCCGCGACCGGGGCTACGACGCGATCGAGCCGGACAACGTCGACGGCTACGCGAACCGCTCCGGCTTCCCCCTCACCGCCGCCGACCAGCTGAGGTTCAACCGCATGGTGGCCCGGCTCGCGCACGAGCGCGGCATGGCGGTCGGCCTGAAGAACGATCTCGACCAGATCCCGCAGCTGGTGAAGGACTTCGACTTCGCGGTGAACGAGCAGTGCGCGCAGTACGGCGAGTGCGACCGGCTCACCCCGTTCATCCGCGCGGGCAAGGCCGTCTTCCACGTGGAGTACGAGCTGCCGACGGACCGCTTCTGCGCCACCTCCCGGAAGCTGAAGCTCAGCTCGCTGGAGAAGGAGATGGACCTGACGGCCTGGCGGCGCACCTGCTGACCGGCTGAGCCGGGGCGTCAGCCGAGGGCCAGCACCACGACCGTCACCAGCCCGGCGGTCTCCGCCAGCCCGCCGAAGACGTCCCCGGTCACGCCGCCGAGCCGCCGCCGGCAGTGCCGCAGCAGCAGCTCGGCGGCGCCCAGGCCGAGAACCACCGCGAGCACGACGTGCAGCGCCCCGAGGGCCCCGCCGTACGCCCCGTATCCGGCAGCCGCCGCCACGGCGGTCGCCAGGACGCCCGCGACGGCGGCCGCCCGCGGGGAGACCGTCCCGGCGACCGCGGCCCCCAGCCCCTCCGGGCGGGCCGCCGGTACGCCGGTGCGGGAGGCGAGGGTGAGGGCCAGGCGGGCGGTGACCGCCCCGGCCACCGCCGCCACCGCGCCCGCGGACCAGCCGGCCGCGTACAGCTCGTACACGGCGGCGACCTGCGCGAGCAGGGCCAGCAGCAGGACGAGCACGCCGAACGGGCCGATGTCGGACTGCTTCATGATGCGCAGCGCGTCCGCCGCCGGCTTGCCGCTGCCCAGCCCGTCGGCGGTGTCCGCGAGCCCGTCCAGGTGCAGGCCGCGGGTGAGCGCCGCGGGCACCGCGACCGTGCCGACGGCCGCCAGCAGCGGGCCGCCGCCGAGCAGGAGCAGGACCGTGCCGAGCGCCGCCGCGCACACCCCGACGACCAGCCCGGCGACCGGCGCGCAGAGCATCCCGCCGCGGGCCGTCGCCCGGTCCCAGCGGGTCAGCCGTACGGGCAGCACGGTCAGCGTCCCGAAGGCGAACCGCAGCGCGTCGGCGACGGTCGGGGGGCCGGCGGGGGAGTCGGTGGGGGTGGCGCTCATCGCGGCAGGCTAACCCGGCTCCCATGCCCCCTCGCCGTCCGGGGCGGCCCGTACCCGGCCGTACCCGGCCTGCCGCCGGAGTTCCGCGGCACCGCACAGCGCGAGCACCGCCACGATGGCCGCGAGGTGCTCCTTGCCCGCGAGGTTGGCCTTCACGAGGACCTCGGCGATCATCAGGGCCGCGACCAGCGCGCCGGTCAGCCACGCCCGGTGGCGCCAGCACACCGCCATGGCGAGGCCGACCACGGCCGCCGACGGGCCGGTGTCGACGACCTGCGCGTCGGCGGCGGGCAGCCCGAGGGGGAAGCCGGGGCCGATGGCCACGCCGAGGCGCGCGTACAGCGTGCCTGCCAGCGACGCCGTGTACGCGATCAGCAGCGTCCGGCGGCGGCCCAGGACGAGCTCCGCGATCCCGAAGACCACCAGGATCTGTGCGAGCGCGCCCCACACCGGCAGGTCCAGGGCCGGTACGAACAGGGACAGCGGCGTCCGCAGCAGGGCCACCCACAGCGGGTCGGCGGCGCGGACGCAGCCCAGCTGCTGGATGATCCCGTAGCCCCAGTGCTGGTTCTGCGCGAGCTGGCAGAACGCGGTGAGGGCCACGGCGGCGAGCGTCATCGGGACGGCCCGCCACGTCCGGCCGGCCCGTGCCTCCCGCACGGCCGCCAGCAGCGGGCCCCACTCGGCACGCGCGGCGCTTCTCGCACGGGCGCGGAAGTGCGATTCGATGGGACACCGCCAGGGGGTGAGGACAGGCGGCGCCCGCCCCGTCGGCGGCACCGGGTGCGCGCCGGCCGCGCACCGTCTCTGTAGACCCGTCCGCGCGGCCGGAAGTTCACCCGGCGGCCGAGTGATCTCCGCCTCGGCCGCCGCGCCGGCCCGGCGCATCAGCCCTCAGCGGCGTCCTTCTCCGGTGCCTCCTCGGCCGCGGGCTCCCGTACCGGCAGCTCGGCCGCCAGCGACGCCGCCGCCTGGACCAGGGGAAGGGCCAGCAGGGCGCCGGTGCCCTCGCCGGCGGTCACGCCGTGGTCGAGCAGCGGCGTGAGCGCGATCCGGTCCAGCGCCTTGGCCTGCGCGGGCTCGCCGCTGGCCTGGCCGGCCAGCCACCAGTCCGGCGCGCGGAACGCGATCCGCTGCGCCACCAGCGCGCACGCCGCCGAGACCACGCCGTCCAGGATCACCGGCGTCCGCCGGACCGCGCTCTGCAGCAGGAAGCCGGTGGCCGCGGTGAGGTCGGCGCCGCCGGTGGCGGCCAGCAGCGCGAGCTGGTCGCCGAGGACCGGGCGGGCCCGGCGCAGCGCGTCGCGGATCGCCGCGCACTTGCGCATCCAGGCCAGGTCGTCGATGCCCGCGCCGCCGCGGCCCGTGACCACCGAGGCGTCCGTGCCGCACAGTGCGGCGATCAGCGTGCCCGCCGCCGTGGTGCCGCCCACGCTCAGGTCGCCGAGCACCACCAGATCCGTACCGGCGTCCGCCTCCTCGTCGGCGATCGCCATGCCCGCGCGGAACGCCTGCTCGGCCTCCTCCGCGGTCAGCGCGTCCTCGATGTCGATCCGGCCCGAGCCGCGGCGCACCCGGTGCTTGGTGACGTCCTCGGGCAGCTCCTCGGCGTCGCAGTCCAGCGCCATGTCGACCACGCGCGGCGCGGCACCGAACCGGCGGGCCAGGACCGCCGCCGGGCTCGTCCCGTCCAGTACGGCGCGCGCCAGGTCGGCGGCGCTGCCGGCCGCGCGCCCGGAGACGCCCAGCTCCGCCACGCCGTGGTCGCCCGCGAACAGCACCGTACGGACCCGGTCCAGGGGCCGGACCGGGACCTGCTGCTGCACGGCGGCCAGCCAGTCGCCCAGCTCGTCGAGGCGGCCCAGCGCGGCCGGCTGGACGAGGCGGCGCTCCCGCCGCTCCTCGGCGTCCCGGCGCCGGCCGCCGTCGGGACGCTCGATCAGGTTCGCGAAGTCATCGAGGTTCAGGGCGCTCATTCGGCGCAGGTTACCGGCAACGCGCCGTTCGGTGCGCGGGCGGTCGGTGCCGGGGCGGGCGGCGGCCTCAGAAGTGGAATTCGGTGGGGGCCGGCGCCGCGGTCCGCCGCGGCGGCCTGGCGCGGCCCGGCCGGCCGGCGGCCGCGAGGCGTTCGAGCGGCGCGTCCAGCAGCAGCGTCGCGCCGGGCAGCCGGCGGGCGCACAGCGCGCACAGCTCGTGCAGCACATCGGCGGCGGGCGGCCCGAAGGCGAGCACCAGGACGCCGAGCGCGGGACGGGCGACGGCGGCGGGCCAATGGGGCCCGGCGGGCCGCCCGGTGAGGGTGCGCCACCTCGGCCCGTCCGGCAGCAGCATCCGGCGCAGCGCCGCGGTCGCCGGCTCCTCGACGGTCAGCCAGCGCAGCTGTCCGTTGTCCACCCGCCAGAAGCCGGGGTCCAGGCCCTCGCCGAGCGCCACGACCGTGGCCTGCGGGCGGTCGCGCAGATACCGGCGGACCGCGTCGTCGAACCGGCCGCCGTCGGAGGGCGGTGCCATGCCGCCGCGGGACGGTGTCATGGCGTCAGATGACGGTACGGAGCGCCGTCCGGCAAGCGGGACACGGGCGGGCGCCCGCGCGCGTCACCCGCGCAGCGTAATGGCCTGCCCCGCGACGACCAGCAGGACGTGCTCGCACTCGGCGGCGAACGCGGCGTTCAGGCGGCCCAGTTCGTCCCGGAAGCGGCGCCCGGCGGGGGTCGCGGGCACCACCCCGGAGCCGACCTCGTTGCTGACCGCGACCAGCGGCCTGCGGGTGGCGCGCACCGCGGCCACCAGCTCGTCCGTCCGCGCCCGCAGCGCCCGTTCGCCGCCGCCCGCCCAGGTCTCGTCGTCCCAGGCGCCGACGTCGTCCATGGCGTGCGTCAGCCACAGGGACAGGCAGTCGATCAGCAGCGGGGAGGCGGCGGTCTTCTCCGCGGGCTCCTCCCCGGCCTCGTCCTCGCCCGCCAGCAGGGGCACCAGGTCGCAGGTCTCGGCGGTCCGCCAGGAGGCCGGGCGGCGCTCGCGGTGGAGGGAGACCCGCGCCGCCCACTCCTCGTCGCCGTTCCGCAGCCCGCCGGTCGCGACGTACAGCACGTCGGGGAAGGCCGCGAGCCGCCGCTCGGCCTCGACGGACTTGCCGCTGCGCGCGCCGCCCAGCACCAGCGTCCTGCGCGGCAGGTCGGGCACCGCGTGGTACTCGCCGACCAGCAGCGACGTGCCGTCCGGCACCGCGCGGGCGCCCAGCGCCGCCAGCCGCCGGTGCAGCTCGGCGCCGGGCGGGGTGTCGTGGTCGAGGTGCACCGCGAGCACGTCGGTCGCCGCGTCCACGGCGCCGCTCGCCCGCAGCCGGGCCAGCGCGTCGGGCCGCCCGAGCACGTCCAGCACGACCATCTCGTAGGGCCCCTTGCCCTCGGAGGCCCCGGCGGGCGCGGCGCCGGGCGGCAGGTACAGCAGCCGCTCGCCGTACGGGCCGCCGATCTCGTACCCGGTGCCCGGTACGTCCACCGCCACCGCCCGGACCCGGTGCCCGTCCAGCAGCGCCAGCTCCCGCCCGTCCGCAACCCGGCCCGGCTGGGGGATGCCGGTCGGGACCTCGACGGCGGGTCCCTCGTGCGGGTGCGTCAGGAGCACTTGGCGTACCCCCGTGAGCGACTGGCCCGCGCGGGCCGCGGCGAAGGCGGCCCCCGGGGTGAGGTCGAGGAGCAGTGCGCCGTCCAGGAGCAGTGCGGTCGCCGCCCGCGCCGCGCCGCCCGTGGCGCCGGCGCAGGAGGCGCAGGGGCAGCCGGGGCGGGGCAGCCCCTCGGGGGCGCCGGTGCCGAGCAGTGTCAGTTCCACGCGCCGATTTTCTCCTGTCCGCGGCCGCCGGGCGCGCGGGGGGACGTCTCGACACGGCCGTTAGGCTGCTGATCAGTACCACAGGACATGACACCTGAGCGGCAGAACAGGGCATGACCACTGCACGGCACCAGCACGAGCAAACACGTACCCGGTGGGACCAGGAGGCGGACATGGCGTGGACGTGGCGGTTCGAGAAGGCCGACGGTACGGAGGCCGCTCCGGGGGAGAACCCCCCGGAGGACTTCTCCACGCAGGGGGACGCGGAGTCCTGGATCGGCGAGTATTTCAAGTCGCTCGTGGACTGCGGCGTCGACCAGGCGACCCTGTTCGAGGACGGGAAGAAGATCTACGGCCCGATGAGCCTGCACGCCGAGGACAGTGAGGGCGCGGAGGCCGCCGAGGCCTGAGCGCCCTGACGGCACGGACGAGGGGCGGCGGGCTTCCGGGCCCGCCGCCCCTCGTCGCCGTGTGTCAGCCGCGTACGCCGCAGACGTGCAGCAGGGCCGCCACCGCGCGGTACGGGTCGGTGCGCCCGGCGCGTTCCTCGGCGGCCAGCAGCCGGGTCAGCTCCTCGACGGGCGGCGGCACCGCGTCGTCGGCCGCGAGGTCGGTGAAGAGCCGTACGCCGTACCAGGCGTGCAGCGGGGCGCCGATGCCCGCGAGGGTGGTGGTGAGCGCCGCCAGCCGGTCGGCGCGCACGCTGAGGCCGAGCCGGTTCTTGTAGCGCGGCGAGTCGAAGGCCGACAGCGCCGTGTCCCAGTCGCCGGACATCCCGGAGCGCAGCGCCAGCGCGTCGGCGTTGCGCACCAGGACGGAGAGCAGGCCGCCGGGCGCCAGCACCCGGGCGAGCCCGGCCAGCATCGGGTCGGGCTCCTCGACGTACATCAGGACGCCGTGGCAGAGCACCACGTCGAAGGTGCCGGGCAGGAAGTGCACGCCGGTCTCCCGGCCGTCGCCCTCGATCAGCCGGACCCGCTCCTGGATGCCGGCCGGCTCGCCGGCCAGCGTGGCGCGGGCCGCGGCGAGCATCTTCGGGTCCGACTCCAGGCCGGTGACCTTGTGCCCGGCGCGGGCCAGGCGCAGCGCCTGGGTGCCCTGGCCGAGGCCGACGTCCAGGACGCGCAGCCGCTGGCCCACCGGGAACCGTGCGGAGATCTGCTCCTCCAGCTGCCGGGCCACCAGCTCCTGCCGGACGGTGTTCCGGATTCCCCCCAGCTCGTCGAGCCAGGGCTCGGCCCCTCCGGCAAAGCCGGAAGAACCGGTGCTCAGGGCCGTTCTCCCCGCTTGACCTGCGGCTTGGGCAGCCGCAGTCGACGCATCTGGAGGGTGCGCATCAGGGCGTAGGGCTTGACGCCCTTGAGGTTCTCGTTCGGGAACCGCTGCTTGAGGCGCTTGGTCAGGCCGGTCCACACGACGATCGAGTCCAGCACGATCAGCAGGATCACGACCAGCCACAGGATGAGCGCGATGCTCTGGATCTGCGGCACCCGGACCATGGTCAGCACGAGGATGATCACGGCCACCGGGAGGAAGAACTCCGCGACGCACCAGCGCGAGTCGACGTAGTCGCGCGCGAAACGGCGGACGGGTCCCTTGTCCCGTACGGGGAGGTACCGCTCGTCACCGTTGGCCAGCGCTTCGCGCTGCTTGGCCATGTCGGCGCGGCGTGCCTCCCGCTGGGCCTTGACGGCCTCCTTGCGGTTGGCCGGCGCCGACTGCGCGCGGGAACGGCGCTGGGACTGCGCCTGACTGCGCTTGGGCGTCGGGCGGCCCTTGGGGGCCTGCGGGTCGCGGGGCTGCTGGGGCTGGTCCGCGGTCACCTTGGAGGTCGCGGCCTGCTCTTCCTTCGAACGGCTTCGGAACACAGAACCCAAGGGTACGCGGTCGCCCTCCGTGAGCCAGAGCCCGAGGGGAACGATCCGGCAACGGCCGGGGCGGGTACACGTACTACGCCTACTCCCTGCGCCTGAGAAAAGGAGCTGCGTGATCGTCCTGCAGGAGGAGCACATCCGGGTCCAACCAGTGCGGTAATGGAACCGGGGCCCGTACTGTGGGGTCTGTAGATGTGCTGGAGCCGGAAGCCCGAAGTAACTCGGTGAGAAGGGGGCGCGCGAGGCCCATGAGCGACGGTGTCATGAAGCGGATGGGGATGATCTTCCGCGCGAAGGCCAACAAGGCCCTGGACCGGGCCGAGGATCCGCGCGAGACCCTCGACTACTCCTACCAGAAGCAGCTGGAGCTGCTCCAGAAGGTGCGGCGCGGCGTCGCGGACGTCGCGACGTCCCGCAAGCGCCTGGAGCTCCAGCTCAACCAGCTCCAGGGCCAGTCCTCCAAGCTGGAGGACCAGGGCCGCAAGGCGCTCGCGCTCGGCCGCGAGGACCTGGCCCGCGAGGCGCTCTCCCGCCGTCAGGCCCTGCAGCAGCAGGTCACCGACCTGGAGACGCAGCACCGGACGCTGCAGGGCGAGGAGGAGAAGCTCACCCTCGCGGCGCAGCGCCTCCAGGCCAAGGTGGACGCCTTCCGTACGAAGAAGGAGACCATCAAGGCCACCTACACCGCGGCCCAGGCGCAGACCCGGATCGGCGAAGCCGTCTCCGGCATCTCCGAGGAGATGGGCGACGTGGGCCTGGCCGTGCAGCGTGCCGAGGACCGCACCGCGCAGATGCAGGCCCGGGCCGGTGCGATCGACGAGCTGCTGGCGTCCGGCGCGCTGGACGACCCGACCGGCATGGCCAAGGACGACCTCACGGCCGAGCTGGACCGGATCTCCGGCGGCGGCGACGTCGAGCTGGAGCTGCAGCGCATGAAGGCCGAGCTGGCCGGGGGCTCCTCCGCGGGCCAGCAGGCCATCGAAGGGGGGCAGGGCGGCCAGGACCGGCAGGCCCCGCAGCAGGACCAGCCGCGCTTCGACAAGCAGTGACCGGCGGACGCGGATAGCCTCGTCGGGACGCCGGACCGGACCAGAGGAGACGTCATGATCGTACGGATCATGGGCGAGGGGCAGGTAAAGGTCGAGGACAGCCACTTCGTCGAGCTGAACAAGCTGGACGACGAGCTGCTCGACGAAATGGAGAGCGGCGATCAGGACGGCTTCCGGCGGACCCTGGGCGCGCTGCTCGACGCGGTGCGCCGGCTGGGCGAGCCGCTGCCCGACGACTCCCTGGAGCCCTCGGAGCTGATCCTCCCCGCCCCCGACGCCACCCTCGACGAGGTCCGCCAGATGCTCAGCGACGACGGCCTCATCCCGGGCTGACCCGGCCCGGCCCCGGCGATCCGGCCCCGTCCCGTACGGGACCGCGACCGCCCGGCTTCTTCCAGCAGGGCAGCGCCCCGGACACCGTTCCCGCCGCCCGCCGACACCCTCGGCGGGCAGCGGCCGGTGACCGGGGCGCTACCGTTTCTCCTCGTGACTCCCCTCGCCACCGGACAGGGCACGCGGCCCGGGCCCGCGCTGCTCGCCCGGCTCCGCGCCCACCCCGTCGCGCTCGACGCGGTCCTGGCGGCGGCCGTGCTCGCGGTGATCCTGACCGGCGCCGCCGCCGGCCCGCACGGCCGGTACGGGCCGCGCTTCGGCGACCGGCCGCTGGAGGCGTCCACGGTCCTCCTCGCCACGCTGGCCTGCGGCGCGCTGGTGCTGCGCCGCCGGTACCCGCGCACCGTCCTCGCCTTCACGGGCGCCATGACGCTGGCAGAGCTGGTGACCTCCACCAGCGAGCCGCGCGGCCCGGTAGCCGCCGCCTCGGTCATCGCGGTCTTCACCGTCGCCGCCCGCACCGACCGCCCCACCACCTGGCGGATCGGCGCGCTCACCGTGCTGGTGCTCACCGCCGCCGCCATGCTCACCAGCACCCGCCCCTGGTACGCCCAGGAGAACCTGGCGATCTTCGCGTGGACCGGCATGGCGGCCGCGGCCGGCGACGCGGTCCGCAGCCGCCGCGCCTTCGTCGACGCGATCAGGGAGCGCGCCGAGCGGGCCGAACGCACCCGCGAGGAGGAGGCCGGGCGCCGGGTCGCCGAGGAGCGCATGCGCATCGCGCGCGAGCTGCACGACGTCGTCGCGCACCACATCGCGCTGGTCAACGTGCAGGCCGGGGTCGCCTCGCACGTCATGGACAGCCGCCCCGACCAGGCCAAGCAGGCCCTCGCCCACGTCCGTGAGGCGTCCCGCTCGGCGCTGGAGGAGCTGCGCGCCACGGTCGGCCTGCTGCGCCAGTCCGACGACCCGCAGGCCCCCACCGAACCGGCCCCAGGGCTCGGCGTCCTCGACCAGCTGATCGACGGGTTCGTACGCGCCGGGCTCCCCGTCGAACTGGAGCTACCGCCCGGCAGCCCGGAGGGCCTGCCCGCCTCCGTGGACCTGACCGCGTACCGCATCGTCCAGGAGGCGCTGACCAACGTGCACAAGCACGCGGGGGAGGGCGCACGCGCCACGGTGCGCATCGTCCGCTCGGCCGAGGCGCTGACGCTGACGGTGCTGGACGACGGCGGCGGCGGACCCGCCCGGCCCCGGCCGCGCCCCGGTGAACAGCAGGAGCCCGCGGACCGTACGGACGGCGGCGGGCACGGCCTGATCGGGATGCGGGAGCGGGTCGCGGCGCTGCGCGGCTCGGTGGAGACCGGGCCGCGCCCGGCCGGTGGATTCAAGGTACGGGTACGGCTGCCGCTGCAGTCCGCACGCACGGGGGAGACGACATGACGATCAAGGTGCTGCTCGCGGACGACCAGGCGCTGCTGCGCAGCGCGTTCAAGGTGCTGGTGGACTCCGAGCCCGGGATGCGGGTGGTGGCCGAGGCGTCGGACGGCGCCGAGGCGTACGAGCTGAGCCGGGCCACGGCGCCCGACGTGGTCCTGATGGACATCCGGATGCCCGGCGTGGACGGGCTGGCCGCCACCCGCATGATCAGCGAGGACCCGGAGCTGGCCGGGGTGCGCGTGGTGATCCTGACGACCTTCGAGGTCGACGACTACGTGGTGCAGGCGCTCCGGGCGGGCGCCAGCGGCTTCCTCGGCAAGGGCGCCGAGCCGGACGAGCTGCTCAGCGCCATCCGGGTCGCGGCGGCCGGGGAGGCGCTGCTGTCCCCGGTGGCCACGAAAGGGCTGATCGCCCGGTTCCTCGCCCAGGGCGACGGCGAGGACGGCGCGGCGGGGCCGGACACCGAGCGGCTGGCGACGCTGACCGGCCGGGAGCGCGAGGTGCTGGTGCTGGTCGCGGGCGGGCTGTCCAACGACGAGATCGCCGAGCGGCTGTCCGTCAGCCCGCTGACCGTCAAGACGCACGTGAACCGCGCGATGGCCAAGCTGGGCGCCCGCGACCGGGCCCAGCTGGTGGTCATTGCGTACCAAACCGGACTCGTCCGCCCGCGGGTGTAGCAGCGGGTGGAGCGGGGCGTACTGCGGACGCGGTACGCCCCGGCCCCGGAAATGGACCTGGGTGCTAGGGAAACAGCGCCGCGCGTGCCGGATGGTGTAAGCGGGCCCGCCATGGGCCGTTGCCGGAAGCGTTCAGAACAAAAGAGAGAGACCCCACCCATGTTCAGGCTGTCCCGACTCAGCCTCGCACAACGGGGCCTGATAGCACTGATGTCGATCGTCGCGATCGTCTTCGGGGCCATCGCGATCCCACAGCTGAAGCAGCAGTTGCTGCCCTCCATCGAGCTGCCCATGGTGTCCGTCGTGGCGCCGTACCAGGGCGCCTCGCCCGACGTCGTCGAGAAGCAGGTCGTCGAACCGCTGGAGGACGGCATCCAGGCGGTCGACGGCATCACGGGCGTGACCTCGACGGCCAGTGAGGGCTCGGCCGTGGTCATGGCCGAGTTCGACTACGGCAACGACTCCAAGACGCTGGTCGCCGACGTCCAGCAGGCCGTCAACCGGGCCCGTGCCACGCTGCCCGACGACGTCGACCCGCAGGTCGTGGCCGGCGGCACCGACGACCTGCCGACCGCCGTGCTGGCCGTCGCCTCCTCCGGGCAGGACCAGCAGGCCCTCGCCGACCGCCTGGACCGCAGCGTCGTCCCGGCCCTGAAGGACATCGACGGCGTCGGCCAGGTCAGCGTCAACGGCGTCCGCGACCGCGTCGTCGCGGTCACCCCCGACGACGCGAAGCTCGCCAAGGCCGGGCTCACCCCGGCGGCGCTCGGCCAGGCCCTGGAGGCGGGCGGCGCCTCCGTACCGGCCGGCTCCTTCGCCGAGGACGGCAAGAGCCGCACCGTTCAGGTCGGCAGCGGCTGGACCTCGCTCCAGCAGATCAAGGACCTCACCGTCTCCCCGGCGGCGGCCGGTGCCGCGGCGGGCAAGGCCGGGGCCGGCGCGCCCGTACGGGTCGGCGACATCGCCACCGTGAAGCAGGAGTCGGCCACCCCGACCTCGCTCACCCGCACCAACGGAAAGCCCAGCCTCGCGGTCCAGATCACCATGGACCAGGACGGCAGCGCCGTCGCCATCTCCGACGCGGTCAAGGACAAGCTCCCGCAGATCCGCGCGGACCTCGGCAAGGACGCGGACGTCACGGTCGTCTCCGACCAGGGCCCGCAGGTCTCCAAGTCCATCGAGTCCCTCACCACCGAGGGCCTGCTCGGCCTGGTCATGGCCGTGATCGTGATCCTGGTCTTCCTGCTCAGCCTGCGCTCGACGCTGGTGACCGCGGTGTCCATCCCGCTGTCCGTCGTCATCACGCTGATCGTGCTGTGGACCCGCGACCTGTCGCTGAACATGCTGACCCTGGGCGCGCTGACCATCGCCATCGGCCGGGTCGTGGACGACTCCATCGTCGTCCTGGAGAACATCAAGCGGCACCTGGGCTACGGCGAGGAGCGCAAGCACGCCATCCTCACCGGCGTCCGCGAGGTGTCCGGCGCGATCACCTCCTCCACCCTCACCACCGTCGCGGTCTTCCTGCCGATCGGCGTGGTCGGCGGCATGGTGGGCGCCCTCTTCGGCGACTTCTCGATCACCGTCACCGTGGCCCTGCTGGCCTCGCTGCTGGTCTCCCTCACCGTCGTACCGGTCCTCTCGTACTGGTTCCTGCGCGCCCCGAAGGCCGTCGAGGGCGGCGACCCGGAGGCGCTGCGCAAGGCCGCCGAGGAGAAGGAGAGCCGCAGCGCCCTGCAGCGGCTGTACGTACCGGTGCTGCGCTTCGCGACCCGGCGCCGGGCCACCAGCCTCGTCATCGCCGCGGCCATCCTCATCGGCACCTTCGGCATGGGCCCGCTGCTGAAGACCAACTTCTTCGACCAGGGCAAGCAGGACACCCTCTCCCTCCAGCAGGAGTTGGAGCCCGGCACCAGCCTCGGCGCCGCCGACAAGCAGGCGAAGCGGGTCGAGAAGCTGCTCGCGGACACCGACGGCGTGCAGGACTACCAGGTCACCGTCGGCTCGTCGGGCATGATGGCGGCCTTCGGCGGCGGCGCCCATGCCAACCAGGCGTCGTACCAGGTCAAGCTGGCGAACGCCGACGACTCCGACCGGGTCGTCGCGGACATCCGGGACGGGCTGAAGAAGCTCGGCAAGGACATCGGCGACACCACCGTCTCGGCCGGCCAGGCCTTCGGCAACCAGGACCTGAGCGTGGTCGTGAAGGCCGCCGACGGGGACGTGCTGAAGGACGCGGCCGAGCAGGTACGGAAGAAGGTCGCCGGCCTGGACGACGTCACCGACGTCACCAGCGACCTGGCGCAGAGCGTGCCCCGGATCTCCGTCACCGCGAACGACAAGGCCGCGGCCGCCGGTTACACCCAGGCCACCCTCGGCCAGGCCGTCGCCCAGGCGGTGCGCGGCACCACCAGCGGCAAGGCGCTGCTGGACGACGCGGAGCGGGACGTCGTGGTGAAGTCGGCGCACCCGGCCACCACCGAGGCGCAGCTGAAGAAGCTGACGCTGCCCGGCCCGTCGGGCATGGTGCGGCTCGGCGACATCGCCGAGGTGAAGACGGTGGCGGGTCCGGTGCAGATGACCCGCATCGACGGCGCCCGGTCCGCCACCATCACGGCCAAGCCGACCGGTGACAACACCGGCGCGGTCACCACGCAGCTGACGTCCGAGCTGAAGGACCTGGACCTGCCCAAGGGCGCGACCGCCGAGATCGGCGGCGTCTCGGCCGACCAGGACGAGGCGTTCTCCTCGCTCGCCCTGGCCATGCTGGCGGCCATCGCGATCGTCTTCATGCTGCTGGTGGCGACCTTCCGGTCGCTGATCCAGCCGCTGATCCTGCTGGTGTCGATCCCGTTCGCGGCGACCGGCGCGATCGGCCTGCTGGTCGCCACGGGCACCCCGCTGGGCGTCCCGGCGATGATCGGCATGCTGATGCTCATCGGCATCGTCGTCACCAACGCGATCGTGCTGATCGACCTGATCAACCAGTACCGGGCACAGGGGTACGGCGTGGTCGAGGCGGTCGTCGAGGGCGGCCGCCACCGGCTGCGGCCCATCCTGATGACGGCCCTCGCCACGATCATGGCCCTGCTGCCGATGGCCCTCTCGGTCACCGGTGACGGCGGGTTCATCTCCCAGCCGCTGGCGGTCGTCGTGATCGGCGGCCTGATCACCTCCACCCTGCTGACTCTGCTGCTCGTCCCGACGCTCTACGCGATCATCGAGCTCCGCAAGGAGAAGCGAGCCGCGAAGAAGGCCGCGAAGCGGGCCGACTCCGCCGCACCGGAGGAGGACCGTACGCCGGAGCCCGCCGGCGTCTGATCCGCACAGCACGTGGGGCCCGTACCGAAGTCCGGTACGGGCCCCACGTGTGTGACGGCTACGGGAGCGCCAACATCCGCTCAAGGGCGAGCTTGGCGAAGTCCTCCGTCTCCTTGTCCACCTCGATCCGGTTGACGACCTTGCCGTCGGCCAGGGACTCCAGGGCCCAGACCAGGTGCGGGAGGTCGATGCGGTTCATCGTGGAGCAGAAGCAGACCGTCTTGTCGAGGAAGACGATCTCCTTGTCCTCGGCAGCGAAACGATTGGCCAGGCGGCGGACCAGGTTCAGCTCGGTGCCGATGGCCCACTTCGACCCGGCGGGTGCCGCCTCCAGGGTCTTGATGATGAGCTCCGTGGAGCCCACGTAGTCGGCCGCGGCCACGACCTCGTGCTTGCACTCCGGGTGCACCAGCACGTTCACGTCCGGAATGCGCGCCCGGACGTCCTCGACCGACTCCAGCGAGAAGCGGCCGTGCACCGAGCAGTGCCCGCGCCACAGGATCATCTTCGCGGCGCGCAGCTGCTCGGCGGTGAGGCCGCCGTTCGGCTTGTGCGGGTTGTAGACCACGCAGTCGTCCAGTGTCATGCCCATGTCGCGCACCGCGGTGTTGCGGCCCAGGTGCTGGTCGGGCAGGAAGAGCACCTTCTCACCCTGCTCGAAGGCCCACTCCAGGGCCCGCTTCGCGTTGGACGACGTGCAGATCGTGCCGCCGTGCTTGCCGGTGAAGGCCTTGATGTCCGCCGAGGAGTTCATGTACGAGACGGGCACGACCTGCTCGGCGACGCCGGCGTCGGTCAGCACGTCCCAGCACTCCGCGACCTGCTCGGCGGTGGCCATGTCGGCCATCGAGCAGCCGGCGGCCAGGTCGGGCAGGACGACCTTCTGGTCGTCGGTGGTCAGGATGTCGGCGGACTCGGCCATGAAGTGCACGCCGCAGAAGACGATGTACTCGGCGTCCGGCCGCGCGGCCGCGTCCCGCGCCAGCTTGAAGGAGTCGCCGGTGACGTCCGCGAACTGGATGACCTCGTCGCGCTGGTAGTGGTGGCCGAGCACGAAGACCTTGTCCCCGAGCTTCTCCTTGGCCGCGCGGGCCCGCTCCACGAGGTCGGGGTCGGAGGGCGCGGGCAGGTCGCCCGGGCACTCCACGCCCCGCTCGCTCTTCGGGTCGGCCTCCCGGCCGAGAAGGAGCAGCGCGAGCGGCGTGGGCTGCACGTCGAGGTCCTGACGGGACTGGGCGGTGGTCACGACACGCACCCTCTCTTCGTAATCGATCAGTGCGGCAGGGCCGCTCCAGTGGAGCCGGTGCTTGGCACCGGGTTACTTCTCGTCGAAATGACGCTATCTATCATAGCCGCTTCACGTCAGTTTGACGATGGGCATTGTGTCGATGTGACGCATCACCCGGTCGGCCGTACCCCGTCAGTCGCTGACCTTCGCGGCGGTGTGTGCGAGCATGAAGAGGGGCGGAAAATTCCCCAGAACTTCGAGCCCGCCCGGAATGAATCCGGGGCCCCGTCGGTTACTGCCGAGGGCAAGGGGTCCGTACAACCCGGGAGAGATGTAGATGAGCGTTCAGGACGAGACCACCGTCAGCGACGGCATCATCCTGTCCGACGCAGCCGCGTCGAAGGTCAAGACCCTGCTGGAGCAGGAAGGCCGGGACGACCTCGCGCTGCGGGTGGCCGTTCAGCCCGGTGGCTGCTCCGGCCTGCGCTACCAGCTCTTCTTCGACGAGCGCTCGCTCGACGGCGACGTCGTGAAGGACTTCGGCGGCGTGAAGGTCGTCACCGACCGGATGAGCGCCCCGTACCTGGGTGGTGCCTCCATCGACTTCGTCGACACCATCGAGAAGCAGGGCTTCACGATCGACAACCCCAACGCCACCGGCTCCTGCGCCTGCGGCGACTCCTTCAGCTGAGCCGGCCGGCTCCGGCACACGGAGACATACGACGAAGGCGGCGTTCCCCGCGGGGAACGCCGCCTTCGTCATGGCCGCCCTCGGACCTCCGGCTCGCGGCGGCCCGCCGTCACTTCTGCGGCACCGTCTCACCGCTGGAGGCGTCGATGACCTCCCGGCCGTCCAGCGGGGAGTCCAGCGTCACCGTCTTGCTGAACTGCTTGGCGATCTTCACGCAGACCCCGCCCGGCTTCTTCTCCTTGCCGGTGACCTGCGCGGTCACGGCCGTGCCCGACTGATCGGCGCTGGCCGAGTAGTTGCTGCACACGCCGCCCCAGAAGCGCAGCGTCAGCTTCTTGCCGTCCTTGGAGACCGCGTACGACTCCAGGCTCTGCGCACCCTTCTGGCCCTCCTTGCCGCCCTGCGGCGGCTGCGCGGGCCGCTGGGTGGCGGCGTCACCGGCGTTCCGGTCCACCACGAACTTCGGGTCGACCGCCGGGTGCGCGACCGTCGTGCCGGCGTCCTTGCCGCCGGGCGAGCCGGGCTGCCGCACCTCGTACATCCACGACGGCACGAGCGCCTGGCTGCCGTTCACGAACTGCACCGACAGGCCGAACCGGGCGCCGGTCACCTCGGCGGGCGAGGGCTTCCCGGGCGCCGGCTCGCACGGCGCGACACCCTTGTCGCCCTTGCCGTCGGCCTTCTCGTCCTTCTCGCCCTTGTTCGGCAGCGGCGTCGCGCACTTCTCCTTGCCCTTGCCCTCGGCGGAGCCGGCCCCGCCGTTCAGATGGTCGAGCGTCTTCCCCGCGCTCAGCACCGGGTAGGTGTCGCCCTTGACCGGCCGCGCGAGCTGGCCGCTGCCGCCCACGACCCGGCCGTCCGAGCCGACCTGGAGGTCGCTCTGCCAGCCGTACGTGGGCAGGCCGCCGAACGTCGGGTTCGCGGAGACGATCCGCACCGCGCCGGACAGCCCGCCGGCGTCCAGCTTCGCGTCCTGCTGCCCCAGCGCCGCGAGCACCGGCTGCACCGCCTGCTTCGCCTCGTTCTGCGACACGGCGCCCTTGCCGCTGCCGTCGTCCTCCGTGCTGGCCTCCCGGCCGCGGTACGAGGGGCAGCCGGGCCCGTCGGAGGAGTGGCCGGTCTTCGCGTCCGCCGCCTCGCCCTTGGGTGCGGCGGGCAGCGCGCAGTTGACCCCGCCCGGGGTGCCGTACTGCGCGAACGTCCACGAGCCGGTGCCGGCCTTGGCGACCTGGAGCACGGGCCCGCGGGAGTCCTTGTCCTGGCCGCCGACCTTCCAGGTGCCGCCCTCGGAGCGGATCCGGCCCGAGACGTCCAGCGCCTTGGCCAGTTTGGCCACCGCGGCCTTGCCGACCGGGCCCTGCGGACGGTACACGGGTGCGTCGGCCGGGCCGTCCGGCAGCTCGCCGACCGCGCGGTACCCCGCGCCCTGCGGGTTCGGCTCACCCGGCGCGATGCCGCTGTTGCCGCTGTTCCCGCTGTGCGACTGGCCGTAGCCCTCCAGGGCCAGGGGCGGCGGATCGGCCGCCGCGCCGGCGCTGCCCTCGCCGTCCTGGCCGGAAGCGCCCGATGCCCAGTACGCCGCGCCACCGCCGGCCAACAGCACGGCGGCGGCCATCGAGGCGACCACCAGCGGGCTGCGCCCGCGCCGCCCCGGGGTGGTGGGGGTGTCGGTGGAATTCTTCCCGCTGCCGGTGGCAGGGGGAGTGTCCTCGGTGCTCACCGCATCGCTCCTTCGGCTCCGCTGAACAACTGATGCGCCATCCTCCGTGAGGGGGACGCCGATTGGACGGAGCCGGGCCGCGGACGGTTCCGCCCGCGGCCCGAACGGGCCGCTGAAGGCCCGTGGAAGAGCGGTGGAGGAGTGGCTCGCCGTACTCAGTCGCCGTACTCGGACATCCCGTCCAGCAGTTTCGCAGAGGTGGCGGGCACCGTGATCCCCCGGAGCTCGGCGACCGGACGCGGCGGCGCGGCGAAATGGCCGTCGACCCGCCAGTGCGGCGCCATGCGGGCGCAGTCGCCGAGCAGTTGCTCCATCGAGTCGTGCGCGGCCCCGTCCGGGTGACGGCCGGTGGAGCGATCTGTTGTGACAGGCTTCACATGTGGGGTCATATGCGCACCGTACGCACCCTTCACACCGCGAAAGAAGACCTACTATCGGGTAGTTTCGCCAGGTCGGAAGGGTCGTCCCGAACGGGTAGCGTTGGGTCACGTCCGTCACCGCCCCACGCCTCCCCGCAGGAGCGAATCGCCGTGCGTATCGCAGTCACCGGCTCCATCGCCACCGACCATCTGATGACCTTCCCCGGACGCTTCGCCGACCAGCTGGTCGCCGACCAGCTCCACACGGTCTCCCTCTCCTTCCTCGTCGACCAGCTCGACGTGCGGCGCGGTGGCGTCGCCGCGAACATCTGCTTCGGCATGGGCCAGCTCGGCACCGCGCCGATCCTGGTCGGCGCCGCCGGCAACGACTTCAGCGAGTACCGCGCCTGGCTGGACCGGCACGGCGTCGACACCGCCTCCGTACGGATCTCCGAGGTGCTGCACACCGCCCGCTTCGTGTGCACCACCGACGCCGACCACAACCAGATCGGCTCCTTCTACACCGGCGCGATGAGCGAGGCCCGGCTGATCGAGCTCCAGCACGTCGCCGAGCGCGTGGGCGGCCTGGACCTCGTCCTGATCGGCGCGGACGACCCCGAGGCGATGATCCGGCACACCGAGGAGTGCCGTACCCGCTCGATCCCCTTCGCCGCCGACTTCTCCCAGCAGATCGCGCGGATGGACGGCGACGACATCCGCACCCTCATGGACGGCGCGGCCTACCTCTTCTCCAACGAGTACGAGAAGGGCCTCATCGAGTCCAAGACCGGCTGGACCGCCGAGGAGATCCTCGGCAAGGTCGGCACCCGTGTCACCACCCTCGGTGCCAGCGGGGTCCGTATCGAGCGCGAGGGCGAGCCGGCCATCGAGGTCGGCGTCCCCGAGGAGAAGGCCAAGGCCGACCCGACCGGCGTCGGCGACGCCTTCCGCGCCGGCTTCCTCTCCGGCCTGGCCTGGGGCGTCTCCCTGGAGCGCGCCGCGCAGGTCGGCTGCATGCTGGCCACCCTCGTCATCGAGACGGTCGGCACCCAGGAGTACGAGCTGCGCCGCAGCCACTTCCTGGACCGCTTCACCAAGGCGTACGGCCACGAGGCCGCCGCCGAGATCCAGCAGTACCTGGACTGAGCCCCGGCACGGACTAGACGCGGCGCCGCACCACGTACGCGGCGCCGCGCTCCGGGGACTCGGCGGCTTCCCCCAGGTACTCCTGGCCCTGCGTCCAGCACCACGCGGGGATGTCCAGCGCCGCCACCTCGTCGTCGGACAGCACGGTCACCGTCGTGCCGACGGCCACTCCGGCGACCGCCTTCGCCAGCTCGATCACCGGCACCGGGCAGCGCGCGCCGAGCGCGTCCACGACCACGTCGCCGGAGACGCCCTCCGGGGCCCGCGCGGGCCGCGCGGCGGGCGCGCCCAGCTGCTCCCGCACCCCGGCCACCGCCTCCGGCAGCACTGCCAGGAAGCGATCCACCTCGGCTTCGTCGGTCCCGGCCGGCAGCGACACCCGTACGTTGCCCTCGGAGAGCACGCCCATCGCCTTCAGGACGTGGCTGGGCGTCAGCGTGCTGGAGGTGCAGGAGGAGCCGGAGGAGACGGAGAAGCCCGCCCGGTCCAGCGCGTGCAGCAGCGTCTCGCCGTCGACGTAGAGGCAGGAGAAGGTCACCAGGTGCGGCAGCCGCCGTACCGGATCGCCGACCACCGCCACGTCCGGCACCAGCTCCGGCACCCGGGAGCGGATCCGGTCCACCAGGCCGCGCAGCCGCGCCGCCTCGGTCAGTGCCTCCCCGCGCACGGCACGCAGCGAAGCGGCCGCCGCCACCACCGCCGGGATGTTCTCGAAGCCGGGCGCCCGGCCCGACTCGCGCTCGTCCGCCGGGCCCCGGTGCGCGAAGCGGGTGCCCTTACGGACCGCCAGCAGGCCGACCCCGGCCGGGCCGCCCCACTTGTGCGCGCTGCCCGCCAGCAGCGACCAGGGGCCCTCCACCGCCCCCCAGGCGAGCGACTGGGCGGCGTCCACCAGCAGTGGCACGCCTGCCGCGCGGCACGCCTCGGCCGCCTCGGCCACCGGCTGTTCGGTGCCGACCTCGTGGTTGGCGGACTGCAGGACGGCCAGCGCGGTGTCCGGGGTGAGCGCCGCGGCGAACTCCTCGGCGGCCACCCGGCCCGTACGGTCGCAGCCCACCACGGCCACGGTGCCGCCGGCCGCCTCGTGCGTCTCCGCCGCGTGCAGTACGGAGGAGTGCTCGACGGCGGAGTGGACCAGCCGGGTGCCGACACGCCGACGGCCGGCCAGCACGCCCGCCACACCCGTGTGCACGGACCGGGTGCCGGACGGGGTGAAGACCAGCTCGTCGGGGCGGCAGCCGACCGCCTCCGCCGCGGCCTCGCGCGCGGCGTCCAGCAGCAGCCGGGCGCGCCGCCCCTCCCGGTACAGCCGGGCCGGGTCGGCCCACCCCTCGTCGAGCGCGGCGAGGAGCGCCTCGCGGGCGACCGGGTGCAGGGGAGCGGAGGACGCGGCATCGAAGTAGGACACGTCGAAACGCTAACGCGTTCGGGCGGTGACTCCTCCGGTGCGCCCGGCCGGGCCGGGGAGTGCCGGGCCGGCCCGGCGGCGCGGCGTCAGATGCCGGGCAGAAGCGGGGAATCCGGTTGTTCCGGGGGGCCAGTGAGGGGGCCGGGCCACCCCTTCGGGGGGTGACGCGCCGCGTTGGGCACCCTCCCCGCGCGACGCCAAATAGCGTCCAGTAGGGTTTGGTCCGCATAAACATCCAAACCCCTGCCCGTGACAGGGCCGGCGACCGACCAGCTGAGACGGCCGCAGCCGGTCCGCGGGCGAGACTCTCGGGAAGGCGCTACGTGAGTCCCAACGGCTCCGACCGCTCGTCGCGGCGCCCGATGCGGCGGAAGCTGCCGCAGGTGCTGGCTGCGGGCCTGGTCCTGCTGACCGCGACCGGTTGCACATACAAGGACTTCCCCCGCCTCGGCATGCCAACGCCCGTCACCGACGAGGCGCCGCGGATCCTCTCCCTTTGGCAGGGCTCCTGGGCCGCCGCCCTCGCAACGGGCGTGCTGGTGTGGGGCCTGATCATCTGGAGCTGGATCTTCCACCGCCGCAGCCGGACCAAGGTGGAGGTCCCCGCACAGACCCGGTACAACATGCCGATCGAGGCGTTGTACACCATCGTCCCGTTCATCATCATCGCGGTGCTCTTCTACTTCACCGCGCGTGATGAGAACGAACTCCTCAAGACTTCCAAGAAGCCGGACCACGTCGTGAACGTGGTGGGCTTCCAGTGGAGCTGGGCGTTCAACTACGTCGAGAACGTGGACGGCAACAAGTCGACCACGAACATCGACTCCAAGGAACTCTCCGCGATCCCGGACAAGTGGAAGAAGTCGGCGCCCCAGGGTGCCGAGGGCGTCTACGACCAGGGCACGCCGGGCGAGCGGAACCCGCAGAACGGCAACCCCGGCCCCACGCTGTGGCTGCCGAAGGGTGAGACCGTCCAGTTCATCCTGACCTCGCGTGATGTCATCCACTCCTTCTGGGTGGTGCCGTTCCTGATGAAGCAGGACGTCATCCCGGGTCACACCAATGTCTTCGAGGTGACTCCGAACAAGGAGGGCACCTTCATGGGCAAGTGCGCCGAGCTCTGCGGCGTTGACCACTCCCGGATGCTCTTCAACGTCAAGGTCGTGTCTCCCGAGCGGTACCAGGAGCACCTGAAGGACCTGGCGAAGAAGGGCCAGAACGGTTACCTGCCGGCCGGTATCGAGCAGACCGACCACGCCAGGAACGCGGAGACGAAGAACAAGTGAGCATCCTCAACGAACCTCAGGGTGCCGCCGCCGCATCGGCCTCGGCAGCACCACCCGTACGCAGGAAGCAACCCGGCAACGTCGTGGTGAAGTGGCTGACGACCACCGACCACAAGACGATCGGCACGCTCTATCTGGTGACGTCGTTCGCCTTCTTCTGCATCGGCGGCCTGATGGCGCTCTTCATGCGCGCCGAACTGGCCCGTCCCGGCACGCAGATCATGTCGAACGAGCAGTTCAACCAGGCGTTCACGATGCACGGCACGATCATGCTGCTGATGTTCGCGACGCCGCTGTTCTCCGGGTTCGCGAACTGGATCATGCCGCTGCAGATCGGCGCGCCCGACGTGGCGTTCCCGCGGCTGAACATGTTCGCGTACTGGCTGTACCTCTTCGGCTCGCTGATCGCGGTGGCCGGCTTCCTCACCCCGCAGGGTGCGGCCGACTTCGGCTGGTTCGCCTACTCCCCGCTGTCGGACGCGGTCCGCTCGCCGGGTGTCGGCGCCGACATGTGGATCATGGGTCTGGCCTTCTCCGGCTTCGGCACGATCCTCGGCTCGGTCAACTTCATCACCACGATCATCTGCATGCGTGCCCCCGGCATGACGATGTTCCGGATGCCGATCTTCACCTGGAACGTCCTGCTGACCGGTGTGCTGGTCCTGCTGGCCTTCCCGGTGCTGGCCGCCGCGCTGTTCGCCCTGGAGGCGGACCGTAAGTTTGGGGCGCATGTATTCGATGCGGCCAATGGCGGCGCATTGCTCTGGCAGCACCTCTTCTGGTTCTTCGGACACCCAGAGGTGTACATCATCGCGCTGCCGTTCTTCGGCATCATTTCCGAGGTCATTCCGGTCTTCTCGCGGAAGCCGATGTTCGGTTACATCGGTCTGATCGCGGCGACGATTTCGATCGCGGGCCTTTCGGTGACCGTGTGGGCGCACCACATGTACGTCACCGGCGGAGTACTCCTGCCGTTCTTCTCCTTCATGACGTTCCTCATCGCGGTTCCGACCGGTGTGAAGTTCTTCAACTGGATCGGCACGATGTGGAAGGGCTCGCTGTCCTTCGAGACACCGATGCTCTGGGCGGTCGGCTTCCTGATCACCTTCACCTTCGGTGGTCTGACCGGCGTCATCCTGGCCTCGCCGCCGCTGGACTTCCACATCTCCGACTCGTACTTCGTCGTGGCGCACTTCCACTACGTCGTCTTCGGTACGGTCGTCTTCGCGATGTTCGCCGGCTTCCACTTCTGGTGGCCGAAGTTCACCGGCAAGATGCTGGACGAGCGGCTCGGCAAGATCACGTTCTGGACGCTGTTCATCGGCTTCCACGGCACCTTCCTGGTCCAGCACTGGCTGGGCGCCGAGGGCATGCCGCGTCGTTACGCCGACTACCTGGCGGCCGACGGCTTCACCGCCCTGAACACGATCTCGACGATCAGCTCCTTCCTGCTGGGCCTGTCGATACTGCCGTTCATGTACAACGTGTGGAAGACGGCCAAGTACGGCAAGAAGATCGAGGTCGACGACCCGTGGGGCTACGGCCGCTCGCTGGAGTGGGCGACCTCCTGCCCGCCGCCGCGGCACAACTTCCTCACGCTGCCGCGCATCCGCTCGGAATCCCCGGCGTTCGACCTGCACCACCCTGAGATCGCCGCTCTCGACGCGCTCGAGAACGACGAGCAGAAGGACTCGGCGCTCATGGGCGGCAAGAAGGAGGCCGGCAAGTGAAGATCCAGGGCAAGATGTTCATCTGGCTCTCCGTCTTCGTCCTCGCCATGGCGATCGTCTACGGCGTCTGGTCGAAGGAGCCGGCGGGCACCACCGCGCTGTTCCTGGCGTTCGGTCTCTGCATCATGATCGGCTACTACCTGGCCTTCACGGCCCGGCGAGTGGACGCGGGTGCGCAGGACCGCAAGGACGCGGACGTCGCGGACGACGCCGGCGAGGTGGGCTTCTTCAGCCCGCACAGCTGGCAGCCGCTCTCGCTGGGCATCGGCGGAGCGTTCGCCTTCATGGGCGTCGTCTTCGGCTGGTGGCTGCTGTACTTCTCCGCTCCGATCATCCTCGTCGGCCTGTTCGGCTGGGTGTTCGAGTACTACCGGGGCGAGAACCGCACGCAGTAAGCGCGGTTCCGCACCGACGGGCCGGGCCCGGCCACTCCACGGAGTGGCCGGGCCCGACCCATTTGGCCTCCTCCAACGCGCCGTACGGGGGAGGTTTTTCCTATTTTGTTGCTATGAGCCACATGCCACGATCCCGGACGGTGCTCAGCTCCGCCCTCCTGCTGCTGCCTCTGGCGGCGGGGGTCACCGGGTGCGGCGGGGCGTCGTCGGATCCGCTCGCCGCCCAGCCCTACGACGCGGCCGGCCAGATCGCGGCCAACGCCCCGGCGGGCGAGCAGAAGGCCGATCCGGACAAGCCACTGGAAGTGACCACCAAGGGCGACGAGGCGAGGATCACCGATGTCACCGCCACGGACGCCGCCGGCCGCTACATCCGCGGCCGCCTGACCGCCGACGGCACCCGCTGGCGCAGCACCGTGCCGCTCGCCGCCGGCACCCGCTACACCGTGCGGGTGAGCACCGAGGACAGCGACGGCAAGCCGGGCCGCAAGGTCCTGCACACGGAGACCGAGGGCAACGGCGACCGGCGGCTGCGGGTGACCTTCGGGCCCGACAGCGGCACGTACGGCGTCGGGCAGCCGCTCACCGCCGAGCTCAGCCGGCCGGTGCACGGCAAGCGCGCCAGGGCGCTCGTGGAAGGCGCCCTGAAGGTCGACAGCAGCCCGCGCGTGCTGGGTTCCTGGCACTGGGCGGACGACAAGACCCTGCACTACCGCCCGCGTTCGTACTGGCCCGCGCACGCCACCGTCGAGGCGTACAGCAACCTCCAGGGTCTGAAGATCGCCAAGGGGCTGTACGGCGGGCCGGGCAAGCCCGTGAAGCTCCGTACGGGCGACCGGGTCGAGGCGCTCACGGACGCCACTGCCCACCGGATGACCGTCCGGCGCAACGGCAAGGTGATCAAGACCCTGCCCGTCACCACCGGCAAGCCCGGCTTCGACACCCGCAACGGCATCAAGGTCGTGCTGGGCAAGGAGGCCTTCGTCCGGATGAACAGCAACACCGTGGGCATCGCGCGCGGCAGTTCGGAGTCCTACAACCTGCCGGTCCACTGGGCCACCCGCGTGACGTGGAGCGGCGAGTACGTGCACGCGGCCCCCTGGTCCGTGGGGTCGCAGGGCGCGGCCAACGTCAGCCACGGCTGCACCGGCATGTCCACCGCCGACGCCCGCTGGTTCTTCGAGCACGTACGGGTCGGCGACCTCGTCGAGGTGGTCCACAGCAAGGGCGACGCCATGACCCCGTTCGACAACGGGTTCGGCGACTGGAACATGCCCTGGGACAAGTGGCGCGCCGGCAGCGCCCTCGGCGGCGGTATGAGCGGCGCGGACAGCGGCGAGAAGGCCGCGGGCCCCGCCGACGCGGCCAGACTGCGCCCGCAGGTCTGAGAAGCCCGCAGAAAGGCACACAGCGCCCCGTCCGGGCTTGTCCGCCCGGACGGGGCGCCGTACGTCGTGCGGCCGGTGTCGCTCAGGCCTCCGCGAGCAGCCGGCGGCGCAGCAGCCCCGCCAGTGCGTCGGCGAACGCCACCGGGTCGATCGGATGGGTCACCGCGGCGTCGGCCCGGCTCCAGGTGGCCAGCCAGGAGTCCTGGGGGCGGCCGATCAGCAGCAGCACCGGCGGGCAGTGGAAGATCTCGTCCTTGATCTGCCGGCACACGCCCATGCCGCCGGCCGGCGCGGTCTCGCCGTCCAGGACACAGGCGTCGATGCCGCCCTGTTCCAGGGCCGCGAGGACGGCCGGGAGTGTCGCGCACTCCACAATCTCCACCTGCGGCACATCGGCGGCGGGGCGCCGGCCGGCCGCGAGGCGTACCTGCTCGCGGGTGCCCGAGTCGTCGCTGTAGACCAGCACCGTGGCAGTCGCCTGCATCGTTCCTCCACGCTTTTGGGGGAGCACCGTTCACGGGAGCACCTCGGGGGCCGGTCCCGTTCAGCGGATGCTACTGCCCGGAAGGCCCCGCGCAGGAGGGTCCGTACCGGACGAAGATCTGCCCGACGACCCGTCAGGACTGGTCGGAGCGGGGGCGTCAGGGGGGTGCGGAAGGTGTGCTTCCCCCCTTCGGGGGACCCCGCCACTGGACCGTACGGGCAGGGCACACCCCCTTGACACACCGAACGGCACCCCCCGGAGTGAGCGCAAGATAAGCGACCGACATAATGTCGGTCGTGGCGACAGCAACAGCAGTAGAAACCGGGCACGCGCACCCGTCGGTCAATCGGCCGAACCTCACCAGCGTCGGAACCATCATCTGGCTGAGTTCCGAGCTGATGTTCTTCGCGGCCCTCTTCGCGATGTACTTCACCCTCCGATCGGTGACCGGAGCCGAGTATTGGAAGGAATCCGCCGATGCGCTGAATCTTCCGTTCTCCGCGACGAACACCACGATCCTGGTGCTCAGCTCTCTGACGTGCCAGCTCGGTGTTTTTGCGGCCGAGCGTGGCGACGTCAAGAAGCTCCGGGCCTGGTTCGTGATCACCTTCGTCATGGGTGCGATCTTCATCGGCGGTCAGGTCTACGAGTACACGGAGCTGGTCAAGCACGAGGGGCTCTCGCTCTCGTCCGGCCCGTACGGCTCGGTGTTCTACCTGACCACCGGCTTCCACGGACTGCACGTGACAGGCGGTCTGATCGCCTTCCTGCTGGTCCTGGGCAGGACGTACGCGGCCAAGAGGTTCACCCACGAACAGGCCACCGCGGCCATCGTCGTGTCCTACTACTGGCACTTCGTCGATGTCGTCTGGATCGGCCTCTTCGCCACGATCTACCTGATCAAGTAGGCAGTCCGGTCCCCGACCGGACCCGCAGTTCAGACAGACACAGTCCAGAAGCATCGACGCAGAAGATCCTGACACCGGGGTAATCCGTGAAAAAGCTCTCCGCACGACGGCGCCATCCGCTGGCGGCGCTCGTCGTCCTACTCTTCGCGCTGGCGGTCACTGGGGGGCTGTACGCCGCGTTCGCGCCGGCGGACAAGGCTCAGGCCGATGACACCGCCCAGTCTCTTGCCATCAAGGAGGGCAAGAAGCTCTTCGCCGTCGGCTGCGCCAGCTGCCACGGCACCGGCGGTCAGGGCACCTCCGACGGCCCGAGCCTGGTCGGCGTGGGCGCTGCCGCCGTCGACTTCCAGGTGGCCACCGGCCGCATGCCGGCGCAGCAGCCGGGCGCCCAGGTACCGCGGAAGAAGAACATCTACAGCCAGGCCGAGATCGACCAGCTGGCGGCGTACGTCGCGTCGCTCGGCGCCGGTCCGTCCGTGCCGGAAAAGAAGGACTACAGCGCCGACGGCGCCGACATCGGCAAGGGCGGTGAGCTCTTCCGTACGAACTGTGCCCAGTGCCACAACTTCACCGGTAAGGGCGGCGCCCTGACCAACGGCAAGTTCGCACCGGCGCTGGACGGGGTCGACCCGAAGCACATCTACGAGGCCATGGAGACCGGCCCGCAGAACATGCCTTCGTTCGGCGACGGCAGCCTCTCCAAGGCCAACAAGAAGGACATCGTCGCGTACCTCGGTGAGGTCAACGGCGACAAGACCGCGAGCCCCGGCGGCATGGACCTCGGCGGTCTCGGCCCGGTCAGCGAGGGCCTCTTCGGTTACATCTTCGGCCTGGGCGCGCTGGTCGCGGTCGCCATCTGGGTCGCAGCCCGGACAGCGAAGGCCAAGAAGTCATGAGTGAGACTGGACGACACGCAGACGTGCCAGAAGAAAACCTGCCCAGTGAGCGCGACGGTGCTCACGGTGACGTGGCGACGAAGAGCAACCCCTTCGCCGACCCGGGCCTGCCCCCCCACGAGCACCGCATCCAGGACATCGACGAGCGGGCGGCCAAGCGCTCCGAGCGTGCCGTGGCACTGCTCTTCGTGGTGTCCATGCTCGCGACGATCGGCTTCATCGCCTCGTACGTGATCTTCCCGATCGACAAGATCATCTACGTCTGGCCGCTCGGCCACATCAGCGCGCTGAACTTCGCGCTGGGCCTGACGCTCGGCGTGGCGCTGTTCTGCATCGGCGCCGGCGCGGTCCACTGGGCCCGCACGCTGATGTCCGACGTGGAGGTCGCCCAGGAGCGGCACCCGATCGAGGCCGAGCCCGAGGTCAAGGCCAAGGTCATGGCCGACTTCCGGGAAGGCGCCGCGGAGTCCGGCATGGGCCGCCGCAAGCTGATCCGCAACACCATGTTCGGTGCGCTGGCCCTGGTGCCGCTCTCCGGTGTGGTGCTGCTGCGCGACCTCGGTCCGCTGCCGGAGAAGAAGCTCCGCACCACGGGCTGGAAGAAGGGCATCCGCCTGGTCAACCAGTCCACCAACCTCCCGCTGCGTCCCGAGGACATCGCGGTCGGCTCGCTCACCTTCGCCAAGCCCGAGGGCCTGGAGGAGGACGACCACGAGTTCAACCAGAAGATTGCCAAGGACGCCCTGATGCTCGTGCGGATCCAGCCGCAGAACATCAAGGACAAGCAGGAACTTGAGTGGTCGCACGAGGGCATCGTGGCGTACTCGAAGATCTGCACCCACGTCGGTTGCCCGATCTCCCTGTACGAGCAGCAGACGCACCACGTGCTCTGCCCCTGCCACCAGTCCACCTTCGACCTTTCCGACGGTGGCCGCGTGATCTTCGGCCCGGCGGGCCACGCCCTGCCGCAGCTGCACATCACGGTGAAGGACGGCTACCTCGAAGCCGTCAGCGACTTCGCGGAGCCCGTCGGCCCGAGCTTCTGGGAGCGCGGATGAGTAACGAAACGAGCGCGACCAACGCGCGTCGCGGCCAGGCGCCGCGGGGTGAGCGGATCGCCGACTGGGCGGACGGCCGGCTGGGCATCTACAGCCTCGCCAAGTCCAACATGCGGAAGATCTTCCCGGACCACTGGTCCTTCATGCTGGGCGAGATCTGCCTCTACAGCTTCATCATCATCATCCTGACCGGCGTCTACCTGACGCTGTTCTTCCACCCGAGCATGGCCGAGGTCGTCTACCACGGCTCCTACGTGCCCATGCACGGCATCCGGATGACGCAGGCCTTCGAGTCGACGCTGGACATCAGCTTCGACGTCCGCGGCGGTCTGCTGATCCGGCAGATCCACCACTGGGCCGCGCTGGTGTTCGTCGCCGGCATGATGGTCCACATGATGCGGGTGTTCTTCACCGGCGCCTTCCGCAAGCCGCGCGAGGTCAACTGGCTGTTCGGCTTCCTGCTGCTGGTGCTCGGCATGTTCACCGGCTTCACCGGCTACTCGCTCCCGGACGACCTGCTGTCCGGTACCGGTGTCCGGTTCATCGAGGGTGTCATCCTGGCGATGCCGCTGGTCGGCTCGTACCTGCAGATGTTCATCTTCGGCGGGGAGTTCCCCGGCCACGACATCATTCCGCGGTTCTTCTCGGTGCACGTGCTGCTGCTGCCGGGCATCATGCTCGGCCTGCTGGTGGCGCACCTGATCCTGGTCTTCTACCACAAGCACACCCAGTTCCCGGGTGCCGGCAAGACGGAGAAGAACGTCGTCGGCATGCCGCTGCTGCCGGTCTACATGGCCAAGGCCGGAGGCTTCTTCTTCCTGGTCTTCGGTGTGATCTCGGTGATCGCCGCGATCGCGAGCATCAACCCGGTGTGGGCCATCGGCCCGTACCGCCCGGACCAGGTGTCCACCGGCGCCCAGCCCGACTGGTACATGGGCTTCGCCGAGGGTCTGGTCCGTGTCATGCCCGGCTGGGAGTGGGACATCGCCGGTCACTACACCGTCAACTTCGGTGTGCTGATCCCGATCATCATCTTCCCGCTGGTCCTGGCGGCCATCGCGGTCTACCCGTTCATCGAGTCCTGGGTCACCGGCGACAAGCGTGAGCACCACCTGCTGGACCGTCCGCGCAACGCCCCGACCCGCACCGGCTTCGGTGTGGCCTGGCTGATCGCGTACTTCGTCATGCTGATCGGTGGCGGTAACGACCTGTGGGCCACGCACTTCCACCTGTCGATCAACTCGATCACCTGGTTCGTCCGGATCGCGTTCTTCGTCGGGCCGGTGCTCGGCTTCATCGCGACCAAGCGGATCTGCATGGGCCTGCAGCGGCGCGACCGCGACAAGGTGCTGCACGGACGCGAGTCCGGCATCATCAAGCGTCTGCCGCACGGTGAGTTCATCGAGGTGCACGAGCCGCTCGGCCAGGAGCAGCTGCACGCCCTCACCTCGCACGAGCAGCCCAAGCCGCTCGAGCTCGGCCCCGAGGTCGACGAGAACGGTGTCAAGCGCAAGATCCCGCGCTCGCAGAAGCTGCGCGCCAAGCTCTCCAAGAGCTACTACGGCGAGGACAACGTCATTCCGAAGCCGACGGTGGAGGAGTACGAGGAGATCACCAGCGGCCACGGCCACCACTGATCTCCGCGGGGGAGCGGTGCCCGCACCGTGACCCCGAGCACGTAGCAGAGAACGCCACCCAGAGGGCCCCGTCCGTTCCCCAAGCTCTTAAGGAGCAGGGGAGACCCCTATCGGACGGGGCCCTCCGGCGTACCCGCGGGCCCGATAGGCTCGCCATGAAGCAGTTGACATGAACCAGGAGTGTGGACCATGAACGTTGTGACCCCGGATGACGGCGGCAGCGTGGCGGCCCGCACCTGGCCGGGCGTGCTGAACGCCCTCCTGGAAGGCCGTGACCTCTCCGCCGACTCCACCGAGTGGGCGATGGACCGGATGATGCGCGGCGAGGCCAGCGACGCGCAGATCGCCGGCTTCGCGGTGGCGCTGCGGGCCAAGGGCGAGACCGTCGCGGAGATCTCCGGACTGGTCCGTGCCATGTACGAGCACGCCAACCTCATCGAGGTACCGGGCCGCGGTGTGGACATCGTCGGCACCGGCGGCGACGGCGCCAAGACCGTCAACATCTCCACGATGTCCTCGATCGTGGTGGCCGGCACGGGCGCGAAGGTCGTCAAGCACGGCAACCGCGCCGCGTCCTCCGCCAGCGGCGCCTCCGACGTCCTGGAGAAGCTGGGCGTGAACCTGGACCTGACCCCGCGCCGGGTGGTGGAGGTCGCCGAGGAGGCGGGCATCACCTTCTGCTTCGCGGTGAAGTTCCACCCGGCGCTGCGGCACGTGGGCGCCGCCCGCGGCCAGCTGGGCATCCGGACCGTCTTCAACTTCCTCGGTCCGCTCACCAACCCCGCCAAGGTGCGCGCCCAGGCCGTCGGCGTGGCCGACGCCAGGATGGCGCCCATCGTGGCCGGCGTCTTCGCCGAGCGCGGCCACTCCTCGCTGGTCTTCCGCGGCGACGACGGCCTCGACGAACTGACGACGACGACCACCTCCCGGGTCTGGGTGGTGCGGGACGGCGCGGTCCGCGAGGAGTCCTTCGACCCGCGGGACGTCGGCCTCGAACTGGTCCCCGTGGAGGCGCTGCGGGGCGCGGACGCCTCCTACAACGCGGACGTCGCGCGCCGCCTCCTGGCCGGCGAGACGGGCCCCGTACGGGACGCGGTCCTGCTGAACTCCGCGGCGGCGCTGGTCGCCCTGGAGCCGACGGACGCGCCCCTGACCGACCAGATCGCGGCAGGCATCGCCCGCGCCGCCGAGTCCATCGACTCGGGCACGGCCCAACACGTCCTCCAACGCTGGGTGGCCGCCTCCCAGGCGTAGCTTCAGGGGCGGCAGCCCAGGGGCGCGGGACGTGTCGTAATGCGGCTCCGCCGCGTGGGCGCGAGCAACCACAGCGGCGTCGCACCCGGCATCCGGCGAATTGACCCTCCCTGGATGCCGGGCACGGCGTCCGGCATACGGACGCCCCTTGCGACACGGCGATCATGTGGCATGATTCTCGGCAGGTCACGAGCGACAGCGAACAGGCCCCGGCCCGCTGTCCGGCAACCCTCCGTCCGTGGCGGGGTGCCCCGGGTGATGACCAGGCCGCAGGCAGCAAGGCCCGCGGCAAGCGCGGATCCCTCGCCAGGGATCCTGGTTATCGAGGGAGCCTTTCCGTGATGCAGCGAATGCGATAGGGCCGGTCGGCCCCTTTCTTCGAACACCCCGCCCTGGGCGCCCCCTTTATTTCTGTGTGCGCGGCGCCCGCGGGTTTCTTCCACGCCCCGTGCGTGTCATTCGACTGCTCCGTACGTCTCGTACGGTTCTACGCCTCCGGGAGACTCCGCCATGTCCGTGCGCCCTGACACCGCCACCGCCGCCGCCCCCACCGCCGACGCCGACCCCGCCTGCGCCACCGCCGCGCCGCTTCCCGTGCTCGGCCGCGACGTGAGCGTCCCGCTCGTCACCGGCGGCGAGGTCACCTACGCCGCGCTGGACTACGCGGCCAGCGCCCCGGCGCTCCAGCGGGTCTGGGACGACGTGGCCGCGTACGCGCCGTACTACGGGAGCGTCCACCGCGGCGCCGGGTACCTCTCCCAGCTCTCCACCGACCTCTTCGAGAACAGCCGGCAGACCGTCGCGGAGTTCCTGGGCTGCCGGGAGGCGGACCAGGTGGTCTTCACCCGGTCGACCACCGACTCGCTCAACCTGCTGGCGGGCGTGCTCCCCGCGGACACCAGGGTGTTCGTCTTCGAGACCGAGCACCACGCCTCGCTGCTGCCCTGGGAGCAGCGGGACGACCTGACCGTCACCTACCTCGACGCCCCCCACACCCCGCAGCAGGCGGTCGACACGCTGGAGAAGGCGCTCGCCCACCGCGAGCCCTACGGCCCGGCGCTGGTGTGCGTGACGGGCGCGTCGAACGTGACCGGCGAGCTGTGGCCGGTGCGCGAACTGGCCGCCGCGGCCCACGCGCACGGCGCGCGGATCGTCCTGGACGCCGCCCAGCTCGCCCCGCACCACCCCGTCGACATCGCCGACCTGGACGTGGACTGGGTCGCCTTCTCCGGCCACAAGCTCTACGCGCCCTTCGGGGCCGGTGTGCTGGCCGGCCGCGCCGACTGGCTGCAGGCGGCCGAGCCGTACCTGGCCGGCGGCGGCGCCAGCCGGACGGTCGCCCGCCGCGAGGACGGGGGCGTGGCGGTCGAGTGGCACACCACCGCGGCGCGTCACGAGGCCGGTTCCCCGAACGTGATCGGCGTCTACGCGATCGCCTCCGCCTGCAAGGCGCTGACCGAGGCGGGCTTCGACGCGCTGGTCGCCCGCGAGCGGGAGCTGATCGCGAAGGTGCGGGCCGGGCTGGCCGAGGTGCCCCAGGTGAAGGTGCTTTCGCTCTTCGGTGACGAGGCCGACCGGGTGGGCGTGCTGTCCTTCGTCGTCGAGGGCTGGAACAGCTCGCACTTCGCGGCCGCGCTGTCCGCCGAGTACGGCATCGGCGTACGGGACGGTCTCTTCTGCGCCCACCCGCTGGTGCGCACCCTGCTGGGCAGCGACCCGCAGGACCCGGGCGCCTGCGGTGCACCCGAAGGGGCGCCGGGGGAGCGGTCGCTGAACGCCATCCGGGTGAGCTTCGGTGCGGGTACGCCCGACGAGCACGTGGAGCGCTTCGTGCGGGCGGTCAAGGAGCTGGTCTCCGACGGCGCGCGGTGGTCCTACCGGACCGAGGAGGGGCGCTGCGTGCCCGACCGCGGCTGAGCCGCGGGAGTCACCGGCCGGTGGCGGTCCTTGCGGGGACCGGTGCCGGCCGGTGGCCGTTCGCCTTCGGACCTGTCCTCAAGCGCCGGACGGGCTTGATTTTCAGGCGTCCAGCCCGATCGCGAACGCCGCCTCCAGGTCGTGCTGGGAGTACGTGCGGAACGCGATGTGCGTCTCGGTGGAGGCGACGCCGGGGACCTTGCTGATCCGGCCGGGGATGACGTCGGCCAGCTCGTCGTGGTCGGCCACCCGGACCATCGCGATCAGGTCGTGCGCGCCGGTGACCGAGTAGACCTCGCTGACGCCGTCGAGGGCCGCGATCTTCTCGGCGATCTCCGGGATCTGGTCCACGCTGGTCTTGATGAGCACGATCGAAGTGATCACGGTTGGCTCTCTCCCTCGGTCGGCCGTTCTGTGGGTCCCACCCTACCGGGGAGCCCCGGCACGGCCCGCGGTGGAGCGTCCGGTGCGCGGTACCGCACCCAGGCGTAGACGAGGCCCAGCAGGAACCCCACGACGTGGGCCAGATAGGCGACGCCGGGCCCGTTGACCGCGCGCTGTGCCGCCAGCCACTGGAGCACGAACCAGAAGATCAGTACGGCCCAGGCCGGGAAGCGCAGCGGCAGGAAGAAGAGGAACGGGAAGAGGCTGGTCACCCGCGCGCGGGGAAAGAGGTAGAGGAAGGCGCCGAGCACGCCGGAGATCGATCCGGACGCGCCGACCAGGGTCTGGCCCGACTCGGCGTGCGCCGCCGCGTAGCCCAGCAGGGCCACGTAGCCGGTCAGGACGTAGAACACCAGGAAGTGCAGCCGGCCCATCCTGGCCTCGGCCATGCCCCCGAAGACGTAGAGGAAGAGCATGTTGCCCAGCAGGTGCAGCCAGCTGCCGTGCACGAAGAGCGCGGTGAGCGGGGTGAGCAGCGCCTTCGGGTCACCGCTCCACAGATCGCGCGGAATGACGCCCCAACGGGCGAAGTACGCGCTCTGCGCCTGGAGGAGCGACTCGCCCGTGCCGTGTATCCCGTTGAGCCCCGATGCCGGGCCGATGACGAAGACCACGCAGCAGATGCCGATCAGGACGTTGGTCATACGGGAGAACACGGTCCGCGGGGACGGGATCGAGGCCGACATGAAGTGATCATGCCGTAATGACCATAAAGGGGACAGAGTGCCTCGCCGTGTTCCGGCAGCCGGGCACGGACGGCGCCGGGCCGCCGCCAGGCCGTAGGGTTACGGGCAGTACTTTCCGTACTTCCGCAGTTCGACGGCGCACCGCGTGAACCCGCACAACCGCACGAGCTTGACGAAAGAGGACGACACAATGGCTGTTCCCCTGCCGACGGCCGAAACCCGGTGGCGCTGCACCCTGTGCGGCAACCTCACGCGTTTCGACGTGACCCGCCAGTCGAAGGTGGTGGAGTACGTCCACCTCGACCTGGCCGGTGAGCCAAAGGTCGAGGAGCGCGAGGTGCTCAGTGAGAGCATCGAGTCCGTCCGCTGCCGCTGGTGCAACGCGGTCGACCAGATCGAGCTGGTGGACCGGCCCGGCGCGGACGCCTGAGATCGGAGCGGTGCAGCAGTGGTGGAGCGTCCAGCGGGGCATGAGGGGGAAGAGCGCGACCCGGAGGCCGGTGCGGCCGACGAAGTGCTCGACCGGCCCCTGCCCGAGGGCGTGCGGCGCCGTGTCGTGGCGCTCACCGCGGAGTCCTTCGGCGGCCTGACGGTCGCCGAACTTCCGCCGCCGCTGCGCCAGTACGCGCGGTTCACGCCGTCCCGGCGGCTGAAGTTCGCGGGCAACGCCATGGCCGCCGCGCTGGAGAGCGACCCGGTCTTCCGGCAACGGATCGCGGCCCGGCTCCGCGAGACCCAGCGGGAGCTGGCCGACGCCCTCCAGCAGGGCACCCCGCCCGCCGCCGCCGACCCGCAGGATGTCGCGGCGGCGGCGTACGTGCTGCGCCCGCCGGGCTGGGCGAAGCTGGTCGCCGCGGCGGGCGAGGAGGTCCGGCGCGCCGACGAGCAGCGGGCCGACGAGGAGACCGAGCGGGAGCTCGCCCGGCTGCGGGAGGAGCTGGCCGAGGCGCGGGCGGCGTCCCGCGCCGAGGCCGACAAGGCCAGAGGCGACCTCGAAGCGGCCCGCAAGGAGAACGACGTCCTCCAGCGCAAGCTGCGCAGCGCGCTCAGCGACGTCAAGCGCGCCCAGGCCGCGGCGCGCAAGGCGGACGCCGAGACCGAGTCGCTGCGCTCCGCCGCGGCCACGGAGAAGGCGGCCACCGACAGCGAGATGCGGCGGCTGAAGGCCCGGGTCGCGGAGGCGGAGGCGGCGCTCGAAGCCGGCCGCCGCGCCGCGCGCGAGGGGCGCAGTGTGGAGGACATGCGCCTGCGACTGCTCCTGGACACCGTGCTGGACGCGGCCCAGGGGCTGCGCAGGGAGCTGGCGCTGCCGCCCGCCAACGTGCATCCCGCCGACACCGTGGACGCGGTGGAGCCGGGCCGGATGACCCCCAAGGACGTCGCCACCCGCGCGCTGTCCGAGACGGACCCGGCGCTGCTCGACCAGCTCCTGGCGCTGCCGCAGGCCCACCTGGTGGTGGACGGCTACAACGTCACCAAGACCGGCTATCCGACGATGCCGCTGGACAAGCAGCGGCTGCGGCTGCTGGGCGGACTGGCCGTGCTCGCCGCGCAGACCGGTGCGGAGATGACGTGCGTCTTCGACGGGGCGGAGCTTGCCGCACCGGTACTCCTCGCCCCACCTCGGGGCGTTCGGGTTCTTTTCAGCAAACCGGGCGTAACGGCCGATGAGTTGATTCGTCAGCTCGTACGTGCCGAACCGCCCGGCCGTCCGGTCGTGGTGGTCTCCACCGACCGCGAGGTGGCCGACGGAGTGGCGAAGGCGGGCGCCCGTCCCGTCGCATCCGCCCTGCTCCTCAAGCGACTTGCCCGTACCTGAAGGCGTACGGAGCATCCCGCGCGCCGTGTGGGATAGAACACTCCGGCTGCATTTCGCCGGTGCCTGAGCGTCAATTCCCAGCTACGCGCGGTGCGCTATTGGTAAAGGATGCTCGTGTGGCCAAGTTTTTTCCCGTGAAGATTTGAAGCGATCACAACTCGGTTACTAAGGTCAGGCCTCGAACCTTCATGCAGTTGATCATCCAACCGGGATGAACAGTGAAGGAACCGCCGAGTCCGCAGCGTTCACGCGGAGCCGGGGAGCCCAGTCCCCCCATCACCCGGTAGGCGGCTGAAGGAAGAAGGAGCTCGCCCCCGTGGCGTCCCACCGTCGACCCAAGCAGCCGAGCCGCACGCGCGTCACTGTGCTCACCGCGACCGCCGCCGCGGCCGTCGCCCTCTCCTCCCAGGCCGCCCAGGCCGCTCCGAAGCAGTCCAAGGAAGAAGTCAAGTCCGAGGTCGACAAGCTTTACGAGCAGGCGGAGCAGGCCACCGAGAAGTACAACGGGGCCAAGGAGGACCAGCAGAAGCTGCAGAAGGAGGTCGACCGCCTCCAGGACAAGGTCGCCCGCGGCCAGGAGGAGCTGAATTCGCTCCGCAAGGGCATCGGGACCGTGGCGTCGGGCCAGTACCGCAGCGGCAGCATCGACCCCTCGGTGCAGCTCTTCCTCTCCGGTGACCCGGACACCTACCTGGAAAAGGCCTCCACGCTCGACCAGTTGAGCGGTAAGCAGGCTTCCCAGCTGAAGACCATCGCGGACAAGCAGCGCACCCTGTCCCAGGAGCGCGAAGAGGCCGCCGGCAAGATCAAGGACCTCGCCGACACCCGCAAGGCGCTGGGTGACAAGAAGGACGAGATCCAGGGCAAGCTCGCCAAGGCGCAGAAGCTGCTCAACTCCCTCACCGCCAAGGAGCGCGCGGCGCTCCAGGCGAAGGAGGAGCGCGCCAACCGCGCCAACAGCCGGGTCGACCTGGGCAGCGCCGTCCCCAGCTCGCAGCGTGCCGCCGCCGCCCTCGCCGCCGCCAAGACGAAGATCGGCTCGCCGTACGTCTGGGGCGCCACCGGCCCGTCCTCCTTCGACTGCTCCGGCCTGACCTCCTGGGCGTACCAGCAGGCCGGCCAGTCGCTGCCGCGGACCTCGCAGGAGCAGGCCACCGCCGGCACGCAGATCGGCCGCGACCAGCTCAAGCCGGGCGACCTCGTGATGTTCTACAGCGACCTGCACCACATCGGCCTGTACGCGGGCAACGGCCAGGTGCTGCACGCGCCCAAGCCGGGCGCCGCCGTGCGCTTCGAGTCGATGGACAACATGCCCTTCATGTACGGCGTCCGCGTCTGACGCCGGGTGACCGCGGCCGGGCCCGACACGCCGAGGGCATCCGGACGCGCCGCCCGATCGGGGGAATTGCGGCAGCCGCCGCTGACTTATCGCCTCGCCGGTGACCTGCGGAGTCACCGGCGAGGCGCTTTTTTGTGCGGGCCCCGAGGTCTTTGGCCGGGGTGTACCGCCGCGATTACTGTCTGCCCTCGCAGTCGCCGGTCAACGACCGCCCGCCCCGGGCGGCAGGGGCTGCACGGGAAGGGAGTGCGGCCTCACGTGGCGTCCCACCGCCGTTCCTCGCCGTCCGGTCCGCAGGGCCCGGCACGGATCACCCTGATGTCGGCCGCAGCGGCGGCCGCCGCCGCGCTGACCGCGGTCCCCGCGAGCGCCGACCCCGGCACCGGCCGGGCCGCCGGGCGCGCGGAACTCACCGCACGCGTCGACGCGCTCTACGCCCAGGCCGAGCGGGCCACCGAGAAGTACAACGGCGCCAAGGAGCGCACCGCCGAACTGCACGACCAGGTGGGCGTGCTGCAGGACCGCACGGCCCGCGCCCAGGAACGGGTGAACCGGCTACGCGACCGGCTCGGCGCGATGGCCGCCGCCCAGTACCGCGCGGGCGGCGTGGACCCCTCGCTCGCCCTGATGCTCTCCGCCCGCCCGGCGGACTACCTCGACAAGGCGCAGACGCTCAGCCGGCTCGGCACCGCCCAGGCGGGGCGGCTCAACCGGCTGGTGGACGCCGAGCGGGTGCTGAACCGGCAACGCCGCGCCGCCGCCGGCCGGCTGACGCGGCTGGAGGAGGCGCGCCGGGCCGTCGAACGCCACAAGGACGCGGTCGAGCACAAGCTCGCGGCCGCCAAGCGGCTGCTCGACGCGCTGCCCGAACGGGACCGGGCGGCGTACTCGCGTGCCTCGCGCGGCGACCGGCACGGCTCCCTCCCGGAGCTGACCGAACTGGCGGGCGCCTCCGGCCGCTCCTCGCTGGCAGTGGCCGCCGCGCGGTCCGCGGTCGGCGCCCCGTACGTCTGGGGCGCGTCCGGGCCGCGGTCCTTCGACTGCTCCGGGCTGATGCAGTGGGCGTACGCCAGGGCCGGCGTCTCGCTGCCGCGCACGTCGCAGCAGCAGCGGTCCGCCGGGCGGCAGGTGCCGCTCTCCCAGGCCCGCCCCGGCGACCTGGTCATCTACCGCTCCGACGCCAGCCACGTGGGGATGTACGTGGGCAACGGCCAGGTCGTCCATGCCCCGCACCCGGGCGCCCAGGTCCGGTACGACCCGGTCGGGATGATGCCGGTGTCCGGGGTGACCCGGGTCTGACCGCGGGCGCGGGCGGGTGGCCGCGCGCCGGGCGCACGATCCGGTGACCGGCGGCCGGATGTTGCCCGTCCGTATCCGCTCACGCATACGATTTGCCGCGTGGCGGAAAAGCAGCGGCCGTACCGGCGGCACACGGCGGCGATCTGGGCGGCGGGCGGCCTGGCCGGGCTGCTGACGGCACTGACGGGCTGCGGGGGCCCGGCGACCGAGCGGACCGGCCCCGCGGCCGTCCAGCGCGTACTGGACGCCCGCGCGGCCGCCGTCCGCGACCGGGACGCCGACGCCTTCCTCGCGTCCGTCGACCCGGCCGCCGACGGATTCCGCGACCGGCAGCGGCGGATGTTCGCGAGCCTGCGCGGCGTGCCGCTCGCCGACTGGCGCTACCGCGTCGTACGGACCGGCGCCTTCCCGCTCCCCGCTGCGGCCGGCGGCGGCCCGCGGATCGCCGTCGAGGCCCGGCTGAGTTACCGCCTCGCGGGGTACGACACCGCGCCGGTCGGCGCCGTCCAGTACCTCACCCTCACCCGGCGCGACGGCCACTGGCGGATCAGCTCGGACTCCGACGGCGCGGCCGACGGCAAGCGGACGGCCCGCCAGCTGTGGGACCAGGGCCGGGTGCAGGTGGTGCGCGGCGACCACAGCCTGGTGCTGGGCACGGGACAGACCGGGGCCAGACTGCGCGAACTGGCCCGGCGCGCGGACGACGCGGTGCCGGCCGTCGCCGACGTCTGGCCGGGGCGCTGGTCGCGCGAGGTGGTGGTCGAGGCGCCGGACTCGGTGCGCGGCATGGCCGAACTGCTGGGCTCCTCGGACGACTCCGCGTACGAGGGGATAGCGGCCGTCACCACGGGCGAGGCGGGCGCCTCGAACCGGGCGCCGGCGGACCGGGTGATCGTGAACCCGCGCGCGTACGGGGAGCTGAGCGGGCTGGGGCGGCGGATCGTCCTCACCCACGAGACGGCCCACGTCGCCACCCGCACCACGACGACGGCCGAGACCCCGCTGTGGCTCTCCGAGGGGTTCGCCGACTGGACCGCGTACCGCACCGCGCAGCGCACGCCGCGGGCCGCCGCGCCCGAACTGACCCGCGCGGTGGCCGCCGGCCGGCTGCCGGACCGGCTGCCGACCGCGGCGGACTTCGGCTTCGACGCGGGCGCCGACCGGCTGAACCGCGCGTACGAGGGCGCCTGGCTGGCCTGCCGCATGATCGCCGACACGTGGGGCGAGGACCGCCTGGTCTCCTTCTACCGGGCGGTGGGCACGGCGCCGAACGGCCCGGGCGCCCTGGACCGCGCGCTCCGCGGGGAACTGCACCTCTCGGCGGCGCAGTTCACCGAGCGCTGGCGGACGTACGTGGCCCGTGTCCTGGGCTGACCACCGGGCGACCGGCCGGCACGACCGCGTACCTGGGCCGTGTCGCCGGGTGGGTACGCGCTACTGTCGGCCCCGATGGACAAGACCCTGATCGTCACGAACGACTTCCCGCCCCGTCCCGGTGGCATCCAGGCCTTTCTGCACAGCATGGCGCTGCGGCTCGACCCGGAGCAGGTCGTCGTCTACGCGTCGACCTGGAAGCGCAGCCCGGAGGGCATCGCGGCCACGGCGGCCTTCGACGCCGAGCAGCCGTACCCCGTCGTCCGGGACCGCACCACGATGCTGCTGCCCACCCCGCGGGTCACCCGGTGCGCCGTGGACCTGCTGCGGGAACACGGCTGTACGTCGGTGTGGTTCGGCGCTGCGGCGCCGCTCGGCCTGATGGCGCCCGCGCTGCGCAAGGCGGGCGCGCGCCGGATCGTGGCCACCACCCACGGCCACGAGGCGGGCTGGGCGCAGCTGCCGGGCTCGCGCGAGCTGCTGCGGCGGATCGGCGAGGGCACCGACACGATCACCTACCTCGGCGAGTACACCCGCTCCCGGATCGCGCGGGCGCTGACCCCCGCGGCCGCCGGACGCATGGTGCAGCTGCCGCCCGGCGTGGACGAGAAGACCTTCCACCCCGGCTCGGGCGGCGACGAGGTCCGCACCCGCCTCGGGCTGGCCGACCGCCCGGTCGTGGTGTGCGTGTCCCGGCTCGTCCCGCGCAAGGGCCAGGACACCCTGATCGAGGCCCTGCCGCGGATCAGGGCCGAGGTCCCGGACGCGGCCCTGCTGATCGTCGGCGGCGGCCCGTACGAGAAGGACCTGCGCGCGCTCGCCGCGGCCCGCGGTATCGGGGACGCCGTGCACTTCACCGGTGCCGTCCCGTGGGAGGAACTGCCCGCGCACTACGGCGCGGGCGACGTCTTCGCGATGCCCTGCCGCACCCGGCGCGGCGGCCTGGACGTGGAGGGCCTGGGCATCGTCTACCTGGAGGCGTCCGCCACCGGCCTGCCGGTCGTCGCGGGCGACTCCGGCGGCGCCCCGGACGCGGTCCTGGACGGCGAGACCGGCTGGGTGGTCCCCGGCGGCTCCCCGGCGGCCGCGGCCGACCGCATCGTCCCGCTCCTGCAGGACCCCGCGCTGCGCCGCCGCATGGGCGAGCGCGGCCGCGCCTGGGTCGAGGAGAAGTGGCGCTGGGACCTCCTCGCGGAACGCCTGCGCACCCTGCTCTGACGGCCCTCGCGGCCGCACGAAGCCGGCCGGGCCCCTCTCCGGGGGCCCGGCCGGCTCATGTCGTGCGGGGAGCGCTCAGCCGCGGTACAGGGCCTCGATGTCCTCGGCGAAGTCCTTGGCGACGACGTTGCGCTTGAGCTTCAGGGACGGGGTGACGTGGCCCGACTCCTCGGTGAACTGGGTCGGCAGGACGCGGAACTTGCGGACCGACTCGGCGCGCGAGACCGCCGCGTTGCCGTCGTCCACCGCGCGCTGGACCGCCGCCAGCAGCTCCGGGTCCTGGGCGAGCTCCTCGGGGCCCTTGCCCACCTTGCCGTGCTCGGTCGCCCAGCGCGGCAGGAACTCCTCGTCGAGGGTGATCAGCGCGCCGACGAAGGGGCGGCCGTCGCCGACGACCATGCACTCGGCCACCAGGGCGTGCGCCCGGATGCGGTCCTCGATGACGGCGGGCGCGACGTTCTTGCCGCCGGCCGTCACCAGGATCTCCTTCTTGCGCCCGGTGATGGCGAGGTAGCCGTCCTCGTCCAGGGTGCCGAGGTCACCGGTGTGGAACCAGCCGTCGGACAGCGCGTCGGCGGTGGCCTGCTCGTTGTTCCAGTACGTGCTGAAGAGGTGCTCGCCGTGCAGCAGGACCTCGCCGTCGTCGGCGATCCGGACGACCGAGCCGGGCAGCGGCTGGCCGACCGTACCGATCTTCTGCCGGTCCCAGGGGTTGAAGGCGGTCGCCGCGCAGGACTCGGTGAGGCCGTAGCCCTCCAGGACGGTGAAGCCGATGCCGCGGTAGAAGTGGCCCAGCCGCTCGCCCAGCGGCGCGCCGCCGGAGATCGCGTGGGTGGCGCGGCCGCCGAGGACGGACCGCAGCTTGCTGTAGACGACCCGGTCGAACACCTTGTGCTTCAGCCGCAGGGCCATCGAGGGGCCGGCCGGGGTGTCCTGCGCGCGGCTGTAGGCGATCGCGGTGTCCGCGGCCTTGTCGAAGATCTTGCCCTTGCCGTCGGCCTGCGCCTTGGCCCGCGCCGTGTTGTAGACCTTCTCGAAGACGCGCGGCACGCCGAGCACCATCGTCGGCCGGAACGCGGCCAGTTCGTCGGTGAGGTGCTTGATGTCCGCGACGTGCCCGAGCTTGATGGGGGCCATCACGGAGGCGACCTCGACCAGCCGCCCGAAGACGTGCGCGACCGGGAGGAAGAGGAGGACCGAGGAGTCGCCGGTACGGAAGAGGGGGCGCAGCCGCTCGACGATGTTGCCGCACTCGGCGAAGAACGCCCGGTGGCTGAGCACGCAGCCCTTGGGGCGGCCCGTCGTGCCGGAGGTGTAGACGATGGTCGCGGGGGAGTCGGCGTCGGCCAGCGCGCTGCGCGCCTCCACCTCGTCGTCGGAGAGCCCGTCGCCCGCGGCGTGCAGCCGGGCTATCGCGTCCCGCTCGATCTGCCAGATGTTGGCCAGCCCCGGCAGCCGGTCGCGCACCGACTCCACCGCGGCCTCGTGCCCGGGCGTCTCGACCACGCAGGCCACCGCGCCGGAGTCGCCGAGGATCCACTGGATCTGCTCGGGCGAGCTGGTCTCGTAGACGGGGACGGTGACGCCGCCCGCGCTCCAGATGGCGAAGTCCAGCAGCGTCCACTCGTACCGCGTGCGGGACATCAGGCCGATGCGGTCGCCCGGCCGGACGCCGGAGGCGATGAGGCCCTTCGCCGCGGCGCGCACCTCGGCGAGGAACGCGGCGGCGGTGACGTCCTGCCACCGGCCGGCGACCTTGCGGCCGATGACGGCGACATCGGGGTGCTGCGCGGCATTCCGGCGGATGAGATCCGTCAGATTGCCGTCCGCGGGGACCTCGTAAAGGGCCGGAAGGCTGAACTCGCGCAAGACTGCTGCTCCTCGGTGGCCGCCGGCGTCACCACGCGGTGCGTCAGGCCGGCTGCGGTCCATGATCAGGCAGGGGGGATTGGACTGCCCGGACGTTACCCATCGGTATGCCTTCGGGGATAGGGGGTCCCGCCCAGATGTTTTATGCGTCACACATGCCCGGACGGCTCACGCGCAGCGTAGTCGAGGTCTCCGGTGACTCGGAAGTAACCGCAGGTCGGCGGGGTCTCCCGGCACCGGCCTCAGGGGCCTAATCTGAGTCGTATGCGCGTACATGTGGTCAGTGACGTACACGGCAACGCCCGGGACCTCGCCGCTGCCGGGGAGGGTGCGGACGCCCTGGTCTGCCTCGGCGACCTGGTCCTCTTCCTGGACTACGCCGACCACTCGCGCGGCATCTTCCCCGACCTCTTCGGCACCGAGAACGCCGACCGGCTGGTCGAGCTGCGTACGGCCCGCCGCTTCGAGGAGGCCCGTGAGCTGGGGCGGAGCCTGTGGGACGGGATGGACAAGAACGCCGCCATCGAAGGCGCGGTGCGCAAGCAGTACGCCGAGATGTTCGCCGCGTTCCCCACTCCTACGTACGCCACCTACGGAAATGTCGATCTGCCTCGTCTTTGGCCGGAGTTCGCCGGTCCCGGCACCACCGTCCTGGACGGCGAGCGGGTGGAGATAGGAGGCCGGGTCTTCGGCTTCGTGGGCGGTGGACTGCGCACCGCGATGCGCACCCCCTTCGAGATCAGCGACGAGGAGTACGCCGCGAAGATCGAGGCCATCGGCGAGGTGGACGTGCTGTGCACCCACATCCCGCCGGACGTCGCCGACCTCTGCTACGACACCGTCGCGCGCCGCTTCGAACGCGGCAGCCGCGCCCTCCTCGAAGCCATCCACCGCACCCGGCCGCGCTACTCCCTCTTCGGCCACGTCCATCAGCCGCTCGCCCGGCGGATGCGGATCGGCCGGACGGAGTGCATCAATGTCGGGCATTTCAACGCCACTGGGACGCCGTTCGCGCTGGAGTGGTGACCCGCGGCGCCCACCGGTACCCACCGCGCCCGCCGGCACCCGTGCCGTCCCGCCCCGCGCCTCCTGCCCGCGGGTCGGGGCGGCCCCGCCCGCGCGGTAGCCTTCAGCAGCAGGGTCGGCCCCGGTTCCCGCACCGTCGGACCCCGGCCCCCACGAGTCGGCGTACCGGCATGAATCGGCATGGAGGAGTCACGGCGATGGCCGAACACACCAGCTCTAGCATCACGATCGAGGCGGCACCCGCCGATGTGATGGGAGTGATCGCCGACTTCGACCGCTATCCGGCATGGACCGGTGAGGTCAAGGAGGCCGAGGTACTGGAGAAGGACGACCAGGGCCGCGCCCGGCAGGTCCGCCTGGTGCTGGACGCCGGCGCGATCAAGGACGACCACACCCTCGCCTACACCTGGACCGGCGAGCACGAGGTCAGCTGGTCGCTCGTGAAGTCCCAGATGCTGCGCGCCCTGGACGGCTCCTACCGCCTCGCGCCGAAGGACGGCGGAGCGCGTACGGAGGTCACCTACCAGCTCACCGTCGACGTCAAGATCCCGATGCTCGGCATGATCAAGCGCAAGGCCGAGAAGGTCATCATCGACCGCGCGCTGGCCGGCCTGAAGAACCGCGTCGAGAGCGGCGCCGCGGGCTCCGACGAGGCCGCGCGCCCCTGATGACACGTACGGTCCTCGTCACCGGCCCCGGCGGCGCGGGCCGCACCACCGTCGCCGCCGCCACCGCCCTCGCGGCGGCCCGGCGGCAGCGGCGCACCCTCTTCCTCACCCTGGAGAGCGGCGCCCCCGAAGCGCTGCTCGGCACGGCGCTCTCCGGCGGCCCCGTCGCACCGGCGCCCGGCCTCACCGCCGCCAGGGTCGACACCGCCGAACACTTCCGCCGCGAGTTCCTGGCCTTCCAGGACCGCGCCGCCGCCGCACTCGACCTGCTCGGCGCCACGCCGCTGGACGAGGACGAGCTCACCGAGCTGCCCGGCGCGGAGATCTTCGCGCTGCTGCACGCGCTGCGCGCCGCCCACGAGGCCGGCGGCTGGGACCTGATCGTCGTCGACCTGCCGCCCGCCGACCGGGCCGTCCGGCTGCTGGCCCTGCCCGAGCAGGCCCGCCGCGGGCTCCGCCGGCTGCTGCCCGCCGAACGCCAGGCGGCCCGCGCGCTCCGCCCGGTGCTCGCCCAGCTCGCCGGGGTGCCGATGCCCGCGCAGAAGGTGTACGAGACCGCCGCGCGCTGGGAACAGGAACTGGCCGCCGTCCAGGCCGTCATCGAGGCCCCGGGCACGACCGTGCGGCTGGTCGCCGAGCCGGGCCCGACGGGCGCCGCCGACCTGCGCGCCGCCCGCGCGGGCCTGGCCCTCTTCGGCCACCGGCTGGACGCCGTGGTCGCCAACCGGCTGCTGCCCGTGGGCTCCGCCGACCCCTTCCTGGCCGGGCTCTCCGGCCGGCAGCAGGTCGCGCTCAAGGCGCTGCGGGAGGACTTCGCCGGGGTACCGGTGCACGAGGTGCCGCACCTGGGCCGCGATCCGCAGGGCCCGGAGGAGCTGGCCGCACTGCTCGACGGGACGCCGGACGGGGGCGCGGACGCGGGGGAGAGCGCCGCGGTGGACATGGCGGGGACCGTGGAGGACCGCCTCGCCGCGGACGGGCTGCTGATCTGGCGGCTGCCGCTGCCCGGCGCCACCCGCGAAGCGCTCGGCCTGGTCCGCCGCGGCGACGAACTGATCGTCACCGTCGGCCCGTTCCGGCGCATCCGCACGCTCCCCTCCGTACTGCGCCGCTGCACCGTCTCCGGTGCCGGGCTGCGGGACGGGGCGCTGCACGTCCGCTTCACCCCCGACCCGGACCTGTGGCCCCGCGAGCGGTGACCCTGGGCGTGCGGCCGTGCCCTACGCGGCCCGTACGTACGGAATCCGTGCAGGTCCGGGCTGAGGGGCGTGCGGGTACCGCCATTCCGGTAACGTCGAAAGTACCCGCCCTCCGACGTACCGCCGCCAGGAGCCCGTCATGACCGATGACACCGAGCGCCCCGCCGACCACACCTCCCGGACGGACGACGACGCCTGGGAACAGGCCTGCGCCGAGGACCTGGCAGGGGAGCGCGCCCGCCGCCGCGCCGAGTACGGCCGGCAGCCCGGCAGCGCCGCCGAGGAGCTGCGCAAGCTCGCCGAGGCGGTCGGCGACCGGATCGCGGGCATCCAGCTGCCCGGCGCGGTCGGCGGCATGGCCGCCAAGGGCGCGGTCAATCACCTCATCCAGCAGGCCAGGGCCGCCGTCGAGCCGGTCGTCGAGCGCAACCCCGAGGTCTTCGACCACCTCGCGGCGGCCGGCTCCGAGCTGCTCGCCGCCTACCGCTCCGCCGTCGAGGCGGGCGAGCGCCGCTGGACCCGCGACGCCGCCGACGGCCGCGACGCCACCGCCCGCGGCCCGCACGCGGACACCGCTGAGGGCTCCGACGGCGGGCCGCGCGACGACGACGGACCGGCGGGCACGTCCGGCAGCGAGCGGATCGACCTCGACTAGCGCCGGCCCGGAGGCGAGCCGTCCGGGCCGCCTCCGGCGTGTGAGGTGCCCGGTTGATGATCCATCGGCCTCCGGTCGCCCCCCGGCTCCGGTACGGTTGTCCGTTGGCGGGGTTCGACCGGAAAACTGAGGGACACATGGGACTCACCATCGGCGTCGACATCGGCGGCACGAAGATCGCGGCCGGCGTGGTCGACGAAGAGGGCACGATCCTCGAGACGTGCAAGGTGCCTACCCCGCCGACCGCCGAGGCGCTGACCGAGGCCATCGCCGACGCGGTCCGCACCGTCGGGGCCGACCACCAGGTGGAGGCCGTGGGTATCGGCGCCGCCGGCTACGTCGACGAGAAGCGCGCCACGGTGCTCTTCGCCCCGAACATCAACTGGCGCCACGAGCCGCTCAAGGACAACGTCGAGCAGCGCGTCGGCCTCCCCGTCGTCGTGGAGAACGACGCCAACGCCGCGGCCTGGGGCGAGTACAAGTTCGGCGCGGGCCAGGGCCACAGCGACGTCATCTGCATCACGCTCGGCACCGGCCTCGGCGGCGGCATCATCATCGGCAACAAGCTGCGCCGCGGCCGCTTCGGCGTCGCCGCCGAGTTCGGCCACATCCGGGTCGTGCCCGACGGCCTGCTGTGCGGCTGCGGCAGCCAGGGCTGCTGGGAGCAGTACGCCTCCGGGCGCGCCCTGCTCCGGTACGCCCGGCAGCGCGCCTTCGCCACCCCGGAGAACGCCGGGATCCTGCTCGGCCTGGGCGACGGCACCTCCGAGGGCATCGAGGGCCGGCACATCAGCGAGGCCGCCCGGCAGGGCTGCCCCGTCGCCGTCGACTCCTTCCGCGAACTGGCCCGCTGGGCCGGCGCGGGCCTGGCCGACCTCGCCTCGCTCTTCGACCCCTCCGCCTTCATCGTCGGCGGCGGCGTCTCCGACGAGGGCGAACTGGTCCTGGACCCGATCCGCAAGTCCTTCCGCCGCTGGCTGGTCGGCAACCAGTGGCGGCCGCACGCGCAGGTCCTCGCGGCCCAGCTCGGCGGCAAGGCCGGCCTCGTCGGCGCGGCCGACCTGGCCCGCCAAGGCTGAGAGCGCGCCCCTTTTGCGCCTGAACCGGCGCCGCTTTCGCGGAGGTGGCCGGTCGCCGTGGGGGTTGCTCAATTGATGGTTGCGGTGGTGGGTTCTGCCCGTTGCGTCCTCTCGGACGTGGCGGGCATTGCCTTAGTCTGTGGCCGCATGTGCCCGCGTGACGTCCCGGAGTCCGGCGAGAGGATCTTGGCGCCTTGAGCATGTTTCCCGAGTCCCGCACCGAGTCCGACGGGTCTGCCGTCGTCCGGGTGCTCAGCTACAACATCCGCTCCATGCGGGACGACCGGGCGGCGCTCGCCAGGGTCATCAGGGCATGCGCTCCCGACGTCGCGCTCATCCAGGAGGCCCCGCGCTTCTTCCGCTGGCGGAAGGCCGCCGCGGCCCTGGCCCGGGAGTCGGGGCTGGTGTACGCCACGGGCGGCGCGACGGCCTGCGGCCCGATGATCCTCACCTCGCTCCGCGCCCACGTGGAGCGCGCCGAGGACGTCCTGCTTCCCAAGACCCCCGGCCTGCACCGGCGCGGCTTCGCGACGGCGGTGCTGCGGTTCGGCGGGACGGCTTCTGAGGAGCCCTCGCCGGAGGCGGCGGCCGGGCGGCGTCCCGGCGCCCGGCTGGGCGTGCTCAGCGCGCACCTGAGCCTGAGCGCGGCGGAGCGGTACGAGCAGGCGGGGCTGCTCCTGGAGCGGCTCGCGCTGCTGGACGCGCCGCACGCGGTGGCCGGCGGCGACCTCAACGACCGGCCCAAGGGCCGCAGCTTCCGGCGGCTGGCCGGGGCACTGACGGACGCCTGGGAGGCCGCGCCGTGGGGCGGCGAGTACACCTCGACCCCGCACGACCCGCACCAGCGCATCGACGGGGTGTTCACCACCCCGGGCGTCGCGGTCCTGGGCTGCGGCGTACCGATCGACCTGCCGGGCGTCGAGGAGGCCGACCTGCTGGCGGCCTCCGATCATCTGCCGGTGCTGGCGGCGCTGCGGGTGCCGGCCGCTTCCTGAGCGGCCGGCCGCGGGCGGCGCCGGCCGGCCGGTCGGCCGGCGGAGGATCCTGCGTCCTCAGACGACCGCGCCGCCCCCGGGCCGGGGATCCTCGTCGTCATCGTCCTTCATACGGGCGACGAGCGTCACGAAGCCGCCCAGGAAACCGCCGATGCCCAGCGTGGTGATCCACCACGTCACCGGCTGCTGGAAGACCAGTACCAGGATGAGCAGCAGCGGCCCGCCGAGCAGCGCGATCCACGCGAACTTGGTCGTCACGTCGGCCTGCGGCAGCGGCGGCGGCTCGGGCGGGGTGAAGTGCCCCTCGTCGTCCTCGTCGAGGTCGTCGTCGGAGGGCTCGGCGGCCGACCAGTCGCGCGGCCCGACGCCCGGCGCGAACACGACGAAGCTGCCGGGCCGGTCGCCGGAGCCGCCGGGCCGGTCGGCTCCGCCGCTCTCCGGCCGCTCGGCGGGCGGTGCGTCACCCGGGGTCTCTTCGGCGTCCGGCCGCGCCTCGGCCGTCGTCTCCCGTCCGGCCGCCGCGCTCTTCTCCGGCTCCGTGCCCAGGGTCCCGTCCGGTTTGTCCAGCGGGCCCTTCTCCACCGGGCCCTTGTCCAGCCCCAGCTCCTTCTCCCAGTTGGCCAGGCCTTTCTCCAGGTCCAGGTCGGTCACCGGGCGCTCCGGCTCTCCGGAGACCGGCGCGGACGGCCGGTCCTCCGGCGCGGGAAAGGCCGGCTCCTCGCCGTAGGAGGCCACGATCTCGGCCCAGGCGGCGTCCTCGTCGAGAGGATCGCGCGGGTCACGCTCCACCACTGGTGGTCGTCCCCTCCCCCTTCACGACCGGTGCAAGGCGGGCGATGAAGTCGTAGGTGTCCTCGAAGATCTGCTCCGCGTCGTGGTCCAGGGTCGCGACGTGGTAGCTGCGCTCCAGCAGCTTCTGCCGCAGGTCCTTGGACGAGACCCGGCTCATGATGCGTTCGGAGTCGGCCGGCGGCACGACATGGTCCTGCGGGCTGGTCATCACCAGCAGCGGCTGGGTGACCTGCGGCAGCTCGGCGTCGACCAGCCGGAAGAACTGCCGTACGGAGTGCGCGGCGTGCAGCGGGACCCGGTCGTAGCCGGTCTCCATCGCGTTCGCCTGGCAGATGTCGCTGGTCAGGCCCTTGGTGGTACGGACGAAGTGGCGCATTACCGGCAGTAGCGGGGCGGCCGCGTCGTGCACCTTGTTCGCGGGGTTGACCACGACCATGCCGCTGATCGCGTCGCCGTGCCGCGCGGCGAGCCGCAAGGTGAGGGCGCCGCCCATCGACAGGCCGCAGACGAAGACCCGGTCGCAGCGGGCGGTCAGCGCGCGCAGCTCGCGGTCGACCTCCGCGTACCAGTCCTGCCAGGTGGTGATCTGGAGGTCCTGCCAGCGGGTGCCGTGGCCGGGCAGCAGCGGCAGCGAGACGGTGAGCCCGCGGGCCGCGAGGTACTCGGCCCAGGGGCGGACGGACTGCGGGGAGCCGGTGAAGCCGTGGCAGACGAGGACACCGACCTGACCGCCGTCATGGCGGAACGGCTCGGCCCCGGGAAGGAGCGGCACCGGAGGACTCCGTTCGGTAAAGGGGAAGCGCCGGCCTGCGGCGAGAGCTGGTAACTGCAGGGTACGCAAAGCTCAGCCGCCCGGATAGGTCCGCAGGGGAGGGTGTGCCGTGCGGCGGGGCGGCGGCGTCGCGCACGGTGAGGGCGCGTGCCGCCCCGCGGGTTAAGGTCTTTGCGTCGGACACAGAAGGAGTGGCGTTGATCTACGGCGCAATGAAGTTTTCCATCGGCGGATCGCTGAAGCTCGCGTTCCGTCCCTGGGTGGAGGGCTTGGAGAACATCCCCGCCGAGGGCCCCGCGATCCTGGCGAGCAACCACCTGTCGTTCTCGGACTCCTTCTTCCTGCCCGCGGTGCTCGACCGGAAGGTCACCTTCATCGCCAAGGCCGAGTACTTCACCTCGCCCGGCGTCAAGGGCAAGCTGACGGCCGCGTTCTTCAAGGGCGTCGGCCAGCTGCCGGTGGACCGCTCCGGCGGCCGCGGTGCCGGTGAAGCGGCGATCAAGAGCGGTATCGAGGTGCTGGAGCGCGGCGAGCTGTTCGGGATCTACCCCGAGGGCACCCGCTCGCCCGACGGCCGGCTCTACCGCGGCAAGCCCGGCGGCCTGGCCCGGGTGGCGCTGGCCACCGGCGCGCCGGTGATCCCCGTGGCGATGATCGACACGGAGAAGGTGCAGCCGCCCGGGAAGGTCGTGCCGAAGATGATCCGGCCCGGCATCCGCATCGGGAAGCCGCTGGACTTCAGCCGGTACCACGGCATGGAGGGCGACCGCTTCATCCTGCGGTCGGTCACCGACGAGGTCATGTACGAGATCATGAAGCTGTCCGGCCAGGAGTACGTGGACATCTACGCGACCGCGGCCAAGCGGCAGATCGCCGACGCCGCCAAGAAGCAGGCCGAGGCGGAGAAGGCGGCGAAGAAGTCCGGGCCCGGCGGCCAGTAGCCCGGCGAGGGGGGCCAGATGACATCGGAGGACCGGATACCCGCCGTGGTGGGGCCGGCGAGCACGGCGGCGGCCACGGAGCAGGCGGCCAAGGGGCGGCCCCGGCAGCCCCGGGTACTGCGGATGTCCGTCGAACTCCCGCTGTGGCGGGCGCTGACGGGGTACCGCGTGCTCACCCTGGTCTACGCCGTGGCGATCTTCTCGCTCAACTACACCGAGTACGCGCACCCGTTGGGCGGCGCCGCGTACATGGCCGCGCTCACCGTATGGATGGTGCTGACCTGGCGCTGCACCACCTCCGCCGAGCGCTGCACCCGCCGCTTCCTCCTCGGCGACCTCGCCTTCGCGGTCATCGGCATCCTGCTCACCCCGCTCGTCGACACCCATGAGCGGATCGCGGGCGGCGCGCCCACGCTGCCGTCGATATGGACGGCCGGCGCGGCGCTGGGCTTCGCGATCAAGGGCGGCTGGCGCTGGGCGGCGGGCGCCTCCTCGGTGGTGGCGGTCGCCAACCTCGTGGAACGCCAGGAGTTCGCCCGGGACACCGTCCACAACGTGCTGCTGGTGTGGGTGGCGAGCGTGGCGATCGGTTACGTCGTCGAGGTGGCCAGGGCGAGTGAGCGCACCCTCGCGCGCGCCCTGCAGATCGAGGCGGCCACCCGCGAACGCGAGCGGCTGGCCCGCGACATCCACGACAGCGTCCTCCAAGTGCTCGCGATGGTGCAGCGGCGCGGTGCCGCGCTCGGCGGCGAGGCCGCGGAGCTGGGCCGGATGGCGGGCGAGCAGGAGGTCGCGCTGCGCACGCTGGTCTCCAGCGGGCTGGTGCCCGCGCAGCGGCCCACCACGGATGCGGTGTACGAGGACGGCGAGGCCGACGGTCCCTCGTACGGCGACAACTGCGTGCCCGAGGGGGAGGAGTTCTCGGACGAGCCGTGCGACGTGCGGGCGCTGCTCGCGCCGCACGCGGGCGCCGGGGTGACCTTCTCCGAGCCGGGCGCCCCGGTGCTGCTCCCGGCGTCCCGCGCCGCGGACCTGGCCGCGGCTGTCAGTGCCGCGTTGGACAATGTGCGGGTGCACGCGGGGGACGGGGCCCACGCGTGGATCCTGGTCGAGGACGAGCCGGAGGCGGTGATCGTGACGGTGCGGGACGACGGTCCGGGCATTCCGGAGGGCCGGCTCGCCGACGCCGAGCGCGAGGGCCGGCTCGGGGTCGCGCTGTCCATCCGCGGACGGCTGCGGGACCTCGGCGGCAGCGCCGAGTGGATCTCCGTCCCGGGCCAGGGCACGGAAGTGGAGCTGACGGTGCCCAAGGGCGGTACGCCCGAGGGCGGACGACGGGGGAAGGCAGGCGTATGAGCGAGCCGCAGGGCGTGAAGGTCATGGTGGTCGACGACCATCCGATGTGGCGGGACGCGGTGGCCAGGGACCTCGCCGAGGCCGGGTTCGAGGTGGTCGCGACCGCGGGCGACGGTCCGCAGGCGGTCCGCAGGGCCCGGGCCGCGGCCCCCGACGTGCTGGTCCTCGACCTCAACCTCCCCGGTCTGCCCGGCGTCGAGGTCTGCCGCGAACTGGTCGGCGGCAACCCCCGGCTGCGGGTCCTGGTGCTGTCCGCGAGCGGCGAGCACGCGGACGTCCTGGAGGCCGTGAAGTCCGGCGCGACGGGCTATCTGGTGAAGTCCGCGAGCACGGCGGAGCTGATCGAGGCGGTCCGCTCCACCGCCGACGGCGACCCGGTGTTCACGCCCGGCCTGGCCGGGCTGGTGCTGGGGGAGTACCGCAGGCTGGCGACCGAGCCGGCCCCGGCCACCGCGGACGAGCCCGGCGCGCCGCAGCTCACCGACCGCGAGACCGAGGTGCTGCGCCTCGTCGCCAAGGGACTGTCGTACAAGCAGATCGCCGAGCGGCTGGTCATCTCGCACCGCACGGTGCAGAACCACGTCCAGAACACCCTCGGCAAGCTCCAGCTGCACAACAGGGTGGAGCTGGTCCGGTACGCGATAGAGCGCGGTCTGGACACGCCCTGACGGCGGAGCGGTGGCCTGCGCCGTTTCGGGAAACGCTCGTACGAGTGAACGGCAGTGCGCCAACACCCCCGAAAATCACCGGAATCCGCCCCTCGCCCCTCTCCTGAGTGACCTGGATCACCATTAGCGTGACCCGCGTCGGTCCATCACGGGCGAAGGGAAGTAGCGATGCGGGTCGGAGTGCTTACCGGTGGCGGCGACTGCCCCGGTCTGAACGCGGTCATCCGGGCGGTGGTCCGCAAGGGCACCCAGGAGTACGAGTACGACTTCGTGGGCTTCCGGGACGGCTGGCGCGGGCCCATGGAGAGCGACACGGTGCCGCTGGACATCCCCGCGGTGCGCGGCATCCTCCCCCGCGGCGGCACGATCCTGGGGTCCTCGCGCACCAACCCGTTCAAGCAGGACGACGGGGTCCGGCGGATCCGGGAGAACCTCGCAAAGAACGAGGTCGACGCGCTGATCGCGATCGGCGGTGAGGACACCCTCGGCGTCGCCGCGCGCCTGTCGGACGAGCACGGCGTGCCCTGCGTGGGCGTCCCCAAGACCATCGACAACGACCTCTCGGCCACCGACTACACCTTCGGCTTCGACACCGCCGTGGGCGTGGCCACCGAGGCCATCGACCGGCTGCACACCACCGCCGAGTCGCACATGCGGGTCCTCGTCGTGGAGGTCATGGGACGGCACGCGGGCTGGATCGCGCTCCACTCCGGCCTGGCCGGCGGCGCCAACGTGATCCTCATCCCCGAGCAGCGGTTCGACATCAACCAGGTCTGCGACTGGGTCGAGTCCCGCTTCAAGGTCCGCTACGCGCCCATCGTGGTCGTCGCCGAGGGCGCGATGCCCAAGGACGGCCAGATGGTCCTGAAGGACGACTCCACCGACTCCTTCGGGCACGTCCGGCTCTCGGGCGTGGGGGAGTGGCTGTCCAAGGAGATCGAGCGGCGCACGGGCAAGGAGGCGCGGACGACCGTACTGGGCCACACCCAGCGCGGCGGCACCCCCAGCGCCTTCGACCGCTGGCTGGCCACCCGCTTCGGGCTGCACGCCATCGACGCCGTGCGCGACGGCGACTTCGGGAAGATGGTCGCGCTGCGCGGCACGGACATCGTCCGGGTGCCGATCTCCGAGGCCACCGCGAAGCTGAAGACGGTGGACCCGAAGCTGTACTCCGAGGCCGGCGTCTTCTTCGGCTGACGGCTGACGGCTGACGGCTGACGCAGCGGGCGCGCCGGTGGCGGCGCGCCCCCACTCCGTACGGCAGCGCCGGGCGATGGGTCGTATATTCGGCCCATCGCCCGAATGTCTGCAAAACGGCACAAGTGGGAGCGCAGTGTGGAGATCGTGGCCTTCGGAGTGCAGGCGGACGAACGCAAACTGCTGGAGCGGGCCTTCGACGGCCGGCACCAGGTCCGCAGCCTCGACGTCTTCCTCAACGGCGACACCGCCCCCATCGCGGCCCGCTACGAGATCGTCAGCACCGCCGTCAACGACGAGCTGACCGCCGGGGTGCTCCAGGAGCTCGCCGTGGGCGGCACGAAGATGATCGCCCAGCGTTCCACCGGCTACAACAACATCGACCTGCAGGCCGCCGCCGACCTCGGCCTCACCGTCGCCCGGGTGTCCTCCTACTCCCCGTACTCCGTCGCCGAGTTCGCCTGGGGGCTCGCGCTGGCGGTGAACCGGCGGATCGTACGCGCCGCCAACCGCACCCGGAACTTCGACTTCCGGCTGGACGGCCTGATGGGCCGCGACCTGCGCGGCCGTACCGCGGGCGTGGTCGGCACCGGCAAGATCGGCGAGGCGTTCACCCGTATCGCGCACGGCTTCGGCATGCGGCTGCTCGGCTGGGACGTCGCCGAGAACCCGGCCTGCACCGAGCTGGGCATGACCTACGTGGACCGGGAGCGGCTGTTCGCCGAGTCCGACCTGATCAGCCTGCACGTCCCCCTGCTGGAGGACACCCGGCACCTCGTCGACGCCAAGGCCCTGGCGGTGATGAAGGACGACGCGCTCCTGATCAACTCCAGCCGCGGCGGCCTCGTGGACACCGCGGCCCTCGTGGAGACGCTCAAGGCCGGCCGGCTCCTCGGGGTCGGACTGGACGTCTACGAGGAGGAGGCCGGGCTCTTCTTCTTCGACAAGTCGCTCGAAGTCGTCGAGGACGACACCCTCGCCCGCCTGATGACCTTCGGGAACGTGCTGGTCACCTCGCACCAGGCGTACTTCACCGAGGACGCGGTCGGCCAGATCGTCGACACCACCGTCGCCAATGTCGAGGACTATCTGGCCGGCCGCGCCGGCGGCAATGTCCTCGTCACACCAGGACAGCGGCCAGCAGCTGGGAGGTGAGCGCGGCCCCGTCCAGCGTCAGCACCGACTCCGGGTGGAACTGGACGCCCGCGAAGCCCGGGCCGCGCAGCGCGTGCACGTCCCCGCTCTCCGGGTCCCGGCTCAGCTCCACCCGGTGCATGGCCAGCTCCTCGACGGTCGTCTCGTCGCAGCGCGCGGTGAAGGTGTTGTAGAACCCCACCGTCTCCTCGCGTCCGAAGAAGTCGATCCGCTCCTGCGCCCCCTGGAACGGCACGTCCTTCCGGACGATCTCCAGGCCGAGCACCGCCGCGATCAGCTCATGGCCGAGGCAGACGCCGAGCAGGCCGTGCTTGTGTTCGCGGAGCAGCACGGCCGCCAGCCCGCGCAGCGTCCGCATCTTCGGGTCGGCGGCATCGGAGGGGTTGCCGGGCCCGGGTCCCAGCACGATGGGCCCCTCGTGCGCCAGCGCGGTCTCCCGCAGCCCCGGCTCGTCGTACCGCCGTACCGTCACCTCCAGCCCCGAGGTGCGCAGCACATGCGCCAGCATCGCGGTGAAGGTGTCCTCGGCGTCGATCACCAGCGCGTGGCCGTCCAGCGCCGCGGTCGGCGCGGTGGTCTGCATCCGCAGCCAGAAGGGCGCGAGGTCGGCCCGGCGCGCGTCCAGCGCGGCCCGCACCCGCGGGTCCTCGGCCAGCCGCGGCGGCTCGGCGGCGGTGCGGCGGGCCGGCGCCTCCCGCACGCCCAGCGCGGTGAGCACCCCGGCGGCCTTGGCATGCGTCTCGGCCACCTCGCTCGCCGGGTCCGAGCCGCGCACCAGCGTCGCGCCGACCGCCACCTGCAGCTCCCCGCCCGCGTCGATGTCCGCGGTACGGATCAGGATCGGCGAGTCCAGCGTCTGAGCCCCGCCCGCATCCCGTCCGATCAGCGCCAGCGCGCCCGCGTAGTAGCCGCGCCCGCCGGGCTCGTACCGCTCGATGACCCGGCAGGCGTTCTGTACGGGCGAGCCGGTGACGGTGGCCGCGAACATCGTCTCCTTCAGCACCTCCCGCACATCCAGCGAGGACCGGCCGCGCAGCTCGTACTCGGTGTGCGCGAGGTGCGCCATCTCCTTCAGGCGCGGGCCGATCACCACGCCACCCATGTCGCCGACCGTGCACATCATCTTGAGCTCCTCGTCGACGACCATCGAGAGCTCCTCGATCTCCTTGCCGTCGGCGAGGAAGGACAGCAGGTCGTCGGCGGTGGGGCCGCCGGCCGGGTAGCGGTAGGTGCCGCTGATCGGGTTCATCACGACGGTGCCGCCGCTCATGCGGACGTGCACCTCGGGGCTGGCGCCCACCAGGGTGCGCTCGCCGGTGTGCACCACGAAGGTCCAGTACGCGCCGCGCTCCGTGGTCAGCAGCCGCCGGAAGAGGGCCAGCGCGTCGGCCCGCCCGAAGTCCGGGATCTCGCCCCGGAACGTCCGCCGGATGACGAAGTTCGCGCCCTCGCCCTGGCCGATCTCCTGGTCCAGCACTCGCCCGACGATCCCGGCGTACTCCTCGTCCGTCACGTCGAAGTCGCCGTCCGTGACCGCCACCGCGTGGTCGGGGAGCTGCGCCAGCGCGTCGGAGAGCGGCAGCTCGTACCGCTCCTCGGGGACCAGCGCGGCCAGCGGCGTGCCGTCGTCGCGCACGTCGAAGCCGCGCTCCCGGATCTGCCGGAAGGGCACCATGGCCAGGCCCTCGGGGAGGTCGGCGAGCCGTTCGTACGTGGCGACCGGGCCGGTCAGCACCTCGACCGTGTCGTGGTCGCGGCCGGGTGTGCGGCGGCGCAGCAGCGCAAAGGGCCGGTCGTCGGCGAGCAGCTCGGCAAGGTGCATGATCTCGTCCTTCTCACTCAGGGGGCTGGGGGAGAGGGACGGGCCGGAGCCGGAAAGACCGAAGGCCGCCCCTCGGGCGGCCTTCGCAGTCAGTGGTGTGCGCGCGAATCAGTGGGCCGCCGGATGAGCGGTCCACCACCAGTTCATGGATGTGTGCGCGAACATGGCCTGCAGCCTACCGGATGGCACGGGGGGCTCTGTGGGTCCTGTCTCATACTGCGGTCGGCGTACTGGACGGCCCCGAAGACCCCGTAATGTTGACGAGGTGACCGTGAACGCTGAAATCCACGCCGGTGGCCACACCTGGCGAGACCTGCCCGCGGCGCAGCAGCCTGACTGGCCGGACCAAGAGGCTCTGCGCGATGTGATCGCGGAGCTCGAGTCCTATCCGCCGCTCGTCTTTGCGGGCGAGTGCGACCAGCTGCGCGAGCGCCTGGGAGCAGTCGCCCGTGGAGAGGCGTTCCTGCTGCAGGGCGGCGACTGCGCCGAGGCATTCGACGCGGTGTCGGCCGAGCACATCCGCAACAAGCTCAAGACGCTGCTCCAGATGGGCGCCGTCCTCACCTACGCCGGGTCCGTGCCCGTCGTGAAGGTCGGCCGGATCGCCGGTCAGTACAGCAAGCCGCGCTCCAAGCCGACCGAGACCCGCGACGGCGTCACCCTGCCGACGTACCGGGGCGACTCCGTCAACGGCTTCGAGTTCACCGAGGCGGCCCGGATCCCGGACCCCGAGCGGCTGAAGCGGATGTACCACGCCTCCGCCGCCACGCTGAACCTCGTGCGCGCCTTCACCACCGGCGGCTACGCCGACCTGCGCCAGGTGCACGCCTGGAACCAGGACTTCGTGAAGTCCTCGCCCTCGGGCCAGCGCTACGAGGCGCTGGCGCGCGAGATCGACCGGGCGCTGAACTTCATGAACGCCTGCGGGGTGGACCCGGAGGAGTTCAAGACCGTCGAGTTCTACGCCTCGCACGAGGCGCTGGTGCTGGACTACGAGACGGCGCTGACCCGTACGGACTCCCGTACCGGCAAGCTGTACGACGTCTCCGGCCACATGCTGTGGATCGGCGAGCGCACCCGGCAGCTGGACCACGCGCACATCGAGTTCGCCGCCCAGGTGAACAACCCGATCGGTGTGAAGCTCGGCCCGACGACCACGCCCGAGGACGCCCTCGCGCTGATCGACCGGCTGGACCCGGACCGCGAGCCGGGCCGGCTGACCTTCATCACCCGTATGGGCGCGGACAAGATCCGCGACAAGCTGCCCACGCTGGTGGAGAAGGTCACCGCTTCGGGTGCGCAGGTCGTGTGGATCACCGACCCGATGCACGGCAACACCTACGAGGCGGCCTCCGGCCACAAGACGCGCCGTTTCGACGACGTGCTGGACGAGGTCAAGGGCTTCTTCGAGGTCCACAAGGCGCTCGGCACGCACCCGGGCGGCATCCACGTCGAGCTCACCGGTGACGACGTCACCGAGTGCGTCGGCGGCGGCGACGAGATCTTCGTCGACGACCTGCACCAGCGGTACGAGACGGCCTGCGACCCCCGGCTGAACCGCAGCCAGTCGCTGGACCTGGCGTTCCTGGTCGCGGAGATGTACCGGGACCAGTAGACGGGCGCGTATACGCAAAGTGGGGCGCGGATTCTGTGATCCGCGCCCCACTGCGTTGTTAAGCGCCCGCGATGGCGGGTAAGGTAAGGGTAACCTCACTCAAGATCATCCGAAGCTACGGGAAGGACGGGGGTGACCGCGTGTACGTCTGCTCGTGCTTCGGAATCACTGAGGAAAAGGTGCGCGAACACGCTGACACCGGCGCCTGCACGCCGCGCCAGATAGCGTCCGCCTGCAAGGCCGGCACCGACTGCGGCGGCTGCGTGAAGCGCATCCAGGCCCTGCTGGGCCGTGGCGCCTGCCCCCGGCGGGAGCTTGCGGACAAGGGTGCCCCCGCGCTGGAGGAGCTGCCCGATCGGGGCGCGCCGCCGCTGGAGGAACTGCCCGAAGCCGCCTAGCGGTCCGCCGGGCGACGGAGTCGCCCGTGTGCGGTCACGCCGCCGAGTCCGGTGCCGTCTGCTCGATCACCGTGGACAGGTAGAGCGCCTCGCCGAGCTTCTCGATCAGCTCCAGCTGGGTGTCCAGATAGTCGATGTGGTGCTCCTCGTCGGCGAGGATCGCTTCGAAGACATTGGCGGACGTGATGTCGTTCTTGTTCCGCATGACCTCGATGCCGCGCCGCAGCCGGTCGATGGCCTCGACCTCGACCTGCCGGTCGGCCTGGAACATCTCGGACACCGTCTGCCCGACGCGGACGTGGAAGAGTCGCTGGTAATTGGGCAGGCCGTCCAGGAGCAGGATGCGGTCGGTGAGCACCTCCGCGTGCCGCATCTCGTCGAAGGACTCCGCGCGCGTGTACTTGGCGAGCTTGGTCCAGCCCTTGTGATCCTGCAGCTTGGCGTGCAGGAAGTACTGGTTGATCGCGGTCAGCTCGGCGGTCAGCTGCTCGTTCAGGAACTCGATGACCTCGGGATCTCCCTGCATGACTGCAAGGCTCCTTCCACACGACGACTGGACAGGTGCCGGGCATCCTTGCACCGGGGTGCACGGAGCGTCCAGTAAGTGCACGCTTAGTGGGAGTTGCCCGAATCGGTCCCGCCCTGGTCATCAGCACCCCTCCCGGTCTGACACCATGGAGACATGGGTCAGCCGGATAGCCGCGAAGAGGAGCTTCCTCAGCTGCCTCCGGGGCAGCGACTGCAGCGCGGATGGCCGGTCACGCACTACGGACCCGTGCCCAAGTTCCGCCCCGAACGCTGGGAATTCCGGGTCTTCGGCGCCACGGCCGACGGGGACAAGCACTGCTGGACGCACGAGGAATTCACCTCGCTGCCGTATGCCACCGTCGTCGCCGACATGCACTGCGTGACGAAATTCAGCATGCTGGGTGCCGAATGGGGCGGGGTGTTGACGCGTACGGTGCTCGATCTGGCGCCGCCCGACCCCGATGTCACCCATGTGATGGTCTGGGCCGAGTACGGCTTCAGCTCCAACATCCCGCTGGCGGACTTCGCGGACGAGCACTGCCTGTTCGCCAGCCACCGGGACGGTGAGCTGCTCACCGCCGAGCACGGCTTCCCCGTACGGCTCGTCGTGCCGCACCTGTACGCGTGGAAAGGCCCGAAGTGGGTCCGCGGCATCGAGTACATGAGGGCGGACCGCCGCGGTTTCTGGGAAGAGCGCGGCTACCACAACCTCGGCGACCCGTGGCGCGAGCAGCGCTACTCCTACCAGGAGGTCCCGGGCGACGGCCCGGAACTCTGAGCCGTACGCCCCTCGGCACTCCCGCGGTTCCCGGCCGCCCTCAGTGGTACTGATGCACCACGGCGTGCCCCTTGCCGCGGCCGATCATCCAGCGGTTGACGGGCGTGGTCACCAGGAACGCCATGACCAGCGAGAACGCCAGCGTTCCCCAGAACAGCCACTCCGACAGATGGGCGTCCATCGCGCCCGGCACGAGAGCGATCACGCCGTTGTCGATCAGCTCCATCACCGCGATCGAGAGGGTGTCTGCGGCCAGCGCGACCTTGACGGCGGCCCGGAATCCCAGCCCGGCCCGCAGGACGCCGCGCAGCGTGAGCGAGTAGCCGAAGACGAACGCCAGGACGATGGCGAGGATCATCGTCGGCGCGTTGTGCCAGCCCAGCGCGGTGCCGATCACCATGCCGAGGATCTCACCGACGGCGCACCCCGTGAGGCAGTGCAGGGTGGCCTTCGCGGCCATCGCCCAGCCGGCCGGGGCGTGCGCGTGCGCGTCGTGTCCGGCAGGTGCGTGCTGGTGCTGCATGGAAGCCCCCATCCAGAAGGAACGGTTCCCGCCAAAGACGGGAACCGTATACCCCCCTAGGGTATTCCTCAAGAGGGCTCGGGCAGCTCTCCGCCGTCCCGCAGCTCCTTCAGGCGGGCCACGTCCGCCGCGTGGCCTTCCTTGCCGCCCGGGGTTTCGATCACCAGCGGGACGCCCGCGGTCGCCGGGTGCCGGAACAGCTCCCCGAACGGCTCGGCGCCGATGTGGCCGGACCCGATGTTCTCGTGGCGGTCCTTGTGCGCCCCCACCACGTCCTTGGAGTCATTGGCGTGGATCAGCTTCAGCCGGCCCTCGCCGGCCACCGCCACCAGCTCGTCCAGCAGAGCCTTCGTGCCACCCGGCGCCGCCATGTCGTGCCCGGCGGCGAACGCGTGGCAGGTGTCCAGGCAGAGCCCGGCCTTCGGGTGCCGGTCCAGCGCGTCCAGGTACGGGCCCAGGTCCTCCGCCAGCGAGCACAGCGAGGCGCCCTGCCCGGCGGTCGACTCCAGCAGCAGCCACGGGTCGTCGTCGTGCGTCAGCTCCTCCAGCAGCGGCAGCAGGTGCTCCCGCACCTGCGCCAGCGCCGTGGCCCGCTCCCGTCCGCCGGTCGCCGAGCCGGTGTGCACGACCACGCCGAGCGCCCCGATGTCCCGGCCGCGGCGCAGCGAGTGCCGCAGCGACTCCACGGACTTCTCGACCGTCGCCGGGGTGTGCGAACCGAAGTTGATCAGGTACGGCGCGTGCACGTACGCCGGGATCGCGCGCTCCGCGCAGGCCGCGCGGAACGCCTCGTCCTGCATCGGATTACCGGGCGGGGTGGCCCAGCCGCGCGGGTTGGCGACGAAGACCTGGACGGCCTCGCCGCCGATGTCCTGTGCGTACGGGATGCCGACCTTGGCGAGACCGCCGGCCACCGGGACGTGGCCGCCGATCGGATTGCGCTCACGGGCGCGCTGCGGGGAAGTGCTCACCCGTCAAGGGTGCCAGGCGGCCGGGCGCCTGCGGCTGTCAGGTACGCCTCACAGCTTGCTGTCCAGCGTGATCGTGATCGTGCTGCCCTTCGGGGCGGTGTCGCCCGCGTCGACGGACTGGCTGTCGACCGTGTCCGACGGGAAGAGGAACGGCTTCTTCACCTCGACCTCGAAGCCCGCGTCCTCCAGCGTCTTCTTCGCGTCGGCGGCCTTCTCGCCCCCGACGTCCGGCACCTCGACCATCTGCGGGCCCTTGGACAGCGTGAGCGTCACCGTGTCGCCCTCGCCCAGCGGCTTCCCCTCACCCGGGGACTGCCGCGCGACCGTGCCCTTGTCCTCGGGCGAGTACACCGGCTGCGCGGCGATCTTCACCCGGAAGCCGGCCTCGCGCAGCTCGTCCGCCGCGTCGGCCCGCTCGTCGCCGACCACGCCCGGCACGTCGATCGCGCGGCCCCGGCTCACGGTCAGCGCCACCGCCGTGTCGGGCCGCCGCTTCGCCCCCGCGGCCGGGTCCGTACGGATCACCGAGCCCTTGGCCACCTCGTCGCTGAACGTCTTGCGCTCGGTCCCCGGCGTCAGTCCCCGGTCGCGCAGCTTGCGCCGCGCGTCGGCCACCGGGGTGCCCGACAGATCCGGCACGGAGACGATGTCCGGGCCCTTGGAGAGGGTGACGGTGACCGTGCCGGTGCCCCGGATGCGCTTGCCGTTCTCCGGGTCGGTGGAGATCACGTGCCCGCGCTCCACGGTGGAGCTGTAGGCGTGCGCCACGTTCACGTCCAGTCCGGCGTCGTGCAGCGTCCGCTCGGCCTTGGCCTGCGTCATGTCCAGCACCGCCGGCACGGTCGTGAACTGGCCCGTGGTGACGTACCAGGCGCCCGTGCCGAGCAGCAGCGCCGCCAGCACCGCGAGCACCACGGTGAGCGTCCTGCGGCGCGGCGCCCGGGCGGGCCCGGCTCGTCGCGCGCCGCCCGCCGTGGGCAGCCGGTCGGTCCGCGCGTCCGCGCCGGCCGCCGTCGGCAGCCGGCTGGTGTGCCCCGCGGCGTCGTCGGCGTCGTCCGTACCGGGCAGCGAGAGCTGCACCGCGGCGGCGCGCTGGATCACGCTCGTGCGGTCCTCCGAGCCCGCCGTGCCGGTCGCCGGCTTCGCGCCCGGCGGCACGGCGTCCAGCTGCTCCTCGGTGAGCGCCGCGCGGGCGTTTCTGGCCAGCGCGAGCAGCGTGACCGCGTCCTGCGGGCGCACCTCGGGGTTGCGCGCGGTCGCCTCGAGCACCAGGTCGTCCAGCTCGGGCGGCAGTCCCGGCACGAGCGCGGACGGCGCCGGCACGTCCTCGTGCAGGTGCTGGTAGAGCACCTGGGCCGCGGTGCCGCCGTCGTGCGGCTTGCTGCCGGTGAGCATCTCGTACAGGGTCACGCCGCAGGCGTAGACGTCCGCGCGGGTGTCCGCGCCGCCGTCCTCGATCTGCTCGGGCGCGAGGTAGGCGACAGTGCCCAGGACCGTGCCGGTGGAGGCAGTGGTGTGCGTGTCGACCGCCCGGACCAGCCCGAAGTCGGCGACCTTGACCCGGCCGTCGTCCCCGATCAGGACGTTCTCCGGCTTCATGTCGCGGTGGATCATGCCGGCGCGGTGCGCGGAGCCCAGCGCCGCCAGGATCGGCTCCAGGATGTCCAGCGCGGCGCGCGGCTGCAGGGCGCCGCGCTCGCGCAGCACGTCCCGCAGGGTGCACCCCGCGACGTACTCCATCGCGAGGTACACGTACGAACCGTCCGTGCCCTGGTCGAACACGCCGACCACGTTCGGGTGCGACAGCCGGGCGACCGACTTCGCCTCCCGGATGAAGCGCTCGACGAACGAGGCGTCCGCGACCAGGGACGGGTGCATCACCTTCAGGGCGAGCACCCGGTCCAGCCGGGTGTCGACGGCGCGGTAGACCGTCGCCATCCCGCCGGCGGCGATCCGCGCCTCTACGCGGTAACGGCCGTCGAGCAGCTGTCCGACCAGGGGGTCCTGAAGGGTGGTGTCCACGGCAGACGAGTCTACGAGCAGCCGTCCACCCGCCTCACGCCCCTGGCGCAGATCGCTCAGAAGGCGGGCCGCTCCGGGTCCAGCTCGGCCAGACCCGCGGCCGGCGAGGACGCCTCGGCGAAGTGGCGGCGCGGGATCCGGCCCGCCCGGTACGCCAGCCGGCCCGCCTCGACCGCGTGCCGCATGGCGTGCGCCATCAGGACCGGCTCCTGCGCCCTGGTCACCGCCGAGGCCAGCATCACCGCGGCGCAGCCCAGCTCCATGGCCTGGGCGGCGTCCGAGGCGGTGCCCGCGCCGGCATCGAGGACGACCGGCACCCCGGCCCGCTCGGTGATCAGCTGGAAGTTGTGCGGGTTGCGGATGCCGAGCCCGGAGCCGATGGGGGAGCCCAGCGGCATGATCGCCGCGCAGCCCACGTCCTCCAGCTTCCGCGCCAGCACCGGGTCGTCGTTGGTGTACGGCAGGACGGTGAAACCGTCGTCGACCAGCGTCTCGGCCGCGTCCAGCAGCTCCACCGGGTCCGGCAGCAGGGTCCGCTCGTCGGCGACGACCTCCAGCTTCACCCAGTCCGTGCCGAGCGCCTCACGGGCCAGCCGGGCGGTGAGCACCGCCTCGCCGGCGGTGTAGCAGCCCGCGGTGTTCGGCAGTGTCCGGATGCCGTGCCTGTTCAGCACGGAGAGCACCGAACCCTGCACCGTCGGGTCCAGCCTGCGCATCGCCACAGTGGTCAGCTCGGTGCCCGAGGCGAGCAGCGAGCGCTCCATGATGTCCAGGCTCGGCGCGCCGCCGGTCCCCATGATCAGCCGGGAGCGGAAGGCCGTACCGGCGATGACCAGCGGGTCCGCTTCGGGGGAGGCGTCAGGCGCCGCTTCGGGCACTGTCGTCTCTTCGAGGGTGTGCGTTTCGGTCATCTGTACGGATCAGCCTCCCTGTACCGCGGTGAGCACCTCGACGCGGTCCCCGGCGCCGAGCGGGGTCGCCGGCCACTGGCCGCGCGGCACGACCTCCTCGTTGACGGCCGCCGCGACCCCGCTGTCGGCGGTGGTCAGCGTCGCCACGAGCCGGTCGAGCGGCAGCCCCGCCGGTATCTCGCGGGGCTCGCCGTTCACGGAGACGGTCACGGGCGCCGGCCCGGAGGCGGCTTCGGGTGCCTGCTGGAGGGTCATACGGTCTGCTCCTGAAGTGCGGCGCGCGGCGCCGAAGAAGGGGACGAGGCGACTGCGGGCCCGAAGCGCAGCGGCGTGAAGGGCCGCGCCTCCTCGGGCAGCTCGCCGGTGGTCAGCGCGTGGGCCATGACGTCGCCGGTGGCCGGGGTGAGCAGCACACCGTTGCGGAAGTGGCCGGTGGCCATCAGCAGGCCGGGCAGCGCGCTGGGCCCGAGGAGCGGCGCGTTGTCGGGCGAGCCCGGACGCAGCCCGGCGATCGTCTCGACCAGCGGCAGCTCCGTGATGCCCGGCACCAGCTCGTGCGCGTCGCGCAGCAGCTCGTAGACGCCGCCCGCGGTCACCGTGGTGTCCCAGCCCAGCTCCTCACTGGTGGCGCCGACGACCATGTCGCCGTTCTCGCGCGGCACCAGGTAGAGCGGGCCGCCGCGTACGACGGCACGCACGGTGCGGGACAGGAACGGGCCGTACGCGGCGGGGATCTTCAGCCGCAGCACCTGGCCCTTGACCGGCCGGACCGGCGGCCGCACCTGCTCCGGCACCCCGGCCAGCAGTCCGCTGAAGCTGCCGGCGGCCAGCACGACCTGCCCGGCCGACAGCGATGTGCCGTCCGCCAGCTCGACGCCCGTGGCCCGGCCGTCGGCGACGGAGAGCCGCCCGGCCCGGTCCCGTACGAACGCCACCCCGGCCCGCTCGCAGGCCGTCAGCAGGGCCGTCGCGAGTCGCCTCGGGTCGATCTGGTGGTCACCGTCCACCCGGAGTCCGCCGCGCACACCCGGCGCGAGCATCGGTTCGAGCTTCCGGCACTCGCGGCCGGTCAGCCACTCCGAGTCCAGTCCGCAGCGGCGCTGCAGCGCGTGCAGCTCGCGCAGGTGGGCGCGGTCGTCGGCGTCCAGGGCCACGGCGAGCGTGCCGCACCGCCGGTATCCCAGCTCCTGTCCGCTCGCCTCGGCCAGCTCGGCGGCGAACGCCGGGTAGCGCGCGGCAGAGTCGAGATTCAGCCCGAGGAGCGTTTCTTCGCCGTAATGCAGCTCGGTGACGGCGGCCAGCATGCCGGCCGCGACGCGCGCAGCGCCGCCGCCCGGCGCCGGATCCACGACCGTCGTGCGCAGCCCCCGCTGGGCGGCGCGCCAGGCCGTCACGAGCCCCGCCAGACCGCCCCCGACGATCACCACGTCGGGGTGCCCGGAAGCCGTCCCCGGTGGCATACCTGCAGGTGGATGCATGAGTGTCCAGCCCCTCCCTTCGCCGGCATGACCCGGATCAGGTTCGTACGGTCGGAGGCCGCCGCAGCCTCCCTCTCAGCCCGGTGCGTCCGGGCTCCCGCGAGTACAAGTGCCGTCAGAGTAGTACGCGTGCCCGACGCGTCGTAAGGGTGCTCTGCGCGGCCGGACCGTGACCCTGTGTCAGAGATCTCGTCGCGCGGTGCTGAGCCAGTCGAAGGACCGCGTCCTAGAGTGATCGAGTGAGCCAGCAGAGCAAGTACTCGCGGACCCCCGACCGCTCGCGCCGCGTCGTCATCGTCGGCGCGGGGATGGCGGGCGTGCAGACCGCCGTTGCCCTGCGCGAACAGGGCTGGCGCGGCACGATCACCCTGCTCGGCGCCGAACCCCACCCGCCCTACGACCGGCCGCCGCTCTCCAAGGCGGTGCTGCTGGGCAAGGCGGACGGCTCGGCCTTCGACGTCGACTTCGCCTCCCTCGGCATCGACCTGGAGCTCGGCCGGCGGGTCACCGGACTCGCCGCCGACGCCCACGAGGTGCTGACGGAGACCGGCCCCGTCCCGTACGACCGCCTGGTCATCGCCACGGGGGCCGAGGCGATCACCCTCCCCGGGAGCGAGGGCGTCCCGGGCGTCCACGTGCTGCGCACCCTGGACGACGCCGAGCGGCTGCGCCCGGTGCTCTCGGCGCAGCAGCGCGTCGTGGTGGTCGGCGCCGGCTGGATCGGCGCGGAGTTCGCCACCGCCGCCCGTGAGGCCGGCTGCGCGGTCACCGTCGTGGAGGCGGCGGACCGCCCGCTGGCCGGCGCGCTGCCCGAGGAGGTGGCAGCGCACATGGCCCGCTGGTACGCCGACGCGGGCGCCGTGCTCCGTACGGGCACCCGGGTCGCCGCGGTGAAGGAGGGCGCCGTCGTGCTCGCGGACGGCACGTCGCTGCCCGCGGACGCCGTGGTGATCGGCATCGGCTCGCGGTGCGCCACGGACTGGCTGGCCGGCTCGGGCGTCGAGCTGTGCGAGGACCGCTCCGTACGGGCCGACGAGCGGCTGCGCACCTCGCTGCCCGATGTGTACGCGGTCGGCGACTGCGCCTCCTTCCCGTCCGCGCGCTACGGGCGCCGCCTCCTCGTGCACCACTGGGACAACGCCCTTCAGGGGCCGCGCACGGTCGCCACGAACATCGCCCGGTGCGAGGCGGAGGGCACGGTGTACGACCCGGTGCCCTACTTCTGGTCGGAGCAGTTCGGCCGCTTCGTGCAGTGCGCCGGGTACAGCCCGGTCGCCGACGAGCTGATCTGGCGCGGTGACCCGGAGAGCGCGGCGTGGACGGCGCTGTGGCTGCGGGAGGGCGCGCTGGTGGCGCTGCTGGCTGTCGGCCGGCCGCGCGACCTGGCGCAGGGCCGCAAGCTCATCGAGCGCGGCGCCCGGCTGGACCGGGCACGCGCCGCCGACGCCTCGGTGCCGCTGAAGTCGGCTGAGCTGTCCGGGCTCTGAAGGGCGGCCGGACCCCTGGTGTGGCCGGTGGTGTGCACTGATGGCGATGCCCGGCTACCGACTGTCAGTGGGGGATGGCACGCTTGGGGTGTGACCGAGATTGACGCAAAGATCGATGGACTGGTTTCCGCCTGGCTCACGCTTCCCGACATCGCCGAGGAGTTCGGCGTCGAGGTGACGCGGGTCCGGCAGCTGGTCAAGGAGGGCCAGCTGATCGCGGTGCGCCGCGGTGAGAACAGGGCCCTCCATGTGCCGGCCGAGTTCATCAAGGACGGAAAGGTCGTCAAGGGCCTGGTGGGGACGCTGACGCTCCTCAGGGACGACGGCTTCACCGACGAAGAGATGCTGGAGTGGCTGTTCACCGCCGATGAGACCCTGCCGGGGACGCCGGCGCAGGCGCTGCGCGAGAATCGCGGCACGGAGGTGAAGCGCCGGGCGCAGGCGCTCGCCGTCTGACACACCCGTCATCACCGCCGTAACCGCAGGGCGTACGGACCGGCAGATCCGGTCCGTACGCCCGGACTGGGGGGAACACCCGATGAGCACCGCACGACAGGCCCTGTCCGACGCCCGGCTGTACCTCTGCACGGGGGCACGCAAGGAGCAGGGCGATCTGCCGGAGTTCCTGGACGCCGTGCTCTCCTCCGGCGTGGACATCGTGCAGCTGCGCGACAAGGGCATGGAGGCCGGCGAGGAGCTGACCCACCTGGAGGTCTTCGCCGACGCCTGCAAGCGGCACGGCAAGCTGCTCGCGGTCAACGACCGCGCGGACGTCGCGCACGCCATCGGCTCCGACGTGCTCCACCTCGGGCAGGGCGACCTGCCGGTCCCGGCGGCCCGCGCCGTCCTCGGCGAGGACGTGCTCATAGGCCGTTCCACACACGCGGAGGCGGAGGTCGACGCCGCCCTGACCGCGCCGGGCGTGGACTACTTCTGCACGGGCCCCTGCTGGCCCACCCCCACCAAGCCCGGGCGGCACGCCCCCGGCCTGGACCTCGTGCGCTACACCGCCGCGCAGCGCCCCGACCGCCCCTGGTTCGCCATCGGCGGCATCGACGCGGACAACCTGGACGAGGTGCTGGCCGCAGGCGCCCGCCGCGTCGTGGTGGTGCGCGCGATCACCGAGGCGGAGGACCCCGGCGCCGCCGCGGCCGCGCTGGCGAAGCGGATCCGCGCGTACGACGCCTGAGTCGCACCCGGAGTGACGTCGGGCGCATACGGAGCGTCACGAAGTCCGGGGCGGTGAGCAGTGGTCTGACGTGAAGTGTCCGACTGGTGAACAGGAGCCCGGCAAACCGGGGCATTCCGCAAGGCGTGGTTGGGGGCCCGCCAGGCCGGTGGTTAACCTGCCGGTATGGCCCTAGGTACCCCTTCCACCAGGACTGACCGCGCGCGTACGGTGCGTGAACTGCTCGCTTCGGGCAAGCGGTCCTATTCGTTCGAGTTCGCCGCCCCCAAGACCGAGAAGGGCGAGCGGACTCTGTGGAAGGCCATTCGCCGGATCGAGGCCGTCGCGCCGACCTTCGTGTCCGTGACGTACGGCGCCGGCGGCACCTCCCGTGAGGGCACCGTCCGCGCGACCGAGCGGATCGCCACGGACACCACCCTCACCCCGGTCGCCCACCTGACCGCGGTCAACCACTCCCTCGCCGACCTGCGGAACATCATCGGCCAGTACGCCGGTGCCGGGATCCGCAACATGCTCGCGCTGCGCGGCGACCCGCCCGGCGACCCGATGGGCGAGTGGGTGCGCCACCCCGAGGGCATCGAGTACGCCGCCGAACTGGTCCGGCTGATCAAGGAGTCCGGCGACTTCTGCGTCGGCGTCGCGGCCTTCCCCGAGATGCACCCGCGCTCCACCGACTGGGACACCGACATCCGGCACTTCGTGGACAAGTGCCGTGCGGGCGCCGACTTCGCGATCACCCAGATGTTCTTCAACGCAGAGGACTATCTGCGCCTTCGTGACCGGGTGGCCGCCGCCGGTTGCGAAACGCCGATCATCCCGGAGATCATGCCCGTCACGAACGTCCGGCAGATCGAACGGTTCGCCCAGCTCAGCAACGCGGCGTTCCCGCCGGAGCTGGCGGATCGCATCCTTGCGGTCAAGGACGATCCGGCGGCTGTACGCTCCATTGGCATCGAGTACGCCACGGAGCTGTGTGCACGCTTGACCGCCGAGGACGTTCCCGGGTTGCACTTCATTACCCTGAACCACTCCACGGCGACGCTGGAAATCTACGAGAATCTGGGTCTGCACCAGCAGACCTGACCACGTGCCCGCAGCGGCGGAAACAGGGGCGTACATGGGCTGGACGATCCTCTACATCGCGTTCGGCATCGTGGCGCTCTGGCTGCTGAGCGAGGTACTGCTCCAGTACAAGGCCCGGCTGCGCTGGCGTCTGCTCGCCTTCACCGGCTTCCTCGGCGTCGTCATCGGCGTGGTCCTGCCGTCGATCGTGGTCATCGCGATCGGCGCCGCGGCCTTCGCGGTGGGCCAGACCTACGTCACGCTCTCCTTCCGCCGCGGCTTCACGATGGGCTGGGCGCTGGCCGCGGGGAGACCGAAGGTCGGCCGCCGCCGGCGCGGCGGTTCCTCGGCCGCGGCAGGCACCGCTCCGGACGCCTCGGCGCCGCAGACCGGCCCGGACCCGGCCGAGGGCTACGACGGCTATGACGGCCCGCAGGAGAACGCGGCGGGCCACGGCGACGACGCCGACGGGGCGCCGGGCGGGTACGACGGTCCCACGGGCCACGCCCCCGACGCCGCGGCGCCGTACGCGGACGCCTATGACGCCCGCCCGGGCGGCTATGCCGATCCGTACGCCGACGCCACCGGGGTCACGCCGGTCTACGCCCCCGAGCCGATGCCCGACGAGACCGGCCAGTACGGCATCTACAGCACCGACGCCCGGCCCGGCCACCCGCAGCACGACCCGTACGGCGGCTACTACGAGCCCGCCGCCGCCCACGACGGCTACGCCGACCCCTACGGCGGCTACGGCGACGGCCACGGTGGCTACACCGACCCGTACGCGCAGCAGGACCCCTACGGCGGCGGCGCCTACGACCCCTATGCACAGGCCGGTCCGTACGCGCCCGCCGACCCCTACGGCGGGCACGACCCGTACGGCCACGGCGGCCAGGTCCCCCCGCAGTACGGCGGGGGCTACGACGACCAGTACTACGGAGCGGGCCCCGACACCCCGCCCGGCGGCGTCTGGGTCCCCCAGCAGCGCGGGGGCGCCGAGCAGCCCCCGCAGCAGCCCGAATACCAGCCGGAGCACCAGGGCTACGGCTACCCGCCCCAGCAGGGGTACGACGGGCAGCAGTACCGCTACTGACGCGCCGGCCGCGGCCCGGTTCGCACGGGCCCGTCGCATGCATGCCGTCGGCTGCCGAGGAACCCGGCCCGCTTGCCGCTGCCCGGCCCCTCGTGCCCGCTGCCGTGCGGCGCCGCTACTGAGAGCCGTGCCAGTCGTCGCCGTGCACGACGAGGCCCGCCACCAGCGCGCCCGACATGCCCGCATGGGCCAGGCCGCCGCCGGGGTGGGACCAGCCGCCCGCGGTGTACAGCCCCGGTATCCGCGTACCGTTGGCGGGGACCAGGGCCCGGCCGTCCAGCCCGGCCAGCGCCGGACCCGGCACCGCGCCGCCCGCCGCGCCCGTCTCGGCGGCGGTGTCCGCCGGCGTCCGTAGCTCGCGCCACAGCATCCGGTCCCGCAACTCCGGCACCGCGGCGCCGGCCGCCGCGACCACCCGGTCCGCGAACCCCTCGGCCACGCCGTCCGCCGTCCAGTCCACCCCGCCGGCCCCGCCCGTCGCGTGCGCGGGGACCGTGACCGTCAGCGTCACCGCCTCGTGGCCGTCGTCGGGCCGCTGGGCCGGGTCGTCGGGGCGCAGCACCGTCACCGTGGGCGACTGCGGCAGCCCGCCGCCCCCGAAGACGGCCGTCAGCTCCGCCTCCCGGTCCGCGGCGTGCACGACCGTACGGTGCGCCGCGTCCGCCGGCCGGCCGCCGCGCAGCGCCAGCAGCACGCTGAACCGCCCGCTCGGGGGCGCCGTCGGCGGGAGCACGTCGCCGGTCCCCCGGACCTGCCCGGCGGCGCCGGGGGAGTCGCCGGTCAGCCGGGCCAGCGTCCACGGGTCGACGCCCGCGACCACCACATCGGCGTCCTCGACGCTCCCGTCGGCCAGCTCCAGCCCGGCAGCCCGGCCGTCCTTGCGCACCAGCCGCCGCACCTCGGCCCCGAAGGTGAACTCCACCTTGCGGGCCAGGCAGCGCTCGTACAGCGCGGTGGCCAGCGCGCGCATGCCGCCGCCGACGTACCACGTGCCGAAGGTCTGCTCCATGTACGGCAGGACCGTGGCGCTCGCGGGGGCCTCGCGCGGGTCGAAGCCGTACGCCAGCGCGTGGCTCTCCAGCAGCGCGACCAGCCGCGGGTCCTTCAGCTCCAGGGCCGCGACCTCGGCGAGGGTGCGCGCCGGGCGCCGCTTGAGCAGGCCCTTGCGGCCCACGGCCGGGTACGGCTCGCGCCCCAGCACCTGCCAGTCGGACCACAGCGGCTCCTCCAGCAGCGGCCGCCGGGTCCGGTCCCAGGCCTCCCGCGCCCGGCCGAGCAGCTCGCTCCAGCGCTCGCCGCCGCCCGCGCCCAGCGCGCGGTCCAGGGCTTCGGTGACCCCGGCCCGCGAGGCGTTCGGCAGGGCGACGTCCGTGCCGTCCGGGAAGACGTGGCGGCTCGCCGGGTCGACCTGCACCAGGTCGACGACGTCCTCCAGCGGCTCCTTGCCGGTCTTGACGAAGAGGTCGCGCTGCACGGCGGGGAGATGCAGCAATCCGGGGCCGGTGTCGAAGCCGAAACCGGCGCGTTCGAACCGCCGCAGCGAGCCCCCGTAGGTCTCGCCGCGCTCCCACACCGTCACCCGGTGGCCCGCGACGGCCAGCCGGGCGGCGGCCGCCATCGCGCCCGTCCCGGCGCCGATCACCGCAATCCGTGCCATGTCCGTGACTTTATCGGCGACCACTGACAACGCCGCCGGGCGGCCTCCCGCGCCGGAGCCCGGACACGAAAGTCCGAGCACGAAAATCCGGGCACGAAAGCCCGGACACAAGAACCCGGTAACGAAAAAACGCGCTGCCCTGGCACGGATCGTTCCCCCTTCGATCCGACCAGGACAGCGCGTCCCCCGTGCTTCCCCCGTCCCCCGTACTCCCCGGGTTTCCCGGGGCCCCCGTGCTTCCCCCGTGTTCCCCGTGGAGCGTGGAGCCCCGTTCCCCCGTGACCCCCCGTGGAGCCCCGTGTCCCCCGCGGCTCCCCCTGCCACGTCGGGGAGGCCGCACCGTTCCGCCGCCCCGTGTCGGCGGTCCCGGTGCCGGCTTCCCCTCCGTGGTCTCCACTCTCCCGTCCGCGCAGGTCGCGGCCCATCCGCGTACCTACTCATCTCCTCCACTGAGTACGGGTACTCAGTGCTGGGTGCTCATCCTCAGGCCGGGCCCGGAGCGGCCACGGGGCCTGCGCCGCCCTCGCCCTGATGACCGCTCACCCGCCCCTGGAGGAGGCGGGAGAGCGCCGCGTGCACGTCGTCGATCGACCGGTCGGGCTGGAAGGACTGCCAGTCCAGCGCGGCCACCAGCACCATCCCGAAGAGCGCGGACGCGGTCAGCGGGATGTCGATCTCCTCGCTCAGCTCGCCGGCGGCCACCGCCTCGCGGATGACCTCGGCGACCACGGAGACGGCCCGCTCCCGCACCATCATCAGTGTGGTGTTCCACGTACGGTTCGTGCGCCACAGCTCGGCCACGTAGAGCTGGGTGAGCGCCGGGTACTGGGAGATGAAGTACAGCCCCGCGTGGATCATCGCGTCCAGCGCGTCGATCCGGGAGCCGCCCCGCTCGGCCACCTCGTCGGCGGCGTTCTGGAGCGAGCCGGCCAGCATCTCCACGCCGTGCCGCAGCAGCTCTTCGAAGAGCACGTTCTTGCTTGCGAAGTTGTAGTAGACCGTGCCCTTCGCCACGCCCGCCCGCTCGGCGATCTCGTCCACCGTGGTGGAGGAGAAACCCTGTTCGGCGATGAGTGTCACCGCGGCCTCGAAGAGCTTGCGCCGGGTCGCCTCACGACGCGTGTTGGAGCTGTCCATGGAGGCGATTGTGCCCGTTGCGGGCGGCACCGCGGCGCCGGCCCTCACGGGACGCGACGCGGAGGTGACCCGCCGGGCCCCGGACGTCGCCGCCCGGGACCCCGACGCCGCGGTGCGCGCGCTCACAGGCTGAGCTCCGGGTGCAGGTCCTTCATCCGTACGACCTGCCGGCCGCGCGCGGTCCACGTGGTGAGCGCGAGCGCGCCCACGGTGAAGAGCGCCAGCACGATGCTGCCCTGCCACACGGGTGTCAGGTCACCGCCCGTGATGAGGCGGCGCAGGCCCCCGACGATGTACGTCATCGGCAGGTACGGGTGGAGCGCGTTGAAGAACCCGGGGCTGGTCTGCACGGGGTACGTGCCGCCCGCGGAGGTCAGCTGGAGCATCAGCAGCGCCAGGACCAGGATCCGGCCCGCCGCGCCGAACTGCGCGTTCAGCCACTGCACGATCGCCGAGAAGCAGGCCGTGGCCAGCACCAGGAACCCGATCGTGCCCGCCGCGTGCATCATCTCCAGGCCCAGCCCGAAGTGGAGCACGGACATCAGGGCGGCGATCTGCAGCACTCCGATGGCGAACACCGGGAGCCAGCCGGACACCGCGGTCCGCCAGGCGCTCGCGCCGGCGGCCAGCGCACGCCGGTTCAGCGGCTGGATCAGCATGTAGGCGACCATCGCGCCGACCCAGAGGGACAGCGGGATGAAGTACGGGGCGAAGCCCGTGCCGTAGTTGGGCGCCTTGTGGGCCGAGTCCGAGGCGAGCTGCACCGGGTCGGACATCACGTTCGTCCGCGAGTCCCGCTGGTCCTTGTCGTAGTCCGGGATCTTCTTGACGCCGTCGTGCAGCCCGTCGGACAGCTTCGCGGAGCCGTCCGAGAGCTTGAACATGCCGCCGTTGAGGGTGTCGGCGCCGTTCTTGAGCTTGCCCACGCCCTCGTCGAGGTCGCCGGCGCCGGTCTGCAGCCTGCCCAGACCGTTGTCCAGGTCGCTGCCGCCCTGCTTGGCGGTGCCGGTGCCCTTGTGCAGGTCGCCCGCTCCGGTGGCCAGCTTGTCGGCTCCGGATGCCACCGTGTGCGCGCCCTTGTTGAGCTGGTTGATCTGCTGGACGGCGGCGTCCAGGTCCTTGCCCAGCGTGGGGCCGTGATCGGCCAGGGTGACGGCCAGCTTGTGCAGCGTGCCCAGGTCCTTGTTGAGCTGGGCGAGGTTCTTCTCGTTCTTGACCAGCCCGCTGACCTCCTCGGCCTTGTCGGCTGCCGCGTCGGACCTGTCGCGCATGTCCTTGAGCGTGGTGCAGGACGGGTCGCGGTCGGTCAGGGACTGCTCGCAGCGCAGCTTGTAGAAGGTCGCCACCTGATTCGCCAGCGCACGGGAGGTCGTGGCGCCGTCGGAAGCGGCCTTCGGGAGCTTGTCGAGGTTGTCCCGTACGGCCTGCGAGCCGTCGGCCACGAGGCGCGCGGCGTCGCCGATCTCCTTGCCGTGCGCGCGCACGAACGGGCCGTACTCCTTGTTCGCCGCGTTGACCTTGTCGGCGAGCTGCTGGGTGCCGTCGGCCACCCGGCCCGCGCCCGTCGAGAGCTTGCCGGCCCCCGTGTCGAGCCTGCCGGCCCCGGAGTCCAGGTCCTTCAGGCCGTTCGCCAGGTCGTGGCTGCCCTTCTTGGCGTCGTCGACGCCGTCGGCCAGGTCGCCGCTGCCCTTCTTGGCGGTGCCCAGACCGTCCTTCAGGTCACCGGTGCCCTTCTTGGCCTTCCCGATGCCGCCGTCCAGCTCGGAGGCGCCGTCGGCCGCCTCCTTCGTCTTGTCGTGCAGGTCGGAGAAGGACACGAAGATCTTGTCGAGGAAGGTGCGCGAGGACTTCGCCGAGGCCGCCGCGCGCACCTCGGAGAAGACCGACCGGGAGATCTGCCCGACGATGTAGTTGTTCGCGTCGTTCGTGCGGACCTTCAGCTCGCCGGTCACCGGGTCGTCGCCGGAGCTGGACGCGATCCGCTTGCTGAAGTCGTCGGGCACGGTCAGCGACAGGTAGTACGCGCCGGACTCCAGCCCCTTGGAGGCGTCGTCGGCGCTGACGGGGTGCCAGTCGAAGGTGTCGCTCTCCTTGAGCCCGTCGACCAGGTCGTCACCGGCGTTGACCTTCTGGCCCTCGGCCGAGGCGCCCCGGTCGGAATTGACCAGCGCGACCGGGATCTTGTCCAGGCGCGAGTACGGGTCCCAGAAGGACCACAGGTAGAGCGCCCCGTAGAGCAGCGGCAGCAACAGCAGGGCCACCAGTGCCGCGCGCGGCAACTTCCCCCTGCCGAACCGCTTCAGCTCAAGCGCGGCCAGCTTCGGCGAGCGCATCCGCCGCCCCCTCCTCGTTCTTCATGTTCTTCTCGGTGCCCGTAGCGGCGTCCGGCTTCTCCGTGCCGCTCTCCGGGGCTTCGGGCGCGTCCGGCCCGGCCGCCGAATCGTTCGGTGCCTGCTCGGCCTGCTCGGCCTGCTCGGCCTGCTCGGTCCGCGGCTTCTCCGGGCGGCGCGCCGTGGAGACCACGACCGCGTCCTCGGGCGCCTGGCTGCACACCGCCAGTACCGTCGTGCCGGCCTCCGCCAGCCCGCGGAGCATCGCCCAGGCCTGCACCCGCTCCTCGTCCGACAGCTTCATGTCGGTGTCGTCCACGGCCAGCAGCCGCGGCGAGCCGATGAGCGCCAGCGCGACGGAGAGCCGCAGTGCCTCCAGCCGCTCCAGGTCCCGTACGGAGGTCCGTACGCCCTTGGGCAGCGTCTCCGGGTCGAGGCCCGCGGCCTCCAGTGCGGTGTCGATCCGGCCCCGGGCCTCGGCCCGGCGCTCACGGCGCGGGCGCAGCAGCGCGCGTACGGGGCCGCCGAAGCGGCGCTCCAGCAGGGCGCGTTCGTGCAGGTGCTCGGCGACCGTGAAGGCCGGGTCGAGCTCGGAGACGCCGGGCACATGGGCCAGCGACGTGACCCCCCGTACGGCGGCCATCTTCTTCGGCAGTGACAGGCCGGCCACGCGGGCCTTGCCCGCCGCGGTCTTCATGCGTCCGGTGAGCGCGAGCAGCAGACACGTACGGCCCGAGCCGGACGGCCCCTCGATTGCGATCAGCGCGCCGGGCTCGGCCGTGATGTCGACGTCCTGGAACGCCCAGCCGCGAGGTCCCCTGACCCCGAGTCCTTGGGCCTTGACCGCCGCCCCGTGCGGGGTGCTGTCCACGTTCCCTCCCTCTTGAACTGACCAGTCAGTTCAAAAAGTATGCCGCACGGTGCCGGGGTGTGCGCAAGTCGGCCGGGGGTTTTCGCGGTGTTTCCGGGGCGTGATCTCGGCTACAGGGGGAAAGTCCAGGTCAGGCCGATTGTCAGTGGCGTGCCTCACGATGGTGTGAGCGGTTCCGAACCGTTATGCGACGACAGGAGGTTCGTCATGGCAACTCGTCCCCATGGGACTGGTTCCGCTGCGTACGGTCCCCCGAGCGATGTCCATCCCGTTCTGCGCCGGACGGGCGCCCCGCCCGCCGCCCTGGAGCTGCTCGCCAAGGCCCAGCGCGGCCTGGAAGAGGCCGCCTCCCTGGAAACCCCCAACGAGCGCTTCGCGACCGCCCACCTCGCCGCCCTGCGCGGCGCGGCCGCCGTCCTCGCCGTACGGGGCCGGCCCGAGCCCACCCTCCGCCGCCGCCAACGCATCCGCAGCGCCTGGGAGGTGCTGCCCGAGGTCGCGCCCGAATTGGCCGAGTGGAGCGCCCTGTTCGAGGCCGGCGCCGAGCGCCGGGCCCGCGCGGAGGCTGGCATACCCGGCGCGGCCGGCCCCCGAGAGGCCGACGACCTCCTCCGCGCCACCGCCCACTTCCTCCGCCTGATAGAACGCCTCCTCGCCCTCCAGCCCCTCCTCCCGCCACCGCGGTCCCGGGCGGGGTGAGGGGCATGATTATCGGAGGCCGCAGCCGCAGCCGCAGCCGCAGCCGAGGCCGAGGCAGTGGCCGGGGCCGGAGTCGGGACCGTGGCCGGGGCTGGGGTCGAGTTCCGGTGCGGGCCTGAGGCGGCGCCCGGCACGGGAAAGGTGGAGCGGGGCCCGCTTCCGGGAGGCGGTTTCCCGGGAAATGCCGGGCGCTTTTCCCGCCCACCGGAGCATGCCGACCGGAAGGGACCGGGGGCAGAGAGCTTTCCGCGCCGTGCGATTCCCGCCGCGCGTTCTCTTTCCCGGTCCGGGGCGGAGGACGACTTCCTCGCGCTCGCCTCGCGTCGGTGGGCGCCGCTTTTCCGCGGCGGCGGCCGAAGGGAATTCCGTCCCGGCCGGTTCTGCCCGGGGCGCTCCCGGCCGCATTGCCTGTCGGGCTCTCCCCGGACACCCCGTGAATCCGGGGGTCGGCCGGAGTGCCGCGGAGCTTTCCGGGGCGCGCAAGCGGGGAAGGCGGCGGGTGCGCGCCGACGCGGGCGGTCCGGAAAGGCCGGGAGCGGGCTTCCGATGGCCCTCCGGAGGGGTTCGGCCGTGCTCGGTCGTGGCGGAGGCGGTGCGACCCCATAGGGTGGGAGGCGCCTCATCAGTACATGTCCTCGCGAGGAGCCACCCGCCGTGTCTGACCCGCTGCGCCCGCGCGCATCCCTTCGTACCGCCGTGGTCTGGGAGGTCCTGAAGGACGCCCTGGAGCGCCGGGCCAAGGCCGCCGGGCATGACGCCCTCGACGTCCTGGACACCGGCGGCGGCACCGGCAACTTCGCCGTGCCCGTCGCCCGCCTCGGCCACCGCGTCACCGTGGTCGACCCCAGCCCGAACGCCCTGTTCGCCCTGGAGCGCCGGGCGGCCGAGGAGGGCGTGGCCGACCGGGTGCGCGCCGTCCAGGGGGACGCGCACGGCCTCTTCGACGTCGTCGAACGCGGCGGCTACGACGCGGTGCTCTGCCACGGCGTCCTGGAGTACGTCGACGACCCCGCCGAGGGCGTCCGCAACGCCGTCGAGGCGCTGCGCCCCGCCGGCACGCTGAGCCTGCTCGCCGCCGGTCTGGGCGGCGCGGTGCTGGCCCGCGCCCTCGCCGGTCACTTCACGGAGGCGCAGCGCGCCCTGAGCGACCCCGCGGGCCGCTGGGGCGACGGCGACCCGGTGCCGCGCCGTTTCACCGCCGAGCAGCTCACCGAGCTGGTCACGGGTACCGGCCTGGAGGTCGGCGCGGTGCACGGCGTACGGGTCTTCGCCGACCTGGTCCCCGGCGTGCTCGTGGACACCGAGCCGGGTGCCATGGACGCCCTCCTCAAGCTGGAGGCGGCGGCCGCGGAGCTGCCCGCTTTCCACTCCGTCGCCACCCAGCTGCACGTACTCGCCGAGCGCGGCTGACGGGCCGCGGCACCCGCACCGGCCGGTCGTTCGCCCCGGGGCGAACACCGGTCGGCAGGTGCAGTCGGCCACAGGGCCCCCGATCAGCCGCTTCGCCCCGTATGATCGGAGGTACAACGTCCGGCATGGCGTGAGGGCGGTTGGGGAATGCAGGGTGCATCACCACCGGCCACCATGGTGGCGCGGACAGTGAATTGGCGTAGAGGGGCGGGTTTCACGGGGGCGATTCCCTGCCTATCCTGAAAGGGTCGCACCCGGTCGCCCCCCGCGACCGACGAGTAGGAGGACTCCGTGCCGCTCTCGGAGCACGAGCAGCGCATGCTCGAGCAAATGGAGCGAGCGCTGTACGCCGAAGATCCGAAGTTCGCGACAGCGCTTGAGGGAAGCGGGCTGCGTACGTACACCCGGCGACGGGTCTACCAAGCGGTCGTGGGCTTCCTGGTAGGTATCGCGCTCCTCATGGCCGGAATGGTCGCACAGCAGATCTGGATCAGCGTGGTGGGCTTCCTCGTGATGCTCGGCTGCGCGGTCCTGGCCGTCACCAGCTGGCGCAAGGCACCCAAGCCGGGTGAGCAGCAGCAGACCGGCGCGGGGGCCGCCCGAGGCGGTGGCGGGGGCGGACAGTCCCGCCGTACGTCCCGGTCGCGGCGCTCGATGATGGACCGCATCGAAGAACGCTGGCAGCGCCGCAGGGACGAACAGGGCCACTGAGCCCCTCCGCCCCCGGTCGGCCGGTGGAGCACGCCCGCGTGCCCTCCCGGCCGCATGCGGTTCCGCGATGCCTGTCGTCCTGCGGTGCGCCCGCCGTCCTCCCGGCGCCCCTTGCCGCCCGCCGCCGTGCCGTCTATGTCCCCGTAGCGTCTCCCTCGCCCGCGCGCCTGCACACCGACGCCGGATTCACTGAACCCGGCAACGCGCCCGGCGCACAGGGCCCCCGGGACACGGGGCCCCGGCGCTCAGGGTTCCGACGGGAGGCCGCAAGTTCTTCGAGGGTGTGGCCCGGCCCCCAGGTATCACTGGGGGCCGGGCCACACCCTTTCCGTATGTCCGCAGGGCCGCGGGCTACAGGGGCGCCGACCTCCCCGGTGCTGCCGTGCGGAGTCGTCCCACGAGGGCGGAGGCGCGGGCGGAGACGGACCACAGGAGGCGGGCCGCGGAGGGCGGGGCGAGGAGGGCGCGCAGCCGCTGGGCCCGGGAGGCGGCGGCGTGCAGGCCGGTGCGGACCCGGCGTACGTCGTCGGCAAGGCCCGGCGTGGCCTCGGGGCGCGGCGCGTAGAGGGCTTGCTCCACCGCGCCGGCGACCCGGTGGGCCGCTTCCGCCGCCGGGCCCGTCAGCTCGCCGACGCGTACGATCCGCTCGGCCGCCTTCCGCGGCGTCAGCGCGTCGTCCGGGACGATGCCGTAGTCCCAACCCGAGTCCACCAGCTCCCGCCAGGGGCCGAGCACGGCCGGGCGGGGGTCGGCGCCTCCGGGCGGGGAACCGGCACCGGCCGACCCGATGGCGGCCACACCTGTCAGCGGCCCGGAGCCGCCTGCGCGGGAATCGCTCGGCCCGGAGGACGGCCGGGACGATCGGGGGAACCCCGCAGCGCTGTGCCCGGGGACCGGGGAGCCCGGGGGAGCGGCGCGGCTCCTGGCGAGGCGGCGGGCGCGGCTGCGGATGCGCCAGAGGAGTGGTATCGCCGGCAGCAGCAGGACCAGCAGTGCGGCGAGCGCGCCGGCCGCCACGGCCCCCGGGGCGGGCCCGTCGTCGGCCGGACCGCCGCCCGACGCCTGGGGCAGCGCCCCGCACTCGGCCACGCGGCGCTGGTCCGGCGGGCAGGTCCCGCCGTCGGTGGACGGCGCGGGCTCCGGCGCGGCGGTCCGGCCCGGCAGCGGCTCGGCGCGGCCCGGGTCCGCCTCGTCCGGGGCGTCCGCGGTGACGGTGTAGTCCGGCACGCTGCCCCGACTGGGCGTCGGCTCGAAGCGCGTCCAGCCGACACCCTCGAAGTACACCTCGGGCCAGGCGTGCGCGTCCTTCAGACCGACCGAATACGAGCCGTCGGCCCGCTTGCCGCCCGGGGTGAAGCCGACCGCGACCCGCGCGGGGATGCCCAGCGTGCGGGCCATCGCCGCCATCGAGAAGGCGAAGTGGACGCAGAAGCCCTGCTTCTGTTGCAGGAAGCGCTCGATGGCGCGGGTCCCGCTGCCGGCCCGGACCTCGGTGTTGTACGTGAAGCCGCCCCGCAGCGCGAACCAGTCCTGCAGCCGGACCGCCTTGGCGTAGTCCGAGCGGGCGCCCCGCGTCACCTGTCGCGCGGTCCGCTCGACCACCGGGGGCAGTGAGTCGGGCACACGGGTGTACTCGCGCCGCAGGGCGGGCCGCGGCCGCGGCGCGTCGGCCAGCTGCCGGGCCGTCGGGCGCACGATCAGGCTCTCCACCTGGTACCGGGCCCCGCGGGTGTTCTGGCCGCGGTCGCCGACCAGGGTGCGGCCCTCCGGCTCGAAGCGCCAGCGGCCGGGGAGGTCGACCCGGGAGGCGGGATAGGGCATGGGGAGCCAGTTCTGCGCGTACCACTGGGCGGCGGACACCGAGGTGTTCACCGCGGTGGTGTCCACGTCCGGGGCCAGCCCCGGCGGGTCGGGCAGCCGGTCCGGTACGTCCACGACCGTGCGCTGCGACGGCTTCCAGGCCGCCCCGTCGAACTGGTCGAGGGCGACGATCCGCAGATACAGATCGCGGGTGTCGGGCGTGGTCGTGCGGTAGTTCAGGACCTCGCGGTCCTCGGGCTGGTTGAGGCTGTCCTGGAGGGACACCAGCGGGTTCACCGCGGAGATCGTGCCGCCGGCGGAGCCGGCCCCGCCGCGGCCGCTCATGTCCAGCAGGCCCCCGCTCAGCGAGGGCAGCACGGCCGGGACGACGAGGGCGATCCCCAGGGCGAGCGCGCCGATCCGGCGGCCCGTACGGATCGGGGCGGGCGCTCCGCCGGGCGGCACGGGGCCGGCGGCGTACGGGCGGCCCGCGGTCGTCGGGCCGCCGCCGAACACCCGGCCCCACCGGGACAGCCGGTCGCGGCCCTCGGCGAGCAGCAGGAGGAGGTACCCGGCGGCCGCCACCAGGAACCACAGCCAGCCCGCGCCGTCCTTGGCCAGCCCGGCGGCGACGGAATACAGCGCGAGCAGCGGGAGGCCTGCGGGCGCCGCGCTGCGGTACGTCACGGCGAGCGCGTCCACGATCAGGCCGATCACCACGACACCGCCGACCAGCAGCAGCCGGATGCCGGTGGTGACCGGGGCCGGGATGGCGTACCGGCCGACGTCGGACGTGCCCTCCTGGAGGAGCTGGCCGAACTCGTGGAAGGCGTCGGGGCCGGGCAGCACCCCGGCGACCGCCTGGCCGCGGGTGAACAGCAGGGTGAGCAGCAGGAGCCCGATCAGGGCCTGGGCCGCGACGGTCAGCGGGCGGGCCAGCGGAACCCGGCGGGCCAGCGCGCCGGCCACGATCACCAGCCCGAGGAGGGTCGCCGCCTGGAACATCCAGCCGATCGGCTCCACCAGCGGCAGCAGCGCGCATGCGGCGCTCAGCGTCGCCACCATCGCGCACACCGCGAGCCGCGCACGGCCGCTCATCGCCCCGCCCCCTTCCCGCCGTCGGCTCGAGGCGCCGCCCCGGGCCCGTACGCCCCACCAGGCCCGTACGCACTGCCTGGCCTGTACGCCTCGCCCGGTTCATATGCCCCGCCCGGCCCGTACGGCCCGGCCGGTCCCTGTCCGCCGTCCGGCCGTCCAGGGGGCCCGTCCGCCGGCCCGTGGGGCGCTGCCGTACCGGGCGGGTTCTGCGGCGGCGTCCGGGGTGTGCGGGCGGGGTCGGCGAGTCGCCACAGGGCGGGGAGCGTGTCCCGCGGTGTCACGGGGAGGGCCGTCCAGCCGGCGTCGCCCAGCAGGCGCAGCCGGTCGGCCAGGGGGAGCGGCGCGGGCGCCGCTTCGGGGCCGGCCGCCGCGGCGCCGCTCCAGGCGTCGCCGTCCAGCACGAAGGCCACCGCCGCCCCGCTGCTCCGGCGCAGCCGCCCCGCCAGCACGGTCTGCTCCTCGTCCAGGTCACCGAGGAAGGCGATCAGCAGGCCCTCGTTGCCGCCGCGCAGCACCTCGTACGCGCGGGACAGGCCGGGCTCCTCGGAGTGGTCGACGACGGCCAGTGTGTCCAGCAGCAGTCCCGCCGCGTCGGCCGCGCCGCCGGAGAAGCCGCCCGCGCCGTCCGTACCCGGCACGGAGCTGCCGGCGTCGGTCAGCAGGCGCACCGAGAAGCCGCGCTCCAGCAGGTGCATCCCGACCGAAGCGGCGCCCGCGACCGCCCACTCGAACGGGGAGTCCGGGCCGGAGCCCCGGTGGGCCGCGCCGCGGGTGTCCAGCAGGATCGTGCAGCGGGCCTGCTGGGGCTGCTCCTCGCGGCGGACCATCAGCTCGCCGTGGCGCGCGGTGGAGCGCCAGTGCACCCGGCGCAGGTCGTCGCCGTGGCGGTACCCGCGGGGGATCACGTCGTCGTCGCCCGCCAGCGCGAGCGCGCGGTGCCGCCCGTCGCCGTACCCGGAGGCCTCCCCGGCCAGCCGCACCGGGGGCAGCGGCTCGACCCGGGGGACCACCGTGAGGACGTCCTGCGCGCTGAAGGAGCGGGTCAGCTCGCACATGCCGAACGGGTCGGACAGGCGCAGCTGGAGCGGCCCGAGGGGATAGCGGCCGCGCAGGTCCGAGCGGACACGGTAGGACAGCTCCCGGTGGCCGCCCGCCTCCACCCGGTCCAGGACGAAGCGCGGCCGCGGGCCCAGGACGTACGGCACGTGGTCCTGGAGCATCAGGACGCCGGTCGGCAGCCGGGAGACGTTCTCGACCCGCAGCCGGACCCGGGTCTCGGAGGCCGCGGAGATCCTCGCGGGGGAGAGGGCGCGGCTGCCCGCCACCCGGTGGCGGGTGCGGTGCAGCACGGCCACGCAGACGAGGGGGAGCGAGGCCAGCAGCAGGCCGACCCGGAGCAGGTCGGCCTGGCCCAGGACGTACGAACAGACCGCCGCGGCGATACCGGCCGCGAGGAACGACCGTCCGCGGGTCGTCAGCCCGCCCAGCGCGGCCCGCAGTCCGCCCCCGGCCGGCAGGCCCGGGGCCGCGGAGCCGCCGTCCTCCGGCGCGCCGGGCGGCCCGTACGCCCGGCCGGCCGGCGGCCCCTCGGTCGCCCCGCTCGCGGCCGGCATCAGTAACTCCGCGAGGCCGGGGGCCACTGGGCCGCGGGGTCGGGCACCGGGGTGTGATGCAGGATCTCCAGGACCACCTGTTCGGCGGAGCGGCGGTTCAGCTGGGCCTGCGCGGTGGGCAGCAGCCGGTGCGCGAGCACCGCGACGGCCAGCGACTGGAGGTCGTCCGGGAGGACGTACTCCCGCCCGGCGAGGGCGGCCGCGGCCTTCGCGGCGCGCAGCAGATGGAGCGTCGCCCGCGGGGAGGCGCCCAGCCGCAGGTCGGGGTGGTTGCGTGTGGCGGAGACCAGCTCGACGGCGTATCGGCGCACCGGGTCCGCGACATGCACCGTCCGCACCGCCTCGACCATCTTCACGATCTCGTGCGCGTGCGCGACCGGCTGGATGTCGTCCAGCGGGGACCTGCCGCCGTGCACGTCCAGCATCTGCAGCTCGGCCTCGGGGCCGGGATAGCCGATGGACACGCGCGCCAGGAAGCGGTCCCGCTGCGCCTCGGGGAGGGGGTAGGTGCCCTCCATCTCCAGGGGGTTCTGCGTGGCGACCACCATGAAGGGGCTCGGCAGGGCATACGTCCGGCCGTCCATGGTGACCTGGCGCTCCTCCATCGCCTCCAGGAGCGCGGACTGGGTCTTGGGAGAGGCGCGGTTGATCTCGTCGCCGATGACGACCTGGGCGAAGACGGCGCCCGGTTTGAACTCGAAGTCGCGCTGCCGCTGGTCGAAGACGCTGACCCCGGTGATGTCCGAGGGCAGCAGGTCGGGGGTGAACTGGATGCGCCGCACCGAGCAGTCGACGGACCGGGCGAGCGCCTTGGCCAGCATGGTCTTGCCGACACCCGGCACGTCCTCGATGAGGAGGTGGCCCTCGGCGAGCAGCACGGTCAGCGCGAGGCGTACGACCTCTGGCTTGCCCTCGATCACGCCCTCCACCGACCGGCGGACACGCTCGGCTGTGGCGGTCAGATCTCTGAGGCTCGCTGGCTCGTCATAGGTCGTCACCCGGCCCTCCTCGGCCCTTTCCCGCGCTCGCGTGGAGCGGGGCTTGCCCTGTTTCCGGGCCGGCGCCTCTTTCCTGGTCCGGCCCACCCCGTGCGGCACCGTGCCCGGCCGGGCCGGACACGACGTCACCTACGCATTCTTGCCGTTGGTGCGGCTTCGCGTCATGGGCTGTGGATAACTCGGAACCGTGGGCACCGGTCACCGGCAGGGGCGATGGCCGGAAAGCATGTTCGCCGACGCGTCGACGACGCGCCGGCGAACGAGGGACCAGTGGGCTCAGCCCTGCGGGTCCACCTCACGGAGCAGACCCGTCGTCACATCGAAGACGAAGCCGCGGATGTCGTCCGTGTGGAGCAGGAACGGCGAGGTACGGAGGCGCTGCACCGACTGGCGTACGTCGACGTCCACGTCCTTGAAGGACTCCACCGCCCAGGCCGGGCGCTGGCCGACCTCGTCGGCGAGTTCCTGGCGGAAGTCCTCGGTCAGGGTCTGCATGCCGCAGCCCGTGTGGTGGATGACCACGACGGAACGGGTGCCCAGCGCGCGCTGGCTGATGGTCAGGGAGCGGATGATGTCATCGGTGATCACACCGCCGGCGTTGCGCAGGGTGTGGAGGTCGCCGACCTCCAGCCCCAGCGCCTCGGGAAGGTTGAGCCGGGCGTCCATGCAGGTCACGACGGTGACCTTCTGGGCGGGCCGGGCGCTCAGCTCCGGGTCGGCGAACTTGTCTGCGTACCGGGCGTTGGCTTCGACGATGTGGTCGATGACCGAACCGCCCGAAGCGGCGCCATGGTCATCGGACGGGGACTGTGCCTGCGACGCGGATATCGACATAGCCATAAAAGTAGTCGCTGCGGAGCCGGAGCACCCCTTGTGAGGGCGGGCATAGCGGGTCAACGGGCCATTCCTGTGAGGTAACCCACAAGAATGACTGGCCTTCCCCTGTACGAGTGAATCCGCGCGCTTCCCAACACCCGGACGACGGCGTTCCGCAGCCCCCCGACGGCGGCTTCAGGACGCGCCCGACCAGTTGGTTGACCGAAGGGATGAGTGGACTAAAGTGACGCGAAGTGGGAGGCGTGAGACTCTCCTTGGATCCCGAAAGTCCCGCGCGCGGGGAACCACGGCCTCCGTCGGCCAACGGCAGGTGGGCACCTTCCCCGAGGGGGCGGTATCCGCCGCCCTCCTCATCGGAAGGCGCATGAACAGCAGCAACACCCGCCACGTCCCTGTCATGCTCCAGCGCTGCCTGGACATGCTCGCCCCGGCGCTCGCCGAGCCCGGTGCGGTCGTCGTCGACTGCACGCTCGGACTGGGGGGACACAGCGAGGCGCTGCTGTCGACGTTCCCCGCCGCGCGCCTGATCGGCCTGGACCGCGACCCCTCGGCCCTGAAGCTCGCGGGGGAGCGCCTGGCCCCCTTCGGGGACCGCGCGACCCTCGTGCACGCCGTCTACGACGAGCTGCCGGAGGTGCTGGCCCGGCTGTCCGTGCCCCGCGTCCAGGGCGTCCTGTTCGACCTGGGCGTCTCCTCGATGCAGCTCGACGAGGCCGACCGCGGCTTCGCGTACGCCCAGGACGCACCGCTGGACATGCGGATGGACCAGACGACCGGCATGAGCGCGGCCGAGGTCCTCAACAGCTACGCACCGGGCGAGCTCGTACGGATCCTGCGCTCCTACGGCGAGGAGAAGCAGGCCAAGCGGATCGTCTCGGCGATCGTGCGGGAGCGCGAGAAGGAGCCGTTCACGAACAGCGCGCGGCTGGTCGAGCTGATCCGGGACGCGCTGCCGCAGGCCGCCAAGCGCACCGGCGGCAACCCCGCCAAGCGGACGTTCCAGGCACTGCGCATCGAGGTCAACGGCGAGCTGTCGGTGCTCGAACGCGCCGTGCCGAACGCGGTGAAGGCGCTCGCCGTCGGCGGCCGGATCGCCGTCCTGTCCTACCACTCGCTCGAAGACCGGCTGGTCAAGCAGGTGTTCGCGACGGGCGCCGCCAACACGGCACCGCCCGGGCTGCCGGTCGTGCCGGAGCAGTACCAGCCGCGGCTGAAGCTGCTGACCCGGGGCGCCGAGCTGCCCACGGAGGCGGAGATCGCGGAGAACCGCAGGGCGGCGCCGGCCCGGCTGCGCGGCGCCGAACGCATCCGGGAGGACAACGCGTGACCGGACCCGGGCGGCTCCGCGGTACGGGGAACGGGCGGCTGGCCGCCCTGTTCCCCTCCGGTGCGAGCACTGCGGCGCGTACGCCGTTCGTGCTGCTGGTCGTGGTGCTGCTCGGGTCCGGCCTGATCACGTTGCTGCTGCTCAACTCCGCCCTGAACCAGGGCTCCTTCGAGCTGAGCAAGCTGGAGAAGCGCACCACCGAGCTGACGGACGAACAGCAGGCCCTCCAGCAGGAGGTGGACGGCTACTCGGCGCCCGGCTCCCTGGAGCAGCGGGCCCGCCGGCTGGGCATGGTGCCCGGCGGCGACCCGGCCTTCCTGAACCCGGACGGCACGGTGCGCGGCGTGCCCTCCGAAGCCACGGGGCAGCCCGTGCCGATGGGGGCCAAGGAGAGCCTCCCGCCGGCCCTCTCCGGGACGCCCACGCCGTCCGGTACGCCGTCGACGGACAAGCCGTCCGGTGAGCCGTCGGACAAGCCGTCCGGGAGCCCGTCCGGCACCGCCTCCCCGAAGCCCGCCCCGACGACTCCCGGCGGGTGAGCCCGTGAGGCAGGACGCCGCGCCCGCGGACGCATCGCTCGCAGACCGGACGGAGACGGAGGGGGAGAGTTGAGCGAACCGAGGGACCCCAGGGACCCCGAGAACCGGCGCGAGCAGCGCGCCCGCCGCGGCCCGGCCCGCCCCGCCGACGCCGGCCCGCGCCGCGTACCGCGCCCCGCACAGGGCGCGTCGGGCCGCGGCGGGTCCCGCCGGTCCGGCGGCCGCTCCGCCGACGGCCGTGCGGCCGGTGAAGAGCGTGGCGTCCCCCGTCCGGCAGAACGGCGCCAGGCCGCCGCCAAGCGCCCCTCGGACGCCCGGCGCGAACCACAGCGTGCCCCGTCCGCGGCCCGTTCCGCGAACGGCCGCCCCGCCCCGCAGAAGCGGCCCGCCGCGCAGCAGCGCCCCGCCGCCAAGAAGCGCCCCGCGGCGCCGCGGCCGCCCCGACCCCGTAACGGGGCGCCGGCCGCCATCCGCCTCGGCAGCCCCCGGCCGCGGCTCCGCCTGGTGGCCGTGGCGCTGACGCTGGTCATGCTGGTCTTCGCGGTACGGCTCTTCCAGGTGCAGGCGGTGAACGCCGACACGTACGCGGCCAAGGCCAACGTCAACCGGTACGTGCCGGTCACCCTCGCCGCCGAGCGGGGCGCGATCACCGACCGGGACGGCGTGGACCTGGCCACCAGTGTGGACGCGTACGACATCACAGCGGACCCCAGCCTGCTGGCGCCCGACAAGATCAAGATCGATGACGCGCCCCAGAAGGCCGCCGCGCTGCTCGCGCCGATCCTCGGCGAGCCCCAGAAGGAACTGGCCGAAAAGCTCTCCAAGTCCCGCTCCCGTTACGTCCTGCTCGCGCACCGCCGGAGCCCCCAGGTCTGGAAGCAGATCAAGGACCTGCGGAACGCGCTGGACGTCAAGGCGCAGGCCGCGCCCAAAAGCCGGCCGCGGCCCAACGTCCTGCTCGGGATCTTCGCCGACGAGCACAGCAAGCGGGTCTACCCGAACAAGGAGCTGGCCTCCGGAGTGCTCGGGTTCATGAACTCCGACGGCAAGGGCGCGGGCGGCCTGGAGGCCATGCTGGACAAGAAGCTGGCGGGCAAGGACGGCAAGCTCGTGTACGCCCAGTCCGGCGGCCGGCGGGTGCCCACGGCCGACACCCAGGAGCACCCCGCGGTGCCCGGTACGGACGTCGAACTGACCCTGAACCGGGACATCCAGTGGGCCGCGCAGCAGGCCATCACCGAGCAGGTCGAGAAGTCCAAGGCGGATCGCGGCTACGTCGTCGTGCAGGACACGAAGACCGGCGAGCTGCTGGCGCTGGCCAACGCCCCCGCGTTCGACCCGAACGACATCTCCCGCTCCGACGCCGACGCGCTCGGCAACGCCGCCCTGAGCGATGCTTTCGAGCCAGGTTCGACCAGCAAGCTGATGTCGCTGGCGGCCGTACTGGAGGAGGGCGCCGCGACCCCCTCCACGCACGTCACCGTCCCGAACCGGCTGCACCGCGGCGACCGGCTCTTCGCCGACGACATCGACCACCCGACCTGGCACCTCACGCTCAACGGCGTGCTCGCCAAGTCCAGCAACATCGGCACCATCCTGTCCGTCGAACAGCTGGGCAAGACCCAGCGCGAGGCCAATCAGGTGCTCCACTCCTACCTGCGGAAGTTCGGCATCGGGCAGCCGACCGGGCTGGGCTTCCCCGGCGAGACCGCGGGCATCCTGGCGAAGCCGCAGGACTGGAGCACCTCGCAGCAGTACACGATCCCCTTCGGGCAGGGCCTCTCGCTCAACGCCGTGCAGGCCGCCTCCGTGTACTCCACCATCGCCAACGGCGGCGAGCGGATCGCGCCCTCGCTCGTCCGCGGCACGAAGGGCCCCGACGGCCGGTACGCCGCCGGGCCCAAGCCGAAGAAGACCCGTGTGGTGAGCCCGAAGACCGCGAAGACGCTCGCCCGGATGCTCGAATCGGTGGTCGACGACCAGGAGGGCACCGGCACCGCCGCGAAGATCCCCGGCTACCGGGTCGGCGGCAAGACCGGCACCTCCAACCGGGTGGATCCGAAGACCGGCCGGTACCACGGCTACACGGCCTCCTTCGCCGGCTTCGCGCCCGCCGACAAGCCCCGCATCACCGTCTACTGCGCCGTACAGAATCCGACCAAGGGCAGCTACTTCGGCGGCCAGGTCTGCGGCCCGATCTACAAGCAGGTCATGCAGTTCGCGCTGAAGACGCTCCAGGTGCCGCCGACCGGTGCCGAGGCGCCGCGGCTGCCGGTCGCCTTCAAGCCGGGCGAATGAGGTGATTCGTGATGACCATCACTCCGGACGTGGGGAACCGCCCGCGACCGCGTCCCTCACTTCGCCCCGAGGCCCATGGGCCCGGTACGCTCACCGCCGTGTCACATGCTGATCAGTCCCCCAATGCCCAGCAGGACGGCCCCGGCAAACACCCCGGCCCGCCCCGCCCCGAGCGCGTCCGCCCGATCCCGCTGGCGGACCTGGCACACCAGCTGGGCACGGCCGTGCCGGCGGCTGAGGCCGCGGTCACCGGCATCACGCACGATTCCCGCGCGGTACGCCCCGGTGACATCTACGCGGCACTGCCGGGCGCCCGCCTCCACGGTGCCGACTTCGCCGCGCAGGCCCGCGAGCTGGGCGCCGCCGCGATCCTGACCGACCCCGCCGGCACCGAACGGGCCGCCGCGACGGGTCTGCCGGTCCTCACGGTCGACAACCCGCGGGCCCGGATGGGCGCGCTGGCCGTGTCGATCTACGGCGACCCGGGCGCCGAGCTGCTGCAGATCGGCATCACGGGCACCTCGGGCAAGACCACCACCGCGTACCTGATCGACGGTGGCCTGCGGGCCGCGGCCGAGAAGTCCGGCGGCGGACTGACGGGCCTGATCGGCACGGTCGAGTCCCGGATCGGTGACGAGCGGCTGAAGTCCGAGCGGACCACGCCCGAAGCCACCGATCTGCAGGCGCTCTTCGCGGTGATGCGCGAGCGCGGCGTGAAGTCGGTCGCCATGGAGGTCTCCAGCCACGCGCTCGTGCTGGGCCGGGTCGACGGCTGCGTGTTCGACGTGGCGGTCTTCAACAACCTCAGCCCGGAACACATGGACTTCCACACGGGCATGGAGGACTACTTCCAGGCCAAGGCGCAGCTGTTCACCAAGGCCCGCTCCCGGGCCGGCGTGGTGAACTTCGACGACGAGTTCGGGCGCCGGCTCATCGAGGGCGAGTCCGAGGTGCCGGTCACCTCGTTCTCCGCCGAGGGCCACCCGGACGCCGACTGGCGCGCCGACGGCGTCGAGGTCGGCACGCTGGGTTCGACGTTCACCGTGCACGGCCCGGACGGCGTGACCGTGCAGGCCGCCTCGCCGATCGCCGGTCCGTTCAACGTCGCCAACGCGCTGGCCGCCATCGTGGCGCTCGTGGCGGCCGGCGTGGACCCGCAGACCGCCGCCGACGGCGTGGCCGCCGTACCGGGCGTCCCCGGCCGCCTGGAGCGGGTGGACGCGGGCCAGGACTACCTCGCGGTGGTCGACTACGCGCACAAGACGGACGCTGTCGAATCGGTCCTGCGCGCGCTGCGCAAGGTCACCGAGGGCAAGATCCACGCGGTGCTGGGCTGCGGTGGCGACCGCGACCGCACCAAGCGCATGCCGATGGGCGCCGCCATCGCCCGCCTCGCCGACACCGCCGTCCTCACCAGCGACAACCCACGCGGTGAGGACCCCCTCGCGATCCTCGCCACCATGCTCGCGGGCGCCGCCGACGTGCCGTCCCACGAGCGCGGCACGGTACTGGTCGAGGAGGACCGGGCCGCCGCCATCGCCGCCGCGGTCGCCCGCGCGGAGCCCGGCGACACCGTCATCGTCGCCGGCAAGGGCCACGAGCAGGGCCAGGACATCGCCGGAGTGGTACGCACCTTCGACGACCGCCAGGTACTGCGCGAGGCCATCGAGAGCTCACTGAAGTCGCAGCACCACGATCACCAGGGATGACACACCGCCATGCGTGCACAACCCCCATCTCGCCATCTCCTGCCCCCGGCCGGAGGTGACCTGTGATCTCCCTGTCCCTCGCCGAGATCGCCGGCATCGTCGGCGGACGGCCGCACGACATACCGGATGACTCGGTCATGGTCACCGGACCCGCCGTGCTCGACTCGCGGGCCGTGACCGACGGCGCGCTGTTCGCCGCGTTCGCCGGCGAGCGGGTCGACGGGCACGACTACGCGGCCCGGGCCGTCGAGTCCGGCGCGGCGGTCGTCCTGGCCGCCCGCCCCGTCGGCGTGCCCGCGATCGTCGTGGACGACGTCGTGGCGGCGCTCGGCGCGCTGGCCCGGGAGGTCGTCCGGCGGCTGGGCGTGGACGTCGTCGCGCTCACAGGGTCGGCGGGCAAGACCAGCACCAAGGACCTCATCGCGCAGCTGCTGCAGCGCAGCGGCCCGACCGTGTGGCCCGAGGGCAACCTCAACAACGAGATCGGCCTGCCGCTGACCGCGCTCCGCGCCGAGCAGGGCACCCGGCACCTCGTCCTGGAGATGGGTGCCCGCGGTGTCGGTCACATCCGTTACCTCACCGAGCTGACCCCGCCGCGCATCGGGCTGGTCCTGAACGTGGGCAGCGCGCACATCGGCGAGTTCGGCGGCCGCGAGAAGATCGCCGAGGCCAAGGGCGAGCTGGTCGAGTCGCTGCCCGACGCGAGCGAGGGCGGCATCGCGATCCTCAACGCCGACGACTCGTACGTACGTGCGATGGAGTCGCGCACCAAGGCCCGCGTGGTCTTCTTCGGAGAGTCCCCCGAAGCCGACATCCGTGCCGAGAACATCCGGCTCACCGACGACGGTCGCCCCGCCTTCACGCTTCGCACACCCTCCGGGTGCAGCGACGTGACCCTGCGGCTGTACGGTGAGCACCACGTGTCGAACGCGCTCGCCGCGGCCGCCGTCGCCCATGAGTCGGGCATGCCCGCTGACGAGATCGCGTCCGCGCTCTCCGAGGCAGGCACGCTCTCCCGCTGGCGCATGGAGGTCACCGAGCGCGCGGACGGCGTGACGGTCGTCAACGACGCCTACAACGCGAACCCCGAGTCCACCCGGGCTGCGCTGCGCGCACTCGTGGCGATGGGCAAGGGGCGGCGTACGTGGGCGGTGCTCGGTCAGATGGCCGAGCTCGGCGAGGAGTCACTCGCCGAGCACGACGCGGTCGGACGGCTCGCCGTCCGGCTCAACGTCAGCAAGCTCGTGGCAGTAGGGGGCCGGGAAGCCGCCTGGCTGCGAATGGGCGCTTATAACGAGGGTTCGTGGGGTGAGGAGTCGGTGCACGTGTCCGACGCGCGGGCGGCGGTCGACCTGCTGCGCAGTGAACTGCAGCCGGGAGACGTGGTGCTGGTGAAGGCGTCCAGGTCGGAGGGGCTGGAGCGGGTCGCGTCCGCATTGCTGGACGAGGGCAACGCCGCTGAGGGCGGGGCCGTCGCCCGATGAACACGATGAAGCAGATCCTCTTCTCCGGAATGATCGGGCTCTTCCTGACCCTGATCGGCACCCCGCTGCTGATCAAGCTGCTGGCCCGCAAGGGCTACGGGCAGTTCATCCGCGACGACGGACCGCGGGACCACCACAGCAAGCGCGGTACCCCCACCATGGGTGGCATCGCCTTCATCCTCGCCACGATCATCGCGTACGCGCTGACCAAAGTGATCACGAGCAGCGACCCCACCTTCTCCGGTGTGCTGGTGCTGTTCCTGATGGCCGGCATGGGCCTGGTGGGCTTCCTCGACGACTACATCAAGATCGTCAAGCAGCGTTCGCTGGGTCTGCGGGCCAAGGCCAAGATGGCGGGCCAGCTGATCGTCGGCATCGCCTTCGCCGTGCTGTCCCTGCAGTTCGCGGACCTGCGCGGACAGACGCCGGCCTCGGACCGGCTCTCCTTCACCCAGGACTTCGGCTGGCAGATCGGCCCCGTGATCTTCGTGATCTGGGCGCTGTTCATGATCCTGGCGATGTCCAACGGCGTGAACCTCACCGACGGCCTCGACGGCCTGGCCACCGGCGCCTCGGTGATGGTCTTCGGCGCGTACACCTTCATCGGCATCTGGCAGTACCAGGAGTCCTGCGCCAACCAGATCACCGCGGGCCCCGGCTGCTACGAGGTGCGCGACCCACTGGACCTCGCGGTCGTCGCCTCGGCCCTGATGGGCGCCTGCTTCGGCTTCCTGTGGTGGAACACCTCGCCCGCGAAGATCTTCATGGGTGACACCGGCTCGCTCGCCCTGGGCGGCGCGCTCGCCGGCCTGGCGATCTGCTCCCGTACGGAGCTGCTGCTCGCCATCCTCGGCGGCCTCTTCGTCCTGATCACCATGTCGGTGGTCATCCAGGTCGGCTCCTTCCGGCTCACCGGCAAGCGGGTCTTCCGGATGGCGCCACTCCAGCACCACTTCGAACTCAAGGGGTGGTCCGAAGTCCTTGTCGTGGTCCGGTTCTGGATCATCCAGGGCATGTGCGTGATCGTCGGCCTCGGCATCTTCTACGGCGGCTGGCAGGCGGCCAAGTGACCGGGCAGGACTTCACCGGACAGCGGATCACTGTCGCCGGCCTGGGCGTGAGCGGCATCAGCGCCGCCCGCGCCCTGGCCGGGCTCGGCGCCCACGTCACCGTCGTGGACGGCGGCGACGGCGAGAAGCAGCAGGCCACCGCGGCCGAGCTGCGGACCGCCGGGATCGAGGTCCGGCTCGGCGACGGCGAGACGCTGCCCGAGGGCACCGACCTCGTCGTCACCTCCCCGGGCTGGAAGCCCACCAGCCCGCTCTTCGCGGCCGCCGCCGAGGCGGGCGTGGACGTCATCGGGGACGTGGAGGTCGCCTGGCGGCTGCGCGGCCCCGACAGCGCCCCCTGGCTCGCCGTCACGGGCACCAACGGCAAGACGACCACCACCCAGATGCTGGCGTCGATCCTGGCCGCCGAGGGGCTGCGCACCGCGGCCGTCGGCAACATCGGGACGCCCATCGTCGACGTGGTGCTCGACGGCGAGTACGACGTGCTCGCCGTCGAGCTCTCCAGCTACCAGCTGCACTGGGCGCCCTCGCTGCGCGCCCACTCCGCGGCCGTGCTGAACCTGGCCCCCGACCACCTCGACTGGCACGGCTCCATGGAGGCGTACGCCGCCGACAAGGGCCGGATCTACGAGGGCAACACCGTCGCCTGCGTCTACAACGTCGCGGACAAGGCCACCGAGGACCTGGTCCGGGAGGCCGACGTCGAGGAGGGCTGCCGGGCGATCGGCTTCACCCTCGGCACCCCCGGTCCCGGTCAGGTCGGCGTCGTCGAGGGCATCCTCGTCGACCGTGCGTTCGTCGAGAACCGGCAGAAGCAGGCTCAGGAGCTGGCCGAAATCTCCGACGTGAACCCGCCGGCGCCGCACAACATCGCCAACGCCCTCGCGGCCGCGGCGCTCGCACGTGCGTTCGGCGTCCAGCCTGCTTCCGTACGCGACGGCCTGCGCAACTTCCACCCCGATGCGCACCGCATCCAGCACGTCGCGGACGTCGACGGCGTCGCGTACGTGGACGACTCCAAGGCCACCAACACCCACGCCACCGAGGCGTCGTTGGCCGCCTACGAGCACATCGTCTGGATCGCCGGCGGGCTCGCCAAGGGCGCGACCTTCGACGAGCTGGTCCAGAAGTCGGCGGAGCGGCTCCGCGGGGCCGTCCTCATCGGCCGGGACCGTGCGCTGATCGCCGAAGCGCTGGCGCGACACGCCCCGGATGTGCCCGTCGTCGACCTCGACCGGACCGACACTGGGGCGATGTCCGAGGCGGTACGGGAGGCCCAGCGGCTGGCCCGGCCGGGCGACACGGTCCTGCTGGCACCGGCCTGCGCCTCGATGGACATGTACCTGAACTACAACAAGCGGGGCGACGCCTTCGCCGAAGCGGTCAGCGGGCTGGCCGCGCGGGACCGGTAGGGCCGGGCGTCCCCGCCCGCGTCCTGGACGCGCGGCGCTGCGCAACTGTGGAGGGGACGAGGATGACGGCCCTACCGGGCAAGCCGAGGCCCGTCGGTCCGGCCGGGCCGCCGGCCTTCTACACGCGCCTGAAGCGGGCCTGGGACCGGCCGCTGACGGCGTACTACATCGTCCTCGGCGGCAGCCTGCTGATCACGGTGCTCGGCCTGGTCATGGTCTACTCCGCCTCGCAGATCAAGGCCCTGCAGTCCGGGCTCGCCCCGGCCTACTTCTTCCGCAAGCAGCTGCTGGCGGCGGTGCTGGGCGGCGGGCTGATGGTGGTGGCCACCAAGCTGCCCGTCCGCGCGCACCGCGCCCTGGCGTACCCGCTGCTGGCCGGCTCCGTGTTCCTGATGTGCCTGGTCCAGGTGCCGGGGATAGGCGTCGCGGTCAACGGCAACCAGAACTGGATCTCGCTGGGCGGCCCCTTCCAGCTCCAGCCCAGCGAGTTCGGCAAGCTGGCCCTGGTCCTGTGGGGCGCCGACCTGCTCGCCCGCAAGCAGGAACGGCGGCTGCTGACGCAGTGGAAGCATCTGCTCGTCCCGCTGATTCCGGCCGCTTTCCTGCTCCTCGGGCTCATCATGCTCGGCGGCGACATGGGCACCGCGATCATTCTCACGGCAATTCTTTTCGGCCTGCTGTGGCTCGCGGGGGCGCCCACCCGGCTCTTCGTCGGCGTGCTGGCCGCGGCCGGCGTCATCGGGGCGCTGCTCATCAAGACCAGCGCCAACCGGATGTCCCGGCTCGCGTGCATCGGCGCGACCGATCCGGGCCCCGGCGACCAGTGCTGGCAGGCCGTGCACGGGATATACGCTCTCGCGTCCGGCGGATTCTTCGGATCCGGTCTCGGCGCGAGTATGGAAAAATGGGGTGAACTCCCTGAACCGCACACCGACTTCATCTTCGCCATCACCGGGGAGGAACTGGGACTGGCGGGGACGCTGTCGGTGCTCGCCCTGTTCGCGGCTCTAGGCTATGCGGGTATCCGCGTGGCCGGACGCACGGAGGATCCCTTCGTACGGTACGCCGCGGGTGGCGTGACCACCTGGATCACGGCCCAGGCCGTGGTCAACATCGGTGCGGTGCTCGGCCTGCTGCCGATCGCCGGTGTCCCGCTCCCGCTGTTCTCCTACGGAGGCTCCGCCCTGCTGCCGACAATGTTCGCCGTCGGACTTCTGATCGCCTTCGCGCGTGACGAGCCCGCGGCGCGGGCGGCGCTGGCCATGCGGCAGCCGGTATTCGCGAGAATGCCGGCTGGGGTGAGACGGAAGACGATGAGACGGCGCGTCAAGAAGCGGCCGTCCGGAGAGCGGTGAATTTCGGTGCATGTCGTACTCGCCGGTGGGGGGACCGCCGGCCACATCGAGCCCGCGCTCGCCCTCGCGGACGCCCTGCGGAGGCAGGACCCGACCGTGGGGATCACGGCACTGGGCACGGAGCGCGGACTTGAGACCCGGCTGGTACCGGAACGCGGTTACGAACTGGGACTGATCCCGGCCGTTCCGCTGCCGCGCAAGCCCACCCCCGAGCTGATCACCGTCCCCGGGCGGCTGCGCGGCACCATCAAGGCCGCCGAGCAGATCCTGGAGCGCACGAAGGCGGACTGCGTCGTCGGCTTCGGCGGTTACGTGGCGCTGCCCGGCTACCTGGCCGCCAAGCGGCTCGGCGTGCCGATCGTCGTGCACGAGGCCAATGCACGGCCGGGCCTGGCCAACAAGATCGGCTCGCGGTACGCCAAGTTCGTCGCCGTCAGCACTCCGGAGAGCAAGCTGCGGGACGCCCGTTACGTCGGCATCCCGCTGCGCCGCACGATCGCGACGCTGGACCGGGCCGCGGTCCGCCCCGAGGCGCGTGCCGCCTTCGGCCTGGACCCGAACCTCCCCACGCTGCTGGTCTCCGGCGGCTCGCAGGGCGCCCGCCGGCTGAACGAGGTCATCCAGGCCGCCGTGCCCGCCTTCCAGCGCGCCGGCATCCAGGTGCTGCACGCGGTCGGTCCGAAGAACGAACTGCCGCAGGTCGACAACATGCCCGGGATGCCGCCGTACGTCCCGGTACCGTACGTGGACCGGATGGACCTCGCGTACGCCGCGGCCGACATGATGCTCTGCCGCGCGGGCGCGATGACCGTCGCCGAGCTGTCCGCCGTCGGGCTGCCCGCCGCGTACGTCCCGCTGCCCATCGGCAACGGCGAGCAGCGGCTGAACGCCCAGCCGGTGGTCAACGCCGGCGGTGGCCTGCTGGTCGACGACGCGCAGCTGTCCCCCGAGTGGGTGCAGGGCAACGTCCTGCCGGTGCTCTCGGACCCGCACCGGCTGTACGAGATGTCCCGCGCGGCCGCCGAATTCGGCCGCAGAGACGCCGACGAACTGCTCGTCGGCATGGTCTACGAAGCGATCGCCTCCCGCCGCGGCTGAGGCGGCCGGAAGGAGAGGGAGCGTGGCCGGACCGACTACCGCCCGTCGTGGTGAGCAGCATCGAGCGCCGGCCGGCCCGCTCGACGACTCCGGAGAAGCGGACGAGCGGCATGGCTCCCGGTTCCGGCGGCTGCGGCTGCCGCGGCCGGGGGCGGGCCGTGCCGGCCGCCCCCGCCGCCGCACCCTCATCGCGGGCACAGTCCTCATAGCGCTGCTGGGCGGCTTCGGTACCTGGGCGCTGTACGGCTCGGACTGGCTCCGGGCCGAGCACGTGCAGGTGCACGGGACCGATGTCCTGACGGAGCGTGAGGTGCGGGCCGCGGCCGAGGTGCCCCTGGGCGCCCCCCTCGCCTCCGTGGACACGGACGGCATCCACGCCCGGCTGGCGGACCGGCTCCGCCGTATCAAGTCGGTCGATGTGGCGCGCTCCTGGCCGGACACGGTCTCCCTGACCGTGACGGAGCGGCAGCCCGTTCTCCTCGTCCAAAAGGGCGGAAAGTTCATTGAAGTGGACGACCGAGGCGTACGGTTCGCCACGGTCGGTACGGCGCCCCGCGATGTACCCCGGCTGGAAATGGACGCGGCGGATTCGCCGAGCCTGCGCCGTTTCGGTATCCCTGCACTGAACCGCGCGGCGGTGAAGGTCGCCACCGCGCTTCCCGATACCGTCAGCAAGGACGTGCGCGTCATCCGTGTACGTTCGTACGACTCGATCACCCTGGAGCTGACCGGCGGACGCCGGGTCGAGTGGGGCAGCGAGGAACGCGGCACAGAAAAGGCCAAGGTACTCGGCGCGCTGCTGAAAGCGGCGCGTGATGCGCGCCACTTCGATGTGAGCGTCCCCAGTGCGCCCGCCGCGTCCGGTAGTTGACGTACGTACGCGCAGGCCAGCACCCTGGATGGCTACCACTACGGGTGATCACATAGGGTGAAAAGAAAAACGGGAGGTTCGGCGTGTTCGTTGAACGTGCGCCGCTTGTCGACTTAGTGTCTCGTTCCAAAGAACCCAGGGAACACAGGCACTGGTAACCCTAAACTTCAACGTTAGGGTTCGGGTCGGCAATACGGACCGTCCCATCGGCATCAGTCGTTGCCCGCAGCACAAGTGAGGCACCGACACGTAACTCGAGGCGAGAGGCCTTCGACGTGGCAGCACCGCAGAACTACCTCGCAGTCATCAAGGTCGTCGGCATCGGCGGCGGTGGCGTGAACGCCATCAACCGGATGATCGAGGTCGGGCTCAAGGGCGTCGAGTTCATCGCGATCAACACCGATGCGCAGGCGTTGCTGATGAGCGACGCCGACGTCAAGCTCGACGTCGGCCGTGAGATGACGCGTGGCCTCGGCGCCGGCGCCAACCCGGACGTGGGCCGCAAGGCGGCCGAAGACCACCGCGAGGAGATCGAGGAGGTCCTCAAGGGGGCCGACATGGTCTTCGTGACCGCGGGCGAGGGCGGCGGCACCGGTACGGGCGGCGCGCCCGTGGTCGCCAACATCGCGCGCTCCCTGGGCGCCCTGACGATCGGTGTGGTCACCCGGCCGTTCACCTTCGAGGGCCGCCGTCGCGCCAACCAGGCCGAGGACGGCATCGCGCAGCTGCGCGAAGAGGTCGACACGCTCATCGTCATCCCGAACGACCGGCTGCTGTCCATCTCGGACCGCCAGGTGAGCGTTCTTGACGCGTTCAAGTCCGCCGACCAGGTACTGCTGTCCGGTGTCCAGGGCATCACCGACCTGATCACCACCCCGGGCCTGATCAACCTCGACTTCGCCGACGTGAAGTCCGTGATGTCCGAGGCCGGCTCGGCCCTCATGGGCATCGGCTCCGCGCGCGGCGACGACCGTGCGGTGGCCGCGGCCGAGATGGCGATCTCCTCGCCGCTGCTGGAGGCGTCCATCGACGGCGCCCGTGGCGTGCTGCTGTCCATCTCCGGCGGCTCCGACCTCGGCCTCTTCGAGATCAACGAGGCGGCCCAGCTGGTCAGCGAGGCGGCACACCCGGAAGCCAACATCATCTTCGGTGCGGTCATCGACGACGCGCTGGGCGACGAGGTCCGCGTGACGGTCATTGCCGCGGGCTTCGACGGCGGTCAGCCGCCGGCCCGCCGCGAGAACGTGATCAGCTCCTCCTCCGGCAAGCGCGAGGAGCCGGCGGCCCCGGCGAGCCGTCCGGCCGCGCCCCCGGAGCCCCGCCCGGCCTTCGGCGGCCTCGGCTCCGTCCCGGTGCGCGACGAGGAGCCGGCCCCGGCCGAGCCCGCGCCGGTCAACGAGGCCCCGGCGCCCCCGGTCACCCCGCAGGTCCCCCCGGCCCGTCCGTACACGGACACCACGGCCGAGGAGCTGGACGTCCCGGACTTCCTGAAGTAGCCGAAGACCCAGCAGTGATAGGACAGCAGCACTCTGTGCTGACGGACGACGCGAGCGGCGCGCACTTCGCCTTCACCGACCGGTGGGGCGGGGTGAGCGCCGCTCCGTATGCCGCGCTCAACCTCGGCGGCGCCGTGGGCGACGACCCGCAGGCGGTACGGACCAATCGTGAGCTGACGGCCAAGTCCCTGGGACTGGATCCGGCCGATGTGGTCTGGATGAACCAGGTGCACGGGCGGGACGTGGCAGTCGTGGACGGACCGTGGCGGGACGGGGCCGACGTGCCCTGTGTGGACGCGGTCGTGACGGCCCGCCGGGGCCTCGCCCTCGCGGTCCTCACCGCCGACTGCACCCCCGTCCTCCTCGCCGACCCGGTCGCCGGAGTGGTGGGAGCCGCGCACGCCGGACGCCCCGGCCTGGTCGCCGGCGTCGTTCCGGCCACCGTCGAGGCGATGACCGCTCTGGGCGCCGATCCCGCGCGGATCACCGCCCGTACCGGCCCCGCGGTCTGCGGCGGCTGCTACGAAGTGCCCGAGGCGATGCGTGCCGACGTGGCCGCCGTGGTGCCCGAGGCGTACGCGACCACCACGTGGGGCACCCCCGCGGTCGACGTGGGGGCCGGAGTGGCCGCCCAACTCGCCCGGTGCGGTGTGCGGATGCGTGAACATTCCCACATCTGCACGCTGGAGTCGGCGGATCATTTCTCCTATCGGCGCGACCGCACGACGGGGCGGCTCGCGAGCTATGTATGGCTGGACGGCTGAGCTGTGACGGACCGTAGAACAGAACTGGCCGAGAACCTGGCCCGGGTGGAGGACCGTATCTCCGCCGCTTGTGCCGAAGCCGGTCGTAATCGTGACGATGTCACCCTGATTGTGGTCACAAAGACATACCCGGCCAGCGATGTCCGTATCCTTTCGGAATTGGGCATCCGGCACGTCGCGGAGAACCGGGACCAGGACGCTGCACCCAAGGCAGAGGCCTGCTCCGATTTGCCCCTTACTTGGCATTTCGTCGGTCAATTGCAGACAAATAAGGTCCGGTCCGTAACTGGTTATGCGGATATCGTGCAGTCCGTGGACCGGGCCAAGCTCGTCACCGCGCTCTCCAAGGAAGCGGTGCGCTCCGGACGCGAGCTGGAGTGCCTGATCCAGGTGGCGCTCGACGCCGAGTCGGACGCGCGCGGCGACCGTGGCGGCGTGGGTCCGGGCGGGGTCGCGGCGCTGGCCGACGCGGTGGCGGCGGCCGAGGGGCTGCGGCTGGGGGGCCTGATGACGGTCGCCCCGCTGGCCGGGCCGTTCGCGGGCCGCCAACGTGCGGCTTTCGACCGGCTGATGGAAATCTCATCCGGCCTGCGCGCGAGTCATCCTGCTGCGAAAATGGTCTCAGCGGGAATGAGTTCGGATCTCGAGGACGCGGTGGCCGCCGGTGCGACACATGTACGCGTCGGCACTGCGGTACTCGGAGTCCGACCACGGCTCGGGTAACGTCGCGAAGCAAGTCGGACCACAGCACAAAATATGGTCATTACCGTCAAAAGACGGGCAGGCCGAGTGGATCCAAGGCGACCGGTGACGGAGCCGATCCACCACAGAGCGGAGGACGCAGAGAATGGCCGGCGCGATGCGCAAGATGGCGGTCTACCTCGGCCTCGTGGAGGACGATGGGTACGACGGCCGGGGCTTCGACCCCGACGACGACTTCGAGCCCGAACTCGACCCGGAGCCCGAGCCCGAGAGGCGGCAGCAGCATCAGCAGCACCAGCCGCCCACCGAGGCACGCCCCGAACGGGACGAACCGGTACGAGTCGTCCAGCCACCGGCGCAGCGCGAGTCCCCGCCGCCGGCCACGGAAAACGGACGACCCGCCCGAATCGCACCCGTGGCGTCCATCACACCCGAACGCCCGAACCTGGAGAAGAACGCACCGGTGATCATGCCCAAGGTTGTGTCCGAGCGGGAGCCCTACCGCATCACTACGCTGCACCCCCGGACCTACAACGAGGCCCGTACCATCGGGGAACACTTCCGTGAGGGCACTCCGGTGATCATGAATCTGACGGAGATGGACGACACGGACGCGAAGCGACTTGTCGACTTTGCGGCCGGGTTGGTGTTTGGTTTGCACGGCAGCATCGAGCGGGTGACACAGAAGGTGTTCCTGCTGTCTCCTGCTAACGTCGATGTCACGGCGGAGGACAAGGCTCGCATCGCAGAGGGCGGGTTCTTCAACCAGAGCTGAGACGCAACACCGGGCACACCGGCCGTAGGGCCACACAGGCAAGGGGAGAGGGAAGCGCGAGATGGGCATCGCACTGCAGGTGATCTACATCGCGCTGTACTGCTTCCTCGTTGTGCTGATCTTCCGGCTGGTGATGGACTATGTCTTCCAGTTCGCCCGTTCATGGCAACCCGGCAAGGCGATGGTGGTCGTACTGGAGGCCACTTACACTGTTACCGATCCGCCACTCAAGCTTCTGCGGCGAGTCATACCGCCGCTGCGTCTCGGGGGCGTGGCGCTCGATCTGTCCTTCTTCGTACTGATGATCATCGTCTACATCCTGATCACCGTCGTGAGCAACGTCGTGAGCAAGTTGTGAACGATACGGTCTTGCCGATTGCCGACGACTACGTTGAGGTGAAGAAGAGATGCCGTTGACCCCCGAGGACGTGCGGAACAAGCAGTTCACGACCGTCCGCCTCCGAGAAGGCTATGACGAGGACGAGGTCGATGCCTTCCTCGATGAGGTCGAAGCAGAACTGACCCGTCTGCTCCGGGAGAACGAGGACCTGCGCGCCAAGCTGGCCGCGGCGACCCGTGCCGCCGCGCAGAACCAGCAGCAGCAGGGGATGCGCAAGCAGCAGCAGGAACAGGACGGCCCGCCGCAGCAGCAGCAGCGGCCCGGTGCCCCTGTGCCCGCCGCCATATCCGGTCCGCAGCCGGTCCCGCCCGGCCAGCAGCAGGGGATGGGCGGACCGCCCCAGCTGCCCGGCGGTGCACCGCAGCTGCCCGCAGGTCCCGGTGGCCACGGCCCCGGTCCGCAGGGTCCGCACGGCGGTCAGATGGGCCCCGGCGGTCCCATGGGCGGCCCGATGGGCGGCCCCGGCGGTGGCCCGCAGCTGCCGCAGCCGGGCCAGGGTGGCCCCGGCGGTGACAGCGCGGCTCGCGTGCTGTCGCTGGCGCAGCAGACCGCCGACCAGGCGATCGCGGAGGCCCGTTCCGAGGCCAACAAGATCGTCGGCGAGGCGCGCAGCCGCGCCGAGGGCCTGGAGCGGGACGCCCGCGCCAAGGCCGACGCGCTGGAGCGGGACGCGCAGGAGAAGCACCGCGTCGCGATGGGCTCCCTGGAGTCCGCCCGCGCCACGCTGGAGCGCAAGGTCGAGGACCTGCGCGGCTTCGAGCGCGAGTACCGCACGCGTCTGAAGTCGTACCTGGAGAGCCAGCTGCGTCAGCTGGAGAACCAGTCCGACGACTCGCTCGCCCCGCCGCGGACCCCGGCTGCCGCTTCGCTGCCGGCGTCCCCGTCGATGGCGTCGGCCGGTGCCGGCTCCATGGGCGGCGGCTCCAGCCACACCATGGGCGGCAACCAGTCCATGGGCGGTCACGGCGGCTCCAACGGCAGCAACGCCCCGTCGTACGGCAGCCAGCAGCAGATGTCGCCGGCCATGACGCAGCCGATGGCGCCGGTGCGGCCGCAGGGTCAGCAGCAGATGCAGCAGGCGCCCTCGCCGATGCGTGGGTTCCTCATCGACGAGGACGACAACTAGGCGCTGTCGCGCCGGGTGACCGACGCGGCGATGTAGTCGGCAATCAGGGCCGGGCCCCTGGGGATCTTCCCCGGGGGCCCGGCCCTTTTCGCCGTTCGGCGTGGGCCCACGTTTTCGCCTTCGGCGTGTGCCGATGTTCGCCGTGGGCGGGCAGGTCGGCGGCGGGCTGCGGCGCCGTTGTGGTTGCTCGCGCAGTTCCCCGCGCCCCCTACGGGGCGCCCGATGCCGACGGCGAGAGACAGAAACACCGAGGCCCCCGGTTCGCTCGAACCGGGGGCCTCGGTATGTCGTTCGTACGGTTATGCCTTGCGCAGGCGGAAGGTCAGCGACAGGGCCTCGTCGGCGAAGGGCTCGCCGTAGGCGTCGTCCGCCTCACCCGCTGCGAAGTCGGTCGCCAGTACCTCGTCGGAGATCAGGGCCGCGTGGTCGGCCAGGGCCGTACGGACCTCCTCGTCCTCCGAGTTCCAGCGCAGCGCGATCCGGTCCGCGACGTCCAGGCCGCTGTTCTTGCGGGCCTCCTGGATCAGGCGGATGGCGTCCCGGGCCAGGCCGGCGCGGCGCAGCTCCGGGGTGATCTCCAGGTCCAGGGCGACCGTGGCGCCGGAGTCGGACGCCACCGACCAGCCCTCGCGCGGGGTTTCGGTGATGATGACCTCGTCCGGTGCCAGGGTGACCGTCTCGCCGTCGACCTCGACCGAGGCCGTGCCCTCGCGGAGGGCCAGCGACAGGGCGGCGGCGTCCGCGTTCGCGATGGCCTTGGCGACCGCCTGGACGCCCTTGCCGAACCGCTTGCCCAGGGCGCGGAAGTTGGCCTTGGCCGTCGTGTCGACCAGCGAGCCGCCCACCTCGGAGAGGGACGCCAGGGAACTGACGTTCAGCTCCTCGGTGATCTGGGCGCGCAGGTCGTCGGAGAGCGTCTCGAAGCCGGACGCGGCGACGAGGGCGCGGGACAGCGGCTGCCGGGTCTTCACGCCGGACTCGGCACGGGTGGCGCGGCCCAGCTCGACCAGCCGGCGGACCAGGACCATCTGCGTGGAGAGCGTCGGGTCGATCGCGGAGCTGTCCGCCACCGGCCAGGACGAGAGGTGCACGGAGTCCGGCGCGTCCGGGGTGACCGGCACGACCAGGTCCTGCCAGACCCGTTCGGTGATGAACGGGGTGAGCGGCGCCATCAGGCGGGTGACCGTCTCGACGACCTCGTGCAGGGTGCGCAGCGCGGCCGCGTCGCCCTGCCAGAAGCGGCGGCGCGAGCGGCGGACGTACCAGTTGGAGAGGTCGTCGACGAAGGCGGACAGCAGCTTGCCGGCGCGCTGGGTGTCGTACGCCTCCAGCGCCTCCGTGACGCCCTCGACCAGCGAGTTCAGCTCGCCGAGCAGCCAGCGGTCCAGGATCGGGCGGTCCGCGGGGGCCGGGTCGGACGCGGTGGGCGCCCAGCCGGTCGTACGGGCGTACAGCGCCTGGAAGGCGACGGTGTTCCAGTACGTCAGGAGCGTCTTGCGGACGACCTCCTGGATCGTGCCGTGACCGACCCGGCGCGCGGCCCAGGGGGAGCCGCCGGCGGCCATGAACCACCGGACCGCGTCCGCGCCGTGCTGGTCCATCAGCGGGATCGGCTGGAGGATGTTGCCCAGGTGCTTGGACATCTTCCGGCCGTCCTCGGCCAGGATGTGGCCCAGGCAGACGACGTTCTCGTAGGACGACTTGTCGAAGACGAGCGTGCCGACGGCCATCAGCGTGTAGAACCAGCCGCGGGTCTGGTCGATGGCCTCGGAGATGAACTGCGCCGGGTACCGCTTCTCGAAGATCTCCTTGTTGCGGTACGGGTAGCCCCACTGCGCGAAGGGCATCGAACCCGAGTCGTACCAGGCGTCGATGACCTCGGGGACGCGTACGGCCTCCGCCGAGCAGCCCTCGTGGGAGCAGGTGAAGGTCACGTCGTCGATGAAGGGGCGGTGCGGGTCCAGGCCCGTTTGGTCGGTGCCGGTCAGCTCCGACAGCTCGGCGAGCGAGCCGACGACGGTGAGGTGGTCCTCCTCGCAGCGCCAGATGGGCAGCGGGGTGCCCCAGTAGCGGTTCCGGGAGAGCGCCCAGTCGATGTTGTTGTTCAGCCAGTCACCGAAGCGGCCGTGCTTGACCGACTCCGGGTACCAGTTGGTCTTCTCGTTCTCCCGCAGCAGGGCGTCCTTGACCGCGGTCGTGCGGATGTACCAGGACGGCTGGGCGTAGTACAGCAGCGCGGTGTGGCAGCGCCAGCAGTGCGGGTAGCTGTGCTCGTACGCGACGTGGCGGAAGAGCAGGCCGCGCGCGTCGAGGTCGGCGACCAGCGCCTCGTCGGCCTTCTTGAAGAACTGCCCGCCGACCAGGGCGAGGTCCTCCTCGAAGGTGCCGTCGGGACGGACCGGGTTCACCACCGGCAGGCCGTAGCCCTTGCAGGTCTTGAGGTCGTCCTCACCGAAGGCGGGCGCCTGGTGGACCAGGCCCGTGCCGTCCTCGGTGGTGACGTACTCGGCGTTGACGACGAAGTTGGCGCCTTCGAGCTCGACCAGGCCGAACGGGCGCTCGTACGCCCAGCGTTCCATCTCGCGGCCGGTGAAGGTCTGCCCCGTCGTCGTCCAGCCCTCGCCCAGCGCCTTCTCGACGAGCTGCTCGGCGACGACCAGCTTCTCGTTGCCGTCGGTGGCGACGACGTAGGTGACGTCGGGGTGCGCGGCGACCGCGGTGTTGGAGACCAGCGTCCACGGCGTGGTCGTCCAGATCAGCAGTGCCGCCTCGCCGGCCAGCGGGCCGGAGGTTAGGGGCAGGCGGACGTAGACCGAGGGGTCGACGACCGTCTCGTACCCCTGGGCCAGCTCGTGGTCCGAGAGGCCGGTGCCGCAGCGGGGGCACCAGGGGGCGACGCGGTGGTCCTGGACCAGCAGGCCCTTGTTGAAGATCTCCTTCAGCGACCACCACACCGACTCGATGTACTCGGGGTTCATCGTGCGGTACGCGTCGTCGAGGTCGACCCAGTAGCCCATCCGGGTGGTCAGCTCGGCGAAGGCGTCGGTGTGGCGGGTCACCGACTCACGGCACTTGGCGTTGAACTCGGCGATGCCGTACGCCTCGATGTCCTTCTTGCCGTTGAAGCCCAGCTCCTTCTCCACGGCGAGCTCCACGGGCAGGCCGTGGCAGTCCCAGCCGGCCTTCCGGCCGACGTGGTAGCCCTGCATGGTGCGGAAGCGCGGGAAGACGTCCTTGAAGACGCGGGCCTCGATGTGGTGCGCGCCCGGCATGCCGTTCGCCGTGGGCGGGCCCTCGTAGAACACCCACTCCGGGCGCCCCTCGGACTGGTCGAGAGTGCGCGCGAAGACCTTCTGCTCCTGCCAGAAGTCGAGCACGGCATGCTCGAGCGCTGGCAGGTCCACCTGCGCGGGCACCTGGTTGTACTGGGGTGTGGAACTCATCGGGGGCTTCCTCCGGCGGACACCGCTTGCGTTCTCCGACCGGAGGGACGAGAGCCGGCTGCTCCCGCGGTACCACCCTCCTTGGCCGAGGCGGAACTCCTCGGCCCCCTCATTGGGGTCGCGATGCCGGGTCTACTGGCACCCAGGGGTCCTGGGGCGTTCTTCCGGCGGCTCCGGGGTGATCTTCACGTCGCGCACACCCCCGGGCTCCCACCGTCCCCGGGTCGCTCTTGGCTGCGTGCGGCGCTACTCGTCCCATCCACGCTTTTCGCTCCGGCCAGTGTACGGGGCGTGGCCCGTTGCGGCCGACCGCTTTTCCCGCTGCGCCGACCGAGGTACCGGCGCCGGGAACCTTGACCCGAATGCCGATACGCAACGCGGCGGAATGCGGCAGGCGTACGACGGTGCCGCGACACCCCCTGTCGGGCGTCCGATGACGCCGGATTACGGGCCGGGGAGCGGGGCACAACGGATGCAGGCCGGGCTCCCGGGGCGGGAGCCGGACGGTGGAGGGCGGTGCGTCCCGTTGCCGCGTGCTCTGAGTCGATTTATCGTTCCGGTCACGATTCGCGAGCATGATCACATACGTGAAGGGATCGCGGCCATGGTGGCGAAAGAGACCGCCGCGCACGACAGCACGGCGGGGTCCGGGCGGGACGTGCCGGACGGCGGGACGTCCGCCGAGAAGGCCGCGGCGGAGCGGACGGCGACCGGCAATCCGCCGGCCGGCGAGGGCGCGGCGGCGGAGCCCGGTACGGGGCCGCCCGTGAGAGAAGCCGGGACGAAGAAGACCGCGACCGGGAACCCTCCGCCGGAGGAGACCGTTTCCGGTGCGGCGCCCGCGAAGCGGACGTCGTCGAAGAAGGCAACGGCGAAGAAGACCGCCGCCAGGAAGACGGCGGCCAGGAAGACGGCGAAGAAGGCCGCCGCGAAGAAGACCGCGGCGGGACGGACAGCGGCAGCGGAGGCCGCGGCGGAGGGCGCCGCGGCCGACACGTCCGCCGGCACGAGCACGGCCAGGAAGGCTGCACCGCCCGAGGGGGCGGTGCCCGCGAAGAAGACGGGAGCCAAGACGGTGGTGGCGAAGAAGACTCCGGGCGGGGCCCCGGCCGCTGCGCTGGACGACAGCGAGCAGACAGCCGGCGGGACGGCCCTGCCCAAGGCGCGTACCGGCCCGGCGTCCGCCGCCGAGCTGCCCGTACGGCCGGGCGAGGACCCGTGGTCGGAGGCCGAGGCCGAGGAGGCCCGGTCGATGCTGCGGGCGGAGCAGGACCGGCTGCGCAACGAGATCCGGTCCTCCGAGGACGCCATCGCGGGGCTGATGCGGGACTCCAGCGACAGCACGGGCGACGAGGCCGACACCGGTTCGAAGAACATCACCCGTGAGCACGAGATGGCGCTGGCCTCGAACGCCCGCGAGATGCTGCTGCAGACCGAGCGGGCGCTGGAGCGGCTGGACGCCGGCACGTACGGCCTCTGCGAGAACTGCGGCAAGGCGATCGGCAAGGCCCGGATGCAGGCGTTCCCGCGGGCCACGCTCTGTGTGGAGTGCAAGCAGAAGACCGAGCGCCGCTAGCGGCCGGGCCGGGGCCTTCGTGCCCCGGCCCCGCGTCCGTACCGCCCCCGGGTACCCGTACTCACCTACGGCCGGCCCCCGTGCCGTACCCTCGAACCTCAGCCAGGCGTGGCCTGGCCGGGGAAACGACGGGCCGAGGGACTTCACAGGTGGCAGAGGCGGAGCGCATCACCGGTACGCCGGAATCCGGGCCGGAGCCCGGGCAGGGGGACGGCGGAGAGGTCGAGCGGGGCGCGGCGGAGGCGGGCGCCACGGCGACGCAGCCCAAGCGGCGGCGGATCACCGCGCTGCTGGTCGTCGCGCTGATCGTGTACCTGCTGGACCTCGGCAGCAAGCTGCTGGTGGTGGCGAAGCTGGAGCACCACGCGCCGGTCCAGGTGATCGGGACGCTGCTCCAGTTCGAGGTGATCCGCAACCGCGGGGCCGCCTTCAGCATGGGCGAGGCGCTGACGATCTTCCTGACCCTGATCGCCGTCGCGGTGATCGTGGTGATCTTCCGGGTCGCCCGCAAGCTCTACAGCCTGCCCTGGGCGATCGCCCTCGGCCTGCTGCTCGGCGGCGCCTTCGGCAACCTCACCGACCGGCTCTTCCGTTCGCCGGGCGTCTTCCAGGGCGCGGTGGTCGACTTCATCGCCCCGGCGCACTTCGCGGTCTTCAACCTCGCCGACTCCGGGATCGTGTGCGGCGGCATCCTGATCGTGCTGCTCTCCTTCCGCGGCCTGGACCCGGACGGGACGCTCCACAAGGACTGACGCCGCGTCCGGGCAGGGTTTTCCACAGGCGGGGGCGGGGCCGACGGGAGCGCCCGCGGGACTGCCATACTCGTGGGGTGAGCACGATTCCCGAGATCCGCACCCTGCCCGTACCGGACGGCCTGGAGGGCGAGCGCGTCGACGCCGCGCTGGCCCGGATGTTCGGCTTTTCCCGTACGAAGGCGGCCGAGCTGGCCGCCGCCGGCAAGGTCCGGGTGGACGGGGCCGAGGTGATGAAGTCCGAGCGGGTGCACGGCGGCGCCTGGCTCGAAGTCGAGATGCCGCAGGCCGCGGCGCCGGTGGAGATCGTCGCCGAGCCCGTGGAGGGCATGGAGATCGTCCATGACGACGACGACATCGTCGTGATCATGAAGCCTGTCGGCGTCGCCGCGCACCCCAGCCCGGGGTGGAACGGCACGACGGTCATCGGCGGCCTGGCCGCCGCCGGGTACCGCATCTCGACCTCCGGCGCCGCCGAGCGCCAGGGCATCGTGCACCGCCTGGACGTCGGCACGTCGGGCCTGATGGTCGTGGCGAAGTCGGAGCGCGCGTACACCTCCCTGAAGCGGCAGTTCAAGGAGCGCGTCCCCGAGAAGCGGTACAACGCGCTCGTCCAGGGCCACCCGGACCCGCTCAGCGGCACGATCGACGCCCCGATCGGCCGTCACCCGCAGCACGACTACAAGTGGGCGGTCACCGCCGACGGCAAGCCGTCCGTGACGCACTACGACCTGGTCGAGGCGTTCCGCGCGGCCAGCCTGTTGGACATCAAGCTGGAGACCGGCCGCACGCACCAGATCCGGGTGCACATGTCCGCGCACCGCCACCCCTGCGTCGGCGACCTGACCTACGGCGCCGACCCCACCCTCGCCAAGCGCCTGGGCGTCTCCCGGCAGTGGCTGCACGCCGTGCGGCTGGGCTTCGAGCACCCGGGCGACGGCCGCTGGGTGGAGTTCGAGAGCGAGTACCCGGAGGACCTCCAGCGGGCCCTGGACCGGGTGCGGGCCGAGAGCGCCTGACCCCCGGCGGCCGGCCGTTGCGGCCGGTCCCCACGGGGTCGCCGACGGGCGTTTCCCGGAGTTCATGGCAGGCTTGATCAGTGATCGACTGATTTCGAAGCTCCGGAGCGTGCCTGCCGTGGACCAGCTGGCCCTGATGTTCGTCCTGCTGCTGGGGGCCGTGCTCATGGTCCCCCTCGGCGACCGGCTGGGACTCCCGTCACCGGTGCTGATGACCCTGGCGGGCGCCGTGCTGGCCCTGCTGCCGTTCGTCCCGAACGTCCAGGTGCCGCCGGAGTTCATCCTCCCGCTGCTGCTGCCGCCCCTGTTGTACGCGGCGGTGCAGCGCACGTCCTGGCGCCAGTTCACCGCCAATATCCGGCCGATCTTCCTGCTCGCGGTGGCGCTGGTCTTCGCGACCACCGCCGCCGTCGCCGCCGTCGCGCACAGCGTCGTCCCCGGCCTGCCGGTGGCCGCCGCCGTGGCGCTCGGCGCGCTGGTGGCGCCGCCGGACCCGGTCGCCGCGACCGCCGTCGCCGGCAAGCTCGGCCTGCCCCGCCGTCTGGTGTCGATCCTGGAGGGCGAGGGCCTCTTCAACGACGTCACCGCGATCGTGCTGTACCACGTGGCACTGGCCGCCGCGGTCTCCGGCGAGTTCTCCGCGCCGTCCGCCGTCGGCCAGCTGCTGCTCTCGGCCGTGGTGGCCATAGCGGTCGGCGTGGTCCTCGGCTGGCTGGCCAACAAGCTGATGGAAGTGGTCGACGACGCGACGCTCCAGGTCGGGCTGACGCTGCTGGTGCCGTTCGTGGCGTACGTGCTCTCCGAGGAGCTGCACGGCTCGGGCGTGCTCTCGGTGCTCACCGCCGCGCTCTTCCTCGCGCACTACGCCGCCGACGCCGACGACGTGATGGGCCGGCTCGCCGGGCACACCTTCTGGGAGGTCGTCGACACGCTCGTCACCGGCGTCGCCTTCGGCCTGATCGGCCTGGAGCTGCACAACATCTTCGGCACCGCCGCCGGGCACTGGCAGCAGCTGCTGGGCGCCTGCGCCGCCGTCATCGGGGTCGTGGTGGGCCTGCGGCTGCTGTGGCTGCTGCCCGCCGCGTGGCTGGCGCAGCGGCTGCACCGGCACCGGATCGCGGAGGAGATCCCGACCAGCTGGCGGGAGACCATCGTCATGTGGTGGTCGGGGATGCGCGGGGTGGCGTCGGTGGCGCTGGCGCTGGCCATCCCGTTCGAGGTCGACGGCGGCGGGCCGTTCCCGGCCCGCGACGAGATCCTCTTCATCGCCTTCGCGGTGGTGCTGGCCACCCTCGTGGTGCAGGGCCTGACGCTGCCCTTCCTGGTCAAGCGGCTGGGGGTGCGGGCCGACACGGACGCCGAGGACGCGCTGGAGCGCGAGCTCGCGGTCCGCGTGGTCAAGGCCTCCAAGCGGCGGCTGAAGGAGATCGTGTCGGAGGAGGAGCTGTCCGACGAGGTCGTCGAGCGGCTGTCCCGGAGCACGTACGAGATGGGCGCCCGCATCTCGCCGGACATCGTGGACGACGAGCGGCGCGAGGGCTACGACAAGCGCATCGCCCGTGTGAAGAAGGTCCAGCGCATCCAGAGCGAGCTGCTGTCCGCCGCGCGCCACGAGGTGCTCGCGGCCCGCAGCGAGCCCGGTTCGGACCCGGAGGTCGTCGACCGGGTGCTGCGCCATCTCGACGTCCGCAGCCTGCGCACGCCGTCCTGAGCGAGCTGGAGAAACGCTACTTCTCCAGGGCCTGGAGAAACGCTACTTCTCCAGCGTGGGCCCGGTCCGCCCCGCGGCGGGCTCCTCCGAAACGGGCTCCTCCAGAACGGGCGCCGCCGCGGTCGAGATGCGCGGCAGCGCGTACGGATGCGCGTCCCGCAGCCAGGTGATCATCTGCTCGCGCACCTCGCAGCGGACCGTCCAGATCGCGTCCGCGTCCCGGGCGGTGACCAGCGCCCGCACCTCGATCGTGCTGGGGGTGGTGTCGGTGACCACCAGGGTCTGTGCCCGGCCGTCCCAGGAGTCGGAGTTCTTCAGGATCTCCTGGAGCTTCTCGCGCATCTCCTCGACGGGCGCGCGGTGGTCGAGCTGGAAGAAGACGGTGCCGGTCATCTGCGCGCCGCCGCGCGACCAGTTCTCGAACGGGCTGCTGGTGAAGTAGGAGACCGGCATGGTGATCCGGCGCTCGTCCCAGGTCCGTACGGTCAGGAAGGTCAGGGTGATCTCCTCGACCGTGCCCCACTCGCCCTCCACCACGACGGTGTCGCCGATCCGCACCATGTCACCGAAGGCGATCTGCAGGCCCGCGAAGAGGTTGCCGAGCGTGGACTGGGCCGCGACACCGGCGACGATGCCCAGTACACCGGCCGAGGCCAGCATCGAGGTGCCGACCGCCCGCATCGCGGGGAAGGTCAGCAGCATCGCGGCGACGGCGACCACCGCGACCACCGCGGTGACCACCCGCTGGATCAGCGTGACCTGCGTACGGACCCGGCGGACCCGGGCGGCGTCGCGGGCGCCCGCCGCGTACCGGGAGTACGAGGACTCCACGATCGCCGCCGAGACGCGTATCGCCAGCCAGGCGGTGGCGGCGATCAGGACCAGCGACAGCAGTTGGCCGATTCCGGCGCTGTGCTCGTCGATGATCTTGAGCTTGGTGCGGTCGAAGGTGCCGCGCAGCAGCGCCGTCAGGAGCACCACCTGGAGCGGGATCCGGCAGCGCCGCAGCAGGCCCCACAAGGGGGTGTCCGGGCGCGCGGCATCGGCCCGGCGCATCGCCAGATCGGCCGCCCATCCCAGGGCGAGCGTGAGGGCGACGGAGCCGCCCACGACGATCAGCGGACGCAGTACGTCCTCCATGGACACGTGATCCCTCCTGGTCGGGGTCCGCTTCCTGTCGACCGTAACTGGCACGATGGGAGGAGTGCGATCCATCGACAGGGAAGTGAAACCAGTGACCGGCTCCGCGGCGACTCAAACCGTCATTCTGTTCCATTCTGTGTACGGGCTGCGGCCGGCCGTACAGGCGGGTGCCGAGCGACTGCGTGCCGCCGGCCACGAAGTGATCGTTCCCGACCTGTTCGACGGGCGCACCGCCGACACCATCGAGGACGGCATCGAGATCAAGGACGAGATCGGCAAGGACGAGCTGCTGCGGCGCGCGGTGGTGGCCGCGGCCCCGTACTCCGACCGCGGCCTGATCTACGCGGGCCTGTCCTTCGGCGGTTCCGTGGCCCAGAACCTGGCGCTGGCCGACGCCAAGGCGCGCGGCCTGCTGCTGCTCCACGGCACCTCCGACATCGCCGACGACGCGGCCGTGGACGACCTGCCGGTGCAGCTGCACGTGGCCGACCCGGACCCCTTCGAGCCGCACGACTGGCTGAACGCCTGGTACCTCCGCATGCAGCGGGCCGGCGCCGACGTCGAGGTCTACCGCTACCCGGGGGCCGGGCACCTCTTCACCGACGACGGGCTGCCGGACCACGACAAGGAGGCCGCCGAGGGCGCCTGGAAGGTCGGGCTGGGCTTCCTCGCGAGCCTCTGAGCCCCGGGGCGCCGCCGGCGGCCGTGCACGGGCTCCCGCTCAGGCCACCGGCCCCTCGGCCCGCTCCATGCGCTGGGTGCCGCTGAGCGTGCGGTACGAGCGCTGCCACGACGACGTGGCGTTCCGGTCCGCCTTGTCGGAGACGGCGAAGTAGTCCATCTGCGTCCGCTCGGCCGTGACGTCCAGGACGCCGTAGCCGTGGCTGTCCATGTCCACCCACTTCACGTGGCGGTTGGCGGCCCGGACCGCCGCGGCGGCGGGCAGCGACAGCGTGTGCGGCGCGACGTGCAGGGTGTCGTCGAGGTTGTCGGAGGTGACCGAGGTGACGACGAATTCGGTGGCCACCGGCGCCTGGCTCGGGTACGTCGCGGCCTTGAGCGGCACGTCGTTGGCCCAGGACATGTGGATGTCGCCGGTGAGGAAGACGGTGTTGCCGATGGACCGGTCGCTCAGGTGCGTCAGCAGCTCGCGCCGGTCGTCGGTGTAGCCGTCCCACTGGTCGGTGCTGATCGCCAGCCCCTCCTTGGGCAGGCCCAGCACCTCGGCGAGCGGCTCCAGCAGATGCGCGGGCACGGACCCGAACGCCACCTGCGAGATCATCACGGAGGTGCCGACCAGCCGCCAGGCCGCCGCGGAGCGTTCCAGGCCCGCCTTCAGCCAGTCCAGCTGCGCCCGCCCGGTGATCGTGCGGCCCGGGTCGTCGACCTCGCCGCTGCCGATCGGCGCCTGCTCGTCGCGGAAGCTGCGCAGGTCCAGCAGGTGCAGATCGGCGAGCGTGCCGAACTGCAGGCGGCGGTAGGTGGTGCCGGCGGTGGACGGGCGTACCGGCATCCACTCGAAGTACGCCTGCTTGGCCGCGGCCATCCGCGCCGCCCAGTCGCCCTCGGTGTCCGGCGTGTGGTTCTCCGCGCCGTCCTTCCGGGCGTTGTCGGCGAACTCGTGGTCGTCCCACATCGCGATCACCGGGTGCGCGGCGTGCATCGCCTGCGCGTCCGGGTCGGTCTTGTGCACGCCGTGCCGGATGCGGTAGTCGGCCAGGCTGATGATCTCGTGGCCGGGGGAGTGCGGGCGGACCACGTACTTCAGGGCCGGGTACTCGCCGGTCTTGTACTCGTAGAGGTAGTCCCCGAGGTGCAGCACCGCGTCCAGGTCGGTGCGGGCCGCGAGATGGCGGTAGGGCGAGAAGTAGCCGGATTCCCAGTTGGCGCAGGAAACCACGCCGAAGCGGACGTTCGTGGCGGCGGTGCCGGCGGCGGGCGCGGTGCGGGTGCGTCCCACGGGGGAGTGGACGCCGAGCGCGGTGAAGCGGAACCAGTAGGTGGTGGCGGGCGAGAGGCCCCGTACGTCCGCCTTGACGGTGTGGTCGGTGGCCGCCGAGGCGGTCGCGGTTCCCCGCGCGACCACCTCGGTGAAGCCCTTGTCGGTGGCCACCTGCCAGCCCACCTCGGCGGCCGCGCCCTTGCCCGAACCGGGCAGGGCGTCGGCGGCGGGGGTGACGCGGGTCCACAGCAGGATGCCGTCGGGCAGCGGGTCGCCGGAGGCGACGCCGTGCTGGAAGGGGGCCACCGCGGCGGCCCTGGCGGTCCGGTCGGCGGCGCGCGCGGTGGCGGCGGTGCCGAGGGGCAGCAGGGCGGCGGTGGCGGCTACGGCCGTGACGGCAGTACGGCGCGAGATCTGGTCATGATCGGTCACGGCCGATCACCCTACTGGCTGGTAAGTGACTTCAGGGGTACGGATTCCATCGAATTCATGAACCCGCGCCCCTGGTCACCGCAGGCGGCGCGTTACTTCTCCGCCGGGCCGAACTCCTTGTCGATCATCTTCTTGAAGTTGGCCTGCGCGAGCTTGTTGTACTGCGCCTGCGTCATCTGCTGCTGGGGGATCGGCGCCATCGTCAGCTTCTTGTCCCCGTGCATGAAGGTCGGGGTGCCCTTGACGCCCTTGCGGCCGAACAGCCCGGCCATCTCCATCGCCCAGCGGTCGTACGTGCCGTCCTTGACCGCCCGCTCGAACTTCGCGTCGCCCTTGAGCTCGGGCACCTGGCCGGCGACCTTCAGCAGTGCGGAGTCCTTGGCGTAGGTGTCGACGCTTTCCTCGGGGTGGTTCTTCAGCGAGTACAGCGCCTCCTTGTAGTGGAGGAACGCCTCGGGGCTCTTGTCCAGCGCGGCGCCCAGCGCGCTCAGCGCGTTCTTGGAGCCCTCGCCGCCGCCCATGTCGTCGATGAAGGCGTACATCGTGAAGCGGGCCTTGTAGCGGCCGTCGTCGATGTCCTTCAGCAGCACCGGGCCGGTGGACTGCTCGAAGGCGGCGCACGCCGGGCAGCGGATGTCCTCGAACACCTCCAGGGTGTCCTTCGCGCTCTTGTCACCGATGACGATCTCGGTGCCGTTCTTGCCCTGGGTGTGCGCGGGCCGCACCAGCTTCGCTTCCTTGGCGGCTTCCCAGCCGGTGGGCTCGTTGGCCTTCATCACGGCGTAGCCGATGCCGCCGGCGATCACCAGGACGCCGAGCACACCGCCCGCCACGACGAGCTGACGGCGGAGCCTCGCGCGCTTCTTCTCCCGCTCCCGTTCCGCGCGTATGCGCTCCCGGGCTGCGGACTTGGCGGCCTGGCTGTTGCGGTTGCTCATGCGGTCCCCTCCATGGCGGGGAGTCTGCCACGGGGGCCGGCCGGCGCGAGGTCAAGATTCGGCAACGGCCGGCGGACGTACGGGACGTATGCCGCCCGTACCTCCGCCGGCCGTCACCGGTGCGTCCGCTACTTCTTGAGGTTCTTCTCCACAAGGGAGTTGAAGACGGCGGCCGTGGACGGCGCGCTCTGTCCGTCGGCGGAGAGCAGCTTGTCGTTCAGCTTGATCGTGGGCGTGCTGCGGACGTCCTTGGCGTTGTTGAACGCGTCCGACATCGTCAGCGCCCAGCGGTCGTACGTGCCGTCCTTCAGGGCCTTCTGGAACGCCTTGTCGCCCTTGAGCTCGGGGACCGTGTCCGCGACCTTGATCAGGTACGCGTCGTCGGCGAACTTGTCCGGGCCGGTCTCCTCGGGGTGGTACTTCTTCGAGTACAGCGCGTACTTGTACTTCAGGAACGCCTCGGGGCTCTTGTCCAGCGCGGCGCCCAGGGCGCTCACCGCGTTCTTGGAGCCGGTGCCCTGGAGGTTGTCGTCCAGGAACGTGCCCAGGTGGAAGGTGGCCTTGTACTTGCCGTCGGCGATGTCCTTCTCGACCGTCTCGCCGACGTTCTGCTCGAAGTTGGCGCAGCCGGGGCAGCGCGGGTCCTCGTACAGCGCGAGGGTGTTCTTCGCACCCTTCTCGCCGATGGTGACGGTGGTGCCGTCGGCGCCGGAGGTGTGGGCCGGCTTGACCAGCTTGGCGTTCTTGGCCTTGGCCCAGGTGTCCTCCGGGCTGCCGTCGCCGCCGCCGGAGTTGGCGACGGCCAGGCCGATGCCGCCGGCGATGGCCAGCACCACGACGATCGCGCCGCCGACCGTCAGCTGACGGCGCACCTTGTCCTTCTTGGCCTGCCGCTCGCGCTCGGCGCGCAGCCGCTCACGCGCTGCCTGCTTGTTGGCCTGGCTGTTGCGGTTGCTCATGATCGGGTTGCTCCTGGGGTCTGCTGTGCCGGGGCGGCGCCGGAGACGGCGTGCCGCGCCCCGTACGGAAAGGGGAGGGGACCGGTGGCTCGCGGCGTCAGGCCGCGAGGGAGCAGGCCGGCGGTCCCCGGCGGACGACGCAGTGCACGAGCAGGGGGAGGGAGCGCGGGGGCGCGGCGACCGCCACGGGCGGTACGGCCCGGCGGCGCGGGGCGCGGCCGGCGCCGAGCACCGCGACCGCGACCAGCAGCGGCCGCAGCGCGAAGACGGCCAGCGAGCCCAGCAGCCGCTCCAGCGCGGCCTCACCGCGCCGCAGCCAGGCGGCGGCCAGCAGCCCGACCGCGACGTGCGCGGCGAGCAGCAGCAGCCAGGTGGCGGCGGGGGCCGGGTGGTGGCCGGTGGCCCGGGCCAGCGGGGTGCCGACGTCGCCGCCGCGGCAGAGCAGGTCCACGCCCAGCGAGCGGAGCGGGCCGGCGACGGGGCCGCCGGCCATGCCGTAGCAGGCGTGCTGGCCGACGCTGAAGACCGTGTCGGCGGCCAGTTCCAGCGGTACCAGCAGGGCCGCGATCGGCCCGAAGCGCCGCTCCCGGCCCGCCAGCGCGTACGCGAGCACGAAGACGACGGCGGCGAGCGCGGCCACCGTCGTCAGCGGCAGCGGCATCCGGGAGAGCAGCACATGGGAGGCGGTGGACAGCGTGACGCACAGCGCCGTGAAGAGCGCCGCACGCAGTGCCCTCAGGTGTGCCGCCGAAATGTCCATCGAAATCGAGTCTGCCATGGGGCGGAGTAAGCGCCGCTTAAGGGGGTTCTGTGAATCGGGGCCCGGGGCCGGGCCCCGGGGATCACAGGCCCGGGATGCGGCCGTTGCGGAAGAGGTCGACGAAGATCTGGTGGTCGCGGCGGGCCCGGGAGCCGTAGCCGTGCGCGAAGTCCACCAGCAGCTCGGCGAAGCCCTCCTCGTCGGCGGCGATGGCCGCGTCGATCGCGCGCTCCGTGGAGAACGGCACGAGCGAGTGGCCGCTCTCGTCGTCCGCCGCCGCGTGCATCGCGGCCGTCGCCCGGCCCAGGTCGGCGACGACCGCCGCGATCTCGTCGATCTCGTCGATGTCGGACCAGTCCAGGTCGACGGCGTACGGCGAGATCTCCGCGACCAGCTGGCCGCTGCCGTCCAGCTCGGTCCAGCCCAGCCACGGGTCGGCGTGCGCCTGCAGCGCGCGCTGGGAGATCACCGTGCGGTGCCCCTCGTGCTGGAAGTAGCCGCGCACCTCGGGGTCGGTGACGTGCCGGGAGACCGCCGGGGTCTGCGCCTGCTTCATGTAGATCACGACGTCGTTCTCCAGGGCGTCGCTGTTGCCCTCCAGCAGGATGTTGTACGAGGGCAGGCCGGCCGAGCCGATGCCGATACCGCGGCGCCCCACGACGTCCTTGACGCGGTAGGAGTCCGGGCGGGCGAGGCTGGACTCCGGCAGCGTCTCCAGATAGCCGTCGAACGCCGCGAGGACCTTGTAGCGGGTCGCCGCGTCCAGCTCGATGGCGCCGCCGCCGGGGGAGAAGCGCCGCTCGAACTCGCGGATCTCCGTCATCGAGTCCAGCAGCGCGAAGCGGGTGAGCGAGCGGGCGTCGCGCAGCGCGTCCAGCAGCGGGCCCTGGGCGGTGTCCAGGGTGAAGGGCTGGACCTCGTCGTCCTTGGCGCCGGCGGCCAGGGCGTGGATGCGCTCCCGGTAGGCGGCGGCGTAGGTGCGCACCAGGTCGGTGATCTGCTCGTCACTGAGCGCCTTGGCGTACCCGATGAGCGCCACGGAGGCGGCGAAGCGCTTGAGGTCCCAGGTGAAGGGGCCGACGTAGGCCTCGTCGAAGTCGTTGACGTTGAAGATCAGCCGGCCGGTGGCGTCCATGTACGTGCCGAAGTTCTCCGCGTGCAGATCGCCGTGGATCCACACCCGGGAGGTCCGCTCGTCCAGGTACGGGCCGGTGTCCTTGCCCTGCTCCAGGTCCTTGTAGAACAGGCAGGCCGTGCCGCGGTAGAAGGCGAACGCGGAGGCGGCCATCTTGCGGAACTTCACCCGGAAGGCCGCGGGGTCGGCGGCCAGCAGCTCCCCGAAGGCGGTGTCGAAGACGGCGAGTATCTCCTCGCCGCGCTGGGCGGCGTCCTGCGCCGGGGCGTGCTGGGTCGACATCGCTTGCTGCCTCCTGGGGCCCGTGCGGGGGCCATCTGCTTTCGGACGGATGTTCCGTGACTGACAACGCGCGAGGCTACCTGCGCGTGCCCGCCCGTCGCCCGACCACCACCCCTCATCGAGGCGCTGACGCGCCGCCGGTCCGATTCCGAACGCCTCGATTGTCAGCTCGGAGTCGTAGACTTCCAGACCGTCCACCCCTCTCCAGCCGACTGCTCCCGGAGGTCTCCCGCCGTGGCCAAGCCGCCGTTCACGCACCTGCACGTTCACACCCAGTACTCGCTGCTGGACGGTGCCGCGCGGCTCAAGGACATGTTCAAGGCCGCCAATGAAATGGGCATGACGCACGTCGCCATGTCCGACCACGGCAACCTCCACGGCGCCTACGACTTCTTCCACTCCGCGCAGAAGGCGGGCGTGACGCCGATCATCGGCATCGAGGCGTACGTCGCCCCGGAGTCCCGGCGGACCAAGCGCAAGATCCAGTGGGGCCAGCCGCACCAGAAGCGTGACGACGTCTCCGGTTCCGGTGGTTACACCCACAAGACGATCTGGGCGGCGAACAAGACCGGTCTGCACAACCTCTTCAAGCTCACCTCCGACGCCTACGCCGAGGGCTGGCTGCAGAAGTGGCCGCGGATGGACAAGGAGACCATCTCCCAGTGGTCCGAGGGCCTGGTCGCGTCCACCGGCTGCCCCTCCGGTGAGCTGCAGACCCGGCTCCGCCTGGGGCAGTACGAAGAGGCGAAGAAGGCGGCGGCCGAGTACCAGGACATCTTCGGCAAGGACCGGTACTTCCTGGAGCTGATGGACCACGGCATCGAGATCGAGCGCCGGGTCCGCGAGGACCTGCTGAAGATCGGCAAGGAGCTGGGGATTCCCCCGCTGGTCACCAACGACTCGCACTACACCTACTCGCACGAGGCGAGCGCGCACGACGCCCTGCTGTGCATCCAGACCGGTAAGAACCTGTCGGATCCGGACCGCTTCCGCTTCGACGGGACCGGTTACTACCTCAAGTCCACGGAGGAGATGTACGCCATCGACTCCTCCGAGGCATGGCAGGAGGGCTGCGACAACACCCGGCTGATCGCCGACATGATCGACACCACCGGGATGTTCGAGAAGCGTGACCTGATGCCGAAGTTCGACATCCCCGAGGGCTACACCGAGGTCACCTGGTTCAAGGAGGAGGTCCGGCGGGGCATGGCCCGCCGCTTCCCCGGCGGCGTCCCCGAGGACCGGCAGCGGCAGGCCGAGTACGAGATGGACATCATCCTGCAGATGGGGTTCCCGGGATACTTCCTGGTCGTCGCGGACTTCATCATGTGGGCGAAGAACAACGGCATCGCGGTGGGCCCGGGCCGTGGCTCCGCGGCCGGTTCGATCGTCGCGTACGCCATGGGCATCACCGACCTCGACCCGATCGAGCACGGGCTGATCTTCGAGCGGTTCCTGAACCCCGAGCGTGTCTCCATGCCCGATGTCGACATCGACTTCGACGAGCGTCGGCGCGTCGAGGTGATCCGGTACGTCACCGAGAAGTACGGCGCCGACAAGGTCGCCATGATCGGCACGTACGGCAAGATCAAGGCGAAGAACGCGATCAAGGACTCGGCCCGTGTGCTGGGCTACCCGTACGCGATGGGTGACCGGCTCACCAAGGCCATGCCCGCCGACGTCCTCGGCAAGGGCATCGACCTGGACGGCATCACCAACCCGGAGCACCCTCGCTACAGCGAGGCCGGCGAGATCCGGTCGATGTACGAGAACGAACCGGACGTGAAGAAGGTCATCGACACCGCCAAGGGTGTGGAGGGCCTGGTCCGGCAGATGGGTGTGCACGCGGCCGGCGTGATCATGTCCAGCGAGCCGATCGTGGACCACGCCCCGCTGTGGACGCGGCACACCGACGGCGTGACCATCACGCAGTGGGACTACCCGCAGTGCGAGTCGCTCGGCCTGCTGAAGATGGACTTCCTGGGCCTGCGCAACCTCACCATCATGGACGACGCCCGGAAGATGGTGGAGGCCAACAAGGGCGTCTCGCTGGACCTCCTGGAGATCCCGCTCGACGACCCGAAGACGTATGAGCTGCTCTGCCGCGGTGACACGCTCGGCGTCTTCCAGTTCGACGGCGGCCCGATGCGGTCGCTGCTGCGCCAGATGCAGCCCGACAACTTCGAGGACATTTCCGCCGTCTCGGCCCTGTACCGGCCGGGCCCGATGGGCATGAACTCCCACACCAACTACGCGGAGCGCAAGAACGGCCGCCAGGAGATCACGCCGATCCACCCGGAGCTGGAGGAGCCGCTCAAGGAGGTCCTGGGCCTCACCTACGGCCTGATCGTCTACCAGGAGCAGGTCCAGAAGGCCGCCCAGATCGTCGCCGGGTACTCCCTCGGCGAGGCGGACGTCCTCCGCCGCGTGATGGGCAAGAAGAAGCCCGAGGAGCTGGAGAAGAACTTCGTCCTCTTCCAGGCGGGCGCCCGGAAGAACGGCTTCTCCGACCAGGCGATCCAGGCGCTGTGGGACGTGCTGGTCCCGTTCGCCGGCTACGCGTTCAACAAGGCGCACTCCTCCGCGTACGGCCTGGTCACGTACTGGACCGCCTACCTCAAGGCGAACTACCCGGCCGAGTACATGTCCGCGCTGCTCACCTCGGTGCGCGACGACAAGGACAAGTCGGCGGTCTACCTGAACGAGTGCCGCAAGATGGGCATCAAGGTCCTGCCGCCGAACGTCAACGAGTCCGAGGCGAACTTCGCCGCCCAGGGCGACGACGTGATCCTCTTCGGCCTCTCCGCCGTCCGCAACGTCGGCACGAACGTCGTCGAGGCGATCATCCGCAGCCGCAAGGCCAAGGGGAAGTTCTCCTCCTTCCCCGACTACCTCGACAAGGTCGAGGCCGTGGTCTGCAACAAGCGCACCACCGAGTCGCTGATCAAGGCCGGCGCCTTCGACGAGATGGGCCACACCCGCAAGGGCCTCACCGCGCACTACGAGACGATGATCGACAACGTCGTGCAGGTGAAGCGCAAGGAGGCCGAGGGACAGTTCGACCTCTTCGGCGGGATGGGCGACGAGGCGGACGACGGCGGCCCCGGCTTCGGCCTGGACGTGGAGTTCTCCGACGTGGAGTGGGACAAGACCTACCTGCTCGCGCAGGAGCGCGAAATGCTGGGTCTGTACGTCTCCGACCACCCGCTGTTCGGCCTGGAGCACGTCCTGTCCGACAAGGCGGACGCGGCGATCGCGCAGCTCACCGGCGGCGACTACTCCGACGGCTCGATCGTCACCATCGGCGGCATCATCTCGGGCCTCCAGCGCAAGATGACCAAGCAGGGCAACGCCTGGGCCATCGCCACGGTCGAGGACCTGGCCGGCTCCATCGACTGCATGTTCTTCCCGGCCACCTACCAGCTGGTCTCCACCCAGCTCGTCGAGGACGCGATCGTCTTCGTCAAGGGTCGCCTGGACAAGCGCGAGGACGTCCCGCGCCTGGTCGCGATGGAGATGATGATCCCCGACCTCACGGACGCCGGGACGAACGCGCCGCTGACGATCACCATCCCGACGCTCAAGGTCACCCCGCCGCTGGTCGAGAAGCTCGGTGACGTGCTGAACCAGCACCGCGGCTCCACGGAGGTGCGGATCAAGCTCCAGGGCACCCGGAAGACCACCGTGCTCCGCCTGGACAAGCACCGCGTCACCGCCGACCCCTCGCTCTTCGGCGACCTGAAGGTGCTGCTCGGCGCCTCCTGCCTGACCGGCTGAGCGGCCGGCGGACCGTACGCACGGGGCGCGCCCGGGAGCTTTCCCGGGCGCGCCCCTTTGCTGTCGCGCTACCGCCGCACCGCGGCCGCGTCAGTTGTGCCCGAAGCGGCGCTCCCGGTGCTTGCGGGCGACGTCGCCCGGGGTCGCCTCGACGGCCGATTTCGCCTGCGCCTCCATCGCCGACTGCTGCGACTGCTGCTGTCCGCGCTCGGCCTGGGCGGCGCCGGACTTCTGACTGCGGTCACGGTTCTTGTTCTTGGCCATGTCCGTGCCTCCTGAAGGGGAATCCTGGAATCGGGGCCGAAGCCAGAGTTACACGCCGGGCAAAAGGCTGCATTTCGGGCAATTCTCTTGGGTGAGGCGGAGTGTCGGCGGCGGGATCCGGGCGCCGGCGGCGTAAAGCGCCACGCCGATGATCGAGTTCCGGCAGATAACCCCCGCCCGGTCGGGCAGACTCGAAGAAAGCCGAAGACACCTCAGCCATCAGGCCGAGCCGGGGGGCGACCGGACTGCAGGACCTCAAGGGAAGAGGGTGCAACGTGGATCGCTGCGTCGTCCTGGTGGACGCCGGATACTTGCTCGGCGCCGCCGCGAGCCTGCTGGCCGGCGAGCCCGCCCGGTCCCGGATCACCGTCGACCACGCCGCCCTCATCCAGGGCCTGCGGGAGCGCGCGGAGGCCGACACCGAACGGCAGCTGCTGCGCATCTACTGGTTCGACGGCGCCCCCGACCGGGTGCCGCAGCCCGAGCACCGCAGGCTCCGCGTGATGCCCCGGGTCACCGTACGGCTGGGCGCCCTGACCCGCAGCGACGGCCGCTGGGCACAGAAGGGCGTGGACGCCGCCATGCACGCCGAGCTGACCGAGCTGGCCCGTAACCGCGCCTGTTCCGACATCGTCCTGGTCACCGGCGACGGCGATCTGCTGCCCGGCCTGATGTCCGCCAAGGAGCACGGCGTCGCCGTCCACCTCTGGGCCGTCCAGGCCGCCGACGGCGACTACAACCAGTCCGAGGACCTGGTCGCCGAGGCCGACGAACGCCGGGTACTGGACCGCGCCTGGATCACCCGCGCCGTCCGCGCCAAGGACATCAGCGGGGTCTGCCCGCCCGCCTCCGTACCGCGCACCGAGATCGCCGCGATCCTCTCCGCGCCGCTCCCGGAGTCCGCCGTCGCCGCGGCCGCTGCCGCCTCCGCTGCCGACCGGGACCCCGGCGACCGCCCCGAACGCAACGGCACCGCCCGCCCCGGCCCCATCCCGCGCTCCGGCGCGCCCGACGGCGCGGCGGCCGCCGCCCCGGCCGGCGCCGACGGTGCCTGCGTGGCGGACCGGACCGAGGAGGCGACGGCGGCCGGCGCGGCCGGCCGGGGCGTGCCCACCCCCAAGGACCTGGCGGGCCTCGGCAAGAACCACACCACGCCGCCCGCCGGCACGCCGGTGCCCGCCGCCGCGACGCTGCGCTGGTCCTCCGACAAGGGCTGGATGGAACGGACCGGCGGGCCGGTCGGCGAGCCCCCGGAGACCGCCTCGCTGCCCACCCTCGCCCAGCTGACCAGCCCCGAGCAGCGCTGGGCCGACCGTGAGGAGGACATCACCGCGGTCGGCGGCGATCCCTTCGAGGTCGGCCAGGTCTTCGCCCGCCGCTGGACCGAACGGCTCAGCGACACCGCGCACCTCCAGCAGCTCTCCACGGAGTACCCGCGCATCCCGCACCGCATCGACGGCGAGCTGCTGCGCTACGCCGCCCGGTTCGGGCTGCTGGCGCACAAGGACGACCAGATCGACGAGCACGACCGGTACGCCATCCGGGCCGGGTTCTGGCGCGAGGTCGACCTGCGGACGGCCGCCGAGCACGCCCCCGCGGCCGACTGACCGGGCCGCCCGCCGGACGCCCCGCGGACGGCGGGCCCGCGGCGGGCGCGTACCCTCGTTCCTCGTGAGGACGGGCACACAGACGGGCACACGACGGGCCGCCGACGGCGGGACCGTGGTGGCCGTGCGGGATCTGGTCAAGACGTATCCCGCGGTGCGCGGGCGCCGCGGCGCCCCCGACGTACCCGCCGTACGGGCCAGCGACGGCATCGCGCTGGACATCGGGCGCGGCGAGATCTTCGGCCTGCTGGGGCCCAACGGCGCCGGCAAGTCCACCCTGGTACGCCAGCTCACGGGCCTGTTGCGGCCGGACTCCGGCAGCGTGACCGTGCTGGGCCACGACATCGTGCGCCACCCCGAACGCGCCGCCCGGCTGCTGGGCTACCTCGGCCAGGAGACCACCGCGCTCGACGAGATGACCGTCGCGCTCGCCGTGGAGACCACCGCGCGGCTGCGCGGGCTGGAGACCCGGGCCGCGCGTGCCGAGCGGGACGCCGTCCTCGACGAGCTGGACCTCGGCGGCATCGCCGGGCGACCGCTGAAGAAGCTCTCCGGCGGACAGCGGCGGCTGGCCTGCTTCGCCACCGTCCTCGTGGGCGAGCGCCCGCTGCTCGTCCTGGACGAGCCGACGACCGGCATGGACCCGCTCGCGCGGCGCGCCGTGTGGGCGGCCGTCGACCGGCGGCGCGCCGAGCGCGGGGCCACCGTCCTGCTCGTCACCCACAACGTCATCGAGGCGGAGACCGTGCTGGACCGGGTTGCGGTGATCGACCGCGGCCGGGTCATCGCCTGCGACACGCCCGGCGGGCTGAAAGAACTGGTGGGCCAGGAGGTACGGGTGGAACTGGTCTGGCGCGACCGCCCGCCGCTGGACGTGCCCGAGGTCGCCCGGCTCGGCGAGCACGCGCGGCAGAGCGGCCGGCGCTGGACGCTGCGGATGGCCCCGGACGAGGCGCGTGCCGCGGTGGCCGCGGTCACCGGTGGCCCCGCGTTCGCCGCGCTGGACGATTTCACCCTTGCCACGCCCAGCCTGGAGGATGTCTACCTCGCCCTGGGCGGGCGGACTGAGGAAGGCTTGGTGAAGGCGTGAGGGCGGCCCGGCCGGAACGGAAGAGGAGCGGCGCGGCGTGACAGTGGTTCCTGCGGAGGCGGTGACCGGCAAGCGGGCCGGCACCGGGACGCGCGACGTACCGGCGGCGGCCGAACTGGCGCCGCGCGCACGACTGCGCCCGGCGCTGGCCGCCGTCTACCGCGCACAGCTCTCCCGGGCCCGGGTGGCCCGCATCCCGCTGCTGTTCGTCGCCACCTTCCAGTCCGTCGGGATCATGGTCCTGATGCGCGGCGTGGCGGACGGCCCCGACGAGGCCCGGGCCGTGGTCGCCGGGTCCAGCGTGCTGGTCGTGGCGTTCGTGGCGCTCAACCTGCTCGCGCAGTACTTCGGCCAGCTGCGGGCCTGCGGCGGCCTGGACCACTACGCCACGCTGCCGGTGCCGCCCGCCGCCGTGGTGCTGGGCGCGGCCGGCGCGTACGCCTCCTTCACCGTCCCCGGCGCCGTGGTCACCGCGGTGGCCGGCAGCGTCCTCTTCCAGCTGCCGCTGGCCAACCTCTGGGTGCTCGTCGCCGTCATCCCGCTCTCCGGCGCGGCGCTGTCCGGCCTGGGCGCGGCGCTCGGGCTGCTGGCGCCCCGCCAGGAGCTGGCCACGCTCCTCGGCCAGCTGGGCATGTCGGCGGCGCTGCTGCTCGGCGTGCTGCCCGCGGGGCGGCTGCCCGCCGTCATCGGCTACGCGCGCGACCTGCTGCCCTCCACGTACGGGGTGGAGGCGCTGGCGCACAGCTTCGACGCGCACCCGGACTGGCTGCTGATCGGTGTCGACCTCGGCGTGTGCGCGGCCGTCGGCGTGCTCTCGCTGTCCGTGGCGACCTGGGCGTACCGCCGGGCGGCAGTACGGTGACCGGGCGGAGCGGGGCGACCGGCCCGGAGGAGCGTCCTGCCGCCGGTGGGAGAGCCGGGACCTGGCACGATGGCGGGGTGAGTGCACCGCTGACACCGCCCGACCGCCCGTCGAACCAGCAGCCGGGGGACACCCGTGAACCGTGGGCCCGGCCCGCGACCGAGGAGGACCACGTGCCGACGTCCCCGCAGGAGTACGGCGGGTCCGACGCCCGCCCCCTTGACGGGGACGGCGGCCCGGGCCTGCGCGTCGAGCTGCGCGAGGCCCTGCTGATCGTGCTGGTCACGACGGTGTGCGGGGCGCTGTTCGGGGTGCTGTGGGCATGGCTGGCGCCGCACGTTCCGCTGATCTCGGACGGCAAGGCCGTCTATCTGAAGAACGCCGAGGGCGAGGAGTCGATCGGCGCCGACGGCACGTTCCTGCTGCTCGGGCTGGGCCTGGGCGTGGTGAGCGCCGCGCTGGTCTTCCTGTGGCGGCGGCGCGGCGGCGTGCCGCTCGTGGTGGCCCTGGTGGCCGGCGGCCTGCTGGCCTCGGTGCTCGCCTGGCGGATCGGCATGCTGCTCGGGCCGGAGCAGGACGTGGTCGCGCAGGCCAAGGCGGCCGGCAAGGGCATCGCCTTCGACGCGCCGCTGCGGCTCCAGGCCAAGGGCGCGCTGCTGGCCTGGCCGATCGGGGCCGCGCTGGCGAACCTCCTGCTGACCGGGGCTTTCGGCCCGCGCGACCCGGAGCCGTTCGTGCCGGACTGGAACGCGCCGCAGCCGCCCCGGGACTGACGTACCGGGTGGCCCGCCCACGCGTGCCGGCCACCCGGGAGCGCCGTCCTCAGCCGGTCACGCCGGCCGGCGGCCGTGGTTGGCCCGGCCCTTCTTGACGCGCCACTTCCGCTTGCGGGTCTTCTTCGACACAGGGACCTCCTCGGTCGGTCCCTACGGGTACTAGTCGCGGCCGCGGAGGGCGTAAAGGGGTCCCGTCGGTCAGGCCCGGCCGATCGGCGCGAGGACCGCGTCCGTGAGCGCTGCCAGGTCCTCGGGGGACAGCTCGATCTCCAGCCCGCGGCGGCCCGCCGAGACGCAGACGGCCGGCAGCCCCTCCGCCGAGGCGTCCAGGACCGTACGGAGCTTCTTGCGCTGGCCCAGGGGCGAGATGCCGCCGCGTACGTAGCCGGTGGTGCGCTCGGCGAGCGCCGGGTCGGCCATCGCGGCGCGCTTGCCGCCCACCGCCGCCGCCAGCGCCTTGAGGTCCAGCGAGCCGGAGACGGGCACGACCGCCACGGTGAGCATGCCGTCGACGTCCGCCACGAGCGTCTTGAAGACCTGGTCGGGCGAGACGCCCAGCGCCTCGGCGGCCTCCTCGCCGTACGAGGCGGCCGCCGGGTCGTGCTCGTAGGCGTGCGTGGTGAAGGGGATGCCCGCACGGGTCAGGGCCACCGTCGCCGGGGTGCCGCCCTGCTTGCCGTTCTTGGACTTCTTCGCCAACGTCTCGGCCTCGTGTCAGTTGGGGTGGGTCTGCTGCCGGGTCAGGTCCACGGCCGGCAGCGACGGGAGCTTACCGATCACCGCGGTCTCCTGGCGCAGCATTTTCAGCTCCTGCGCGAGCCTGTTGGCGGTGTCCGGCGCCTCCAGGAGCTGCTGCTTGCGGGGGACGTCCAGCACGGTCGCCGCGGCCACCAGGTAGGAGAGGACGGCCGGATCGTCCGGCAGCTCCTGGGAGCTGGTCACCGTGCGCTCGTTCGCCCAGGCCAGCTTCTTCTGGTACATGCGGAACGCCCGCTCCACGCCGGTGGCGAGCGCGCCCGCGCCGTCGCCCTCCTCTTCCTCCAACGGCTCGATCTCGCCGGTGAGGTAGGGCCCCGAGGCGTCGACGGAGAGCAGCCGGAAGCGGGTGGTGCCGGTGGTCAGCACCTCGAAGGCGGTGTTCTCGTCGCTGCCCTCGGGGGCCGGGCCCGCCGCCGTGCTCTTCTCCTGGATCGTCGCCGCGTCAGCGATGCAGCCGACCGGATGGAAGGCGCGCATGGGGTCGTCACCGAAGCCGGCCGCCGCGCCCTGGTCGGGGACGGCGGTGCTGTCGGGCATGCCCGGGGCGGTCGCGGCGACCTCCCGGCCGTCGCGGATGGCGACGACTCCAAAGCGGCGCTCGTCCTCCGGGAGGTCGAGCAGGTCCCGCATCAGTGCTCGGTACCGCGCCTCGAACACGTTCAGCGGGAGCACGAGTCCCGGGAACAGCACCGAGTTCAGCGGGAAGAGCGGTAGGCGCACGGAGGTCACAGCCCGTAAGCCTAAATGGTCGGCGGCGTCCCGGGAGGGGCCGGGCGTCACAGGAGTGTTTCCCGGCCCCGTTGACTACTGGCGCCGCAGCAGCCGCGAGGCGCCGGCGGCGACCGTGGTGGCCAGCACCCAGCCCGCCAGGATCATGAGCGCGGCCGCCCACTGGGAGCCGCCCTCGGGCCGCCAGTAACTGTCCTGGTTGAGGTCGATGACGGGCAGCAGGAGGTCGAGGGAGTACAGATACGGGTTCCACAGGGGCGTCTCGCCGGGCTTGAGGGCGTGCGGCGGGTTCTGCGAGAAGAAGACCGTGCCCACCGCCCACAGGACGGCCATCCACACGGCGGCACGGCCCGGCCGGTACCCGTAGGCCACCGTCCAGTCCTGGAGGAAGCCCCACGACTTGCCCGCGAGGGGCAGCGTCTCCCGGCGTCTGCGCTGCTTGGCGAGGAGGACCTCGCGCGCGTCGGCGTCCTCGCCGCTGCTGCGGAGCGCCGCGGCGAGCATCTCGTACGGCTCGGGGGCGTACTCCGGGGTGGCCGCGGCCACCCACTGGAGGCGCAGCGAGAGCGGGAAGTGGCCGCGGGGGATCAGCGTCTCGTACGCGAAACCGGCCATCCACAGGCCGCCCAGTCCGGGCCAGCTGGTCGACTTGTCGACCAGGTTCACCACCCGCGCCCCGGAGAGGATGACCCGGCCGCGCTGCGGACGCTCGCCGAGAAAGCGCAGCTCAGGGGTCTGGATGCGGCGCATCGACAGTTCCTGGTCGGACTCCAGGACGAAGCGGGCCTGGTCCAGGTCGACGGCGTCGCCGAAGCGGCCGTCGTCCAGCCGCATGCCGCCCTCGCACTCGAAGCGCTGCATGCGGGTGCCGCGCGCCGGGGTGGCGGTGATGCCGTACGGGGGAGTGGCGCTGCCGGCGACCGAGCCGGTGAGCCCGGCGGCGGTGAGGTAGAGCGTGCGCTCGACGGTGAGCTGCGGGGCGTTCAGCGCCCGGCGGCCGTAGGGATTGCTCAGCCGGCTGCCGCGCAGGCTCAGCGACACGCCGACGGTCGCGCCGCGCAGCGTCAGCTCGCCGTAGGACTCCAGCATCTCGGCCTGGAGGTCCTGGGCCACGGTCAGGCCGTCGGCGGTGATGGACCGGCCACGCCGGTCCTTGTGCACCACGGCCTGGTTGAGCATGAGGTCCGTGCCGATGTGCGCGTCGGTGAGCCGGATGCCGTTCTGCACGACACAGCGCGGCAGGTGCAGGTCACCCTCGGTATGCAGGCGGGCGGCCTCCAGCCGCGGGATGGCGCAGTTCACCATCCGCAACGTCGTGAAGCGGCTCTCGGGGAGCGTGACCTCGCGCTCGAAGCGGCAGTCGCGCAGTTCCACAAATGGCTCGATCGTGCCCCCCGCGACGTCGAGGGAGCCGCTGATGTACGCGCCGGTCAGCTTCAGCGCGGAGACCCGGCCGGGCTGGGCCGGCGGACCGTCCAGAAGGAGCAGCGCGACGATCCGGGCACGTACCGTGCGCTCGGCGCCCCATGGGTGGCGGCCGTGCGGATCGTTGCGCGCCGGGTCGTCGGTGCGCAGATCACACGTGCTGCCGTTGCGGTACGACTGCCACAGGGCCCATTCCGCAGGGCTCAGGTCCAGGTCGGCCGGCGCGTCGCCGTCGGTGGGGTCACTCACCGCGGCATCCCCCTCTCGTTCCCGGCCGCGCCGCCCGGGCGCCGCCGTCTTCTCCATGCGTACCGGGCGCCCCACACGTACCGCTGCGCCCCCCTCGGCCCCCCATTCCCGCTGGGCGACCAGGTGAACGCCAGTGGTCAGAATCACCCCGGGGAGTGCGTATCACCGATTGATACGGGCGGCGGGCACCGGCAGCACGTCTGAGACACTGGAGGAGTGATCTCCCGAATCGATCTGCGCGGTGACGCCCTCCCCGAGGGTGGCGCCCTGCGCGACCTGCTGCCCCGTGCCGAGTTCGACGTGGAAGCCGCCCTGGAGAAGGTGCGGCCCATCTGCGAGGACGTGCGCCATCGTGGCACGGCTGCGCTGATCGAGTACGCCCATCGGTTCGACCGGGTCGAGATCGAGCAGGTACGCGTGCCCGCCGAGGCGCTGCGCACCGCGCTGGAAGAGCTGGACCCGAAGGTCCGGGCCGCGCTGGAGGAGTCCGTCAAGCGGGCCCGCACCGTCCACCGTGAGCAGCGGCGTACGGATGTGACGACGAAGGTCGTGCCCGGCGGCACCGTCACCGAGCGGTGGGTGCCGGTCGAGCGCGTCGGGTTGTATGTGCCCGGTGGCCGCTCGGTCTACCCCTCGTCCGTGGTGATGAACGTCGTCCCGGCCCAGGAGGCCGGCGTGGAGTCGCTGGCGATCGCCTCGCCCCCGCAGGCCGAGTTCGGTGGCCTGCCGCACCCGACCATCCTGGCCACCTGCGCCCTGCTGGGCGTCGACGAGGTGTACGCGGCCGGCGGCGCGCAGGCCGTCGCGATGTTCGCGTACGGCACCGAGGACTGCCTTCCGGTCAATCTGGTGACCGGTCCCGGCAACATCTACGTCGCCGCCGCCAAGCGCCTGCTCAAGGGCCGGATCGGCATCGACTCCGAGGCCGGCCCCACCGAGATCGCCATCCTCGCCGACGACACCGCCGACCCGGCGCACGTCGCGGCCGACCTGATCAGCCAGGCCGAGCACGACCCGATGGCCGCCGCCGTCCTGGTCACGGACTCGGCGGAGCTGGCCGAGCGGGTCGAGAAGGAGCTGGAGCCGCAGGTCCGCGCGACCCGGCACATCGAGGACCGGATCATCCCGGCGCTGGCCGGCCGCCAGTCCGCGATCGTCCTGGTCGACGGTGTGGACGAGGGCCTGACGGTGGTGGACGCCTACGGCGCCGAGCACCTGGAGATCCAGACCGCGGACGCCGCGGCGGTGGCCGCCCGGGTCCGCAACGCCGGCGCGATCTTCGTCGGCCCCTACGCCCCGGTCTCGCTCGGCGACTACTGCGCGGGCTCCAACCACGTCCTGCCCACCGGCGGCTGCGCGTGCCACTCCTCGGGGCTGTCCGTGCAGTCGTTCCTGCGCGGCATCCATGTCGTGGACTACACCCGCGACGCACTGGCCGAGGTCGCCCACCACGTGGTGACCCTCGCCGAGGCCGAGGACCTCCCGGCACACGGCGCGGCCATCAAGGCAAGGTTCGACTGGAAGGTCCCGCAGTCCAAGTGACCAGGAACCCCTCTTCGTCCCCCTGGGACGAGCTCCCCATCCGGGACGAGCTGCGCGGCAAGTCCCCCTACGGCGCCCCCCAGCTGGACGTGCCGGTGCGCCTGAACACCAACGAGAACCCCTACCCGCTCCCCGAGCCGCTGGTGCGGCGGATCGCCGAGCGGGTCACCGAGGCGGCCCGCGACCTCAACCGCTACCCGGACCGGGACGCGGTCGAGCTGCGCACGGAGCTGGCCCGGTACCTCTCCCGCACCGGCGGGCACGAGGTCACCAAGGACCAGGTCTGGGCGGCCAACGGCTCCAACGAGGTCATCCAGCAGCTGCTGCAGACCTTCGGCGGCCCCGGCCGCTGCGCCCTCGGCTTCGAGCCGTCGTACTCGATGCACGGCCTGATCTCGCGCGGCACGGGCACGGACTGGATCTCCGGGCCGCGCAACGACGACTTCACCATCGACGTCGAGACCGCGAAGAAGACCATCGCCGAGCGGAAGCCCGACGTGGTCTTCATCTGCTCGCCGAACAACCCCACCGGTACGGCCGTGGACGCGGAAACGGTTCTCGCGCTGTACGAGGCGGCGCAGGCGGCCAAGCCGTCGCTGGTGGTCATCGACGAGGCGTACGGCGAGTTCAGCCACCGCCCGTCGCTGCTGCCGCTGATCGAGGGCCGGCCGAACCTGGTCGTCTCGCGGACGATGTCCAAGGCGTTCGGCGCGGCCGGGCTGCGCCTGGGCTATCTCGCCGCCGACCCGGCCGTGGTCGACGCCGTACAGCTGGTACGCCTGCCGTACCACCTCTCCTCGGTCACCCAGGCCACCGCGCTGGCGGCCCTGGAGCACACCGACACCCTGCTGAAGTACGTCGAGCAGCTGAAGACCGAGCGGGACCGCATCGTCGACGAGCTGCGCGCGATCGGCTGCGAGGTCGTCGACTCCGACGCCAACTTCGTGCAGTTCGGCCGGTTCGACGACCAGCACGCGGCCTGGCAGGCCATTCTCGACCAGGGCGTCCTGGTCCGTGACAACGGAGTGCCGGGCTGGCTGCGGGTATCCGCCGGCACCCCGGCGGAGAACGACGCGTTCCTCGATGCGGTGCGCGCGATCATGAAGGAGACAGGCGCATGACGCGCGAGGGTCGCATTGGGCGCATTGAGCGCAAGACCAAGGAGACCTCGGTCCTCGTCGAGATCGACCTCGACGGCACCGGGCAGGTCGACGTCTCGACCGGCGTGGGCTTCTACGACCACATGCTCGACCAGCTCGGCCGGCACGGTCTGTTCGACCTCACCGTCAAGACCGACGGTGACCTGCACATCGACACCCACCACACCATCGAGGACACGGCCCTCGCGCTGGGTGCCGCCTTCAAGCAGGCCCTCGGCGACAAGGTGGGCATCTACCGCTTCGGCAACTGCACCGTCCCGCTGGACGAGTCGCTCGCCCAGGTGACCGTGGACCTCTCGGGCCGCCCGTACCTGATCCACACCGAGCCCGAGAACATCGCGCCGATGATCGGCACCTACGACACGACGATGACCCGGCACATCCTGGAGTCCTTCGTCGCGCAGGCGCAGATCGCCCTGCACGTCCACGTGCCGTACGGGCGCAACGCCCACCACATCGTGGAGTGCCAGTTCAAGGCGCTGGCCCGGGCGCTGCGGTACGCCTCCGAGCGGGACCCGCGCGCGGCCGGCATCCTGCCCTCCACGAAGGGCGCGCTGTGAACGGTCTGTCGACGGTCTTCATCCTCGTGGGGCTCTTCCTGCTCGGCGGGGTCTACTCCTTCTGGAAGCAGCAGCTGCCCAAGAGCGTGATCGTGCTGCTCGGCATCGGCGCGGTGCTCTGCCTCGCGGCCGGCATCGTGCGGCTGGAGGTATGGAATTGAGCGCGCCGCGCAAGAAGGTCGTCGTCTTCGACTACGGCTTCGGCAACATCCGCTCCGCCGAGCGGGCGCTGGCCCACGTCGGTGCCGACGTCGAGGTGACCCGCGACTACGACACCGCCATGAACGCCGAGGGGCTGCTCGTCCCCGGCGTCGGCGCCTTCGCGTCCTGCATGAAGGGCCTGCGCGAAGCCCGCGGCGACTGGGTCGTCGGCCGCCGGCTGGCCGGCGGGCGCCCGGTCATGGGCATCTGCGTCGGCATGCAGATCCTCTTCACGCGCGGCATCGAGCACGGCGAGGAGACCGAGGGCCTGGACGAGTGGCCCGGCACGGTCGGCCCGCTCAAGGCCGACATCGTGCCGCACATGGGCTGGAACACCGTCGAGGCGGCGCGGGACTCGCGGCTCTTCGCGGGCCTGGACGCCGACGCGCGCTACTACTTCGTGCACTCCTACGCGGTGCACGACTGGGAGCTGGAGATCACCAACCCCAGCATGCGTGCCCCGCAGGTCACCTGGGCCACCCACGGCGAGCCCTTCGTGGCCGCCGTGGAGAACGGCCCGCTGTGGGCCACCCAGTTCCACCCCGAGAAGTCCGGCGACGCCGGCGCCCAGCTCCTGTCCAACTGGATCGAAACCCTGTGAGTGCTGAGAGTCCTGTGAGTGCTGTGAACAAGCTCGAACTGCTGCCCGCCGTCGACGTCCGCGACGGCCAGGCCGTCCGCCTCGTGCACGGCGAGTCCGGCTCCGAGACCTCCTACGGCGACCCGCTCCAGGCCGCGCTGGCCTGGCAGCAGTCGGGCGCCGAGTGGCTGCACCTGGTCGACCTGGACGCCGCGTTCGGCACCGGCGACAACCGCGCGCAGATCGCCGAGGTGGCCCGCTCCATGGACATCAAGGTCGAGCTGTCCGGCGGCATCCGCGACGACGACTCGCTGGCCGCGGCGCTCGCCACCGGCTGCAAGCGCGTCAACATCGGCACCGCGGCCCTGGAGAACCCCGAGTGGGTCGCCAAGATCATCGCCGAGCACGGTGACAAGATCGCGGTGGGCCTGGACGTGCGCGGCACGACCCTGCGCGGCCGCGGCTGGACCCGCGACGGCGGCGACCTGTACGAGACGCTGACCCGGCTGGACGCCGAGGGCTGCGCCCGGTACGTCGTCACCGACATCAACAAGGACGGCACGCTCCAGGGCCCCAACCTGGAGCTGCTCAAGAACGTCTGCGCCGCGACCGACCGGCCCGTCGTGGCCTCCGGCGGCGTCTCCTCCCTGGACGACCTGCGGGCCATCGCCTCGCTGGTGCCCGAGGGTGTGGAGGGCGCCATCGTCGGCAAGGCCCTGTACGCCAAGGCGTTCACCCTGGAAGAGGCCCTGGAGGCCACCCGATAACGGAGGCAGTGCGATGAGCGGTGTACGGCGCGTACCTGGTGAGGGCCCCTGGGAAGAGGTCTTCGGCGCGGCACGCGCCGTCGCCGCCGGGGACCGGGTGCTGGTCTCCGGCACCACCCCGTTCGACGGCACGGTGCTGTACGGCGAGGGCGATCCGTACGAACAGACGCGGGTCGCCCTCACTCGCGCCGTCGACGCCCTGGCGGAGTTCGGCCTCGACGCCGCCTCCGTCCTCCGCACCCGCCTCTATCTCGCCCACACCCGTGACCTCGACGAGGCGGCGCGGGCCCACCAGGAGCTGTTCGGCGCGGTCCGGCCCGCCACCACGGTCGTCGTGGTCTCGGGTTTCGTCGACCCGCGGATCCTGGTCCAAGTAGAACTGGAAGCCTTCGCAGGCCCCGAAGGCTTCCGCGCACCCATCGAAGGAGCCTCTCCCTCATGACCCTCGCGGTCCGAGTCATCCCCTGCCTGGACGTGGACAACGGCCGGGTCGTCAAGGGCGTGAACTTCCAGAACCTCCGTGACGCCGGCGACCCCGTCGAGATGGCCAAGGTCTACGGCGAGGAGGGCGCGGACGAGCTGACCTTCCTCGACATCACCGCCTCCTCCGGCAACCGCGAGACCACCTACGACGTGGTCCGCCGCACCGCCGAGCAGGTCTTCATCCCGCTCACCGTCGGCGGCGGCGTCCGCACCCCCGAGGACGTCGACAAGCTGCTGCGCGCGGGCGCGGACAAGGTCGGCGTCAACACCGCCGCCATCGCCCGCCCGGACCTGATCCGGGAGATCGCCGAGCGCTTCGGCCGCCAGGTCCTGGTCCTCTCGGTCGACGCCCGCCGCACGCCCGAGGGCACCACCACCCCCTCCGGCTTCGAGGTCACCACGCACGGCGGCCGCCGCGGCACCGGCATCGACGCGGTCGAGTGGGCCCACCGCGCCGCCGACCTCGGCGCCGGCGAGATCCTCCTGAACTCCATGGACGCCGACGGCACCAAGGACGGCTACGACACGGAGATGCTCGCCGCCGTCCGCAAGCACGTGACCATCCCGGTCATCGCCTCCGGCGGCGCCGGCAAGCTCACCGACTTCCCGCCGGCCGTCGACGCCGGTGCCGACGCCGTCCTGGCAGCCTCCGTCTTCCACTTCGGCGACCTGCGCATCGGCCAGGTCAAGGACACCCTTCGCGAAACGGGCCACCCGGTCCGCTGACGGCACTGGCTGCCCGCCCGCATGACTCGTAGGCTCCGGCCATGAGCCGAGTCAACGATGTGGGCGGGCAGACCGGGTTCGGGGCGCTGCGGATCGAGGCGGACGAGCCGGCGTTCCACGCCGACTGGGAGGCGCGGGTCTACGCGCTGAACACGGCGTTGGTGCGCGGCGGGGTCTACACGCTGGACGAGTTCCGGGACGCCGTGGAGCGGATGCCGCCCGCCGAGTACCTGGCGGCTTCGTACTACGAGCGCTGGCTGCACGCCATCGAGACGCTGGTCGCCGAGCGGAAGGTGCTCGGCGATGAGTGACTTCTCCGTGGGCCAGGCGGTACGCGTACGGCCCGTCGACCCTGACGGGCACACCCGCGCGCCGCGGTACGTGCGCGGGCACACCGGCCGGGTCGTGGAGGCGCAGGGGCGCTGGCCGCTGGCCGACGAGCGGGCCGCCGGGCGCGCCCAGCCGCGCGTCGAGACCGTCTACACCGTCGCCTTCCCGGCCCGGGAGCTGTGGGGCGCCGGCACGCACGAGGTCACGGTGGACCTGTGGGAGTCGTACCTGGAGCGGGCGGAGGAGGAGCGGGCATGAGCGGGGAGCACGCGAGCAGCACGGTGGCGGTGCGGGTCCGGCGCCTGGAGGAGCGGCTGATCGGGGCCGGTGTGATCGCGGACGACCAGCTGGACGCGATCCTGACCTCGGTACTGAACGGCGCTTCGCCGGTCAACGGCGCGCGGATCGCCGCGCGGGCCTGGACGGACGAGGGCTTCCGGGAGCGGCTGCTGGCGGATGCCAACGCGGCGCTGCCGGAAGTCGGACTGTCGATGGCCGGTGGGATCCAGGAGCAGCGGTTGAAGGTCGTGGCGAACACCGCGGAGCAGCACAACGTCCTGGTGTGCACGCTGTGTTCGTGCTATCCGATCGGACTGCTGGGGCCCTCGCCGTCCTGGTACAAGAGCGAGGCGTACCGGTCCCGGGTGGTGCGCGATCCGCGGTCGGTGCTCGGGGAGTTCGGGCTCGACCTGCCGCCGGACGTGAAGATCACCGTCTGGGACTCCAGTGCGGAGAGCCGGTACATGGTGTTGCCACGGCGGCCCGATGGCACGGATGGCCTGGGCGAGGAAGCGCTCGCCCGGCTGGTCACCCGGGAGGGACTCATCGGGACCGCCGCGGTCTGAGGGCGCCGCGGCCGCGGAGCGTCGGTTGCCGCCGCGGCGCCGGTACGGCGGGTCCGGACTCCCGGAGGCCTGGGAGCCCGGACCCGGGTCTGTCAGGCCTTGCGGGCGGCCCGTACGAACTCGCGGTTCATCTTGGTGATGCTGAACAGCGGGATGCCCTTCGGGCAGGCCGTCGCGCACTCGCCGGTGTTCGTGCAGCCGCCGAAGCCTTCGGCGTCCATCCGGCCGACCATGTCCAGGACCCGGGACTCGCGCTCCGGGGCGCCCTGCGGCAGGGAGTTGAGGTGGACGACCTTGGCGGAGGTGAAGAGCATCGCCGAGCCGTTGGGGCAGGCCGCGACGCAGGCGCCGCAGCCGATGCACTCCGCGTGCTCGAAGGCGGTGTCGGCGGCCGCCTTGGGCACCGGCGTGGCGTGCGCGTCCGGCGCGGCGCCGGTGGGGACGGAGACGTACCCGCCGGAGCCGATGATCCGGTCGAAGGCGCCGCGGTCCACGACCAGGTCCTTCACGACGGGGAACGCCGAGGCGCGCCACGGCTCGATGTCGATCGTGTCGCCGTCGTCGAAGTGCCGCATGTGCAGCTGGCAGGTGGTGGTCCGCTCCGGGCCGTGCGCCTCGCCGTTGATGACCATGCCGCACGCGCCGCAGATGCCCTCGCGGCAGTCGTGGTCGAAGGCGACCGGCTCCTCGCCGCGCAGGATCAGCTCTTCGTTGAGGGTGTCGAGCATTTCGAGGAACGACATCTCGGGGGAGATGTCCCGCACGTCGTACTCGGTCATGCGGCCCGCGGAATCGGGGCCGGACTGGCGCCAGATGCGCAGGGTGAGGTTCACGCGTAGCTCCGCTGGGTGGGGTGGACGTACTCGAAGTCGAGCTGCTCCTTGTGCAGCACGGGCGCCTCGCCGCTGCCGGTGAACTCCCAGGCCGCGGCGTAGGAGAACTCCTCGTCCCGGCGCTCGGCCTCGCCGCCCGCGGTCTGGCTCTCCTCGCGGAAGTGGCCGCCGCAGGACTCGGCGCGGTGCAGCGCGTCCAGGCACATCAGCTCGGCGAGCTCGAAGTGGTCGGCGATCCGGTTGGCCTTCTCCAGCGACTGGTTGAGGTCCTGGCCGGAGCCGGGGACCTTGATCCGGCGCCAGAACTCCGCGCGCAGTTCGGGGATGCGGTCCAGCGCCTTGCGCAGCCCGGACTCGGTACGGGCCATGCCGCACTCCTCCCACAGCAGCTCGCCCAGCTCCCGGTGGAAGGAGTCCGGGGTGCGGTCGCCGTTGTTGGAAAGGAGGCGGTAGAGGCGGTCGGTCACCGAGGTGACGGCTTCGGTGACGGCCGGGTGGTCGGCCGGCACCTCGTCGTGCGGGTGCCGGGCGAGGTAGTCGTTGATGGTGGCGGGGAGCACGAAGTAGCCGTCGGAGAGGCCCTGCATCAGCGCCGAGGCGCCGAGCCGGTTCGCGCCGTGGTCGGAGAAGTTGGCCTCGCCGATGGCGAAGAGGCCGGGCACGGTCGTCTGGAGGTCGTAGTCGACCCAGAGGCCGCCCATCGTGTAGTGGATGGCCGGGTAGATGCGCATCGGCGCGGTGTACGGGTCCTCCGCCGTGATGCGCGCGTACATGTCGAAGAGGTTGCCGTACTTCTCCTCGACGGCCTTGCGGCCCATCCGGGCGATGGCGTCCGCGAAGTCCAGGTAGACGCCCTGTCCGCCGGGGCCGACGCCGCGGCCCTCGTCGCAGACGTTCTTGGCGGCGCGGGAGGCGATGTCGCGGGGGACGAGGTTGCCGAAGGCGGGGTAGATGCGCTCCAGGTAGTAGTCGCGCTCGTCCTCGGGGATCTCGTGCGGCGGCCGGGTGTCGCCCTTGGCCTTGGGCACCCAGATGCGGCCGTCGTTGCGCAGCGACTCGCTCATCAGCGTCAGCTTGGACTGGTGGTCGCCGGAGCGCGGGATGCAGGTGGGGTGGATCTGGGTGAAGCAGGGGTTGGCGAAGTACGCGCCGCGCCGGTGCGCCCGCCAGATCGCGGTGGCGTTGGAGTTCTTGGCGTTGGTGGAGAGGTAGAAGACGTTGCCGTAGCCGCCGCTCGCCAGCACCACCGCGTCCGCGAAGTAGGTGTCGATCCGGCCGGTGAGCAGGTCGCGCGCGACGATGCCGCGGGCCCGCCCGTCGACCACGATCAGGTCGAGCATCTCGGTGCGCGGGTGCATCTCCACGGTGCCGGCCGCGATCTGCCGGGACAGCGCCTGGTACGCGCCGAGCAGCAGCTGCTGACCCGTCTGGCCGCGGGCGTAGAAGGTACGGGAGACCTGGACGCCGCCGAAGGAGCGGGTGTCGAGCAGGCCGCCGTACTCGCGGGCGAAGGGCACGCCCTGGGCCACGCACTGGTCGATGATCTCCACGGAGACCTGGGCGAGCCGGTGCACGTTGGACTCGCGCGCCCGGAAGTCGCCGCCCTTGACCGTGTCGTAGAAGAGGCGGTGGACGGAGTCGCCGTCGTTGCGGTAGTTCTTCGCCGCGTTGATGCCGCCCTGCGCGGCGATGGAGTGGGCCCGGCGCGGCGAGTCCTGATAGCAGAACTGGACGACGTGGTAGCCCTGTTCGGCCAGGGTGGCGCCGGCCGCGCCGCCGGCCAGCCCGGTGCCGACGACGATGACGGTGTGCTTGCGCCGGTTGGCGGGGTTGACCAGCTTCGCCTCGAAGCGGCGGCGGTCCCAGCGCTCGTTGATCGGCCCTTCGGGGGCCTTGGTGTCGACGACCGGCGCGCCGACCTCGTACTCCGCGTACGTGCTCATCTCAGCTCACTACTCCGGTCATCACGGATACGGGGACGGCGAGGAAGCCGACGGTGAGGACCAGCGCCAGGACATTGGCGACGGCCTTCAGGACCCGGTCGCGGGTCGGCCGGTTGGCGCCCAGGGTCTGTGCCGCGCTCCAGAAGCCGTGCCGGATGTGCAGGCCGAGCGCGAGCATCGCGACGATGTAGATGACGTTGCCGTACCAGGTGGAGAAGGTGGCGACGACATTGGCGTACGGGTGTCCGGCGGCGGCGTGCGGGTTCACCGTCAAGGTCGTCAGGTCCAGGAGGTGCCAGACGATGAAGAGGCCCAGGATGACCCCGCCCCAGCGCATGGTGCGGGTGGCGTAGGAGGCGCGCTTCTTGAAGAGAAACTGCGGCGCGAAGCGCCTCCGTGAGGGGCGGCGGCCGGGCGACGGGTGGGCGTACTTCTGCGGGCGGGCCGAGATGTCGCGGCGGGACAGCTGGTAGGCCGCCACCGCGTGCACGAGCACGGCGGCCAGCAGCACGATCCGGGCGATCCACAGGAACCACTCGTGGTGCAGGAAGGGCTCGCCGATGGTGCGCAGCCAGTGGGCGTATCCGTCGAACTCGACGGCCCCGAAGAAGATCTTGAGGTTGCCCAGCATGTGGGCGACCAAGTACAGCAGCATCACGATGCCGCTGACGGCCATCGCCGTCTTCTTGCCGACGGTCGAGTGCCACAGGATGCCCGCATAGGAGGACGGCCGTCGGTCCGTCCGGGTGTCCACTGCCATGGGCACGACGGTAGGGACGCCGTAAGCCATCAGTCCAAGACATGGTGGAGCTCATCTCCATAGGCTCCGGCTATCAAGCCACTACCCTGGCCGCATGCAGCTCCAGCAGCTCCGGTATTTCGCGGCCGTCGCCGACACCCGGCACTTCACCCGCGCCGCCGAGCAGGAACACGTCGCGCAGCCCTCGCTCTCCCAGCAGATCCGCTCCCTGGAGCGCGAGCTGGGCGCCGAGCTGTTCCACCGGGCGCGCGGCCACATCACGCTCACCGACGCCGGCGAGACGCTGCTGCCCTTCGCCCGCCGGATCCTCGCCGACGCCGACACCGCGCGCCGCGAGGTCCAGGAGGTCGCCGGGCTGCGCCGCGGCCGGCTGCGCCTCGGGGCCCCGCCCAGCCTCTGCGCCTCCGTCGTCCCCGACGTGCTGCGCGCCTTCCACGACCGCTACCCGGGCGTCGACCTCCAGGTGCACGAGAGCGGCTCGCAGGACCTGGTACGGGTACTGGCCGCGGGCGAACTGGACCTCGCCCTGGTCATCACCCCGCTGCCCGTCCAGGCCCCCGCGCTGACCACCGCCGAGCTGCTGCGCGAGGAGCTGGTCGTGATCTCCGCGCCGGACGCCCCGCCCCCGGTGCGCCGTACGCACATCCGCGTCGACGACCTGCGCGACCGCCCGCTGGTGATGTTCCGGCGCGGTTACGACCTGCGGGAGTTCACCGTCGCCGCGTGCCGGACGGCCGGTTTCGAGCCGGTGTTCACGGTGGAGGGCGGCGAGATGGACGCCGTTCTCGGCTTCGTACGGGCCGGGCTCGGCATCGCCGTCGTGCCCGTCATGGTCGCCGAGCGCGCCGGGCTGCGCGCCACCCCGTTCGCCGCGCCCGGCCTGCACCGCAACATCTCCGTCGCGCACCGCGCCGACGTCTCGCCGCCCCGCGCGGCCCGCGAGCTGCAGCGGATCCTCGTCCGCCACCTGACGCCCGGGGCGGCGGACGACTGACCCCGCCCCCGCGGCCCCTGCCGTAAAAGGGCGCTTTCCGGCCAGAACGTCGCGATATTGCCGTACGGCGGCAGGGGCGGCCCTGCCTGGTGGCGGACGGCCGCGCGGCGCCCGCGGCACATCCGCGCGCTCCGCGACCGGCGGTTTCCACGCACACTTCCGGAATGCCATTGCCCGTCCCGCTGCCGCCGGTGTACCAATGCCTCACTTGCCTTCCGGCGCTACGCGGAAGGCAATCGGGGGATTGGACGGGGGAAACATCACCATGCTGCTCGAAGAGGTCTACGCGGGCGCGCCCACCGTAAAGTCGGGACGCCATCTGACCACCGTGAACGAATTCACGGACCAGACGCCCGCGCTGCGCCCGGAAGTCCTTGCCGAAGCCACCGGCCGTATGCTCGCGCTGGGGAACTTCGACGCCGACAAGATTCTTGTCGAGGAGGACAAGGGCGCCATTCTCGGCGGAGCGCTCTCGCTCGCCGCCGGCCTGCCGCTCGCGGTCGCCCGCTGGTACACCTACGACCTCGGCGGCCGGTCCGTCGCCGTGCCCGTCGACAGCGAGTACTTCCAGGGCACGCTCTACGTCAACGGCGTCGAGCCGGGCGACCGGCTGACCCTCGTCGACGACACGATCAGCACCGGCGGCACCATGGTCGCCCTGATCGAGGCGGTGCAGGCGGCCGGCGCCCGGGTCGGCGAGGTCGTGGTGGCGGTGGAGAAGGCGGCCAACGGCGGCTGCCGGAAGGTCGCCGAGCGCTTCGGCATCACGGTCAAGTCCGTCATCCGGATCACCGTCGACGAGCGGACCGGGCGCGCCGTCGTCCTGCCCTGACACCCGCTGTCGTCCTGCCCCGAGAGCCGGCGCACGTGCCGGCCCCACGCGTCGCGGCCGTCGGCCCGACGCGGTCCGGGCATTTCCTCTTCACGTATTTCTCCATGCTGTCCAGCACGGTTCGGGGGAGCCGCACATGAACACATCGGCGCATGGTGCCGGTATCGGTCACACGGAATTGTACGAACTACGGGAAACTGCCGAGAAGGGCGCCGCTCGGATATTCGCCAAGTGCGAGTTCCGAAATCCCACCGGCAGTCACAAGGACCGGGTCTTCACCTTCATGCTCGACGAACTGGAACGGGCCGGCACGATCGCCCCCGGAATGACCCTGGTCGAATGCTCCACCGGAAACGGCGGCGCGGCGCTCTCCCGGGTCGGCCGGGACCGCGGCTACCGCGTCGTCATCGTCATGCCCGCCGGCATGACCGAGGAACGCCGGAAGCAGATCGCCGCCTTCGACGGCACGGTCGTCGAGACCTCCCCGGAAGGCTTCCTGCTGGAAGGCGAGGAGACCGCCCGCCGGTACGTCGCCGAACACCCCGGCAGCCACTTCCTGGACCAGTCCACGAACGAGCTGAACTGGCGTGCCTGGCGCTCCTGCGGCACGGAGATCGTCACCGCGCTGGACGCGCTGGGCCTGGTCCCCGACCACTTCCTCTGCTCCGTCGGCACCGGCGGCACCTTCACCGGCATCGCCGACGTCCTCAAGGCCGCGTACCCCCGCCTGCGCACCACCGCCGTCGAGGTCGACCGCTCGGCCGCCCTGTACGCCAAGCGGCACGGCCTGCCCTTCGCGCACCGCACCCACAACCTGATGGGCCTCGGGCCCGGCAAGGTACCGGCCAACCTGCGCGAGGAACTGGTCGACGACGTCGAACTGATCAGCGGCGACGACGGCTGGACGGCCATGAAGCGGCTGATCGAGAAGGAGGGGCTGTACGTCGGGCCCACCGCCGGCGGCAACGTCTTCGCCGCACAACGCCTGGCGCGCCGGCTGCCGCCGGAAGCCGTCGTGCTCACCGTGCTGTTCGACTCCGCCTGGAAGTACTTCAGCGTCTGGGACGGCCGGTACGCGCAGTACGCCACCGACGACGCGCCGTACGAGACCGAAAGGGCGGACTGACCGCCATGAACGAGGAACGCACCACCGAATACACCGTCACCGACCGGACCAGGACCGACCGCACCGCACCCCGCGACAGGCCGCCGGACAGCCATCGCCCGGAGCCGGGGCCCGTCCCTGATCCCGCGGCGCGCCTGGCCGCCCTCACCCGCCGCCTGGACGAGGCGTGCCGGCGCGCCGGCCGCCCGCTCGGCTCCGTGACGCTCGTCGCGGTCAGCAAGTACCGCTCACGCGACGCCGTCGCCGCCGCGCTCGACGCGGGCCAGCGCGACTTCGCGGAGAGCCGGGTCCAGGAGGCCCGCGCCAAGTGGCCGCAGCTGCGCGCCCGCCACCCGGGCGTCCGGCTGCACCTCGTCGGTCCGCTCCAGACCAACAAGGCGACGGCGGCCGTCACCGGCTTCGACACGCTGCACAGCGTGGACCGCCCCCCGCTGGCCGCCGCGCTCGCCGCCGCCATGGCCCGCACCGGCCGCAGGCCCGACTGCTTCGTCCAGGTCAACACCGGCGACGAACCGCAGAAGAGCGGCGTCCCCCTGGACTGCGCCGACGCCTTCCTCAAGGAGTGCCGGGACGTGCACGGGCTGCCCGTCGTCGGCCTGATGTGCCTGCCGCCGGCCGGCCGCGACCCGCGCCCGCACTTCCGGCTGCTCCGCTCGCTCGCCGCCGCGCACGGCCTGGCCGGGCTGAGCATGGGCATGAGCGACGACTTCGAGGCGGCGGTGGCGGAGGGGGCGACCGTGATCAGGGTGGGCCGGGCGCTCTTCGGGCCCCGGCCGCGGCGCGCCGGCGGCCCGCCGGGCACCCGCTAGGCACGCCGTGCCCGCGCTGTTCGTCTTCGCCCTGTTCTCCGCCCTGGTGGACGTGTTCGCCGCACACCGGCTCCAGCACCTCGACCCCGGCAGCGTCGCCGCGGTCGCCTTCACCCTCACCGGAGCCTTCTTCTGCGGCCTGACGCTGCTGCGGACGCGCCCGGCACGGCTGCTCGCCGTCGTCCGGGCGCACGCCGCCGACCTGCTCGTCCTGAACCTCACCACCGCGGTCACCTGGCTGTCCCTGCTGTACGCGCTCAAGCTCATGGAACCGGCCGTCGCCAACGTCGTCTCGATCGCCATCGGCCCGGCCTGCACCGTGCTGCTCCAGTACCTGTGGTGGCGCGAGGACCGGGTACTGCCCGGCGAACTGCTCTCCGCGCTCGGCATCGTCCTCGCCCTCGCCGGCCTGGTCTGGGCCTCGCTGGACGGCCGCAGCGGCGTCGGCGACCGGGCCGCCGCGACCATGGCACTCGGCGTGTGCGCCGCGGTCGCCTCCGGCGCCGGCGGGGCCGCCAACGTCGTCTTCTCCGCCCGGCTGGGCGCGGCCGGCGTCGACGTACCGACCGTCATGGGGCTGCGCTTCGGCCTCGTCGCCGCGGCCGGCTGGCTGCTCGCCACCACCGGGGACGCCGGCCGGCTCGGTGCGGCGCTGCTCCCCGGCGCGGTGGTCGCCGTCATCGGCGTCGGCGTGCCGGCCGTCCTCGTGCAGATCGGCGTCCGCCGGACCACCCCGGTGACCGCCTCCATGATCTGCGCCCTCGCGCCCGCGCTGACCCTGCTGCTCCAACTGGCCGACTCCCGGCTGGCGTTCTCGGTGCCGTCGGCGCTCGGCATCGCCCTGATCACCGTCCTCATCGGATGCGGGCTGCTCGCCCGCCGGGGCGCGCCCCCGGCCGCGGCGGCCCGGAAAGGTACCAAGACTCATGCACTGCCTGGTGGTTGACGCCTACTCCACCGGCCGTTTCCTGCCCGCCGCGCTGGCCGCGCACGGCATCGGGACGGTCCCCATCGACAGCGCCCCCGGCATCGGCGACCGCCTCGTCGGCGCGCCCCGCCCGCCCGGCCCGTGCGCCGGCCGGCTCACCTACCGGGGCGACCTGGACGCCCTGGTCACCGCGGTACGCCCGTACGCGGCAGCGCGCGTCCTCCCCGGCAACGAGACCGGCGTGGACCTCGCCGACGCCCTCTCCGCGCAGCTCGGCCTGCCCGGCAACGTCGTCGACGGCCGCCGCGTGCGCCGCGACAAGTACGAGATGGCCGCGGCCGTACGGACCCACGGGCTGCGCGCGCCCGACACGCTGCGCACCCACCGCTTCGACGCGGCCCTCGCCTGGACCCGCGCCCGCGGCCGCTGGCCCGTGGTGGTCAAGCCCGCCGACAGCGCCGGCACCGACAACGTCTTCTTCTGCGCCGGTCCCGTGCAGCTGTGCACCGCCTTCGATCACATCCTGCGCTCGGTGAACTTCGCGGGCGCCCGCAACCGCACGGTCGTCGTCCAGGAACACCTGACCGGCACCGAGTACTTCGCCAACACCGTCAGCGTGGCCGGCCGCCACCACATCGCCGAGATCTGGCGCTACCACAAGCGCCCCGGCCGCGGCGGCGCCCCGGTCTACGACTACGAGGAGCCGGTGCCCGCGCGCGACCCGGCCACCGCCGTGCTCCGCCCGTACGTCCTCGGCGTCCTGGACGCCCTCGGCGTGCGCAACGGGCCCGCGCACTCCGAGATCATGCTCACCGGCGAAGGCCCGGTACTGATCGAGACCGGCGCCCGGCTCGCCGGCAGCATCCTGCCCGACGTGGTCAGCCGCTGCTTCGGCACCGACCACGTGGCGCTGACCGCCCTGGCCTGCGCCGATCCGGCCGCCTTCATGGCACTCACGGACCGCAGGGCGCAGCCGCGCACGCCCTTGCGGTATGTCTCGCTGATCGCCCCGCGCGCCGGCCGGCTGGTCTCCCTGGACCGCTTCGCGGAGATCCGCGCGCTGCCCTCGTACGCGGGCCACCATCTCGCCGTCGCGGTCGGCGACCACCTGGTCCCCACCGTCGACGCGGCCACCTCGCCCGGCGTCTGCTACCTGCTCCACGACGACCCGCGGCAGATCGAGGCCGACTACCGGCGGCTCCGCGCGCTGGAGGAGGCGGACCTGTACGGCACCGAGGCCGGGACGGGCGGGCCGGACGCCCGCCGCCCGGCCTGAGCGCCCCCGCCCGGGGGTGCTCGCCGCCCGGGACCACAGCCCCGGTCCGGGACTACAGCCCCAGCTTGGTCTCCTGCGCCCGGACCACCGCCTCCTTGTCGCCGTCCAGCTCCACCTTGGCGGCGCTCTGCCGCCCGAAGAGGAACAGCGTCAGCTCGCCCGGCTCGCCGGTGACGGTCACCACCGGCGTGCCGCGGTGCGCCACCGCGGTCCGGCCGTCCGGGCGGCGCAGCACCAGGCCCACCGGGGCCTTCCGCCCCAGCACCCGGGCCATCCGCTCGATCCGGGACCACAGGGCGTCGGCGAAGCCGGAGCTCAGCTCGCGCGGCGTCCAGTCCGGCTGGGCCCGCCGCACGTCCTCGGCGTGCACGAAGAACTCCACCGTGTTCGACACCTCGTCGATCTGCTTCAGACCGAACGGCGAGACACGCGGCGGCCCGGTCCTGATCAGCCGGATCAGCTCTTCGTACGGCTTGGCGGCGTACTCGCTCCGCACCCGCTCCATCCGGGACGCCAGCGGCTTGAGCACCAGGCCGCCGGCCGCGTCCGCGCGCCGCTCGCGCACCACCACATGGGCGGCCAGGTCACGCGCGGTCCAGCCCTCGCACAGCGTCGGGGACTCGGGCCCCGCGCTCTCCAACAGGTCGGCGAGAAGAAGTCGTTCACGCTTGGCATGGGTCGACATGGCCTCACCCTACGGCCCGGCCCGCCGCCCGTGCCACGACGCCGCGCGGTCCCTTCCGCACCCCGCGTCACCCCAGGACGAGGATCACCGCCATCACCACCACGGCCGCCACGAAGACCGCGCACAGCACGATCGTCGCCACCTTGGCCGCCCGGTCGTCGTCCGGGGGCGGATACCGGTCGTTCATGCCCGCATGATGCCGCACGGCACAATGGAGGGCATGAGCAGCAGTCCCGCCACCCCGTCCCCCGAGTCCTCGGCCCCGGCCGCAGAGGCAGTCGCCGCCGGCACCTCGCTGGACCCGGCCATCGCCGCCCGGCTCAAGCGCAGCGCCGACGGGCTGGTCCCCGCCATCGCCCAGCAGTACGACACCGGCGAGGTGCTGATGCTCGGCTGGATGGACGACGAGGCGCTGCACCGCACGCTGACCACCGGCCGCTGCACCTACTGGAGCCGCAGCCGCGGCGAGTACTGGGTCAAGGGCGACACCTCCGGCCACGTCCAGCACGTGAAGTCCGTCGCGCTGGACTGCGACGCGGACACCGTCCTGGTCAAGGTCGACCAGGTCGGCGCGGCCTGCCACACCGGCGCGCGCACCTGCTTCGACGAGGACGTCCTGCTCGCCGGGGAGTGACCCGCCGGGTGTCCGCGGCGCCGATCAGTACGCGGACACGCCCGGCCCCCGCCGCTGATCGCTACTAGGATCCGCTGGCATGACCACGGGAACCACCGGCACCGCCACTCCGGACCTCGAAAACTTCCGCACCCTCGCGAAGGACCGCCGGGTCATCCCGGTCACCCGGCGGCTCCTCGCGGACGGCGACACCCCGGTGGGCCTGTACCGCAAACTCGCGGCGGAGCGCCCCGGCACCTTCCTCCTGGAATCCGCGGAGAACGGCCGCAGCTGGTCCCGCTACTCCTTCATCGGCGTCCGCAGCGCCGCCACCCTCACCGCCCGCGACGGGCAGGCGCACTGGCTCGGCACCCCGCCGGTCGGCGTGCCCACCGAGGGCGACCCGCTCGCCGCGCTCCGCGAGACCGTCGAGACCCTGCACACCCCGCGCGACCTCATCGAGGGCCAGGGCCTGCCGCCCTTCACCGGCGGCATGGTCGGCTACCTCGGGTACGACATCGTGCGCCGCCTGGAGAAGATCGGCGACGCCACCTCCGACGACCTGCGGCTGCCCGAGCTGACCATGCTGCTCACCTCGGACCTGGCCGTGCTGGACCACTGGAACGGCACGGTCCTGCTGATCGCCAATGCGATCAACCACAACGACCTGGACACCGGCGTCGACGAGGCGTACGCGGACGCCGTGGCCCGCCTCGACACCATGGCGTACGACCTGAGCCGGCCCGCCCCCTCGAACGCCGCCGCGCTCCCGGCCTCCGAGCTGCCCGAGTACACCGCCCTGTGGGGCGCGGAGGCGTTCAAGGACGCCGTCGAGGACATCAAGGAGCGCATCCGGGCCGGTGAGGCCTTCCAGGTCGTGCCCTCGCAGCGCTTCGAGACGCCGTGCACGGCCTCCGCGCTGGACGTCTACCGGGTGCTGCGGGCCACCAATCCCAGCCCGTACATGTACCTCTTCCGCTTCGAGGGCGGCGACGGCCTGCCCTTCGATGTGGTCGGCTCCAGCCCCGAGGCGCTGGTCAAGGTCGAGGACGGGCAGGCGATGCTGCACCCCATCGCCGGCACCCGGCCGCGCGGCGGCACCCCGCAGCTGGACCAGGCCCTCGCCGACGAGCTGCTGGCCGACCCCAAGGAGCGCGCCGAGCACCTGATGCTGGTCGACCTGGGCCGCAACGACCTGGGCCGGGTCTGCGAGCCCGGCAGCGTCGAGGTCGTCGACTTCATGTCCATCGAGCGCTACAGCCACGTCATGCACATCGTGTCCACGGTCACCGGCAAGGTCGCGGAGGGCCGCACCGCCTTCGACGTGCTCACCGCCTGCTTCCCCGCCGGCACGCTGTCCGGCGCCCCGAAGCCGCGCGCCCTGCAGATCATCGAGGAGCTGGAGCCCAGCCGGCGCGGCGTCTACGGGGGCTGTGTCGGCTACCTGGACTTCGCCGGCGACTCCGACACCGCCATCGCCATCCGCACCGCCCTGCTCCGCGACGGCACGGCGTACGTCCAGGCCGGCGCCGGCATCGTCGCCGACTCCGACCCGGACGCCGAGGACCAGGAGTGCCGGAACAAGGCGGCGGCGGTGCTGCGCGCGGTGCACACGGCCAACCACCTCGAAGGCCCGTCCGGCCTGTGAGGACACCGCGGCCGGTGGCCGCCGCCACCCCGGACGAGCGTGCGGCCGACGGCGTACGGGATAGTGGAAGGGTGAGTGCCGTACCCCCGCCCCGCACCGACGCCGTGGCAGCCGACGCCGCAGCCCCCGCCGCCACCGGCGGCCGGGGCACCGCGCGCAAGCCCCTCGCCCTGGCCCTCCTCCTCGGAGCGCTCGGCGCCGCCCTGGCCCTGCTCTCCTCCGGCCGCACCTGGGCCACCGCCACCGCCGTGGTCGCCCAGGGCGAGCTGCCGCAGAAGGCGTCGGGCCAGGACATCACCGGCGTACCCGGCGCGCTCGCCGTCGTCGGGCTCGCCGCCCTGGTCGCGGTCTTCGCCGTACGCGGCGCCGGCCGCGTCGCCGTCTCCGCGCTGCTGGCGCTCAGCGGCGCCGGCACGCTCGCCGGCGCCCTCCTGGGCAACGCCGACACCGCCGCGCTGAAGGCCAAGGCCGCCACCGCCACCGGCATGAGCAACGCGAGCGTCCACCACGTCGCCCACACCGCTTGGCCCTGGGTGGCCGCAGGCGGCGGCGCGCTCCTGCTGGTCGCCGGGCTGCTGGCACTGGTCTACGGCCGGCGCTGGCCCGCGATGTCCGGTCGCTACGAGCGCGCGGCCGGCGGCCCCCGCGCCGCCCGCGGGCCGCGCCGCGCCCCCGCGAAGCCGGACCTGGACCGCCCGGAGGAGATCTGGAAGTCGCTGGACCGGGGCGAGGACCCCACCACCTAGGCGGTGGCCGGCACCGGTCCGTACCGACCCGATGGCGGGCCCACCCCGCGCATCAGGGACAATGATTCCGAGCGAACGCCGCGCCCCGACCCAGGCGCGAGAAAGCAACGAGGAGCACTCATGTCGAGCAATGGCCACGGCCACGGACACACCCCGGCTGCCTGGACCGGCGTCATCATTTCGTTCATCGGCTTCTGCGTCGCGGGCGCCTTCATGGTGGTCGCCAACGTGCCCGGCTTCTGGGCCGGCGTGGTCCTCATCCTGGCCGGCGCCGTAGTGGGCGGCATCATGCACCTCATGGGCCTGGGCTCCGCCCCGAAGCGCGCCAAGGGCACCCCGCAGCCGCAGCAGAGCTGACCGCCCGGCGGCCGGACACCGGTCCGGCCCCGGCCCGGGCCCGCTGCGGCCCCGTGCTCGACGAAGGCGCGGCTTCCCGGCCGTTCCGCACGCCCCGCACTCATGGCGCGGAGTGGCCCGTGCGGCGGCAGGGAAGCTGCGCCTTCGTCCGTACCGGGGGAGAATCGGTCCCGTGACGGAACCCGTGGCGCGTACCCCGGACGGCCCGCCCTCTGCGGCCCGCCGCGGGGCCGCGCGCCGCCTCGCGGCCCCGCTGGGCGCCCTCGCGGCGGTCCTGGCGGCCTTCGCGTACGTCGGTGCCGTCGACCCCAACGAGGCCGGCCACTACCCCGTCTGCCCGCTGCTGCGGCTCACCGGCCTGTACTGCCCGGCCTGCGGCGGGCTGCGCAGCGCCCACGCGGTCGCGCACGGCGACCTGGGCGCCGCGCTCGGCGCCAACGCCCTGGCAGTGCTCGGCTACGCCGCGGTCGCGCTGTTCTGGACCGTCTGGCTGGTGCGCGCCGGGCGCGGGCTGCCGGCCGCCGGGCCGCGGCCGAGACCCGTCCACTGGTGGCTGATCGGGGGTGCCGTGCTGCTGTTCACGGTGGTACGCAATCTCCCCGCCGGATCGGTTCTCGCCCCGTGAGCCCCGTGAGCGCCCCTTTCCCGCCGCTTTCGGAGCGCCCGAACGCGGCCGGTATGTATCGGTATCTGTCCATGTTGTGGGACTGCGGACAGCCGGATGCGGGGCGGGAGCCCCTGGCCGGATACCATCGGAGTGCCTGCTGGGAGCGCACCGCGCGCCCGAGGGTGACAGATTTCCTCCACCGCTCTAGAAGGAGGCCGCTCGCGTGAGTGTGCTCGACGAGATCATCGACGGAGTCCGCGCCGACCTCGCCGAGCGACAGGCGCGCGTCAGCCTCGACGAGCTGAAGGAGCGGGCGAAGAAGGCCGCCCCCGCCAAGGACGGCGTGGCCGCGCTGAAGGGCGACGGCATCCGGGTGATCTGCGAGGTCAAGCGCTCCAGCCCGTCCAAGGGCGCGCTGGCCGCCATCGCCGACCCGGCCGGGCTCGCCGCCGACTACGAAGCGGGCGGCGCCGCCGTCATCTCCGTCCTCACCGAGCAGCGCCGCTTCGGCGGCTCGCTCGCCGACCTGGAGGCCGTCCGGGCCAAGGTCGACATCCCGGTCCTGCGCAAGGACTTCATCGTCAGCGCCTACCAGCTGTGGGAGGCCCGCGCGTACGGCGCCGACCTGGCGCTGCTGATCGTCGCCGCGCTGGAGCAGGAGGCGCTGGTCTCGCTCATCGAGCGGGCCGAGTCCATCGGGCTGACCCCGCTGGTCGAGGCGCACGACGAGGAAGAGGTCGAGCGCGCGGTGGCCGCCGGAGCGAAGATCATCGGCGTGAACACCCGCGACCTGAAGACCCTCAAGGTCGACCGCGGCAACTTCGGCCGGGTCGCCCCGGAGATCCCCGACCACATCGTCAAGGTCGCCGAGTCCGGCGTCCGCGGGCCGCACGACCTGATCGCGTACGCCAACGAGGGCGCGGACGCCGTGCTCGTCGGCGAGTCGCTGGTCACCGGCAAGGACCCGAAGACCGCCGTCGCGGACCTCGTCGCGGCCGGCTCCCACCCCGCCATCCGGCACGGCCGGGACTGACGGGACAGGGAAGACCGCCTCTCATGACCGCCGCCACCCGATTCCAGCAGCCGCGCCCGGGCCACCGCCCGGCCGCGGCCGGCGCCGCGCGCCTGCCGCACGCGGCCCTGGGACGAGGGTGCAGGCCACGCGGCTGCCGGGCCCCGGCGCGCCGCGCCCAAGGACGACGCGTCCGCTACCACATCGGCGCGGAGCCCGGACAGATCAACGGCCGTCGATGGCCCCGCCCCGCGCCGCGCGCGGGCTCCCACGCCTGACCGGACCTCCCCGGCGGACGCCTGTCCGTACGGGTGCTCCGGCCGTGTGTGACACCCGGGACCGCGCCGCGCGCACGTAGCTTGATGCCCGTATTTCGCTACATCGAGACTTCCGGGGTGCCTGCGCGCGCCCCGGCGAGGAGTACGTCGGATGTCGTCTGACTTCTTCATTCCGGACCCCGAGGGCCAGGTGCCCAGCACCGAGGGCTACTTCGGCGCCTTCGGCGGCAAGTTCATCCCCGAGGCCCTGGTCGCCGCGGTCGACGAGGTCGCCGAGGAGTACGAAAAGGCCAAGGCCGACCCCGAGTTCGCCCGCGAACTCGACGACCTGATGGTCAACTACACCGGCCGGCCCAGCGCCCTCACCGAGGTGCCGCGGTTCGCCGAGCACGCCGGCGGCGCGCGGATCTTCCTCAAGCGCGAGGACCTGAACCACACCGGCTCGCACAAGATCAACAACGTGCTGGGCCAGGCGCTGCTCACCAAGCGCATGGGCAAGACCCGCGTCATCGCCGAGACCGGCGCGGGCCAGCACGGCGTCGCCACCGCCACCGCCTGCGCTCTCTTCGGCCTCGAATGCACCATCTACATGGGCGAGGTCGACACCAAGCGGCAGGCGCTCAACGTCGCCCGCATGCGGATGCTCGGCGCCGAGGTCATCGCCGTGAAGTCCGGCAGCCGCACCCTGAAGGACGCGATCAACGAGGCGTTCCGCGACTGGGTCGCCAACGTCGACCGGACGCATTACCTCTTCGGTACGGTCGCGGGCCCGCACCCCTTCCCCGCCCTCGTACGCGACTTCCACCGCGTCATCGGCGTCGAGGCGCGCCGCCAGATCATCGAGCGCGCGGGCCGGCTGCCGGACGCGGCCGTGGCCTGCGTCGGCGGCGGCTCCAACGCCATCGGCCTCTTCCACGCCTTCCTGCCCGACGAGAGCGTGCGCCTGATCGGCTGCGAGCCGGGTGGCCACGGCGTGGAGACCGGCGAGCACGCGGCCACCCTCTCCGAGGGCACGCCGGGCATCCTGCACGGCTCCCGCTCCTACGTCCTCCAGGACGAGGACGGCCAGATCACCGAGCCGTACTCGATCTCCGCGGGGCTGGACTACCCGGGCATCGGCCCCGAGCACTCCTACCTCAAGGACGTCGGCCGCGCCGAGTACCGCGCCGTCACCGACGACGCCGCCATGCAGGCGCTGCGGCTGCTCTCCGAGACCGAGGGCATCATCCCGGCCATCGAGAGCGCGCACGCGCTGGCCGGCGCCCTGGAGGTCGGCCGCGAGCTGGGCAAGGACGGCCTGATCGTGGTCAACCTCTCCGGCCGCGGCGACAAGGACATGGACACGGCCGCGCGGTACTTCGGGCTGTACGACGAGGCCGCCGACGACGCCGTCGAGGCGGACGACACCGACGCCACGGACACCGCGCTCGGCGCGCACCAGGAGGGGACGAAGTGATGGCGGGCAACGTCGAACTGCTCAGCTCGGTACTGGCCGGCGCGAAGGCCGAGGGCCGCGCGGCCCTGGTCGGCTACCTCCCGGCGGGCTTCCCGACCGTGGACGGCGGCGTGCGCGCCGTCACCGCGATGATCGAGGGCGGCTGCGACGTCGTCGAGGTCGGCCTGCCGCACAGCGACCCGGTCCTGGACGGCCCGGTCATCCAGACCGCCGACGACATCGCGCTGCGCGGCGGCGTGAAGATCGTCGACGTGATCCGCACGGTCGGTGAGGCGCACGCCGCCACCGGCGCGCCCGTGCTCTGCATGACGTACTGGAACCCGGTCGACGCGTACGGCGTGGAGCGGTTCGCCGCCGACCTGGCCGCCGCGGGCGGCGCCGGCTGCATCCTGCCGGACCTGCCGGTCGAGGAGTCCGAGGTGTGGCGGAAGGCCGCCGAGGAGCACGGCCTGGCCACGGTCTTCGTGGTCGCGCCGAGCAGCAAGGACGCGCGGCTCGCCAAGATCACCGCGGCCGGCTCGGGCTTCGTGTACGCGGCGTCCCTGATGGGCGTCACCGGCACCCGCGAGTCCGTCGGACAGGAGGCCCAGGACCTGGTCACCCGCACCCGGGCCACCACCGACCTGCCGGTCTGCGTGGGTCTCGGCGTCTCCAACGCCGAGCAGGCCGCCGAGGTCGCGCAGTTCGCCGACGGGGTCATCGTCGGCTCGGCGTTCGTGAAGCGGCTGCTGGCGCACGAGGGCGACCTGGAGGCCGGGCTCGCCGGCGTACGGGAGCTGGCCGGGGATCTGGCCAAGGGCGTACGGGCGTAAAGCCGGTACCGCCGAGGTCCCTCGATAGGGCGAAATCCGGGGCGGAGGGGCGCAGTGACGTCCCTCCGCCTCGTTTTTCAGCGGTGTGAGCCAGAAAACCCGAGCCGAAGGCACCGCACGCGAGCGGCTGCAGGCACAGCGCGACAAGGAAAAGGCCCGCGCCCGGCGCGGCAGGCAGGCGAAGGTCGCCGCGGTGGTGGTGGCGGTCCTGGCGGTGGCCGCCGGCATCGCGGTCTGGGCGTCCTCCACGGGCGACGACAAGGACACCCCGGTCGCCGCGCCGAAGGGCGCCACCGGCGGGGACAAGCCGATGGTGACCGTCGGACAGAAGAGCGCACCGTCCACGCTCCAGGTGTGGGAGGACTTCCGCTGCCCCGCCTGCAAGCAGTTCGAGACGGGCTTCCGCTCGACCCTCCATGAGCTCCAGGACGCCGGTGAGCTGCGTACGGACTACCACCTCGCCCTGCTCATCGACGGCAACATGGGCGGCAAGGGCTCGCTGAACGCGGCCAATGCCGCGCTGTGCGCGCAGCACGCCGGCAAGTTCCGCGAGTACCACGACGTGCTGTTCACCAACCAGCCCGCCGAGCAGCAGGACCGGTACGCCGACAAGAACTACCTGATCAAGCTCGCCGGCAAGGTGCCGGGCCTGGTGACCCAGGACTTCCGCTCCTGCGTGAACGACGGCACGTACAACGGCTTCGTGCAGAAGTCGAACGAGGCGTTCCAGAAGGCCGGTCTCCAGGGCACCCCGAGCGTCATCCTCAACGGCAAGAACATCTTCGCCGACCAGAGCGCGCAGATGACCCCGCAGAAGCTGAAGCAGACGGTCCAGGAGGCGAACAAGAAGAAGTAGGGCAGGAAGCGAGGCAAGGAATGAGGCGGACAAGTGCCGTCCGGGGGTCGTTACTGAGCCGTTGCCGGGTGGGTTGCCGCCCGGCCCGCCCGGCGCGGTAGCGTCGGGGCTGCCATGGACCTCGCATTCATTCCCAGCCCGTCGACCGGAGTCGTGCATCTCGGCCCGATCCCGCTGCGCGGCTACGCATTCTGCATCATCATCGGCGTCTTCATCGCCGTCTGGCTCGGCAACAAGCGCTGGGTGCAGCGCGGTGGCCAGAGCGGGACGGTCGCCGACATCGCCGTGTGGGCGGTGCCGTTCGGCCTGGTCGGAGGGCGGCTCTACCACGTCATCACGACGTACGAGCCGTACTTCGGCGCGGGCGGCGACCCGATCAAGGCGTTCTACGTCTGGGAGGGCGGCCTCGGCATCTGGGGCGCGATCGCCCTCGGCGCGGTGGGTGCCTGGATCGGCTGCCGCCGCCGGGGCATCCCGCTCCCGGCGTACGCGGACGCGGTGGCCCCGGGCATCGCGCTGGCGCAGGCGATGGGCCGCTGGGGCAACTGGTTCAACCAGGAGCTGTACGGCCGGCCGACGGACGTGCCGTGGGCGCTGAAGATCACCTCCGACCCGTCGATCGGCCGTGTGGGCGGCACGTACCACCCGACGTTCCTGTACGAGTCCCTGTGGTGCATCGGCGTCGCGATCCTGGTCATCTGGGCGGACCGGCGCTTCAAGCTGGGGCACGGCCGGGCGTTCGCGCTGTACGTCGCCTCGTACTGCGCGGGCCGCGCCTGGATCGAGTACATGCGGGTCGACGAGGCCCACCACATCCTGGGCCTGCGGCTGAACGTCTGGACGGCGCTGATCGTGCTGGTCCTCGCGGTGGTCTACATGGTGCTGTCGGCGAAGCGGTCCCCCGGCCGGGAGGCGGTCGTCGAGCCGGCTGCGGTCGAGCAGGAGACCGCCGACGCGGACGACGCCGATACGGAGGGCGCCGACGCGGCGGATTCCGACGCGGCGGACGACGCCCCGGAGAAGGCCGCCCCGAAGGCCGTGGGCTCGGAGGACTCGGAGGACTCCGGGGACCCGGCGGCGGCCGGCACGGCGGACAAGCCCGCCGGGGCCGGGGAGAAGAAGCCCTAGCCGCAGCACGCGGTGCGGCGCAGCGGGCCGTGGTCCCTTCGGGGGCCGCGGCCCGCTGCCGTGTCAGCCGAGGGCCGCGTCCGCCGGTTCCGGAGCCGCGGCGGTTCCGGTGACCGCCAGGGCGGCCGTCTCCCGGGCCAGCGCGTCGAAGCCGATGCCGTCCAGGCCGCCGACGGAGGTGGTCAGCCGGTTGGCGAGCGGTGCCGTCCAGTGGGCGGGCAGGGCGTCCGGCGCACCGGCCAGCAGACCGGTGAGGGAACCGGCCGTGGCGCCGTTGGAGTCCGTGTCCCAGCCGCCGGAGACGACGCGGCAGACGGACCCGGTGAAGTCGCCGTCGGCGTGGGTGAGCGCCGCGGCCAGCAGGGCGGCGTTGGGCAGTACGTGCACCCAGTGGTGCCAGCCGTAGGCCGCGTGCAGCCGGTCCACGACGGATTCGAAGCCGCCGGGCGTGGCATCGGGCGCCTCCCGGGCCGCCGCGATCCCGAAGCGCACGGCCCGCGCGAGCCGGGAGCGGGGCGGCACGACGGCCAGGCCGGCCGTCAGGCACTGGTGCACGTCGGCGGTGCCGCCCGCTGCTGTGGCCAGCGCGGCGGCGGCGAACATCGCCCCGTACACGCCGTTGGCGGTGTGGGTCAGCACCGCGTCGCGCCAGGCAGCAGCCGCGGCCCCGGCCGGGTCGCCCGGGTGCGTCCAGCCGTGGACGTCGGCGCGGATGAGGGCGCCGATCCACTCGCGGAAGGGGTTGCGGAAGCGGGCGGTCTCCGGCGGTTCGAGGCCGTCGAGGAGGTTGCGGTACGCGACGCGCTCGGCGGTGAACGTACGGCCCGCCGGCAGCTCCTCCAGCCAGAGCCGGGCGAGGTCGGCGGTGGTGAAGCCGGGGCCGTGGCGGCGGAGCAGGAGCAGCGCGAGCAGGGGGTGGTTCAGGTCGTCGTCCTCGGGCATGCCGTCGATGTTCTCGGCGAGCGAGGTGGCGCGGCTGCGGCGGTTCCAGGGGTACTGGGCCGCGGTCGCGGGGTCCAGCCCGGCCTCGGTGAACCAGGTGTGCAGCGGCCAGTTCGCGGTCGAGCGGGCGAGGGCGCGGATGCCGGCCAGCGGCAGCTTCTCCACCGGTTTGCCGAGGAGGCAGCCGGCGGCGCGGCCCAGCCAGGCGGCCTCCAGGCGGGGGAGGAGGCCGGCGGCGACGGGGCCGGGCGGGGGACCGGGGGCCGCGGCCCGGATCGCCGCCAGGTCGGTGGGTTCGTCGGCGGCCGTGGGGCAGGGCAGGGTGGCCAGGTCGTCCAGGAGGGCGGTGGCCAGGGCGCGGAGCCGGGGGGACGCCGGCGCGGGGGAGGCCCCGGCCCGGTCGGGCGCGGGGGTGCCGCCGGCGGTGAGCCAGCGGCGGCGGATCACGGTGGCGTCCCGGCCGTCCTCGGCGGCCTGGCGCAGTTCGTGCCCGATCAGGTCCTCGGGCTGGACCCAGGTGACCCGCAGCGGGGCCGGGGGATACGTCATCGGCTCTCCGTGAGGGCGGCGAACGCGGCCTCGTGGGCGCGGCGGCGGGACAGGTCGCGGTGGTGGATCTCGTGGGCGACGGCGGTCAGCGCGGCGGCCGGGCCCCGGAGGTCCAGGCGACTGGCCTCGGTGACGGCCGCGGTCCACTCCGCGGGCACGGGCCGGCCGAGCGCGCCGACCAGGGCGCCGCACATGGTGGCGATGGAGTCGCAGTCCCGGCCGTAGTTGACGGCGCCGAGGACCGTCTCGCGGTAGTCGCCGCCGCCGACGAGCAACAGGCCGAGCGCGACGGGCAGTTCCTCGACGGCGTGCAGCCGGGAAGGCCGCCGGGCGCCCAGCGAGGGCCGGCGGTACTCGGGCCCGACGGTGTCGAACGGCGAGACCGCGCCCCGCAACGACGTCAGCGCGGGCTCGAACTCGTCGTACTTCACCGCCACTTCGCAGACCGCTTCGATCGCCGTGCGGGTGCCGTCCTTCGCGAGGGCGAGCGCCGCGTCGACCACGGAGGCGGGGGTGGCGCCGGGGACGCAGGCCGCGGCCACCGCGGCGGCGAGGACACCGGCCGCCTCCCGCCCGTACGAGGACTGGTGCGCGCCCGCGACGTCCAGCGCCTCGGCGTAAGCGCTCCGCGGATCACCGGCGTTGACCAGGCCCACCGGGGCCATGTACATCGCGGCACCGCAGTTGACGATGTTGCCGACGCCGGCCTCGCGGGGGTCGGCGTGCCCGTAGTGCAGCCGGGTGACGAGCCACTTCTCGGCGAGGAACACCCGCTGCAGGGGGAGCGCTTCGGCCTCCAGCTCGGGGATCCACCGGGGCTCGGTGATCAGTTCGGGGACCAGGTGGTCGGCCACCGCGTACGCGTCGAGGTGGTCGCGGACCTTCTCGTACACCCTGATCAGCGCGTGCGTCATGAGGGTGTCGTCGGTGACGTGGCCGTCGCCCTTGTGGTAGGGCGCGAGGGGGCGGGCGGTGCGCCAGTCCTCGTGCCAGGGGCCGACGATGCCGCGGACCGGTCCGCCGTGCCGCTCCCGGATCTGCTCCGGGCTCCGGCCCTCGACCGGGCCGCCGAGCGCGTCGCCGACGGCGGCCCCGGCCAGCGCGCCGGCCGTGCGGTCGGCGAGGCTCGGGCACGCCGTGGTGGTGGGTGGTGCCGCGGTGTCGGTCATGGCCGGTCGGGTCCTTTCGCCGGGGGCGTCTGCGGAGTGGTCAGTTCGGTGCCGGCGAGCAGCTCGGCCAGCTCGACCAGGTCGGTGCCGGCCAGCCGGGGCAGCGCGCAGCCGGAGAGCGTGCGGCAGGTGTCGCGCCAGGCGGCGGGCAGCGCGGCGGCGCCGCCGAGCGCGCCGGTCAGGGCGCCGGTGAGGGCGGGGGCGGAGTCGGCGACGCGGGAGAGGCAGGCGGCGGCGGGCACCGCCTCGGCGGTCCGGCCACCGCCGGCGAGGGCCAGCGCGAGGGCGACCGGCACGGTCTCGGCGGCGGCGATGCCGTAGCTGTAGACGTGGTCGACGATCTCGTGCTCCAGGGTGGGGACGAGGGCGAACGCGGCGCCGGGGCGGCCGTCGGCGGTGGCCTCGGCCAGGTGCACGGCGTGCAGGGCGTTGCGGCGGATCTCGGTGCCCTCGGGGAGCTGGGCGAGGGCGGCCTCGACGCACGCCGCGACGCCGGTGCCGCCGAGCGCGGCGGCGACCGCCGCGGCCATCGCGCGGGCGCCGTGCACGCCGTCGCCGTCCTGGGTGTACCGGGCGTCGAACTCGGCGAGCCCGGCCGCCGACGCGGGGTCGCCGGGGTGGACGACGGCGAGTACGGCGGCGCGTACGCAGGCCGCGTCGTCGAAGAAGTGCGGGTTGTCGTGGCCGGTGGCGGGCGGCCGCAGCCCGGCGGCGAGGTTGCCGAGCCCGGCGCGTACGGAGATCCGGGCGCGCAGCGGCAGCACCGCCGACTCGACCTCCGGCGCGCGGTCGGCGGCGGCCGCGACCTCGCAGGCCAGGGCGTTCCAGGCGAGGTCGAGGGCGGCCCGCATCCGGCGGTCCCGGCCCAGGTCGGAGAGGAAGGCGCCGGCCGCCGTGAGCACGGAGCCGGCGGTGAAGGCGGCCCATTCGGCGTCGTCGGAGGGGCCGAGGCGGAGCGGCTCGGGGGGCTGGTTGAGGGCGATGGGGACGGGGAGCGTGGTGGTGGCGTTCTGTTCGGCGAAGGTGTCCAGTTCGCGGGTGAGCCGGCGGGTCCACTCGGGCATCCGGGCGGCGCGGTGGCGGCTCGCGGGCCAGCCGGCGGCGTCTCCGGCGGCGAGGCCGAGGAGGAGGCCCTCGATACGGGTGGCGCCGGCGGGGGCGTCCTGGTGCGGGGCCTCGGCGGCGGGGGGAGGGACGGCGGCAGCGGTGTCCGCCGTGGTGCTCATGCGGTGTCCGGGGTGAGCAGGTCGGCGATGTCCAGGACGTGGTAGCCGGCCATGGAGGGCAGACAGCTGCCGCGTACCGGGCCGATCACCCGGGCCCAGTCGGCGGGGACGGCGGCCGTGCCGCCGAGCGCGCCGGCCAGGGCGCCGGCGACGGCCGCCGTGGTGTCGGCGTCCCGGCCCATGTTGACGGCGGTCAGCACCGCGCCGCGGAAGTCGCCGGCCGCCGCGGCGAACGCGCCGAAGGCCAGGCCGACGGCCTCGGGCGCCAGGTCGGTCCAGGGGTAGCCGCCGATGACGACGGCGGAGCGGACGGCGCGTTCGGTGCCGAGCCGGGTGATGCCGGGGGCCAGGCGGGAGCGCTGGGCGGCGGCCACGGCGCGGCGCAGCGAGCGCGCTGTCCAGGAGTCCTCGGGGACGACGGAGAGCGCGGCGGCGATCACCGCGTCGGTGGTCCGGGCGACCATTGCGGCCGCGACCCCGGCGGCGACGGCCTGGCCGCCGTAGATGCCCTCGCCGTCGTGGCTGACGGTGCCGTCCACCGCCACCAGGCGGGCGGCCTCGGCCGGCCGGCCCGCCGCGTGTACGCCGAAGGGTGCGGCCCGCATCGCCAGTCCGTCGCTCCAGGCATGCCGGTGCTGGGCCGAGATCGGTGCGGCGAGGCCCCTGCGGAGGTTCTCCAGGGTGCCGCGCTCGCTGAATCCGGCGCCGCGGAAGGGGCCTTCGTCCAGGTCGGCGATCCACTGGTGCCAGGCGGCCTCGACGTGCGCGACGGTGAGCGCCGCGCCGTGCTCGGCCAGCAGCAGCCCGGAGAAGATGGCGTATTCGGTGTCGTCGGTGCCTGCGGGGTCGTCGGCGACGAAGCCTTCGATGCGGCCCCACCTGCGGCGGATCTGCGAGGGCTTCATGTTCTCGGCGGGGGCGCCGAGCGCGTCGCCGACGGCGAGGCCCAGGAGGGAGCCGCGGGCCCGGTCGCGCGGATCGGCGGTGCGGTCACCCGGGGTGAGGGGGACGGGTGAGGGGGCGTGCGGTGTGCTCATGTGCGTGCCCTTCCGCCGACCGGTCCCGGATGCGTACGCGTGGGAGGGATCGTAGGGCCGGTTTGCCGCGAATGGGGGGACATCAGGCCGGATCGGAACGATGTCGCGATGACCGGAAACAGGCCGCCGGAGAGTAGCCGCTGTGAGCCGGATCACGTGGTGATCGTTCCGGTAAACCCGCAGGTCAGAGCGGTAAGTACGGCCTTCCTTGCTAGCGCGGAGGGGTGTGGGCCGCATAACTTCGAAAGTGTTCCAGGGGGAAGTGCCGCTCATCGGCCCACACCTCGTGAGGGAGGGAGAGGTCCCTTATGTCCGTCACAGATGTCATGGACGCGTCGGCTCCTACGCACATTGCCCACCGTGACAACCACACTCACCGTGACGTGAACGGCGGCTGGCTCCGCCCGGCGGTGTTCGGCGCGATGGACGGCCTGGTGTCGAACCTCGCCCTGATGACGGGCGTGGCGGGCGGCTCGGTGTCGCAGCAGACCCTCGTCATCACGGGGCTGGCCGGCCTGGCCGCAGGCGCCTTCTCGATGGCCGCCGGTGAGTACACCTCGGTGGCCTCGCAGCGTGAGCTGGTCCAGGCGGAGCTGGACGTGGAGCGCCGTGAGCTGCGCAAGCACCCCAAGGACGAGCAGGCGGAGCTGGCCGCTCTGTACGAGTCGCGCGGGGTGGAGCCGGCCCTCGCCCGCGAGGTCGCGGCGCAGCTCTCCAAGGACCCGGAGCAGGCCCTGGAGATTCACGCGCGCGAGGAGTTGGGCGTGGATCCGTCGGACCTGCCCTCCCCGCTCGTCGCCGCCGTTTCCTCGTTCGGCTCCTTCGCACTGGGTGCGCTGCTGCCGGTGTTGCCGTACCTTCTGGGTGCCTCCGCGCTGTGGCCCGCGGTGATCCTGGCGCTGCTCGGACTCTTCGGCTGTGGCGCGGTGGTGGCTCGGGTGACGGCGCGTTCGTGGTGGTACAGCGGGTTGCGCCAGTTGGCCCTCGGTGGTGCCGCCGCAGGTGTGACGTACGTCCTGGGCGCACTGTTCGGAACCGCCGTAGGGTGACTTCCTATGCGTGCAGGCGCATAATTAACGTGTTACCTCGCGGTTTCAGAAAATGACCAGCGGGCATAAGGCACTGACGCCGGAGGCAACGTGGCTTGCCGGCGACCCGCGCTGTCGGACGATGCTCTGTCCCACTGCGTTCTCGATCCACCGCCCTGAGCGGTGTCCGCATGCTGGAAGCCTCTATCCGATTCCCGAGATCGAGGTCATCCTGTAACCTGCACGCAAAATTCGCGGAGGGCCAACGTCGTCCCTCGGCACTGCACATGCCACGACGACGTTGGGAGAGCCGATGCGTTCCGCGTCCACGCACTCCGCGACCACCGGCAGCGCCACCAGCGCCGCCTGGTCGCCCATGGACGGGCGCCCCGCCCAGCAGGGGATGTACGACCCGCGCAACGAGCACGACGCCTGTGGCGTCGGCTTTGTCGCGACCCTCACCGGTGAGGCGAGCCACGCGCTGGTCGAGCAGGCCCTGACTGTTCTGCGGAACCTCGAACACCGCGGCGCCACCGGCTCCGAGCCCGACTCCGGCGACGGTGCGGGCATCCTCCTGCAGATCCCCGACGCCTTCCTCCGCGAGAACGTCACCTTCGAACTCCCCGAGGCCGGCGCCTACGCGGCGGGCATCGCCTTCCTCCCCTCGGACGCCGAGGAGGCCCAGGCCGCCGTCTCGAAGATCGAGACGATCGCGTCCGAGGAGGGGCTGAACGTCCTCGGCTGGCGTGTCGTGCCGGTCGCCCCGCAGCTGCTCGGCAACGGCGCCCGCGCCACCATGCCCGCCTTCTCCCAGATCTTCGTCTCGGACGGCGAGAACACCGGGCTGGCGCTGGACCGCAAGGCCTTCGTGCTGCGCAAGCGCGCCGAGCGCGAGGCCGGCGTGTACTTCCCCTCGCTCTCCGCCCGGACGATCGTCTACAAGGGCATGCTGACCACCGGTCAGCTGGAGCCGTTCTTCCCGGACCTCTCGGACCGCCGCTTCGCCACCGCCATCGCGCTGGTCCACTCGCGGTTCTCCACCAACACCTTCCCGAGCTGGCCGCTGGCCCACCCGTACCGCTTCGTCGCGCACAACGGCGAGATCAACACGGTCAAGGGCAACCGCAACTGGATGCGCGCCCGCGAGTCCCAGCTCTCCAGCAAGCTCTTCGGCGACGCCACCGAGACGCTGGACCGCCTGTTCCCCGTCTGTACGCCGGACGCCTCGGACTCCGCGTCCTTCGACGAGGTCCTGGAGCTGCTCCACCTCGGCGGCCGCTCGCTGCCGCACTCCGTGCTGATGATGGTCCCGGAGGCCTGGGAGAACAGCCCCTCCATGGACCCGGCCCGGCGCGCCTTCTACCAGTACCACTCCACGATGATGGAGCCCTGGGACGGCCCGGCCTGCGTCACCTTCACCGACGGCACCCAGGTCGGCGCGGTCCTGGACCGCAACGGCCTGCGCCCCGGCCGCTACTGGGTCACCGACGACGGCCTCGTCGTGCTCTCCTCCGAGGTCGGCGTCCTGGACATCGACCCCGCCAAGGTCGTCCGCAAGGGCCGCCTGCAGCCCGGCCGGATGTTCCTCGTGGACACCGCCGAGCACCGCATCGTCGAGGACGACGAGATCAAGGGCGCCCTCGCCGCCGAACACCCCTACGCGGAGTGGCTGGAGGCCGGCGAGATCGAGCTGGAGGACCTCCCCGAGCGCGAGCACATCGTGCACACCCACGCCTCGGTCACCCGCCGCCAGCAGACCTTCGGCTACACCGAGGAAGAGCTGCGCGTCCTCCTCGCGCCGATGGCCAAGGCCGGTGCCGAGCCCATCGGTTCGATGGGTACGGACTCGCCGATCGCCGCGCTCTCCGAGCGCCCCCGGCTGCTGTTCGACTACTTCACCCAGCTGTTCGCGCAGGTCACCAACCCGCCGCTGGACGCCATCCGCGAGGAGCTCGTCACCTCGCTGATCTCCTCGCTCGGCCCCCAGGGCAACATCCTGGAGCCCACCGCGGCCTCCTGCCGCAGCGTCACGCTGCCCTTCCCGGTGATCGACAACGATGAGCTGGCCAAGCTCATCCACATCAACGCCGACGGCGACATGCCGGGCATGACGGCCGTGACCCTCTCCGGCCTCTACCGCGTCAACGGCGGCGGCGAGTCCCTCGCGGCCCGCATCGACGAGATCTGCGCCGAGGCCGAGGCCGCCATCGAGGACGGCGCCCGCCTGATCGTCCTCTCCGACCGGCACTCCGACGCCGAGCACGCGCCGATCCCGTCGCTGCTGCTCACCTCCGCCGTCCACCACCACCTCATCCGCACGAAGCAGCGCACCCAGGTGGGTCTGCTCGTCGAGGCCGGTGACGTCCGCGAGGTCCACCACGTCGCGCTGCTGATCGGCTACGGCGCCGCCGCGGTCAACCCGTACCTGGCCATGGAGTCCGTCGAGGACCTGGTGCGCGCCGGCACCTTCCTGCCCGGCATCGAGGCCGAGACCGCCATCAAGCACCTGATCAAGGCGCTCGGCAAGGGCGTCCTGAAGGTCATGTCCAAGATGGGCATCTCCACCGTCGCCTCCTACCGCGGCGCGCAGGTCTTCGAGGCCGTCGGCCTGGACGAGGCCTTCGTCGACAAGTACTTCCACGGCACCGCCACCAAGATCGGCGGCGCGGGCCTGGACGTCGTCGCCAAGGAGGTCGCCCAGCGGCACGCCAAGGCGTACCCGGCCTCCGGCATCGCCCCGGCGCACCGTGCGCTGGACATCGGCGGCGAGTACCAGTGGCGCCGCGAGGGCGAGCCGCACCTGTTCGACCCGGAGACCGTCTTCCGCCTGCAGCACTCCGCGCGCTCGGGCAAGTACGACATCTTCAAGAAGTACACCGAGCGGGTGAACGAGCAGTCCGAGCGCCTGATGACGCTGCGCGGCCTGTTCGGCTTCAAGTCCGACCGGCCCTCGATCCCGATCGAGGAGGTCGAGCCGGTCAGCGAGATCGTCAAGCGGTTCTCCACCGGCGCCATGTCGTACGGCTCCATCTCCCAGGAGGCGCACGAGACCCTCGCCATCGCCATGAACCAGCTGGGCGGCAAGTCCAACACCGGTGAGGGCGGCGAGGACCCGGAGCGCCTGTACGACCCGGCGCGCCGCTCGTCCATCAAGCAGGTCGCCTCCGGCCGCTTCGGTGTCACGTCCGAGTACCTGGTCAACTCCGACGACATCCAGATCAAGATGGCCCAGGGCGCCAAGCCCGGCGAGGGCGGCCAGCTGCCCGGCCACAAGGTCTACCCGTGGGTTGCCAAGACGCGTCACTCGACGCCGGGCGTGGGCCTGATCTCCCCGCCGCCGCACCACGACATCTACTCCATCGAGGACCTGGCTCAGCTGATCCACGACCTCAAGAACGCCAACCCGCAGGCCCGCATCCACGTGAAGCTGGTCTCCGAGGTCGGCGTCGGCACGGTCGCCGCGGGCGTCTCCAAGGCGCACGCGGACGTCGTCCTCATCTCCGGCCACGACGGCGGTACGGGCGCCTCGCCGCTCACCTCGCTGAAGCACGCCGGCGGCCCCTGGGAGCTCGGCCTCGCCGAGACCCAGCAGACGCTGCTCCTCAACGGCCTGCGCGACCGCATCGTCGTGCAGACCGACGGCCAGCTGAAGACCGGCCGCGACGTGGTCATCGCCGCCCTGCTGGGCGCCGAGGAGTACGGCTTCGCGACCGCCCCGCTGGTGGTCTCCGGCTGCGTCATGATGCGCGTCTGCCACCTGGACACCTGCCCGGTCGGCATCGCCACCCAGAACCCGACGCTGCGCGAGCGGTTCACCGGCAAGGCCGAGTACGTCGTCAACTTCTTCCAGTTCATCGCCGAGGAGGTCCGTGAGCTCCTCGCCGAGCTGGGCTTCCGCAGCCTGGAGGAGGCCGTCGGCCACGCCGAGCTGCTGGACACCACCCGCGCGGTGAACCACTGGAAGGCGCAGGGCCTGGACCTGGCCCCGCTGCTGCACGTGCCCGAGCTGCCCGAGGGCTCCGTCCGCCACCAGATCGCCATCCAGGACCACGGCCTGGAGAAGGCGCTGGACAACCAGCTCATCAAGCTGGCCGCCGACGCCCTGAACGCGGACACCGCGGAGCAGGCCGAGCCCGTCCGGGCACAGGTCGCCATCCGCAACATCAACCGCACGGTCGGCACCATGCTCGGCCACGAGGTGACGAAGAAGTTCGGCGGCGCGGGTCTGCCCGACGACACCATCGACATCACCTTCACCGGTTCGGCCGGCCAGTCCTTCGGCGCGTTCCTGCCGAAGGGGGTCACCCTCCGCCTGGAGGGCGACGCCAACGACTACGTCGGCAAGGGCCTGTCCGGCGGCCGCGTCGTCGTCCGCCCGGACCGCGGCGCCGACCACCTGGCCGAGTACTCCACCATCGCGGGCAACACCCTCGCCTACGGTGCCACCGGCGGCGAGCTGTACCTGCGCGGCAAGGTCGGCGAGCGGTTCTGCGTCCGCAACTCCGGCGCCACGGTGGTCTCCGAGGGCGTGGGCGACCACGGCTGCGAGTACATGACCGGCGGCAACGCGGTCGTCCTGGGCGAGACGGGCCGCAACTTCGCGGCCGGTATGTCCGGCGGCTTCGCGTACGTCATCGACCTGGACCCGGCCAACGTCAACAAGGAGATGACCGGCGCGGTCAACCCCTTGAACGACACCGACAAGCAGTGGCTGCACGACGTGGTGCGCCGCCACCAGGAGGAGACCGGCTCCACCGTCGCCGGGAAGCTCCTCGCCGACTGGGATGGCGCGGCCGCGCGCTTCAGCAAGGTCATCCCGCCCACGTACCAGGCAGTGCTCGCCGCCAAGGAAGCCGCCGAGCAGGCCGGACTCTCCGAGTCCGAGACCCACGAGAAGATGATGGAGGCGGCGACCAATGGCTGACCCCAAGGGCTTCCTGAACCACGACCGCGAGGTCGCCAAGACCCGTCCCGTCGAGGAGCGCGTCAAGGACTGGAACGAGGTCTACCAGCCCGGCTCCCTGCTGCCGATCATCAGCAAGCAGGCCTCGCGCTGCATGGACTGCGGCATCCCGTTCTGCCACAACGGCTGCCCGCTGGGGAACCTCATCCCCGAGTGGAACGACTACGCGTACCGCGAGGACTGGGAGGCCGCGAGCGAGCGGCTGCACGCGACCAACAACTTCCCGGAGTTCACCGGTCGCCTCTGCCCCGCGCCGTGCGAGGCCGCCTGCGTGCTCGGCATCAACCAGCCGCCGGTGACCATCAAGAACGTCGAGGTCTCCATCATCGACAAGGCGTGGGACAACGGGGACGTCACCCCGCAGCCGCCCGAGCGCCTGTCCGGCAAGACCGTCGCCGTCATCGGCTCGGGCCCGGCGGGTCTCGCCGCCGCCCAGCAGCTGACCCGCGCCGGCCACACCGTCGCCGTCTACGAGCGCGCGGACCGTATCGGTGGTCTCCTCCGCTACGGCATCCCCGAGTTCAAGATGGAGAAGCGCCACATCAACCGCCGCATCGAGCAGATGCGCGCGGAGGGCACCAAGTTCCGCACCGAGGTGGAGATCGGCCGCGACATCGACGCAGCCAAGCTGCGCCGCCGGTACGACGCCGTCGTGATCGCGGCGGGCTCGACCACCTCCCGCGACCTGCCGGCGCCCGGCCGTGAGCTGAACGGCATCCACTTCGCGATGGAGTACCTCCCCCTCGCGAACAAGGTGCAGGAGGGCGACCTGACCGTCGCCCCGATCTCCGCCGAGGGCAAGCACGTCGTCGTCATCGGCGGCGGCGACACCGGCGCCGACTGCGTCGGCACGGCCCACCGGCAGGGCGCGCTGTCCGTGACCCAGCTGGAGATCATGCCCAAGCCGGGCGAGGAGCGGAACGAGGGCCAGCCCTGGCCGACCTTCCCGATGCTCTACAAGGTCACCTCCGCGCACGAGGAGGGCGGCGAGCGGATCTACTCCGTGAACACCACCCACTTCGAGGGCGACGAGGACGGCAACGTCCAGGCGCTGCACCTGATCGAGGTGGAGTTCAAGGACGGCAAGCTGGAGCAGAAGCCCGGCACCGAGCGGCGGATCCCGGCCCAGCTGGTCACCCTCGCGATGGGCTTCACCGGTACCGACAAGGAGAACGGCCTGGTCGAGCAGTTCGGCCTGGAGCTGGACGAGCGCGGCAACATCGCCCGCGACGCCGCCTTCGAGACCAACGTCCCCGGCGTGTTCGTCGCCGGTGACGCGGGCCGCGGCCAGTCGCTGATCGTGTGGGCCATCGCCGAGGGCCGCTCCGCGGCCAAGGGCGTGGACCGCTTCCTGACCGGCGCGTCCTCCCTGCCCGCCCCCATCAAGCCGACGGACCGCGCACTGGCCGTATAACGCCCGTGCCGTCCTGACGGCCCAGAGATGTCCCGTACAACGACGTACGGAACAAACGCGGCGCCTGCCCCTTCCCCGACCGGTGAGGGCAGGCGCCGCACTGTGCTTTCGGGCGCGTTTCACTCGATCGTGGAGGCGATTGCCTATCGTGGTACCGGAGGCTGCTGCTCTCCATACGCTGTGCCTGAAAAGGAGGCGCGCGATGCCCCTGACGCATCATGAGACGGCCGAGGACATGTCGCCGATCGAGAACCCGCACGATCTGCTGCGCTTTCTGGAAGATCTCCCTGAGCTCGATCAGCTGAAGATCGAGCTCATTGACGGAAAGATCGTTATGCAGGCGTCGGCAGCCCCATTCCACAATCAGATCGTCATGAAGCTCGGTATGCAGTTCGAGTCGCACGGCTGGACAGCGTTGCCGGATCAGGCCCTGATTTCCCCCATTTCCTCGTTTGAGCCGAAGGCGGACCTCACGGTCACCACGCCTGAGGCGATGGCCGACAACGCCAACCCGTTCCCCGCCGACCGTGTCGCCCTCGTAGTGGAGATCGTTTCCAGCGACAAGGACGTCGACTACATCAAGAAGCGGTTCTGGTACGGCATGAGCGAAATCTCGCTCTACCTCGTGATCGACCCGAACATCGGCACGTGCTCACTGCACTCGCAGCCGCACACCAACGGCTATCGGACCGTCACCACATTGGAGTTCGGCGAGCCGGTGGAGCTGCCGGCCCCGTTCGGCTTCGCCGTCGACACCTCCACCTTCAAGCTGTACCCGCCGAAACCCTGAGACTGCCTCAGCCCTCGTCCTCGGCCAGGCGGGCCGGGAAGCCGCCCGTGGCGATGGGGCCCCAGCGGCGGGGGGTGATGCGGATGATCGACTTGCCCTGCTTCAGCATGGCCGCGCGGTACTCGTCCCAGTCCGGGTGCTCGCCGGAGATGTTGCGGAAGTACTCCACCAGCGGCTCCACCGAGTCCGGCGCGTCGATGACCTCGGCCTCGCCGTCGACCTGCACCCACGGGCCGTTCCAGTCGTCGGAGAGGACGATGACGCTGACGGACGGCGCGCGGCGGGCGTTGCGGACCTTGGCGCGCTCGGGGTACGTGGAGATCACGATCCGGCCCGAGTCGTCCACGCCGCAGGTCAGCGGCGAGCCCTGAGGGGTGCCGTCCGACCGGCGGGTCAGCAGGATGGCGCGGTGCCGGGGGCGGACGAATTCCAGCAGCTCGGCGAGTTCGACGGTGGTGTTGGTGGCGATGGAAGGGCTCATACCGGGGAGCCTAGGCGCTGGAGTGCGCTCCAGGCCCCACCGCCGCGACCGGTCCGGCCGCCGCCGCACCGGTACGACCGCACAGCCGCCCCGCCCGCCCGTGCGCCCCTCTTCCTCCGGCGCCCCGTACAGGACACAGTGGACGCCCGAAGACCGACCAGGACGCCGGCAGGGCGGTGAGCGGAGACCTGCGCGGCCGGTCGGCCGAGACGAGGAGTGAGCGCGACGATGCGTGCCTACCGTGCGGCGCACGACCAGAGCATCAGCGACCCCGAAGGCTTCTGGGGAGCCGCGGCCGAGGCGGTGACCTGGACGAGGAAACCCGGCCGCGTACTGGACGCGGACCGCCCGCCGTTCTTCCGCTGGTTCCCCGACGGCGAGCTCAACACCTGCTACAACGCCCTGGACCGGCACGTCGCCGCCGGCCACGGCGACCGCACCGCGCTGATCCACGACAGCCCCGTCACCGGCACGCAGGAGCACCTCAGCTACGCCGAACTCCTGGACGCGACGGCCCGCTTCGCCGGCGTCCTCCGCTCCCTCGGCGTCGGCAGAGGCGACCGCGTCGTCCTCTACCTGCCGATGGTCCCGCAGGCGGCCGTCGCGATGCTGGCCTGCGCCCGCCTCGGCGCCGTGCACTCCGTCGTCTTCGGCGGCTTCGCGCCGCGGGAGCTCGCCGTCCGCATCGACGACGCCCGGCCCAAGGTCGTCGTCTCCGCGTCCTGCGGCATCGAGGGCAAGCGCGTCGTCCCGTACAAGCCGATGCTCGACGAGGCGCTGCGCATCGCCGAGCACACGCCCGACCACTGCGTCGTCCTGCAACGGCCGCAGGAACGCGCGGAGATGACCGAGCGCGACCTGGACTGGGACGAGGCCATGGCGGCCGCCGCACCCGCCGACTGCGTCCCCGTCGCCGCCACCGACCCGCTCTACATCCTCTACACCTCCGGCACCACCGGCCGCCCCAAGGGAGTCGTCCGCGACAACGGCGGCCACGCCGTCGCCCTCACCTGGAGCATGGCCAACGTCTTCGACATCGGCCCCGGCGACGTCTGGTGGACGGCCTCCGACGTCGGCTGGGTCGTCGGCCACTCCTACATCGTCTACGCCCCGCTGCTGACCGGCGCCACCACCGTCCTGTACGAGGGCAAGCCCGTCGGCACCCCGGACGCGGCCGCCTTCTGGCGGGTGATCGCCGAGCACCGCGTCAAGGCACTGTTCACCGCGCCCACCGCACTGCGCGCCGTCCGCAAGGAGGACCCCGAAGCGGCGCTCCTCGCCGGCCACGACACCGGCTCGCTGCGCACGCTCTTCATGGCCGGGGAGCGGCTGGACCCGGGGACGTACCACTGGGCGAGCCGGGTGCTGGACGTGCCGGTGATCGACAACTGGTGGCAGACCGAGACCGGCTGGCCGATCGCCGCCAACCTGCGCGGACTGGACCCGATGCCGGTCAAGCCCGGCTCGCCGACCGTGCCGGTGCCCGGCTACGACCTGCGGGTCCTGGACGAGAACGGGGAGCCGTGCGGCCCCGGGCAGGACGGCTCGGTCGCGCTGCGGCTGCCGCTGCCGCCCGGCTCGCTGCCCACCCTCTGGAACGACGACGAACGGTACGTGTCCTCGTACCTGTCGCGGTTCCCCGGCCACTACGCGACCGGCGACGGCGGATACGTCGACGAGGACGGCTACGTCTTCATCATGGGCCGCACGGACGACGTGATCAACGTCGCCGGGCACCGGCTGTCCTCGGGGGCGATGGAGGCCGTCCTCGCGAGCCACCCGGCGGTCTCGGAGTGCGCCGTCATCGGCGTCGCCGACGCGCTCAAGGGCCAGGTGCCGCGGGCCCTGGTGGTCCTCAAGGCCGGCGCCACGGACGACCACGACCGGGTCGCCGCCGAACTGGTGCAGTCCGTACGCCGGGAGATCGGCGCCGTCGCCGCCCTGAAGGAGGCCGTGATCGTGCCCGCGCTGCCCAAGACCCGCTCCGGCAAGATCCTGCGCCGCAGCATGCGCGCCCTCGCCGACGGCGTGGACGAGCCGGTCCCCGCCACCGTCGAGGACCCCGCCGTCCTGGAGGCCCTCCGCCCGGTGCTCCGCCCACGGCAGCAGGACTGACCCCCGCCCGCCGCTCCCACGCGCTACGCGCTGGGTGAACGCCCGCCGCGCGCACGTCACTTCGGGGCGCAGTCTCCATAGTGTCGCCGCATGGAACCCAGACAACTCACCCCTTCCATATGGCAGTTCCCGTTCCCCGTGGGGCATGTGTACGCCGTCCGCCTGCCGGCCGGCGGCCCCGCGGGGCGGCCCGGATACGCCCTGGTGGACACCGGCGTACCGGGCTCGGCCCCGGCGATCCTCAAGGCGCTGGCCGCGCTCGGCGGTCAGCCGGCGGACGTCCGGCGGATCGTGCTCACCCACTCGCACATCGACCACATCGGCTCGGCCGCCGACCTCGCGGCGGCCACCGGCGCCACCGTGCTGGCCGGCGCGCCCGACGCCCCCGTCATCCGCGGCGAGGCACCCGAGCCGAAGCCGGTCCCCACCGCCGCAGAGCAGGTGCTGCACGAGCAGGTCATGGCGGGCCTCGCGGCCGCGGGGCTGCCGGAGCTGCGCCCCGCAGCGGTCGACGTCGAACTGCACGACGGCGACGTACTGGAGGGCTGGGGCGAGCCGGTGCACGTGTACGCCACGCACGGCCACACCCCCGGCGGTGTCGCCCTGCACCTGCCCCGGTCCGGGGTGCTCTTCCCCGGCGACATCATCGGCGAGGGGGAGGGGCGGGTGGTGCTCGGCCCGTTCAACGTCGACCGGGCGGCGGCGATCGCCTCCTTCCGGCGGCTGGCGTCGCTCACGCCACTGGAGACCGTGTGCGTACCGCACGGCGAACCGGTGCTCGGGGACGCGGCGGCGGTGCTGCGCGCCGCCACCCCGGACACCGACTGGCTGTAGTCATCCCTCCTACGTGTCGCACTCCAGCTCCGTGCGGCACAGCGTGCAGCGGGCGCGGACCGGGCCGCGCACCGGCAGCCGGACGCGCTGGTGGCAGACCGGGCACGGGAAGGTGACGCGCAGCGGCCCCGGCCCGTCGAAGACGTACCCGGCGTCCGGCGGCGGGCCGGAGGCGCGCGGTACACGCGCCGCACGCCGGTCCTTGGCGTACCGTCGCCGCTCGGACCGGCCGGCGGCGGCCAGCGGCGGCTGCCGGGTGTCCCGCAGTGCCCGCAGCCGCCCCGCGCGGTACGCGTCGTACGCCTGCGGGCTGGTGAACCACGGCGCGGGGTCCTCGCCGAAGAACAGCGCCCGCTTGGCGAGGACGTACCCGAACTCCTCGGGGGTGAGGTAGCCCAGCTTCTGCGAGGCGGTGCCGTGCTCCCGGTAGGCGTCCAGCAGCAGCCAGCCGGCGCCGAGGTAGGCGGTCGCGGTGTCGGTGAGGATCTCGTTGGCGTGCGTACCGGGGAAGGACAGGCCCAGGCGGTGCAGGTAGATGTGCATCACTTCGTGGGCGAGGGCTGCGGCGATGTCCTCGCGGTGGTCCCGGAAGCGGTCGTTGAGCTCGATGAAGTACTCGGGGCCCGCGGTCAGTTCGACGTGGGCGGCGTGCCGCATCGTCCGGAAGGAGACGATCATGCGGGCGTCCGGCAGCCGCAGATGGGCCACCATCGTGCGGGCCACCCGCTGCACGCCCAGGTGCAGGTCCTCCTGGTCGGCGAACGCCGCGTCGACGGGCGGCACCGCCATGTCGAAGGTGCGCACCGTGTCGTACGACAGGCGTTTGTAGAGCGCGGTGACGGCCGAGCGGACCGTTTCCAGGTGCGGGTAGCCGTGCACGACCTCGCTGCCGGCGCCGGCCGACCGGCCCGGGCTGCCGGGACCGCCCGGACGCCCGGTGCCTCCCACTGCCACTCCACCACTCTACGAGCAGGAGGGACCGGGCGGTATGGGGCGTACTGCCCCCGGGTACAACGGAATTGAGCGGTTGGATGCCCTTGTCACTCTTGTCTCTCGTTCCACATAATCGCAGGGCGCTTTACGGGCTCACCCCCACTGGGTCCGGACGCCTTTCCGTGCGCCGCCATTGATTCCGCAGATGTTCCTCCCGGCGGCGGACACCGGCTCCGGTGTTGGCATGGGCCCGTCATGGACAACCGTCTTGGCGCGCAACCCCCCACGAAAGGAAGCCCGTTGAACTACCTGAAGCACCTCAAGAGAGCCGCAGCCGTCGGAGCCGTAGCCCTCGCGGCCGTCAGCCTCCAGCCCGGCACCGCAGGCGCCGCCACCCCCGCCCGTGACGGCGGGAACGAGACCAAGGTCGTCGGCGGCACCCGCGCCCAGCAGGGCGAGTTCCCCTTCATGATCCGCCTGTCCATGGGCTGCGGCGGCGCCCTGTACGCCAAGGACGTCGTGCTGACCGCCGCGCACTGCGTGGACGGCAGCGGCAAGGACACCTCCATCACCGCGACCGCCGGCGTGGTCGACCTCAAGGACTCCGCCGCCGTGAAGGTGAAGTCCACCGAGGTCCTCCAGGCCCCGGGCTACAACGGCAAGGGCAAGGACTGGGCCCTGATCAAGCTCGCCAAGCCGATCGAGAACCTCCCCACCCTGAAGATCGCCGAGAACGACACCTACAACACCGGCGACTTCACCATTGCCGGCTGGGGCGCCGACAAGGAGGGCGGCTCCCAGCAGCGCTACCTCCTCAAGGCCGAGGTGCCGTTCATCGACGACGCCACCTGCGAGAAGGCCTACGGCGCCGACCTCACCCCCGGCGACGAACTGTGCGCCGGCAAGCTGGACACCGGCGGCGTGGACACCTGCCAGGGCGACTCCGGCGGCCCGATGTTCCGCAAGGACGACGCCGGTGACTGGATCCAGGTCGGCATCGTCAGCTGGGGCGAGGGCTGCGCACGTCCCGGCAAGCCCGGCGTCTACACCGAGGTGAGCGCCTTCGCCGCGGACATAAAGAAGGGCGCGGGCGAGCTCGGCGGCTGACCACGCCGCTGACCGGGGGCGGTGCCGCGTGCGGCGGCACCGCCCCTCCGCCGGTCCCGCGGCGGCGAGCGACCGGCCCGCCTCCGCCCCTCCGCCGTCCCGCCCCCCATCCGTCCCAACTTCGCCCCTCCGTTAGTCCAACACCTGTCCCTCCTTTGTCCATGGGCGCACCCGACGCACGGGCAGCACGCTGTCCGCGACAAGGCCGCCGGTGCGAAGGAGGACAGTGCGCGTGAACGGACACACAGGTGACGGGCACGGGCCCAGCCGCAGGACCGTCGTCGCCACCACCGCCCTCGCCGCCCTCGGCACCGCCCTGCCCCTCGGCGCCGGCACCGCACACGCGGCACCCCGCCCCGGCGAGGCCGTACTCCGCTCCGACCGCCTCCAGGTCCGCGTCGACACCGCCTTCCCCCGCGTCATCGCCTACACCGACACCGGCACCGGCGCCGTCCTGCACGGCCGGACCGAGCCGGTCACCGAGGTCGTCATCGACGGCACCGCACACACCCCCGAGGTCACCGCGCGGCCCTCCGATGACCGCATCGCCTACACCCTCGCCTTCGACGGCGGCACCGAGATCGACGTGACGGTCGCCGTCGACGGCTGGCAGGTCGACTGGCGCGTCACACGGATCGCCGACACCGCGGCGCTGCGCGTCGGCACCCTGCAGATCCCCGCGCTCGCGCTGCTCAGCGTCCGCAGCGACCAGCCCGGCGCCACCCTCCTCGCCGCCCGCGTCGAACTGGACAAGGCCAAGAGCGGCGACACCCTCGTCCAGGTCACCGACGCCACCCCCGCCGACCCCGCGCCCCTCGGCTGCGCGTACGCCGTCGTCGCCACCGACGAGCTGGCCGCGGCGCTGGAGACCAACACCGTGTACGACAAGCCCGCCGGGGCCACCACCTGGGAGAACGGCCGACTGTGGCGGCAGACCGTACGCCGCGACGGTCACACCGAGGCGCGCCTGGCCTGCGGCCAGTGGACGCACCGCGCGGCGACCGCCCCCGTGGACGCCACCGAACCGCTGCCGTACGCCACCGTGATCCTCACCCGCGACCGCAACGGCGACGGCCGCGTCGACTGGCAGGACGCCGCCATCGCGCTGCGCGACATCATGGTCGAGCCGCTCGGCGCGGACGAGCAGCACCTCCGCGTCGTGCCGCACATCCCGTTCAACTTCGCCAGCCAGGCCACCAACCCGTTCCTCGCCACCCTCGACCACGTCAAGCGGATCTCCCTCGCCACGGACGGGCTGCGGCAGTTCACTCTCCTCAAGGGCTACCAGTCCGAGGGCCACGACTCCGCGCACCCCGACTACGGCGGCAACCACAACGAACGGGCCGGCGGCCTCGCGGACCTCAACGCGCTGGTCCGCGCCGGGAAGAAGTGGAACAGCGACTTCGCCGTGCACGTCAACGCCACCGAGTCCTACCCGGTCGCGCACGCCTTCTCCGAGAAGCTGGTGGACAAGACGGACGAGCAGTGGGACTGGCTCGACCAGTCGTACCGCATCGACGCCCGCCGCGACCTGGTCTCCGGCGACATCGCCGCCCGCTTCCAGCAGCTGCGCGACGAGACCGACCCGGCCCTGAACACCCTCTACATCGACGTCTTCCGCGAGTCCGGCTGGAACTCCGACCGCCTCCAGCGCCACCTCCGCGACCAGGGCTGGCAGATCACCACCGAATGGGGCCACGGCCTGGAACGCTCCTCCCTCTGGTCGCACTGGGCCAACGAGACCGACTACGGCGGCGACACCTCCCGCGGCATCAACAGCAAGCTGATCCGCTTCCTCCGCAACCACCACAAGGACGTCTTCGCCGACAAGTGGCCGACGCTCCTGGGCGCACCCCGCATGGGCAACTTCGAAGGCTGGGTCGGCAAGACCGACTGGCACGCCTTCTACGAGATCATCTGGCGGGACGCGCTGCCCGCCAAGTACCTCCAGGCGTACCCCGTCAGCACCTGGGGCGAGCACGAGATCACCTTCGAGGGCCCGACCCGTACGGCCGTCTCCGACGCCGACGGCGGCAAGCGGCGGATCACCACGGACGGGCGGCTGGTGTACGACGACGGCACCTACCTGCTGCCGTGGGAACCGCGCCGCGCCACCGACCCGCAGAAGCTCTACCACTACAATCCCGCGGGCGGCACGACGACCTGGACCCTGCCGCGCGGCTGGCGGACCGGCACGGTGTACCTGTACCACCTCACCGACCAGGGCCGCGCCGACGAGCGGCGGCTGCCGGTCACGGGCGGCAAGGTCACCCTCGACGCGGCGGCCGGCGTCCCGTACGTCGTCCACCGGCGGCGGGCCGCGGCCCAGGAGGCGCCCGGCTGGGGCGAGGGCACGCCCCTGCCCGACCCCGGCTTCCACTCCGGCACGCTCGACGGCCGACAGGTCACCGGCCCGGCGGCGGTACGCGCGAGCGCGCTGGGCGACTACGAACTGGTCATCGGGGCCGGCGCCGCCGCCACGGTGGCCCGTCGCCTGCACCGCCTCGCGCCCGGCACCTACGCGGCATCCGTCCAGGTCGAGGTCGGCGAGAAGGCGGGGGAGCGGCGCCGCGCCGAACTGGCCGTACGCACCGCCGACGGGGTCACCGCCGTCAACTGGACCGAGACCTCCACGGCCGGCAACTTCGTGGGCGCCGACCGCAAGCACGGCACCCGCTTCCAGCGGATGTTCACCCGCTTCACCGTCCCCGAGGGCGGCGGCCCGGTGACGCTGTCCCTGAAGGCCGCGGCGGGCCGGGCCCGCGTCCGCTTCGACAACGTACGCGTCGTCCCGGCCGTCCACACGACGAAGCCCGGCACGCTGGCGTACGAGGACTTCGAGCACGTACCGCAGGGCTGGGGCGTCTTCGTCAAGGGCGACGCGGGCGGCGCGAACGACCCGCGCACCCACATCGCCCAGCGCCACGCGCCCTACACCCAGCGCGGCTGGAACGGAAAGGCCGTCGACGACGTGATCGACGGCAGCCAGTCGCTGAAGTCGCGCGGCGAGAACAAGGGGCTGGTGTACCGCACGGTGCCGCACACCGTCCGCTTCGCGCCGGGCCGCCGCTACCGGGTCACCTTCCGGTACGAGAACGAGAAGGCGGACCAGTACGCCTGGATCACCGCCGTCGACGAGCCGGCGGCGCGCGAGCTGAGCCGCGAGCCGCTGCCCGTCGCCACCCGGCCCACCGCCTTCTCCTACGAGTTCACCGCGCCGGAGAAGGGCGAGGCGTGGGTGGGCCTCCGGAAGACGGGGGACGACGGGACGGCGGAGTTCGTGCTGGACGGGTTCGAGGTACGGGAGGTGTGAGGGGCGGGGAGGTGTGAGGGCCGAAGGAGGTGTGAGGGGCGGGGTCGAGCGACGTGGCGCAATAGAGATTGCGTAGGCTGATGGCTTTGCAATTTTTATTACGTCACGAGAGGCGGGTGCGCGATGGGTGCGGAGGTCCGGGAGCAGGAACTCGCGGGACTGCGATGGCTGGTGCTCTCCGGCGAACGCTCCGCCGTCTTCCGCACCCTCGGCGACACCACCCGCGCCGACATCCGCGCCGTCCAGGACGCCCTGCCCGAACGCGCCGCACTCCGCGCCCGCACCGCCGACGGCCCCGGCCGCGCACGCGCCGAACGCCTGCTGCGCCGCACCGAGAACCACTGGCCCGTCCAGCTCGCCGAACTCCGGGAACTGGCCGCCGGCGCCGACGTGCCCTTCCACGACCTGCTCCTCGCCAACCTCCGCGGCGACCTCGGCACCGCCGACGGCACCGGCTGCACCGACCTCGGCTGGCGCCGCACCCGCTCCCGTGTCGCCCACAACGAGGACGGCGCCCCCGCCCTCGCCGGCCGCCTGATGCTCCTCACCCTGCGCATCGACGGCGAAGCACCGGTCACCGTCCAGTGGTACCCGGGCTTCCTGCCCGCCAACACCTTCACCGCCACCGGCCACGGCCTCGTCTGGGGCATCAACCACCTCCAGGCCACCACCCCCGCCGACGCACCCGGCCGCCACTTCGTCGCCCGCGCCCTGCAACAGGCCCGCACCCTCGACGAAGCCCTCCACCACCTCACCACCCACCCCACCGCCGGCGGCTTCGCCTACACCCTCGGCGAGGCCGCCACCGGCCGCGTCGTGGTCGTCGAGAGCGTCGCAGGACGCACCGCCGCCCATGAAGTCGGCCCCCGGGCACCACTCCAGTGGCATACCAACCACCTGCGCCGGTTGCCTGCTGTGCTGGACGCCCCGGGCATCGCCCCTGCGACGGGTGAGGCCTTCGCGACCGGGGACGCCACAGAGGCCGCCCGCAGTCTCGGGCAGTACGAGGAGAGCGTGGCACGCGGCGCGGTCCTGGACCGGCTCGACGTTCCGGAGGAGGAGCCCGGTGCCGACTGGTTCCTCGACGTCCTGACCGGCGCGCCCCTGCCGCACGGCGTGCACCGCACCGCCGCCGGCACCGACCCCCTGATGACCCTCTGCACCGCCGTCGCCGACCTCACCGAGGACCGGATCACCGTACGCGGCACCGACGGACGCACGGCCACCCTGCCGCTGCCGGCCTACGCCCGGGGCGAGCTCGTCTGAGCACCCGGACCGTACGCGGACCGGGCGGCCCGCCGTGCCTGTTGTGCTTGCCGTGTCTGCCATGTCTGCCGTGCACGCCGCCCCGGCCCGCGCGGCCCCGTACGAGAGAATCCCTGTCATGGCCCCCGCACCGTCCCGCCCCTCGCACCCACCGCAGACCTACGGCGAACTCGTCGCCGAACTGCAGCGCCGAACGGACACCCTCACCCGCTCCCAGCGCCTGCTGGCCGACCGGCTCCTCGCCGACCCCGAAGGCGTCGCCTTCATGACCGTCTCCGAGCTCGCCTCGGCCGTCGGCGTCAACGAAGCCACCGTCGTCCGCTTCGCCGCGGGCCTCGGCCTCGACGGCTACCCGGGCCTCACCCGCCTCTGCCGCGCCCACCTCCGCGAACAGGCCCAACTGCTCCGCCGCTACGACAACCTCGAACAACTCGGCACCGACGACGGCGACCTCCTGGAACGCTCCGTCGCCCTGGACCGCGCCAACATCGCCCGCACCTTCGCCCGCATCCCCCAGGACACCTGGGACGCCGCCGTACGGGCACTGGCCGAGGCCCCGCGCGTCCACGTCATGGGCCTGCGCAAGTGCCACGCCCCCGCGTACCTCCTCGGCTACCTGCTGCGCATGCTGCGCGAGGACGTCGCCACCGTCACCCCCGGGACCGGCACCCTCACCGACGACCTGCGCCGGGTCCGCCCGGGCGACTGCTTCGTGGCCGTCTCCATCCACCGCTACAGCGCCCAGACCGTACGCGCCGCCGCCTGGGCACACGGCCGCGGCGCCCACTGCCTCGCCCTCACCGACAACCCCTCCTCCCCGCTCGCCGCCACCGCGCAGCAGACCTTCTACGTGGACGCCGCCGGCCCCTCCGTCCTGCGCTCGGTGACCGCGTTCACCTCCCTCGTCCAGGCCCTGGCGGCCGGCGTCGCCCAGCTCCGAGGCCACGAGGTCCGCGCCACGCTGCTCCAGGAGGAAGAGCTGATGGAGGAGTTCGGCGTGTACGCGGGGGAGGGGCGGTCGGGGGTGGAGTGACGTAGCCGCCCGCAGCCGATGCGGTCGGGGCCGGGAGCCGGGGCCACGGGGGCTCAGGGAATCAGGCGGGGGGCTTCTGCGGGCCGTCCGCCCGTGCCCGTTGCGGCGGCTCCATCCGGTGCGTCTCCACTCGGTGCGGCTCCCTCCAGCTCCAGGATCAGCACCTCGTTCGCGCCCTCCCGCAGGCACGGGCCCGGCACGTACAGCGACCGCTGCGGGCCCGCCGACCAGTACCGCCCCAGCGGAAAACCGCCCACCCACACGAACCCCCGCGTCCAGCCCGGCAGTTCGAGCAGCGCATCCCCGACGCCGCCCGCCGGCACCACCACCGACCCCCGGTGCAGGCCCCGCGCCCCGACCCGCGGTGCCTCGAACGCCAGCCCGGCCACGGCCGCCGTGTCCTCCACCGCATCCAGCCGCAGCCCACGCGCCCGTACACCGTGCAGATACTGCCGCTCGTGCAGCACCCCGCCGGTGATCCCCTTCGGCTCACCCAGCCGCGGCCCGTAATTGACCCGCCCCAACGACTCCACCCACAGCTCGACCTCCGCAGGCCCCGCCACCGGCCCGATCAGCCCCGCGTCGTCCCGCCCGGATACGGCCGCCGCTCCGGCCGTGTCCTGGCCTCCGTACGCCTCGTCGCACAGCACCGGCCCGGGCGTCCCGTCCACGAACGTCACCGCCCGGTCCCGCAGCCCCAGCACCCGCAGGTCGTACGGGCCGCGCGGTCCCGGCACCGACAGCCGGTACCGGACCACCCCGCGGTCCACGTCCAGCTCCTCGAACGTCGGCGGCACCCCGGACCACACCTCGGGCCCGCCCAGCCCGTCCACCACCGCGTCCATCGACGCCCACCCCGTCAGCCGTACCTCCGCCGCCCCGCCCAGCACCGGCAGCGGAGCCGGCGGCTCCGGCAACGGCGAGTCGGCATACGGGGCCAGCACCTCCCGGAACCGCCAGAACTTCGCCGTCGGCCGGCCCCGCTCGTCCACCGGTGCGTCGTAGTCGTACGACGTCACGGTCGGCAACAGCGCGCCGTCCTGCAGCGCACCGCCCCGGTTCGCCCCCGCCCAGCCGCCGAAACTCGTCCCGCCGTGCGCCATGTAGATGTTCACCGACGCCCCGCACTCCAGAATCTCGGCCAGCGCCGCGGCGGCGTCCTCGGCATCCCGTATGCCGCCCTCACCCCCGTCCTGCCCCTCGCCCGGCCCCTCTCCCGGCCCCTCTCCCGGCCCCTCGTCTGGCCCCTCTCCCGCGTCCGCGGACGCAGGGCCCCGGCCCGTGCCGGCCGCGTCGGGGTCCCAGTGCGAGAACCAGCCGCACCAGAACTCCATGCACATCAACGGCCCGTCCGGCCGGTGCCGGCGCAGCGTCGCGAACGCCTCCCGCGCCCCCGACCCGAAGTTCACCGTCGCCGTCAGCCCCGGCACGCTCCCGCCCGTCAGCATGTGATCCTCCGGCCCGTCGGAGGTGAACAACGGCACCGTCACCCCCCATGCCCGCAACCGGTCCGCCAGCCACGCCAGATACACCGCGTCCGACCCGTACGAGCCGTACTCGTTCTCCGCCTGCACCATGACCACCGGACCACCGCGGTCGCACTGCCGCGCCACGACCTGCGGCAGGACCGCCGCCAGCCACTCGTCCACCGCCCGCAGGTACCGCGGATCACGCGTCCGCACCCGCCGCCCCAACGGCCCGGTCAGCCAGTGCGGCAGCCCGCCGTTCTCCCACTCGGCACAGATGTACGGGCCCGGGCGGACGATCGCCAGCAGCCCCGCCCGCCCGACGGCGTCCAGGAACCGGCCCAGCGCCGCCAGCTCCCGGAACTCACCGGAACGCGGCTCGTGCAGATTCCACGGCACATACGTCTCCACGCAGTTCAGGCCCATCGCCCGCAGCATCGCCAGCCGGTGGTCCCAGTGCCCCTCGTGCACCCGGAAGTAGTGCAGAGCCCCCGACAGCAGCCGCACCGGCCGCCCGTCCAGCTCGAACTCCCGCTCCCCGACGACGAACCGCCGCCGCCCCGCCGCACGCTCCGCGTCCCCGGCCGTATCCACCACCGCGCCGTCCTTCCCTCGCATCCGCCCTCCCCCGCCCGGTCCAGCACACCCCCTGGCGGCAGAGCGGGTCCATGGACAAAGATCGGCATTGTTTGGACGGAATGCCCGGGGCGGGCCGTCCGGGGACGGAAGGCCGGGGCGGGAACGCCCGGGCACGGAAGGCCTGGTGGCGGAACGCCCGTACACCGGAGGCCCGGTACGCCGGAGGTCCGGTATGCCGGAGTTCCGGTATGCCGGAGGTCCGTACGGAAGGCGGCCGGACGGCAGGGGAAGACGGCGGCGAACGGGAGGAGCCCGCGTGTACCACACCTGGATGCGCTACTTCACGCCGAGCCCGGTGCACCACCGGCTCGGCCTCGTCTGCCTCGGCGTCGGCCTCCAGCACGGCACCCTGCCCGCCGTCGGCCCCCGCACCCTCGACCACCACGTCGCCGTGATCGTCCACGCGGGCAGCGGCTGGTACGCCACCCCCGACGGCACCCGCCACCCCGTCACCGCCCCCGCCCTCCTCTGGCTCACCCCCGGCACCCCGCACCACTACGGCGCCGACCCCGACACCGGCTGGGACGAGAGCTTCGTCGACTTCACCGGCCCGGCCGCCACCACCTACACCGAACTCGGCTACATCGAACCCGCACCCGACCGCCCCCTCGTCCCCCTCGCCGACACCGCCGCCGCCCGCGCAGCCATCAGCCGCATCGCCCGCGCCGCCCGCCGCGGCAACCCCCTCCTCGAAGTCGAGACCTCCGCCGCCGTCCACGAACTGCTCGTCGCCCTCCGCCGCGCCCGCGCCGACACCGACGCCGACGGCGACCCCGTCCTCCAGGCCCTCGCCCGGGACGCCTTCCTGCCGCTCTCCGTCGCCGAACACGCAGCCCGACACGGCATGAGCCCCGCCGAACTCCGCACCGCCGTACGCCGCGGCGCCGGCTGCAGCCCCAAGGACTACCTCCTCGGCATCCGCCTCGGCCGCGCCAAGGAACTCCTCGCCGCCACCGAACTCCCCGTCGCCGCCGTCGCCCGCCGCGTCGGCTACGACGACCCGGCCTACTTCAGCCGCCTGTTCACCCGCAGAGTCGGCACCGCCCCCGTACGCTTCCGCCACCAACAGGGCCGCGCGGTACCGGGCGGCTGGTCCACCCGCATCCCCGACCCGGACAACCCCCCTCTGGTCAGCGGGACGGGTTGAAAACAACGATGCCGTCATGGCCGACCTCACCACGAGACACGTCCTCACCCTCGGGCCGGACCGCGTCACCAAGCGCTTCACCAGCTGGGACCGCGGCGAACACGAACGCGAGTGGCGCGGACCGACCCTCCTCGCCGAGTACGCACCCGGCCTCGCACCCCGGCCGCTGACCGCCGACCTCACCGCCGAACCCCCGGTCATCACCATGACCCGGCTCCCCGGCACCTCACTGCGCGGCACCCGCCTCGACACCGTCCGGACCGCGGCCGTCGCCACCGCCGTGACCCGCCTCCACGAAGCACTGCCCCGGCACGTCCTCACCGCCGTACCGCCCAGGCCCTCGTACACCGCCGAGATCACCGAACACATCTCCGTATGGGGCGACGGCCACCTCCCCGCCGACGCCCCCTCCTCGTCCACTTCGACCTCACCCCCGCCGAGACCGCCCGGCTGCGTACCACCCGCCGCCTCCTGACCGCCGTCTGGCTGTTCCTCCTCCGGCAGGACGCCCGGTCCGCCCACCCCCGCAACCCACCGGACGCCCTCACTCGCCAGGCCGCCCGCGTGCTCGACCGCCTGGGATGACGGCCGGGCACGCGGGCGCGGGCACAGGCGAGCCCGGGAGTCCCCTGATCCCTCAGGGGGAGACCTCTTCGAGCGGCCGGTCGGTGGTCTCCTCGGCGAAGAACGCCGCGGCCAGCGCACCGACGAGAGCGACCCCGCCCAGCGTCAGGAACACCGCGGAGACCTGCCCGCCGCCCGCGTAGATCGCACCGACCAGGATCGGGCCGAGGATCACCCCGAGCCGGTTGAGCGCCCCGCCGACGCTGCACCCCAGCGCCCGCATCCGCGTCGGGTACAGCTCGGGCGTGTACAGGTACAGACAGATGTTGGAGCCGAAGAAGCACACCGCGGCGAGCGAGGTCCACACCAGTACCTGCACCGGCGTACTCGCACCGAGCGCGGCCAGCACGATCAGCAGCACTGCCGCGCCACCGAGGAAGACCGCGAACACCTTGCGCCGCCCGATCAGATCGACCGTGAGCGCGACCAGCAGACACCCGAGGAAACCGGCGACCGAGGTGACGGTGGAGTACAGCAGCGAGTCGGAGAGCGACAGCCCGTACTGCTTGCCGTAGATCGTCGGCAGCCAGGAAGTGATGCCGTAGTTCACGAAGTACCCGGTGAACCACAGCGTCCCGATGACCAGCGTCCGACGCCGGTACCGGCCGGTGAACAGCCCCTTCACCCCGGTCGCGGCAGCCTCGGCGGGAGTCGCGGGGGTGAAGGTCCGGTCGCCCGGCGCGGGAGTGGAAGTCGGGACCGGGGCCGGCTCCGGCGTTCCGGCGACGGGGGTGGCGGCCGGTTCCGGCGTTCCCGTCAGGGCGGGGACCGGCGGCAGCGGAGCACCGGTCGCCGCGACGACCTTCGCCTCGATCAGATCCATCGTCGCCGCGGCCTCCTGCAACCGGCCGCGGTCGGCGAGCCACCGCGGCGACTCGGGAACGGTGCGCTGCACGAGGATGCATAGCAGCCCCGGCACGGCGGCCACGACGTACATCCACCGCCAGCCCAGCGCCGGCACGATCCACGCGGCGGCCAGCGCGCCGAGGGTGAGCCCGGCGGGGAAGACGAGTTCGTAGAGCAGGACGAAGCGACCGCGCTTGAAGCTGCGGGTGATCTCGCTGATGAACGTCGCGGCAACCGGTACCTCACCCCCGATCGCCAGGCCCTGCACGAAGCGCAGCAGCATGAAGGGCGACGGCGACGGACTCGCCGCCAGTGCGAGCGAGGCCAGTCCGGACACGCCGATGCAGATCGCGATGATCTTCACGCGCCCGATGCGGTCCGCCATCCGTCCCGAGAAGAGCGCGCCGATCAGCATGCCCAGGGAGCCGATGGTGAGGACGGCGGTGGCGTCGCCGTCCGTGAGGCGCCACTCCTGGCGCAGCTCCGGCATGGCGTACGCGATCAGCAGCTGGTCGAAGGCTTCGAAGAAGGTCACCACACCGATGACGATGCGGACGGTGACGTGCCAGCGGGACAGGGGGAGACGTTCGAACCGAGCAGCGATTCCGGCGCGTACGGCGTCGGTGTCACGGCCCGGGGAGGCGTCGAGGCTCATCCGGGATTCCTCCATACCCGCGAAGGGCGCGGGCGAGGGACAGGGGGGAGGGGGAGAGGGCGCGCGGGGTCGACAGGGAGCTGGGGGAGTCCCGTACGTCCGTACGTAAGCGCCAAGTTTCTTAGGGCTTAAGTTCTACCGACTCATAGGGTGTGCACGTCAAGGGGTCCGACGCCGACAAATTTTTCTGCGGCCACCCTTGCGGGCAAATACTTAAGCCCTTAGATTTCTGGCACTGAGAGACCCGATGGGCGAGGAGAGCCCGGAGCCGCCGCAACCGCACGGCAGCCACCACCTCCCCGACGCCACCGCCCGAGCCGCACCCGAGCCCCACCCGCGCCCGCCCGGCCCGACCCCGGACACCTCGCCTTCGGGCAGCTCACCCAGCTCACCTCCGGCCCTCCGGCCGGTACGCCCCCGCCCGTCCGCCCGTCCGCCCGCCCGTCCGTTCGTCCACGGGCTGTGTCACGACCCCACCAACGCCTGGGAACCCACCGATGCCTTCGACTCCAAAACCCCCGCCGCCCGCCACACCGCCCACCCCGACGCACGAGGCCCCGCAGGCCGAGGCCCCGGCGGGCGAGGTGTCGCTTCCCAAGGACGAGGTGCTGGTCGCAGGGGAGTGGCGCCCCGGCCGCGGCGACCCGATCACCACCCTCGACCCGGCAACCGGCGCCGCCCTCACCACCCTCCGCGGCGCCTCGCTCGCCGACGTGGAAGAAGCCGCCGAGCGCGCCGCACAGGCCGCCGCCGACCCCGCCTGGCGCGACCTGCCGCCGCACGAACGCGCCCGCCTGCTCCACCGCATCGCCGCCCTCGTCGAAGACGCGGCCGAAGACCTCTCCGCACTGCAGACCGCCGACACCGGAAAGTCCCGTACCGAGACGCGAGCCCTGGTGCACAGCGCCGCCGGCACCTTCCGCTACACCGCCGCAGCCCTGGAAACCGCCGAGGACACCCTCACCCCCGCCCGCGGTCCGTACGTCACGATGAGCACCCACGAACCGATCGGCGTCATCGGCGCCATCACCCCGTGGAACTCACCCATCGCCAGCGACGCCCAGAAACTCGCCCCGGCTCTCGCCGCAGGCAACGCCGTACTCCTCAAGCCCGCAGAGTGGACCCCGCTGGTCTCCCTCGCGCTCGGCCGCATCATCCACCGGGCCCTGACCGAGCACGGACTGCCCGCCGGCCTGCTCTCCGTACTCCCCGGCCCCGGCCGCGTCATCGGCGACGCCATCGTCCGCCACCCCGCGGTCGGCAAGGTCACCTTCACCGGCGGCACCCGCACCGGCCGCACCCTCGCACACGCCGCCGCCGACAAGCTGATGCCCGTATCCCTCGAACTCGGCGGCAAGTCACCCACCGTCGTCCTCGAGGACGCCGACATCGAACAGGCCCTGGCAGGCGTCATGTTCGGCATCTTCTCCTCCAGCGGCCAGAGCTGCATCGCCGGCTCCCGACTCTTCATCGCCCGCCCCGTGTACGACCGCTTCCTCACCGAACTCGTCGCCCGCACCCGGAAACTCCGCATCGGTCCCGGCACCGACCCCGCCACCCAGGTCGCGCCCCTGGTCCACCACAAGCACCGGGACGCCGTCGCCGCATACGTCGACCTCGCCCGCCAGGAAGGCGCCCGCGTCCTGTGCGGCGGCGCGGCACCCGAGGGCGAGCAGTACCGCGACGGCGCGTACTACCTGCCCACCGTCCTGGACGGCCTGCCCAACTCCGCCCGCACCTGCCAGGAAGAGATCTTCGGCCCGGTTCTGGTCGCCCTCCCCTTCGACGACGAGGACGACCTGGTCACCCAGGCCAACGACACCGTCTACGGACTCGCCTGCGGCCTGTGGACCAAGGACGCCGCCCGCGCCTGGCGCCTCGCCCGCCGCATCGACGCCGGAACCGTCTGGATCAACACGTACAAGCAGTTCAGCATCTCCACCCCCTTCGGGGGCATGAAGGACAGCGGCCTGGGCCGCGAAAAGGGCCGCGACGGCATCCGAGCCCACCAACGCCAAAAGTCCCTCTACTGGAACACATCTCCCGCCCCCCACCCATGGGCCACCTGACATCCCCTGGGCCCGTCGGTTCGCTGCGGAAGCGGCACTCCGGTCAGTTCGGTGCAAGGGCCGGACTCCGACCCGCCGGCCGTTCGCCCCGGGCCTTGCCTCGGGGGCCACCCGGGGGCATTTGCCCGAGTCCCGCCTCCCCCTGGGGGCCTCCCCCCCTCCGGCCTCCGCCCCACCCACCTCCTCCACCCCAGCCGCCCCCACCCCGCGCCCACCCCCAACCCCGTGCCGCCCCGCCCCGCCCCGTACGTCTGGAGACAGCGATGCCTCGCTCCCCGCACCAGCCTCCGCCGCAGCAGCCCATCGCGCGCCTGCGCTCGCTGCGGTGCGTCGAACTGTTCACCCCCGCGTTCACCGAAGCCGCCGACTTCTACCAGGAGGTCTGGGGCCTGGAGACCGTCGAGGGCGACGGGGGTGCACGCTGGCTGCGCGGCACCGGCGAGGAGCACCACGTCCTCCAGCTGACCAGCGCCGACCGCACCGGTCTCGGCCGCATCGCGTTCGCCGTCGCCACCCCCGCCGAGGTCGACGAAGCCGCCCGCCGACTGCTCGCCCGCGGCATCACCCCCGTCACCGGCCCCGGCCCGCTGGACCAGGTGGGCGGCGGCTACGGGCTCCGCTTCACCGACCCCGAGCACCGGCTCATCGAGATCAGCGCCCAGGTCGAGGCCGTCGCCCCGCGAGGCCGGGACGGTGCGGTCCCGGTCGGCGTCACCCACGCCGTACTCAACACCGCCGATATCGACGCCGCCGTCGCCTTCTACTGCGACGTCCTGGGCCTGCGCGTCTCGGACTGGTCGGAGCACCAGATGGCGTTCCTGCGCTGCAACGCGGACCACCACTGCATCGCCTTCAACCAGGCCGAGTGGGCCTCCCTCAACCACGTCGCCTACGAGATGAGCTCGGTCGACCACTTCATGCGGGGGCTGGGCCGGCTGCGCCACCACGGCATCACCCCGCAGTGGGGCCCGGGCCGGCACGGTCCCGGCAACAACACCTTCTCCTACTTCACCGACCCTTCCGGTCTCGTCTGCGAATACACCTCCGAGGTCGCCCAGATCGTCGAGGACGCCTGGATCGCCCGTGTCTGGCGCCGTGTTCCGGAGCTGTCGGACCTGTGGGGCACCGCAGGTCCGCCGTCAGCGGAGATCCGCTCCCACATGGCCGGGCGCCCCGACCCCGGCCCACTCACCCAGCCGGCCGCACAGGAGAACTCCGCATGACCGCCCAGACCACCACCGCCTCACCGTCCGTCGCCTCGGCGCCCTCCTCGCCTTCCTCGCCTTCCGCTCCCGCCCCGCGCAAGGTCGGTCTCGTCGGCTGGGGTGCGATCGGCCGCGTCGTCGGCACCGCGCTCGCCGAGGGCGGCGTCCCCGGCGCTGAACTGGTCTGCGTCGTCGACAACCGCGCCCTCGGTGACGCACCGGCCCCGCAGCTGTCCTTCGAGGACGCCCTCGACAGCTGCGACCTGATCGTCGAAGCGGCGGGCCAGAGCGTCGTCCGCGAGTGGGGCGAGCGCGTCCTGCAGTCCGGTACCGACCTCCTCGTCGCGTCGACCGGCGCGCTCACCGACGAGGACCTCGCCGCCGCTCTTCTCGCCGCTGGCCCGGGGAGGGTGTATTTCACCGGCGGTGCCGTCGGCGGCCTCGATCTGCTGCAGGCCGTACGCTCCCTCGGCCCGCTCACGGACGTCACCCTCACCACCACCAAGCTGCCCAGCACCCTCGAACAGCCCTGGATGGGCGAGGAGTTGCTGCACCGGATGCGTACGGCCTCCGGTCCGGTCGAGGTCATGCGCGGCACGGCCCGGGACGTACCGGTGAAGTTCCCGAAGTCGACGAACGTCGCCGCCTCCGTCGCGCTGGCCGTCGGTGACCTGGACGCCGTACGTGTCCACGTCGTCGCCGACCCGGCGGCCCAGCACACCCGGCACGTCATCGAGGCGTCCGGCAGCCACGGCGTGTACCGCTTCGAGGTGCAGCACCTCCCGGACCCCGGCAACCCTGCCACCAGCCAGGTCGTTCCGTATGCGGTGCTGCGCAGCCTCGGTGCGCTGGCCGGCCGGAGGGGGCAGATCCTGTGACCGACCCCGTGGCCACCGCCGCTCACTCCGACCCCGGCTCCTCGCCTTCTCCCGAACCTTCGCCGTCGCCTTCGTCCGCGTCCCCGTCTGCATCTGCGCGTTCGGCATCCGTTTCCCCTTCCTCTTCTCCTTCTACTTCTCCTGCTTCTTCGTCTTCGTCTTCGTCGTCCGCTCTCGCGTCCGTGCGCGAGGCCGGGGACTCGTCCTCCGAGCCGTCGCCGTTCGACCTTGCGGGGTTGCATGTGGAGGAGGCCGGTGACGCGGGGCCCGTGCTGCTGTGTCTGCACGGGATCGGTTCCTCCTCCGCCGCGTTCGCCCCGCAGCTCGCCACGCTGAGCCGGTACGTGCGCGTGGTGGCCTGGGACGCTCCCGGGTACGCCAAGTCCGCCGATCCGACGGGACCGTTCACGCTGGACGACTTCGCCGATACCGCCGCCGCGCTCATCCGGCAGCGTGGCGGCCGCGCCCATGTGCTCGGCGTTTCCTGGGGCGGGGTGATCGCGCTGCGGCTCGCCGCTCGCCACCCCGAACTCGTCTCCTCTCTGATCGTGGCCGACTCCAGTGCCGGGTCGGGCACGGATCCGGTGAAGGCCGAGGCGATGCGGGCGCGCGCCGACGAGCTGGCCGAGGCCGGTCCGCGTGCCTTCGCCGAGCGGCGCGGCCCGCGTCTGGTCTCCGATGCCGCTCCCGAAGCTCTCGTTCAGCGCGTCACCGACACCATGGCCCGGTCTCTGCGGTTGCCCGGCTACCGTTGCTCGACCGAGTCGATGGCCGCCACCGACCTGCGTATCGCGGATCTTTCCGCGGTCACCGCGCCCACGCTCGTGCTGTGCGGGGACCAGGACCGGGTCACCGGGATCGACGCGAGTCAGATGCTCACAGCAGACCTCCATTCCTCCGTGTTCGTGATCGTCAAGGACGCCGGTCACCTCGCGAACCAGGAACAGCCCGAGGCCTTCGACGCGTGGGTTCTCGCCCACCTCCGAATCTCAGCAGGGATCGCCGAAGGCTTTTGAGGACTGTCCACAGTCCTGCCCATTCGTACGACTAAAGGACGGCAGCACCATGCCCATCACCACCACCGACTACGACAACGGCGGCGACCTCGCCCGCTACACCGACTCCCTGATCGCCACCAAGGAGTCCCGCGACCCCGACTGGGACACCCTGGCATTCCAGGCCAAGGCCGGTGACCAGTACCGTCGCGCCCAGATCCGGTACGTCGGTTCCGGCGCGACCGGCAACCACGACGGCGACAACCGCATCCTGCCGTCCGGCGGCTTCACCTTCTCCAACATGCTGCTGCCGCCCGGCGCGGAGGGCCCCGAGCACACTCACCACGACGTCGAGGAAGCCTTCTTCGTGCTGGAGGGCAAGGTCAGGGTCGGTATCCACCGCGGTGAGGGCGAGGCCGAGTACCGCACGCTCGGCTACCGGGACATGATCGTCGTGCCGGCGGGAGTGGCCCGCAGCCTGAAGAACGAAGGCGACACCGACGCCCTCTTCTGCGTCATCATCGGCACCCAGAAGCCGCAGATCCCGACCTACCCCGAGCACTCGCCGATGCACGGCGTCACCCGCGACTGATGCGCACCGTCGTCATCACCGGCGCCGGCCGTGGCCTCGGGGAGGCCATGGCCCGCCGGGCCGCGGCGGACGGCCACCGCGTCGTACTCGCCGAACTCGACGCCGAGCGCGGCAAGCGGGTCGCCGACCAGCTGTGCGCCGAAGGCCGGGAGGCCCACTTCGTGCCGTGCGACGTGGCCGACCCGGAGTCGGTCGACGCGATGGCGGAACGCGTCGCCGGGCTCGGGCCGCTGCACGGCCTGGTCAACAATGCCGGGCTCGCCAACGGCGTGGGCGGCAAGGAGTTCCAGGACATCGGCATCGAGGCGTGGGACCGCATCATGAGGGTCAACGCCCGCGGGCCGTGGCTCGTCGCCCGCGCCCTGCTGCCCCAGCTCCTCGCCGCGGGCAGCGGCCGCATCGTCAACCTCGCGTCGGACGCCGCGCTGTACGGCTCGCCGCGGCTGGCCCACTACATCGCCTCCAAGGGGGCCGTCATCGCCCTCACCCGGGCCATGGCACGCGAGCTGGGCGATCGCGGCATCACCGTCAACGCGGTCGCGCCGGGCATCACCGAGTGCGAGGCGACCGAGAACGTGCCCGCCGAGCGGCACGAGCTCTACCGGCTCAACCGGGCCATTTCCCGGGCCCAGCAGCCGGACGACCTCACCGGGGTCGTCTCCTTCCTGCTCGGCGAGGAGTCCCGCTACCTCACGGGACAGGTGCTCGCCGTCAACGGCGGCTTCACCATGCACTGATCACTCCGGCCGGACCCTGTGCGCCGGTTCGCCGGCGGCACCGGGCGGCTCGCGCCGGAACCCCGTACCGCTCACCACCCCGAAAGACGAAGGACACCCCATGGACCTGGGCCTCGCCGACCGCACCGTACTGGTCACCGGAGGCAGCTCGGGCGTCGGCCTGGCCACGGTCCGCGCCCTCCTGGACGAAGGTGCACGCGTCGCCACCTGCGGCCGTGACGCCGACCGCCTGGACAAGGCCGCGGCCCGCCTCGGAGCGGGCGACGACCGGCTGCTGATCGGCGTCTGCGACGTACGGGACGCCGGCGCCGTACGTGACTTCGTCGCCCGCACCGCCGACCACTTCGGCTCCCTCGACGGGCTGGTCAACAACGCGGGACAGTCACGTATGAAGCGGCTCGCGGAGACCACGGAGGAGGACTGGCGCGACGAGCTGGAGCTGAAGTTCGCCGGCGTGCTCAACCCGCTGCACGCCGCCCTCCCGTACCTGCGCGCCTCCGACGCCGCCGGCATCGTCAACATCAACGCCGTACTCGCCAAGCAACCCGAGCCGCGCCTCATCACCACCAGCGCAGCCCGCGCCGGCATCCTCAACCTCTCCGCGAACCTCGCCCGGGAACTCGCGCCCGACGGCATCCGCGTCAACTCCGTCTGCCTCGGCCTGATCGACACCGGGCAGTGGACGCGCCGGCACGCCGCGGCCGACAGCGGGCTGAGCTACGAGGAGTGGCAGGCCGAACTGGCCGCCGACCGCGGCATCGCCCTCGGCCGCCTGGGCCGCGCCGAGGAGGTCGCCTACGCGGTCCTGGCGCTCCTGTCCCCGCGCGCCTCCTACATCACCGGAACCAGCATCGACGTCTGCGGCGGAGTCGGCCGCGGCATCCTCTGAGGAGCCTCCATGACGCACCATCCCACCGGAGGCGACCTTCTCGTCGCCGTCCTGCGCGAACTCGGCATCGACACCGTCTTCGGCATCGTCAGCGTCCACAACCTGCCGCTCGTCGAAGCCGTCGACCGTGAGCTGCGCTTCGTGCCCGTACGCCACGAGGCCACCGCCGTGAACGCCGCCGACGCCTACGGGCGCGCCCGCGGCTCCCTGGGCTGTGCCCTGACCTCCACCGGGACCGGCGCGGGCAACGCGGCCGGCTCGCTCATCGAAGCGCTCAGTGCCGGTACGGGTGTTCTGCACGTCACGGGGCAGGTAGAGAGCCAGTACCTGGGCAGCGGCCGCGGGTTCATCCACGAGACCAAGGACCAGCTCGGCATGTTGCGGGCGGTCTCCACGTACGCGGCGACCGTGCCCTCCACGGAGGCCGCCGGACGCATCCTTCGTGAGGCGGCGCGCGCCGCGCTGCGCGCTCCTGGTGGTCCCGCGAGCGTCGAGTGGCCGATCGACCTGCAGTACGCGGCGCAGCAGGACGACGACGCCGTTGCCCCGGAGCCGGCGACGCCCCACCCGGACGAGGCCGCGCTGGACGCCGCCGCGCGTCTGCTGGCCGGGGCCCGGCGGCCCCTCATCTGGGCCGGGGGAGGGGCGTGCGGCGCCGCCGACCGGCTCGCGGAGCTGCTGGCGCGCACCGGCGCCGGTCTCCTCACCTCCAATTCCGGCCGCGGCGCCGTACCCGAGGACCACCCGCAGGTCATCGGCAACTTCGCCACCACACCGACGGGCCGAGCGCTGCTCGCCGACGCCGATGTCCTGCTCACCATCGGCACGCACTTCCGCTCCAACGAGACCGGCGACTACTCGCTGGCCCTGCCCGAGGCGCACATCCAGATCGATGCCGACGCCGCCGCCCTGGGACGCGTCTACCCGGCGCGGCATGCGCTGCAGGGCGACGCGGACGCCGTGCTCGGCGCCCTGCTCGCCCGCCTGCCCGCCGCGAGCGTCGGGCAAGCCACCGGAGGCACCGAGCAAGCCGCCGCGAGCGCCGAGCCCGCCTGGACGGCCCGCGTCGCCTCCGTACGCGAAGAGGTGCGTGCCACGCTGCACGACGCCATCGGGCCGCAGGCCGCCGTCTGCGACGCGCTGCGCGCCGCCCTGCCCCGCCGCGCCGTCGTCGCCCGCGACGTCACCATCCCCTCCAGCAGCTGGGGCAACCGTCTGCTGGAGATCTACGACCCCCGCGACAACGTCTTCCCGCGCGGCGGCGGCATCGGCCAGGGGCTCGGCATGGGCATCGGCGCCGCCCTCGCACGACCCGGCGTGCCCACGGTCGTCATGGCCGGGGACGGCGGCCTCGCCGTGCATCTCGGAGAGCTCCTCACCCTCGCCCAGGAGCGCCCCGCCCTTACCCTCGTCGTCTTCAACGACGGCGGCTACGGCGTGCTCCGCAACATGCAGGACCGCTACAGCGAACGCCGCTCCGGAGTGGACCTCGCCACCCCCGACTTCTCCCTCCTGGCCCGCTCCTGCGGCCTGCCCTACGCCCGGATCGCCACCGAGGCCGACGCCGCGCCGGTCCTCACCGAGGCCGTCGCATCCGGCGGCCCCACCCTCGTAGAGGTCGACCTGGCCGCCCTCGGCCCCATGAAGAACCCCTTCACCCCGCCCGTCAAGATCCCCACCGCGTGAGGAGGCCGACGCCATGACCAGCAACGACGCCCAGCCGGACACTCCCGACCAGGCCACGGCCGGCGAGGCCCGCCTCAACCTGCTCGTCCACCGCATGACCTGGGAAGCCGACGGGGTGCTCTCCGTCGACCTCGTCCACCCCGACGGCAAGCCCCTGCCCGCCTGGCAGCCCGGCGCCCACCTCGACCTGCACGTCGGCGGCCACACCCGGCAGTACTCCCTGTGCGGCGACCCTCACGACACCAGCCGCTACCGCCTCGGTGTCCTCAACGAGCCGGCCTCCCGCGGAGGTTCCCGCTTCGTCCACGACCGGCTGCGCCCCGGCCAAACCGTCACGGTCGTCGGCCCCCGCAACCACTTCGTGCTCGCCGACGCGCCCGCGTACTTGTTCATCGCCGGCGGCATCGGCATCACCCCGCTGCTGGCCATGGCCCGCGAGGCCACCCGCAGGGGCGTGCCCTGGCGGCTCGTCCACGGGGGCCGCACGCGCGCCTCGATGGCCTTCGGCACCGAACTCGCCGACCTCGCCGCCCAAGGGCCCGGCGAACTCGTCCTCCACCCGCAGGACGAGCACGGCCACATCGACCTCGACGCCGCCCTGAACGGCCTCGACGCGCAGACCCTCGTGTACTGCTGCGGTCCGGAACCCCTGCTCGTCGCCGTCGAGGAACGCTGCCCCGCGGCGCAGCTCCGGGTCGAGCGGTTCGCCGCGCCCACAGTGGAGCGCAGCGGAGACGACAGCGCCTTCGAAGTGGAGTGCCGCCGCTCCGGAGTGACGCTGAGCGTCGACGCCGACACCTCGATCCTCGAAGCCGCCGAGGCCGCCGGCGTGCCGGCCGAGAACTCCTGCCGGGACGGCATCTGCGGCAGCTGCGAGACCCGCGTCCTCGAAGGCGTCCCCGAACACCGCGACTTCCTCCTCAGCGAGGCCGAGCACGCGGCGAACGCGACCATGATGATCTGCGTCTCGCGCTGTGCCTCCGACCGCCTCGTTCTCGACCTGTAAGCCACCCGCTCGCCTGTGAACCCGGAGGCACCGATGACCCCATGGCCGTACCTGGACGTCCACCAGTCCCGTACGCACGAGCCCACCCCGTACGAGTACAAGCTCGCCGCGACCCTCGAAGAGGTCTTCACCAAGGAGGGCCACGAGCTCGCCGACGTCATCCGCGGCCTCAACTCCCGCCAGGTGCACGCCCCCGACGGCACCCCCTGGACCGAGGACACCTTCCGCGCCGAGATGCACCGCCTGGGAGCCTGACATGACCCTCACCCACCCGGACACCACCGGACACACCGCCACCGCGGACCACATCTACGCCACCGGACTGCGCAACCAGTGGCACCCCGTGGTGCCCTCCCATTTCGTCACCCCCGGAGGCATGCGCAAGGTCACCGCCCTGGGGGAGGACTGGCTCCTCTTCCGCCGCGGCGACGGCACCCTCCACATGCTCGCCGACCGCTGCCCCCACCGGGGCGCCCGGCTCTCCCTCGGCAAGCACCTCGGGGACCGCGTGGCCTGCTGGTACCACGGCGTGGAGGTCGAGGGCGACGGCACCGTCTCCTCCGTGCCCGGCCTGCCCGGCTGCAACCTGGAGGGCAAGAAGCTCGTCACCAGCCTCCCCGTACGTGAGGTGGGCGGTGCGATCCTCGCGTACTTCGGCGACGAGCAGCACCCGGAGCCGTGCGAGTTGACGCTCCCCGAGCCGCTCACCGACCCCGGTACGGAGGCCATCCTCTGCTACGCGGAGTGGAACGTGCCGTGGCGGTTCGGCATGGAGAACCTCCTCGACCCGATGCACGGCCAGTTCCTCCACCACGACTCGCACACGATGTTCGACGGCGACACCACCGCCAAGTTCCGCATCCGGGAGACCGACCGCGGTTACTTCTTCGAGAAGACCGACCAGCGCGGCGTCAACTTCGACTGGGTGGAGCTGTGCCGCACCGGAGTGGACTGGGTCGACCTGTCCATCCCGTACCCGCCGTCCGCGGGCCCCGGCGGCCCCTTCGGGATCGTCGGCATGATCTGCCCCGTGGACGCGCACCGCAGCGGCGTCTTCTTCTGGCGCTACCGCAACGTCGAGGGCTGGCAGCGCGACACCTGGCGCTTCCTGTACCGCACTCTCATCGAGAAGCGCCACTGGGAGGTCCTCGAACAGGACCGCGTGATGCTGGAGGCCATGCCGCGCGACGCGGACCAGGCCGAGAACCTCTACCAGCACGACCTCGGAGTCGTACGGCTGCGCCGCCTCTACCGCGCGGCGGCCGAGCAGCAGGCCGCCGCGCTCGCCGCCCCGGAGCCCGCCACGATCGCCCCCGCCGGCGGCTGACACCGTGGCGCCGACCGCCGTACCGCCCACCGCCGCGGCCTCCCCGCGGCGGTGGGCGGGCGTCCTCAGCCTGCTCGCCGTCGTCCTGATCTCCTACATCGACCGCGTCAACGTCTCCGTACTGATCACCGACCGGGCCTTCACCGACCACTTCGGCATGACCGGCGACCGCGTCCTCCAGGGCGCCCTGATGACCGTCTTCCTCATCGGGTACGGACTCGCCGCCTTCTTCCTCACGCCGCTGTACGAATCCGCCCTGGGCGCACGGCGCGGCCTCCTGGTGAGCGTCGGCCTGTGGGCCGCACTCACCCTGCTGTCCCCGTACGCGCTCGGCGCCCTCATGTTCGTCGCGGTCCGCTTCCTTCTGGGCGCGTCCGAAGGGCCGCTGTTCTCGCTCAAGACGATGTACGTCAAGGAGCACTTCGCGCCCCACGAGGTGGGCCGGCCCAACGCGGTCAGCTCCATGGGCGTCTCCCTGGGCACCGCTCTCGGACTGCCGCTGATCACCTACCTCGTGCACCGCTACGACTGGCACACCTCCTTCGTGCTCCTCGCGCTCCTCAACGCGGCAATCGGACTGCCGCTCATCGCGCTGTTCATCCGGGGCCGCCGGCACACAGCACAGGGGAGGGGCGAACACGCGCCCTCCGAAGCGCGGCGGGGCGTCGCGGCCACCCTTCGGGAAGCCCTGCGCACCCCGCGCCTGGGCTGCATCCTCCTCATCGAGATCGCCACCCTCGCCTACCTGTGGGGAAGCAGCTCCTGGCTGCCGGCGTACCTCCTCCAGGAACGCCACTTCTCCCTCGCACAGATGGGCGCCGTCTCCGCGCTGCCCTTCCTGATGAGCCTGGCCTCCGGCTTCCTCGGCGGGCACCTCATCGACAAGCTGCCCGCCCGGCGGCTGCCCCTGCTCTTCGTCATCGGCGCGCTCGGCACCGGAAGCTGCGTCCTGCTGGTCATCACCGCGGACGCCGCCTGGCTCGCCGCCACCGGACTCGTCCTCGCGGGCGGCTTCTGGGGACTGCAGGGCCCGGCCATCCCCACCCTCGTGCAGCGGCACGCACCGGCCGGCACGGTCGGCAGCGCGTACGGAGTGGTCAACGGCGTCGGCAACCTCGTCTCCGCCTTCATGCCCACCGCCATGGGAGCAGCCATCACCCTCGGCGGCGAGCACGGCTTCGGCGCCGGCTACGCCCTGCTGATCGGCGCGCAGGCCATCACGCTGGTGTGCGGGGCGTGGCTCCTGCTCCGCCCCGGCCCGGCCACCACCGACGGGCCGCTCACGCCCCGGACGGCGACTCCGGCTCCGCCGCACCCGACTCCGTGATGGACCGCTCCAGCTTGGACAGCAGCCGCGCCAGCTGACGGCACTCGGCGGGGGAGAGGCCGGCCAGCATCCGCCGCTCGTTCTCCAAGTGCTCGGCGAACAGCTCGTCGATCTTGGCCAGCCCCTCCTCCGTCAGCCGCGACCGCACCACCCGCCGGTCCTCCGGGTCCCGCTCCCGGACGATCAGCCCGTCCTTCTCCAGCCGGTCGATGCGCAGCGTCACACCCGCCGACGAGATCAGCCCCGAATCGGCCAGCTGACCAGCGGTGCGCTTGAACGGCTTCCCCGCCCGGCGCAGCGCCGTCAGCACGTCGAAACCGGCCACCGACAGCCCGTGCGCCTCCACCGAAGCCGTCAGCTTCGCGCTGTACCGCAGAAACGTACGGTGCAGCCGCGCCAGGACTTCCAGCGGCGAGGTGTCCAGCTCCGGGCGTTCCCGCTGCCAGTCCTCGATGATCCCGGCAACCGCGTCCTGCGCCGCTGTCTTCCTCGCCATCTCGGCACCCTCCCCGGGGCTCGCCCATCGGGCCGGGCTCCCGGCCGTGATCCATAAGAAATCTTAGCCCTGAGAAGCCGGGCCGCTTAACGGTCGGACCGCCCGGGCGCACAGCCCGCCCCGCTCGGGCGGACGGCTCGACCCCGCCGCGGAGCACCCGCCCGGCCGGCCCTTGCCCGCGCCGGCGAACCCGCCCGAGCGAGTTTTCCACAGGCAGCAAGGCATGGGTGCGAGGAGCCGTCGGCCTGCGGCAGCATGACGCCATGCCCGCATTGACGCGCGATGAAGCGCAAACCCGAGCCCGCATCCTCGACGTCCACCACTACGACATCGACCTCGACCTCACCACCGGCGAGGAGCACTTCACCTCCCGCACGGCCATCCGCTTCAGCGCGCGCACCCCGGGCGACACCTTCCTCGACCTCCAACCCGAGGAACTCCGCAGCATCACCCTCGACGGCACCCCCCTCGACCCGGCCGATCTCGCGGACAACCACTTCCCGCTCACCGGCCTCACCGCAGGCGAACACGAACTGCGCATCGAAGCCACCATGCGCTACTCCCGCACCGGCGAAGGCATGCACCGCTTCACCGACCCCGCCGACGGCGAGACCTACCTCTACACCCAGCTGTTCATGGAAGACGTCCAGCGCGTCTTCCCCGCCTTCGACCAGCCCGACCTCAAAGCCGTCTTCGCCCTCACCGTCACCGCCCCCGACGGCTGGACCGTCCTCGGCAACTCCCGCGCCACCCAGGCGCCCGAAGGCCACTGGACCCTCGCCCCCACCCCGCCCCTCAGCACCTACCTCATCGCCATCGCCGCCGGCCCCTGGCACTCCGTCCGCACCGAGCACGCCGGCCTCCCGTTCGGCATCCACTGCCGCCGCTCCCTGGCCCCGTATCTCAATGCCGACGCCGACGAGATCTTCGACATCACCCGCCGCTGCTACGACCGCTACCACCAGCTCTTCGACGAGCCCTACCCCTTCGACTCCTACGACCAGGCGTTCGTCCCCGAATTCAACGCCGGCGCCATGGAGAACCCCGGCCTGGTCACCTTCCGCGACGAATTCGTCTACCGCTCCGCCGTCACCGACACCGAACGCCAGACCCGCGGCATGGTCATCGCCCACGAAATGGCCCACATGTGGTTCGGCGACCTCGTCACCCTCGCCTGGTGGGACGACATCTGGCTCAACGAGTCCTTCGCCGAGTACATGGGCTACCAGGTCCTCAGCGAAGCCACCCACTTCACCGAGACCTGGACCGACTTCGGCGTCGCCCGCAAGAGCTGGGGATACGACGCCGACCAGCGCCCCTCCACCCACCCCGTCGCCCCCGCGCCCGACGCGGTCCCCGACACCGCCTCCGCCTTCCTCAACTTCGACGGCATCTCCTACGCCAAGGGCGCCTCCGCACTGCGCCAACTCGTCGCCTGGATGGGGGAGAAGGACTTCCTCGCCGGAATCAACGACCACTTCGCCCGGCACCGTTTCGGCAACGCCACCCTCGCCGACTTCACCGACTCCCTCGCCCGCGCCACCGACCGCGACGTCCATGCCTGGGCCGAGCGGTGGCTGCGCACCACCGGCGTCGACACCCTCACCCCCGTCGTCGAGACCACCGACGGCTCCTGGACCCTCACCGTCACTCACCAGGGCGACCGCCCCCACCACCTCACCATCGGCCTCTACGACCAGGACCCCACCGACCCGGCCCGCCTCGTCCCCCGCTCCCCTCTCACCCACGACCTCCCCGAAGGCGGCACCCACACTCTCCCGGGCCGCCGCCCCGACCTCGTCCTGCTCAACGACCGGGACCTCACCTACGCCAAGGTCCGCCTCGACCCCACCTCCTGGGCCACCGCACAGGCCGCCCTCTCCGGCCTCCCCGACTCCCTCACCCGCGCCGTGGTGTGGAACGCGGCACGCGACATGGTCCGCGACGGCGAACTGCCGCCCGCCGCCTACCTCGAAGCCGTCCGCACCCACCTCCCGCACGAGACCGACACCGCCGTCGTCCAGGGCGTACTGGCCTTCGCGCGCACCCAGATCGCGGACCGCTACCTCCCCGCCGCCGACCGCCCCGCGGCCCTCACCACCCTCTCCGACCTCTGCCGTGACATCCTGCGCCGCACCGAAGGCAGCGAACACGGCGACCGCCAGGGACTGCGCCTGGCCGCCGTCCGTACCTTCATCGACAGCGCCACCACCCCCGCGGGCATCCAGGACTGGCTCGACGGCGACAGCGTGCCCGGCGGCCCCGCCCTCGACCCCGAACTGCGCTGGCGCATCCTCGGCCGCCTCGCCGTCCTCGGCGCCACCACCCCGGCCGCCATCGACGCCGAAGCCACCCGCGACCCCAGCGCCAGCGGCAAGGAAGGCGCCGCGCGCTGCCGCGCCGCGCTCCCCGACCCGGCCGCCAAGAAGACCGCCTGGGAGGCCATGTTCACCACCGACCCGGCCGACGACCTGTCCGCCTACCTCTTCACCGCCACCGCCACCGGCTTCTGGGCACCCGAACAGGCCGACCTCGTACGCCCTTACGTGAAGCGGTACTTCACCGACGCCGTCCCCCTCGCCGACCGCCGCGGCCCCGCCCTGGCCGAAGCCGCGGGCCGGAACTGCTTCCCCGCAGTGCTCGTCGAACCGGACACCCTGCGGGCCGGCGAGGCATGCCTGCGCGACGAAGCGCCCACCCCGGCCCTCCGGCGCAAGCTCACCGACCAACTCGACGACCTGCGCCGCGCGCTGGCCGTCCGAAACGGCCAGGGGTGATGCCCACGGACCGCCACACGACTGCTTCGTAGCAGGTCAGGGCCGGGGAAGGGAGGGGCGTCGCGGAGCCCATAGCAGATCCGCGCGCCTCAACCCGCACGTGTGTCCCTCGTGAGAGTGGACTCCGCCCGCATCTCGGCGAAGGGCTCGACACCGGAAGTAACTTAGGTCGCCCTAAACCGATCAAATCCCCGACAAGAAGGGCACATCCATGCCTGTGCCCGCCCCAGGCACCCCGGCCCCAGGCGACCGCACCCCCCGCCCTCTCGACCCCGAAAGGACCCCGCCCGACCCCCACACGACAGAAGGTGACACGACAGGAGGTGACACGACAGGAGGTGGCACAACACCGGCAGCAGACGACCGGGACAACCACCACGCGAGCCAGGCCTCGGCGCCGGCCGCGGTCACCACCGCTCTCCTGGACGCCGCCACAACCGGCCCCACCCGGCCAACCGTTCCGGCTCCCGCGGCCCCCGCCCCCACACCCGCCCCCACACCCGCTCCCACACCCGCCGCGGTCCCCGCACCCGCCGCGGCCCCCGAGCCCTCCCTCGCCACCCCCGAGCTGGCCGGTGGACCCCAGGGCCCCGAGGCGCTGCGACCCCTGCTCCACACCGTGCTCGACGCCCTGCACACCGGAGCCACGGAGCGCGGGGGACCACTGCCCGCCGGCGGCCCCGAAAGCGTCGCCGAGACAGTGCACCACGCCTGCGCCCCCCTCCTCCCGGACACCGGCACCGGCCCGCACGCCGCCCTGCACACCGTCGTCCGCACCCTCGCCGCCGGCGCCGCCGACCCCGCCGACCCGCACTGCGCGGCCCACCTGCACTGCCCGCCGCTCGCCCTGGCCACCGCGGCCGACCTCGCCGCCTCGGCCCTCAACCCCTCCATGGACTCCTGGGACCAGGCCCCCGCCGCCTCCGAACTGGAAGCCCTGACCACCCGCACCCTCGCCCACCTCGTCCACCCCGAAGGGCCCGGTGCCGACGCCCTGGTCACCACCGGCGGTACGGAGTCCAACCAGCTCGCCGTCCTCCTCGCCCGGGAACACGCCGCCAAGGAACACGCCGCCCGGGAGCACGAGACCCGCGAGCGCACCGCACGCGAGCGGGAGAACACCCCCGAGTACGCCGCACGGGAACGCGAGACCGTACGCGAACACGCCGGCCGGACATACGGCACCGCACACGACGCCGGCCGGGACCACGGCGCCCGGCACACCGGCGGACAACCCGGCACGCCCCTCGGCGAGCGAGAACCGCACCGCCCCTGCGACCGGCCCGGCCACGGCCCCGACCACCCCGGCCGCCCCCACATCTGCACCCACCCCCACACCACCACCCATCCACACCCGACCCACACCGCACCGGCCGCCCCCGCCGGACCACCCCTGCAGGTCGTCTGCGGCGCCAACGCACACCACAGCGTCCACCGCGCCGCCTGGCTGCTCGGACTGCCCGCCCCCGTCACCGTCCCCACCCCCGACGGGACGCTCGCCCCCGCCGACCTGGCCGCCACCCTCGAACGCCTCGCAGGCCGGCCACTCCTCGTCGTCGCCACCGCAGGCACCACCGACTCCGGAGCCATCGACCCGCTGCCCGCACTCGCCGACATCGCCGCCGCCCACCGCGCCCGGTTCCACGTCGACGCGGCCTACGGCGGCCCGCTCCTCTTCAGCGACGCCCACCGGCACCTGCTCACCGGCCTCGACCGCGCCCACACCGTCACCCTCGACCTGCACAAACTCGGCTGGCAGCCGGTAGCCGCCGGATTCCTCGCCGTCCCCGACGCGCGCGACCTCGCCCCCCTCGACCACCGCGCCGACTACCTCAACGCCGACGACGACACCGAAGCCGGCCTCCCCGACCTCCTCGGCCGCTCACTGCGCACCACCCGCCGCCCCGACATCCTCAAGATCGCCGTCACCCTCAAGGCACTCGGACGCCGCGGCCTCGCCGACCTCGTCGATCGCACCGTCACCGCCGCCCGCACCCTCGCCGACCTCGTCGAAGCCCGCCCCGCCCTCGAACTCCACTCACACCCCACCCTCACCACCGTCCTCTTCCGCCCCACCGGCGCCGACGACACCACCATCGCCACCATCCGCCGCCGCCTCCTCCACGACGGCCGCGCCGTACTGGGCCGCGCCACCACTCCCACCGGCCTCTGGCTGAAGGCCACCCTCCTCAACCCCCACGCCCACCCCGACGACCTGCACTCCCTGCTCGACCTAGTGGAAGGCCACACCCCCCGATGACCACCGCCACCGCCCCGGACCCGCGCACCCCCCTCGACCTCGTCGGCGTCGGCATCGGCCCCTTCAACCTTTCGATCGCCGCCCTCGCCCAGCCCCTCGCCGGCCTCACCTGCGCCTTCTACGACCAGCGCCCCGCCTTCCACTGGCACCCCGGCCTCATGATCGAAGGCGCCACCCTCCAAGTCCCCTTCCTCGCCGACCTCGTCACCCTCGCCGACCCCACCAGCCCCTGGAGCTTCCTGAACTACCTCAGGCACCGCGAACGGCTTTTCCCCTTCTACTTCGCCGAACGCTTCCACGCCCCACGTGCCGAATACGACGCCTACTGCCGCTGGGTCAGCGAAAACCTCCCCGGCCTCCACTACCGCCACCAGATCGACGCCCTCCGCTGGAACGCCGAACACGCCGTCTTCGAGATCGACCACACCCAGCTCGACGCCGAGGGCGAAGCCGAAGCACTCGGCCGCACCTACGCCCGCAACGTCGTCCTCGGCATCGGCACCGCCCCCCACATCCCCGAACCCCTCCAGCCGCTCGCCGCCGCCCCCACCCTCCCCGTCCTCCACTCCGCCGACTACCTCGACCACCGCGAACGCCTGCTCGCCGCCGATCACATCACCGTCATCGGCTCAGGCCAGTCCGGCGCCGAAGTCTTCCTCGACCTGCTCCGCAACCGCCCCGCAGGAAACGAACGGTTGCACTGGCTGGCGCGCACCCCCGCCTTCGCGCCCATGGAATACAGCAAACTCGGCCTGGAACAGTTCACCCCCGACCACACCCGCTACTTCCACGGCCTCCCCGAAGCCACCCGCGACGCCCTCGTCCCCCAGCAATGGCAGCTCTACAAGGGCATCGACCACGACACCATCGCCGCCATCCACCAGGAGCTCTACGAACGCACCGTCGACGGCGGCTGGCCCGACGCCGTCCTCACCCCCGGCGTCACCGTCCGCACCGCCGGCCGCATCGGGGCCCACACCATCGAACTCCACCTGGAACACGCCCACCAGCAGACCCGCAGCCGCCTCACCACCGACGCCGTCGTCCTCGCCACCGGCTACCGCGAACGCAGCCTCGACGCCCTCACCGGCGCCCTCGACCCCTACCTTCGCCGCGACACCGCAGGCCGCCCCCGCATCGACACCCACCACCGGCTCGACCTCGACGCCCGCGTCACCGGCTCCGTCTACGTACAGAACGCCGAACGCCACACCCACGGCGTCGGCGCACCCGACCTCGGCCTCGCCGCCTGGCGCAGCGCCGTCATCCTCAACCACCTCACCGGCACCACCCCCTACCCCCTCCCCGACCGCACCGCCTTCACCACCTTCGGCCTGACACCACAGCCCCGCTCCACGCAGACAGCCGGCGGACGGCGGCTCCAGCACCAGCCGCCCGCCACCACCCGCCCGTCAGAAGACCGGAACGCCGTCCCGCGTCAGCTTCCAGTCCACTGACGCGAACCGCGACGCATCGATCGAACCCGACTGCTTCACCCACTCAATGATCAGATTCCGGATCTCGTCCGACATCGCCCACACCTGCTCCGCCTTCGCCACATGCGGGAAATTCCCGCCGCCGCTCGCCCGGTAATTGTTCACCGCCAGCACGAAACGGGCCGCCGGATCCAATGCTTCACCATTCAGCTGGAGCTTCCCGATCCGCTGCCCCGCCGGCTTCGCGATATCGATCTCGTACGACACCCCGCTCACCGCGTCATAGTTGTAATCCGGGATGTTGTCCGCATTCGTCAGTTTCGACGGATCCACCTCCCCACCCGCCGGCGTCCGCACGTAATACCGGGCCGAGAACTCCAGGTAATCCTTCAGCTGCGCGCCCGTCAGCACCCGCGCCTCCAGCGTGTTGTCGAACGGATACAGCGCCGCCATCGAGCGGATCGTCACCTCCCCCTCCGGCACCTCCGCCGTACGCGAGAAACACGACGCCTGCGACACCACCGGCAGATCCGCGTACTCCCCACCGGCCAGCGCCTTCCGCACCACCTCCGCCTGCACGAAAGCGATGAAATCGAGCACCGGAGTGTCCTTGTAGGGAGCCTCCGCCGCCGACAGCCGCGCGGTGGACCGGCCGATCACCTGGTTCACATACCGCACCACCTTCGCGTGCGCCCCACGCAGCAGCCCGGAAATACGCTCGTCCTCGGCCGCCGCGTTGGAATTCAGCACCCGCGCCGCCACCGAATCCACCGACCAGCGCCCGCGCTCCCACGCCAGCTCGAAGTCGAACAACGTCAGCCGCTGGCCCCACTTCAACGGCTCCGAAAGCACCACCTCACGGCCCGTCCGCTCATTCTTCACCCGGTACTCCGCGATCTCCGTGTGCGCATGCCCCACAAGAATCGCGTCGATACCCGGCACCTGCTGCGCCACCAGCGCGGCCGCGTTCTCCACGTACGGCAACTGATCGCCGTACGACGATGTGCCGCTCGACCCCGAATGCGCCGCGACGATCACCACGTCCGCGCCCAGCGCCCGCAACCGGGGAACCCATTTCGCGGCCTGCTCCTCCAGACCCGGAAAGGCCATCTTCCCCTGCACGTTCGCCTTGTCCCAGATCGCGATGCCGGGATTCGTCAGCCCCAGAACGCCGACCCGCACATCCCGGCCGTGCGGGGTACGCAGACGCTTGATGACGTACGGGGGAAACGCCGGACGCAACGACTTCGCGTCCACCGCGTTCGCGCCCAGCAGCGGGAAATCGCAGTTCTCCTCGAACTTGCGCAGCACCGGAATACCGTAATTGAACTCGTGATTGCCGAGCGCCGCGGCGTCGTACCCGATGGCATTCATGGCCCGCGCCATCGGATGGACCGGACCGCCCGCCCCGGTGATCGGGTCCACCTTGGCGTAGTAGTAGGCCAGTTGCGTCCCCTGAATGGTGTCACCCGCGTCGATCAGGAGCGTGTTACGGCGGCCCTTCTCGGCACGCACCTCGTTCACGAGAGTCGAAATCTTCGCCAGCCCGACATCGTTGTGCGCCGCGTCGTCGAATTCCGCGTCCGTCGCGTAATCCCAGTTGAAGACGTTGCCGTGCAGATCGGTCGTCCCCATCACGGTGAACGCGTACCGCTTGCCGGAATGACCGTGCCCCGGCCCGCGACCGGCGGCGAGCGGAGCACCCGCCGGCCCGTCCGCCGCGGCGGACGGCGCACCCGCACCCGTCAGCGCCACCCCGGCACCCGTGGCGACGGAACTCCCGAGAAACGTTCTGCGATCGAGCGGCATGACTCTCCTTGACCGTCCGCAACCCTGCGAACCGTTGGTCGTACAACTGGTCGTACTACTGGACGTACAGCGGAACAACGCGCGTAGATTCTGGCGTAGGCGCCACTCCCGCAACACCCCTCACAGGTTGCGATCGGATGACCACCACGCCGCCCACCACTCCCGCACTCGCCTGACAAACCCCCGCCACCGTGCGAGGCTCTCCACGGAAACCGTGCGAGGCCTGCCCGGACACCACGCGGCCTGGGCCACCCGGAACACCACCGCGTCGCGCCACCCGAAGGAGCCCCCCGCCCCATGACCGATGCGCCCACCCCCTTCACCAGCGCAGGGCACCCCGAGCCCGCCCTCCCGTACGGCACCCCCGACGCCCCGCGCGTCGCCGTACGCGGCGAAGCACGCCTCGAAGTCGACCCCGAAATCGCCCGCATCGGCATCACCGTCCAGGCCCGTGGCACCGACCGCGCCGCCGCCCTGCAGGACCTCACCCGCCGCAATACCGAAGTCATCGACCTGGTCAAGAGCTACGGCGAAGCGGTGGAAAAGCTCGCCACCGGCGCCTTCACCGTCACCCCCCAGCTCACCCACAAAGGCCGCGGCGAACGCGTCCGCGCCTACCACGGCAGCGTCCACCTCACCGCCACCGTCACCGACTTCAGCGCACTCGGCGAACTCGCCACCCGTCTCGCCGACCACGAACTCACCCGCGTCGCCGGTCCCTGGTGGGACCTGCGCCCCGACTCGCCGGCCCACCGCGAAGCACGCCAGCAGGCCGTACGCGAAGCCGTCCAGCGCGCCCGCGAATACGCCGAAGCGCTCGGTGCCCGCCTCGACGCCCTCCTGGAACTCGCCGACATCGGCGCCGAAGCCCCCGCACCCGCCGGCAACCCCATGCTCCGCTCCCGCGCCGCCTACGGAGGCGCCGCCCACGAGGAGACCGCCCCGGCGCTCGACCTCGAACCCCAGCAACAGACCGTCTACGCACACGTCAACGCGCGCTTCACGATGACGCGCCCCACGCTCTGAAAGCGCCGCGAGCCCCGGCGACGCCGCACGCTCTGGTGGTGTCACACACGGGCATGCGTACGAGCCGACCGCGCGAACAGCGAGCGGCTCGTGCGGACGTACGTACGAGTGCACGTGCAAGGCTCGAATGCTGCTCATAGGAGCGGGCGCTCGCACATTGCAATACTTGTCAAGAGCCTTTCACCGCACCGACGTTGGGCAGTCACTTCTCCACAGGTCTCTACCCGCCGGTAAGTCATAGGGTCGACCCATGCGCCGAGCAAAGATCGTCTGCACCCTGGGACCCGCCACAGATTCGTACGAGCAGATCAAAGCCCTCGTCGAAGCCGGAATGGACGTGGCCCGCTTCAACCTCAGCCACGGCACCTACGCCGACCACGAGGCGCGCTACGAGCGGGTCCGCAAGGCATCCGACGAGACCGGACGCAGCGTCGGCGTACTCGCCGACCTTCAAGGTCCGAAGATCCGCCTCGGCCGATTCCGAGAAGGCCCCGTCCTCCTCGAAACCGACGACGAATTCACCATCACCGTCGAACCGGACACCGACGGCGACCGCCACGTCTGCGGCACCACCTACGAAGGGCTCGCCGCCGACGTCACCACCGGCGAACGCATCCTCGTCGACGACGGCAAGGTCACCCTCGAAGTCATCGGCGTCGACGGCCCCGAGGTCCGCACCCGCGTCATCGAAGGCGGCATGGTCTCCGACCACAAGGGACTCAACCTCCCCGGCGTCGCCGTCTCCGTCCCCGCCCTCTCCGAGAAGGACCAGGACGACCTCCGCTGGGCACTGCGCACCGGCGCCGACGTCATCGCCCTGTCCTTCGTACGCAGCGGCCGCGACATCGAGGACGTCCACCGCATCATGCGGGAGGAAGGCCGCTTCCTCCCCGTCATCGCCAAGGTCGAAAAGCCGCAGGCGGTCGACAACATCGAGGACATCGTCGCCGCGTTCGACGGCATCATGGTCGCCCGCGGAGACCTCGGCGTCGAAATGCCGCTCGAAACGGTCCCGATCGTTCAGAAGCGCGCGGTCAAGCTGGCCCGGCGCAACGCCAAACCGGTCATCGTCGCCACGCAGATGCTCGATTCGATGATCGACAACTCCCGGCCGACGCGCGCCGAGGCCTCCGACGTGGCCAACGCCGTCATCGACGGCACGGACGCGGTGATGCTCTCCGGCGAGACCTCCGTCGGCAAGCACCCCACCGAAACCGTCCGCACGATGAGCCGCATCGTCGAGGCCGCCGAGGAAGACATCCTCGCCAAGGGCCTGCGCCCCCTCACCGAGACCAGCAAGCCCCGTACGCAGGGCGGCGCCGTCGCCCGCGCCGCCGCCGAGATGGGCGACTTCCTGGGCGCGAAGTTCCTCGTGGCCTTCACGCAGTCCGGCGACACGGTCCGCCGGCTCTCCCGCTACCGCTCGCCGATCCCGCTCCTCGCCTTCACGCCGGAGCCGGCCACCCGCTCCCAGCTCAACCTCACCTGGGGCGTCGAGACCTTCCTCGGCCCGACGGTCGACTCCACGGACGAGATGGTCGCCCAGGTCGACGAGCAACTCCTCCGCATCGGCCGCTGCCGCCCCGGCGACGTAGTGATCATCACCGCCGGCTCACCCCCCGGCGTCCCCGGCTCCACGAACCTGGTCCGCGTCCACCACATCGGCGAGGACGACTCCCCGAAGTAGCACGGACGGGCAGGCCCGGTTCAGTACTTGGGCCCGACGTGGGCGTCCATCAACGCGACGGACGCCTGTCGGGCCACGGAGACGTTCTGGGCTTGCCGCGACTGCCGGGCGGCCTTCCACTCCACGCCGAGCGAGTCAAGGGTGTCCGTGTAGAGGCGCACGATGTCCTCGGAGGCATTCGTGAAGAAGTACCGCGGATACTCGTACCGCTTCTGCTCTCCGCCGATCATCCGCGTCGTCCAGTTGGTGATCCGACAGCCGTCGGAATGGATCAGCCCGCGTATGAGCTCCCAGGGGTAGGCGTCGACGATTTCTTGCTGCCAGGGTTCGAGGGCGATGCGGCGCTCGTGCTTCCTACCGGGGCCGTGCTGGGGGAAGAGGCACGGCCAGTGGCGGCTGTAGCTGGTCACCATGACGCAGCCCTGATTGTGGACGACGCACACGCTGTTCATGGGGCGTACGCGGCACACAGCGTCGCGGCACGCCTCTATAAGACCTGGCCACGCGTCGGCGCAGGCGATGCGCAAGGCATAGCCGCCGCGTGGCTGTCGGCTGATGCATCCGTCACCTAGGTACAGGCCGAGAAGATAGGCGTACGTGGCTTCGTCCAGGTCGCAACCGTCGCAGCGCGAGCACTGAAGCAGGCGAGGGGCGGGAAGCCCGCCGCGACTGGCCCGGTCTCTGTGTAGCCACACCCCGACTGTGCTGCGCGGAACGTCGAGGTCGCGGGCGACGTCCGCGTTCTTTCGGCCGGACCGCAGGAGAACGAGTGCCTTCTGACGTACGTCAGGATCATGCGTCTTCATGCGGCCACTCTGCGTTATGAACGCAGGTCGCGCGGTGATCCCTGAAAGATTCACGCGAAGGTGATCGTCCGTTTTAAGGAAGAGTGCCGGGTATGGGATTCGAACCCACATGCCCTTTCGGGCAGAAGCTTTTGAGGCCTCCGCGTCAACCAGTTGCGCCAACCCGGCTGGATGGGCTCCGAGCAGCATACCGTGTGCACCTTCGTGCCCGGTGCTAGGTAGGCTGCATACGCACCACCTGCCTGGAACGAGGAGTCACGTGAGCGCCGCCGAGCCCGAGCAGCCCGTCGCCGACGAGCAGTCGCACGTCCCGCCGCAGACCACCCGCGTCGTCATCGCCGAGGACGAGGCGCTCATCCGCCTGGATCTGAAGGAGATGCTGGAGGAGGAGGGCTACACGGTCGTCGGCGAGGCCGGTGACGGCGCCAAGGCCGTGGAGCTGGCCCGTGAGCACCGCCCCGACCTGGTGATCCTCGACGTGAAGATGCCCGTCCTCGACGGCATCTCCGCGGCCGAGCAGATCGCCGAGGAGAGCATCGCCCCGGTACTGATGCTGACCGCGTTCTCCCAGCGTGAGCTGGTCGAGCGGGCGCGGGACGCCGGTGCCATGGCGTACCTGGTCAAGCCGTTCTCCAAGAGCGACGTCGTGCCGGCGATCGAGATGGCCGTGAGCCGGTTCACGGAGCTGCGGACGCTGGAGAAGGAGGTCGCGGACCTCACCCAGCGGCTGGAGACGCGCAAGCTCGTGGACCGGGCGAAGAGCATTCTGCAGACGCAGTACGGGCTGACGGAGCCCGCCGCGTTCCGGTGGATCCAGAAGACGTCGATGGACCGGCGGCTGTCGATGCAGCAGGTTGCCGAGGCGGTCATCGAGGACGCCGAGGAGAAGAAGCAGAAGGAGAAGGACAAGGCCTCCGAGTAGTCGGCCGTCCCGGGCCGCGCGGCGGCTCCGGGCGGTGGCAGGCGGGGCGCTTTCCGCGTACGGCGAGGGCCGCACCATGATCATGGTGCGGCCCTCGCCGTGTTGCGTACCGACGTCCTGCCTGCTTGCCGCGGCTTCAGTCCTCGCCGAGGTAGGCCTTGCGGACGGACTCGTCGTGGAGGAGGTGTTCTCCGGTACCGGAGAGAACGATCCTGCCGATCTCCATGACGTGTCCGTGATCGGCGAGGGAGAGCGCGGCCTGGGCGTTCTGTTCGACGAGGAGGATCGTCGTGCCCTGGGAGCGGAGCTCGATGATGGTCTCCATGATCTTCTGCATCATGATCGGGGAGAGGCCCATGGAGGGTTCGTCGAGCATGAGCAGTTTGGGGCGGGACATCAGGGCGCGGCCCATGGCGAGCATCTGTTGTTCGCCGCCGGAGAGGGTGCCGGAGGCTTGTTTGCGGCGTTCGCCGAGGATGGGGAAGAGCTCGTAGATCCGCTGGATGTCGCGTTCGATGCCGTTGCTGTCCTTGCGGAGGAAGGCGCCGAGCTGGAGGTTTTCGGCGATGGTGAGGCGGGGGAAGAGGCGGCGGCCTTCGGGGGAGTGGGCGAGGCCGCGTTCGACGATCTTGTGGGCGCCGACTCCGTTGAGGATCTGGCCGTCGAAGGTGATCTTTCCGGCGAGTGGTTTGAGGAGGCCGGAGAGGGTGCGGAGGGTGGTGGTCTTGCCGGCGCCGTTGGTGCCGATGAGGGTGACGACCTGGCCGGCCTGGACGCTGAAGGAGATGCCCTTGACGGCTTCGATCTTGCCGTAGGCGACGCAGAGGTCCTCGACTTCGAGCAGGGCGGTCATCGCGCGTCTCCGTTCGGGGGGTGCTCGTCGGGAGCGGTGGTCTCGTCGGGCGCGGGGCCCGGCGCCGGTCGGGTCTCGGTGGCTGCCGGAGTACCGGTCGTTCGCGTACCGGCTTCCTCGGCACCGGCCGCTCGCGTACCGGCTGCCTGCGCTTCCGCCGCGTCGACCTCGGCGGCTTCTTCGGCTCCGGGGGCGCCTTCGAAGGGGGTGCCGAGGTAGGCGGCGACGACGCGTTCGTCGGCCTGGACGACGTCGGCGGTGCCTTCGACGAGTTTTTCGCCCTGTACGAGGACGGCGACGCGGTCGCAGAGGTTGAAGATGAAGCGCATGTCGTGCTCGATGACGAGGACGGCGGTGCCCTGGTCGCGGATGGCGAGGACGAGGTCCTGGGTGGCGCGGGTCTCCTGGGGGTTCATTCCGGCGGTGGGTTCGTCCAGGAGGAGGAGGCCGGGTTCGCTGGCGAGGGCGCGGGCGATTTCGAGCTTGCGCTGTTCGCCGTAGGGGAGGTTGCGGGCCAGGTGGTCGCGTTTGGCGGCGAGGCCGGTGAATTCCAGCAGTTCCAAGGCGCGGGCTTCGCTGCCGCGTTCGGCTTTCTTGAAGCCGGGGCCTCGGAGGAGCGCTGACCACAGGCCTTCTTTGGTGCGGGTGTGGCGGCCGACCAGGACGTTCTCCAGGACGGTCATGTTGGCGAAGAGGCGGATGTTCTGGAAGGTGCGGGCGACGCCGGCCTGGGTGACGAGGTGGGGTTTGGGGGAGAGGCGGGTGCCTTTGTAGCTGACGGTGCCTTCGGTGGGGGTATAGAGGCCGGTGAGGCAGTTGAAGAAGGTGGTTTTGCCGGCGCCGTTGGGGCCGATGAGGCCGACGATTTCGCCGGGGGAGACGGTGAGGTCGACGGCGCGTACGGCGGTGAGGCCGCCGAAGCGCATGGTGACGCCGGCTGCTTCGAGGACGGCGCCGTTGCTCTTCGTGACGGTCGTGGGTGTGGTCATGGTGTCCTCACGCCCCTGCCTTGGTGGCGCCGGTGGTGTCCTCGTTGAGGCGGGGTTCGGGTACATCGGGTACGTCGAGCTGGCCGGTCTCGTGGAATTCGAGCTGCTTGCGGCGGTCGGGAATCAGTCCTTCGGGGCGGAAGCGCATGAGCAGGACGAGGGCCAGGCCGAAGAGGAACAGCTGGTAGTCCTGGAGGAAGTCCAGTTTGGCGGGGATGAGGAAGAGGAGTGCCGCGCCGACGAGGGGGCCGCTGAGGGTGCCCATGCCGCCGAGGATGACGGCGGCGAGGAGGAAGGCGGAGTTGGGCGGCTGGGGTCCGGCGAACTGGAACTGCTCGGGTGTGACGGTCGTTACTACGTGTGCATGGACGGTTCCGGCAAGTCCGGCCAGGGCGGCGCCGAGTGCGAAGGCGAGGAGGCGGAGGCGGAAGGAGTTGATGCCCATGGCGATGGCGGCGGTTTCGTCCTCGCGGATGGCGATCCAGGCGCGTCCGATGCGGGAGGCGGCGGCGCGGCGGAAGACGAGGACGACGAAGGCCGTCACGAGGATCATGAGGAGGTAGTAGTTGCCGTAGGTGGCGATGGGCACGCCGAGGATGGTGTGGGGCTCGCCGAAGTTGAAGCCGAAGATCTCCAGGTTGGGGACGTTGGGGATGCCCATGGCGCCGTTGGTGACATCGGGTCCGGTGGTGCCGTTGAGGTTCAGCATGGCGATGCGGAAGATCTCACCGAAGCCGAGCGTGACGATGGCTAGGTAGTCGCCGCGCAGTCGCAGGGTGGGGGCGCCGATGAGGACGCCGAAGACGAGGGCCGCGGCGGCGCCGGTGAGGAGGGCTGCCCAGAAGGGGAGTTGGATGCCGAGGGCGGAGTCGGGGGAGCCGGAGACGAGGGCCGCGGCGTAGGCGCCGACGCCGAGGAAGGCGACGTAGCCGAGGTCGAGGAGGCCGGCCAGGCCGACGACGACGTTCAGGCCGAGGGCGACGGTCGCGAAGATCAGGATGTTGGCCCCGATGATCGTGTACTCGTCGGTGTCCTGGGTGAAGGGGAAGGCGGCCGCGGCGATGAAGGCGGCGGCGAGTGCGATGCCGCGGTGCCGGCGGGTGAGTGCGGTGAGGCGGTCGATGAGGCCGGCGCGGTGCAGTGCGGGGACGGCGAGGGCGACGAAGAGGAGGTAGCCGACGAAGGGGGGGCCGTCTTCGGCGTCGATGCCGTAGGTGAAGGCGTAGAGGGCGATGCCGAAGGCGACGGCGATGAGGAGGATCTCGGCCCAGGAGGGGAGTTGCTTGGCGGGGCGCGGGGTGGGGACGGCCGCGCAGCTGTTGGTGAAGCGCTGCCAGGGGCCGTGCGGGGGTGTGGAGGGGGTGCGGTCGGCGGGGAGGCCGAGGGCGCCGAGGAGGGTGATCAGTGCGGTGATGCCGGCGATGAAGCCGCCGGGTTCGAGGTTGATCAGGCCGCCGAGCTGTACGGCGATGGCGCCGAGGGTGAACCACGTGGTGGCGAAGGTGGCGAGCGCGGCGAAGAGGAGGGGCGCGTTGCGGCCGCCGGGGGTGAGTGCGGTCAGGCCGCGGATGCCGAGGCCGGCGAGGGCGAAGGCGAGGGTGAGGAGGGCGCCGACGAGGGCGATGAGCTGGAGTCCGGCGGGGGATCCGTAGTAGGTGAGGTCGCCGGGGAATTCGCTGCTCCAGGTCCAGGAGAGGCCGGTGGAGGCGGCGGTGAGGAGGGCGCCGGCGGCGGTGAGGAGGCGGGCGGCGCGTGCGGGGAGGGGGAGGAGGCCCGCTGGGGGCGTGTCCGTGGCGGGGGTCTTGGTAATGGGGGTGGTGGTCATCGCTATCACGCCCGATCCGCGACGCGTTCGCCCAGGAGGCCTTGTGGCCGCAGGAGCAGTACGAGGATGAGGAGGACGAAGGCCCAGACGTCTTTCCAGGCTCCGCCGCCGAACTGGGTCATGCCGGGGATGAACTCGACGTAGGCGGTGGCGAGGGCTTCGGCGACACCGAGGACGAGGCCGCCGAGCATGGCGCCGTAGATGTTGCCGATGCCGCCGAGTACGGCGGCGGTGAAGGCCTTCAGGCCCATGATGAAGCCCATGCGGAACTGGACCTCGCCGGTGCGCAGTCCGTAGGCGACGGCGGCGACGCCGGCGAAGGCCGCGCCGATGGCGAAGGCGAGGACGATGATGCGGTCGGTGTTGATGCCCATGAGTGCGGCGGTGTCGCGGTCCTGTGCGGTGGCCTGCATGGCGCGGCCGCTGCGGGTCCGGGAGACGAAGTAGCCGAGGGCGAGCATGCAGAGCGGGGCGGCGATGAGGACGAAGAGGTCGCCGCGCTGGACGGTGGCGCCGAGGATGTCGAAGGCGTCGCCCTTGAACTGGGGGAAGACCCGGGCCTTCTTGGCGTCGGGGTACCACTTCCAGACGGCTTGCTGGAGTGCGATGGACAGGCCGATGGCGGTGATGAGGGGGGCGAGGCGGGGTGCGCCGCGCAGGGGGCGGTAGGCGAAGCGTTCGGCGGCGACGCCGACGAGTACGGAGACGAGGATGCCGCCGATGAGCATGAGAGGGAGGGCTGCCATGAGGGGCAGGCCGGTCGGGAGGGCGAGGTAGACGGTGAGCGCGCCGAAGCCGCCGACCATGAAGATCTCGCCGTGTGCGAAGTTGATGAGCTGGACGATGCCGTAGACCATCGTGTAGCCGATCGCGATGAGTCCGTACATCGCGCCGAGGATGAGTCCGTTGGCCAGCTGTTGCGGCAGTTCGTTCACCGCAGGGCCTCCGTGGGGTGGGAAGGTACCGGTGGGCCGTGCATGCGGGGGGTGTGCGGTGTGCCGCGGGCCGCGCCAGGGGTTGGTGTCCTGCTGGCGCGGCCCGGTGAGGGGGCAGAGGTGGTGCCTGTCAGCTCTTGTCGAACTTCTTGAACTCGGCGCTGAAGCGGGCTGCCCACTTCTTGTTGTCGACCTGGTAGGCGGTGATCATGGTGTTGGTGGTGTCGCCGTACTTGTCGAAGGAGACCTTGCCGGTGACGCCTTCGAAGGAGACCTTGTTCATGGCGTCGACGACCTTCTTGCGGGCGTCGTCGGGGAGCTTGCCGTTGTTGTCCTGGACGACCTGCTTGACGGCCTGGATGATCGACCAGGTGGCGTCGTAGGTGGAGCCGCCGTAGGCCTCGTAGGCGTCCTTGTAGCCGGCGTCCTTGTAGTCGGCGATGAACTTCTTGGCGGATTCCAGCTGCTCGACGGGCTTGCCGACGGAGGACGCGTAGTCGCCCTGTGCCTTCTTGTTGAGTTCGATGTAGTCGCCGCTGTACATGCCGTCGCCGCCCATGAGGGGTACGTCGACGCCGCCGTCCTTGAGCTGCTGGCTGAGCGGTCCGGAGGCGGGGTATTCGCCGCCGTAGAAGACGAGGTCGGGCTTGGCGCCCTTGGCCTTGGCGACGACGGCCTTGAAGTCGCGGTCGTCGGGACTGACGTGCTCGGTGCCGACGACCTTGCCGCCGAGCTTGGTGAACTGGTCCTTGAAGGAGGAGGCCAGGCCGACGCCGTAGGTCTTCTGGTCGTCGATGACGTAGGCGGTCCTGACCTTCATCTTTTCGTAGGCGTACTGGCCGTCGAACGCGCCCTGGACCTCGTCGGTGGTGGCGGTGCGGAAGTAGGTGGAGAACTGCCGCTTGCGGTCGTTCTTCTTCCAGTTCTTGCCCTGGGTGAGGTCGGGCGTGGTGTTGGCAGGGGAGATGAGGGTGACGCCGTTGGACTGGGCGACCTGCTGCATGGACTGGGCGACGCCGGAGTTCAGCGGGCCGACGATGCCGAGTACTTCCTTGTCGCCGGCCAGTTTGGTGGCGTTCTGCTGGCCCGCGTTGGGCAGCGCCTTGTCGTCGAGGGGCCGCAGTTCGAAGGTGACGCCTTCGACCTCGTTCTGTTTGTTGGCGTTTTTCACGGCGAGGTCGGCGGAGTTCTTGATGCCCTGGCCCAGTGCGGAGAGTTCGCCGGTGAGCGGGGCGTCGAGGCCGATGACGACGGTGGCCTTGGAGCCGTCGCCGCTCTTGTCTTCGCCGCGGGAGCCGCACGCGGAGAGCGTGAGGGCGCCGGCGGCTACCGTGGTGGTGAGTATCAGCAAGGAACGGTGACGCACGATCAGTCCTTTCCCCTGGCTCGGTCACGCCACTGCGTGACCGTTCGCGCGCCGGGCTGTACGGGGTGATACAGGCCGTGCTGGTACAGCGCGCCCGGCGGCGCGGTGACTGGCGGTGATGGTAGAGCTGCCCCAACGGCGGGGGTACCGGCGCCGACGAGGATGTGACGCTCTTGTTATGACCTTCGATGAGCGTTTCGTGCGGATGGTCCTTACTGCAGAGGGGTGTACGGCAGGCGGAGCGCCAACTCGCACTTCTACGAGGGCGTTTGTCGCGTGGCGCCCCAGAGGCGTCCGGAATGCGGTGCGGGCGGCGGTACGGGAGCGGCGCCGCGACGGCCCTGGGAGGCGCGGCGGAGACAAAGTGCGTGCGTGTTACACAGCGTTAGGGCGACGGACGGCTAGGGCGTCCGTCCGTGCGGAACGCGTACGGGATGCGTACGGATCGCGGCGAGTGCGCGCACCGGATCGCCCGGGGCACGGACACGCCGCGGCCCCGCTCCGAGGCTGCCGGAGCGGGGCCGTGCTGCGAACTGATCGTGCCAGGTCAGCAGGGGTGTGCCGGTCGGTTCAGGAGGGCTGTGCCGGTCCGTTCAGGAAGGCTGCGTCGGGGCCTCGGCGTCGCGCAGCAGGCAGGTCAGCCGCGCGCTGCAGACCCGCTTGCCCTGCTCGTCGGTGATGGCGATCTCGTACGTGGCGGTGGAGCGGCCGCGGTGCACGGGCGTGGCGACGCCGGTGACCAGGCCGGTGCGCGCGCCGCGGTGGTGGGTGCAGTTCAGGTCGACGCCGACGGCGAGCTTGCCGGGGCCGCCGTGCAGCATGGCGCCGACGGAGCCGAGGGTCTCGGCGAGCACCGCGGAGGCGCCGCCGTGCAGCAGGCCGTAGGGCTGGGTGTTGCCTTCGACGGGCATGGTGCCGACGACCCGCTCCGGGGAGGCCTCCACGACCTGCACGCTCATCCGCGTCCCGAGGTGGCCGGCGGAGAACAGGGCGGGCAGGTCCAGGCCCTGCCCGGCCCACTGGTCGAGGACTTCCTGGGGGAACGTGGTCGTGGTCTGCTCGCCCATGGCGTGCGGCTCCGTTCGCTCGCGCTGCTCGTCGTGATCGCTGTTCGTTGTGACGCTGTTCTTCGTGACGCTGTTCGTTGTGGTGTGCCGGCGTGCCGGTGTGCCGGTGTGCTGGCCGTACGCGTACGAGCCGGCGGCGTGGGCCGCGGGCCGGGCCGAGGCGGGCGTCGTGCCGCCCTCAGGCTACTGAGCGAGCGCTCAGTTCGGGGTCGGGAACGCTGTGCGGCTCGTCACTGCGGGGAGGGGCAGGGGCGGGTGCCGGGGCGGTGCCACGACCGCGTGGTCGTACCAGGCTGCACGCGGCCCCGTCCCGGCGCCCGCGCGGGTACGCCGGGCCCCGGCGTACCCGCCGCACTCCGCCCCGCCGGCTGCTCCCACCCCTCAGAGCGTCGTCCGTTCCAGCCTCACCACCACCGACTTGGAGGCGGGGGTGTTGCTGGTGTCGGCCGTGTGGTCGAGGGGGATCAGGACGTTGGTCTCGGGGTAGTAGGCGGCGGCGCAGCCGCGTGCGGTGGGGTAGTGGACGACGCGGAAGCCGGGTGCGCGGCGTTCGATGCCGTCGGTCCACTCGCTGACGAGGTCGGTGTACGCGCCGTCGGCGAGGCCGAGCGCGCGGGCGTCCTCGGGGTGGACCAGGACCACGCGACGGCCGTTCTTGATGCCGCGGTAGCGGTCGTCCAGTCCGTAGATGGTGGTGTTGTACTGGTCGTGCGAGCGCAGCGTCTGGAGCAGCAGCCGGCCTTCGGGGGCGTCGGGGTACTCCACCGGGGCGGCGGTGAAGTTTGCCTTGCCGGTGGCGGTGGGGAAGCGGCGGTCGTCGCGCGGGGCGTGCGGCAGGGCGAAGCCGTCCGGGTTCGCGACGCGGGCGTTGAAGTCCTCGAAGCCGGGGACGACGCGCGCGATGCGGTCGCGGACCGCGGCGTAGTCCCGCTCGAACTCCTCCCACGGTGTGCGGCTGTCCTCGCCGAGCACCCGGCGGGCGAGGCGGCAGACGATGGCGGGCTCGGAGAGCAGGTGCGGGCTCGCGGGCGCCAGGCGGCCGCGGGAGGCGTGCACCATGCCCATGGAGTCCTCGACGGTGACGAACTGCTCGCCGCTGTCCTGGACGTCCTTCTCCGTGCGTCCGAGGGTGGGCAGGATCAGGGCGCGGGCGCCGGTGACGACGTGCGAGCGGTTGAGCTTGGTGGAGACGTGGACGGTGAGGTTCGCCCGGCGTACGGCGGCCTCGGTGACGTCGGTGTCGGGGGTGGCGGAGACGAAGTTGCCGCCCATGGCGAAGAAGACCTTGGCCCGGCCGTCGCGCAGCGCCCGGATGGCCCGTACGACGTCGTAGCCGTGCTCCCGGGGCGGCGCGAAGCCGAACTCCTTCTCCAGGGCCTCCAGGAAGGCGGGCGCCGGGCGTTCGAAGATGCCCATGGTGCGGTCGCCCTGGACGTTGCTGTGGCCGCGTACGGGGCAGACGCCGGCGCCGGGGCGGCCGATGTTGCCGCGCAGCAGCAGGAAGTTGACCACCTCGCGGATGGTGGGGACGGAGTGCTTGTGCTGGGTGAGGCCCATCGCCCAGCACACGATCGTCCGCTTGGAGGCGAGGACCATGTCGAGTGCGCGGTCGATCTCGGCGCGCGTCAGGCCCGTGGCCCGCAGGGTCTCGTCCCAGTCCAGCTTGTCGCGTGCGGCCTCCCGGAATTCCTCGAAGCCGTGCGTGTGCTCCCGGATGAAGTCTTCGTCGAGCGCGCCGTCGGTGGTGAGGAGCAGGTGGTTCAGTGCGCGGAAGAGCGCCTGGTCGCCGCCGAGGCGGATCTGGAGGAAGAGGTCGGTGAGGGCGGTGCCGCCGCCGGCCAGACCGCGCGGGGTCTGGGGGTTCTTGAACCGCTCCAGACCGGCTTCGGGCAGCGGGTTGACCGAGATGATCTTCGCGCCGTTGGCCTTGGCCTCCTCCAGGGCGCTGAGCTGACGGGGGTGGTTGGTGCCCGGGTTCTGGCCGGCCACGATGATCAGATCGGCCTTGTGGAGGTCTTCCAGGGAGACGCTGCCCTTGCCTATGCCGATGGTCTCGGTGAGGGCCGAGCCGGAGGACTCGTGGCACATGTTCGAGCAGTCGGGGAGGTTGTTCGTGCCGAACTCGCGGGCGAAGAGCTGGTACAGGAACGCGGCTTCGTTGCTCGTACGGCCGGAGGTGTAGAAGACGGCCTCGTCAGGGGAGCCGAGGCCGGTCAGCTCCTCGGCGACGATGTCGAAGGCCCGCTCCCAGGACACGGGGGTGTAGTGGTCGGCGCCCTCGGCGAGGTACATCGGCTGCGTGAGGCGGCCCTGCTGGCCGAGCCAGTAGCCGCTGCGCTTCGCGAGGTCGGCGACGGAGTGGGCGGCGAAGAAGTCGGGCGTGACGCGCCGCAGGGTGGCTTCCTCGGCGACGGCCTTGGCGCCGTTCTCGCAGAACTCCGCGGCGTGCCGATGGTCCGGGTCGGGCCAGGCGCAGCCGGGGCAGTCGAAGCCTTCCTTCTGGTTGACGCGCAGCAGCGTCAGCGCCGTGCGCTTCACGCCCATCTGCTGACGGGAGATGCGCAGGGCGTTGGTGATCGCGGGCAGGCCGACGGCCGAGTGCTTGCGGGCGCTGACCTCGGGGGCGTCCTGTACCGGGTCCGACTCGGGTGCTTTGCCTGCCATGACGGTCTCCTGGGTGCCGATGCCGCTCCGCTGCCTGCGCGAGCAGCCGTTCTGTATATCACCATTCAGCCGTCCGGATCATGCATGGAAGGGTCCTTGCGCGGTCCTCCGGCTGCCATCGATCCTGGCACGGGCGACCGGCCGTCGGGTGGTTGTCCACAGGTCGTCGTGGCGAAGGCGCCGGGCGTCGAGGGTGACGAAGTTCTCCACAGCTGACGCGCGGGAGCGGTTCCACGGTCGCCGGGCCGGCACGCCGGGAGCGGTTCCACGGCCGGCCGGCAGCACGCGGGGGCGGTCCCGCGGCCGTCGCGTCGGGGAATGTCAGTGGGGCGTGGCAGGATCGGGGGCGTGGCAGCAAAGGCAGCGAAGAAGAGCGAAACGACCGGCAGCGAGACGACGGGCGGCGGGCGCCCCCGGCTGCTCCTGATGGACGGGCACTCCATGGCGTACCGGGCGTTCTTCGCCCTGCCCGCGGAGAATTTCACCACCGCCACGGGGCAACCGACGAATGCCGTGTACGGCTTCGCCTCGATGCTCGCGAACACCCTGCGCGACGAGGCGCCCACCCATTTCGCGGTGGCCTTCGACGTCTCGCGCAAGACATGGCGGTCGGAGGAGTTCCCCGACTACAAGGCGAACCGTTCCAAGACCCCGGACGAGTTCAAGGGGCAGGTGGAGCTGATCGGTGAGCTCCTGGACGCCATGAAGGTGAAGCGGTTCGCCACCGACGGGTTCGAGGCGGACGACATCATCGCCACGCTCACCACGCAGGCCACCGAGCAGGGCTTCGAGGTCTCCATCGTCACCGGCGACCGGGACTCCTTCCAGCTGGTCAACGACGACGTCACGGTGCTGTACCCCACCAAGGGCGTCTCCGAGCTGACCCGCTTCACCCCGGAGAAGGTGTTCGAGAAGTACGGCCTCACCCCGGCCCAGTACCCGGACTACGCCGCCCTGCGCGGCGACCCGTCGGACAACCTCCCCGGCATCCCCGGCGTCGGCGAGAAGACCGCCGCGAAGTGGATCAACCAGTTCGGCTCCTTCCAGGAGCTGTGCGAGCGGGCCGACGAGGTCAAGGGCAAGGCCGGGCAGAACTTCCGCGACCACCTGGACGCCGTGAAGCTCAACCGCCGCCTGACGGAGATGATCCGCGACGTCGAGCTGCCCTGCGGCCCCGCCGAGCTGGTGCGCGAGGGCTACGACCGGCAGGCCCTCACGGTGTTCCTGGAAGGGCTGGAGATCCGCAATCAGGGTCTGCGCGACCGTCTCCTGGCCGTCGACCCCGGCGCGGAGGAGGCGGCCCCCGCCGAGCCGCTGCCGGGCGTCGAGATCGACGGCCTCGTCGCGGGCGCCGGGCAGCTCGCCCCCTGGCTCGCCGAGCACGGCAGCGCCCTCCTCGGTGTCGCCACGGTCGACTCCTGGAAGCTGGGCAGCGGCTCGGTCGCCGAGGTCGCCCTGGCCAGTGCCGAGGGGCCCGCCGTCCGCTTCGACCCGACCGAGCTGGACGAGGCCGACGACAAGGCCTTCGCCGAGTGGATCGCGGACCCGCAGCGCCCGAAGGTGATGCACAACGCCAAGGGCCTGATGCGGATCTTCCCCGAGCACGGCTGGCACATCGACGGCGTCACCATGGACACCGCCCTCGCCGCCTACCTGGTCAAGCCCGGCCGGCGCTCCTTCGCCCTCGACGCGCTCTCCGTGGAGTACCTCGGCCGTGACCTGGCCCCCGCCGCGGCCGGCGACGGACAGCTGGCCTTCGGTGCCGACGAGCAGGCGGAGGCCGAGGCCCTGATGGCCACGGCCCGTACGGTCCTCGACCTCGGAGCCGCCTTCGAGACGCGCCTCGAAGAGGTGGGGGCCGCCGACCTGCTGCGCGACATCGAGCTGCCCACCAGCGCGCTGCTGGCCCGTATGGAGCGCTCCGGCATCGCCGCCGACCGGGGCTGGCTGGAGCGCATCGAGCAGCAGTTCGCCGCCGCCGTGCAGCAGGCCGTCACCGAGGCGCACGCCGCCGCGGGACACGAGTTCAACCTCGGCTCGCCCAAGCAGCTCCAGGAAGTGCTCTTCAACGAGCTGGGCCTGCCGAAGACCAAGAAGACCAAGACCGGCTTCACCACCGACGCGGACGCCCTCGCCTGGCTCGCGGCGCAGACCGACAACGAACTGCCCGTGATCATGCTGCGCCACCGTGAGCAGGCCAAGCTGCGCACGACGGTCGAGGGTCTGATCAAGACCATCGCCGCGGACGGCCGCATCCACACCACCTTCAACCAGACGGTGGCAGCGACCGGCCGGCTGTCCTCCACGGACCCCAACCTGCAGAACATCCCCGTGCGCACCGACGAGGGCCGCGCCATCCGCCGCGGCTTCGTGGTCGGCGAGGGCTATCAGACGCTGCTGACCGCGGACTACAGCCAGATCGAGCTGCGCGTGATGGCGCACCTCTCCGAGGACGAGGGCCTCATCGAGGCGTTCACCTCCGGTGAGGACCTGCACACCACGGTCGCCTCGCACGTCTTCTCGGTGCCGAAGACCGACGTCGACCCCGAGATGCGCCGCAAGATCAAGGCGATGTCGTACGGGCTGGCGTACGGCCTGTCCGCGTTCGGCCTGTCCCAGCAGCTGAGCATCAGCCCGGACGAGGCCCGCAAGCTGATGGACAACTTCTTCGAGCGCTTCGGCGGCGTCCGGGACTACCTCCAGCACGTCGTCGACCGCGCCCGCGCCACGGGCTACACCGAGACCATGCTCGGCCGCCGTCGCTACCTCCCCGACCTCAACAGCGACAACCGCCAGCGCCGGGAGATGGCCGAGCGGATGGCGCTCAACGCCCCCATCCAGGGCACCGCGGCGGACATCGTCAAGATCGCGATGCTGCGCGTCGACGAGGCCATGAGGGCTGCCGGGCTCAGCTCCCGGATGCTGCTCCAGGTCCACGACGAAATCGTGGTCGAGGTGGTGCCCGGCGAGCAGGAGCAGGTCGAGGAGCTGGTGCGGCGCGAGATGGCCGGCGCCGTCGAGCTGCGTGCCCCGCTGGACGTCTCCGTCGGCTCGGGCGGGGACTGGGAGTCGGCCGCGCACTGATCACGGCAGGCATCGCCGCACCCCGAGTGCGGAAGGCGGCCGGGGGCGATCCGTTCGGATCAGCTCCCGGCCGTCGCCTTTTCCGCCGGAGCGGCGGCCCGCAGCCGTCGGCGCCGTCGGCCGAAGAGGTGGACCGCCGCCGCCCACACCGGCAGGCCCACCCCCAGTCCGGCGCCCGCGCCGAACAGCACCGTCGGCACGTAGTCGAACCACGTCGCCGACCCGCCGTACACCGCATGCGCCCGCACCACCCGGTGCCCGGCGCCCAGCAGTACGCACGCCGTCAGCAGCACGCCGCACCCCGCCCGCGCCCTATTGCCGAGCGAGGGCAGCGCTTCGGGTGCGGCGTCGCGCGGCGCCCCTCGCAGCGCGGATCGCACGAACCAGGCCATGGCCACCAGAGCCACCGCCGACGTGCCGTACTGCACGTACGCGTACACGGGCCACCCGGCGACGTACTCCTGCAGTACGGGCAGCAGCCGGACACCCCAGCGCCCGGGGTGGGTGAACGCGTCCCACACCACATGCGTGAGCGCGCCGATCACCGCGGAGCACCAGAAGCGCACCACGAGCTGCCCGCGCGACAGCTCCCGCCAGTCCCGGCCGCGGAACAGCGCCCACGCGCGGCCCCGCCACGCCCGCGGCAGCACGGCCAGCAGCGGACCGCGCAGCAGTAGCCACACTCCGACCAGGAGCGCGGCGCACAGCGTGTCCACGGTGAGAACACCCCACGGCGCGTGCGTGAATTCTCCGAACGCCATCGCACCGGGCACGACCGTGTCCGCGAAGTACGTCAGGTCCGGCGCGAACGAACCGGCGACGAGCGCCGACGCGAGCAGCGGGCCGCGCGCCGTGCCGTTGCGGCGCACCGCAGGCAGCACCGCCGCGGCATGGCTGAGTGTGAACGGCATGATCCCCCTCCTGACCGGACCCGATCGCTGAACCTGATCGAGTGATCGGTTCGAGGCAGTATGCCGGATGTGGGCGGACAGTGATGGTGAGCCGGGAACGGTAGCTGCGCGCGGGGAGTTGTCGTAGTGTCGCGTGCGTTGGAGCGCCGAGAGCGCAACGCCGTGCACCCAGCACGGTGGTTCGACGCGGAGGGGGAGTAGGGCGTATGGCAGCCAAGTTCGGCCGACGGCTCCGCAGGGGAGCGGCCTCCGGTGTGGTCGCGGCGCTGGCCGTTGCCGCGCTCACGGCCTCGCAGGCGCCGGACGCCGCCAAGGCGGTGGGCAGTTCCCGGGACGTTCCCCGGGGCGACACCCCCATCGACGGTGACTCCTCGTACTACACCGACCTCCCGCCGCTCGCCGGTCCACGGCCCGGCAAGGAGAAGGGCGGGGACGGGCCCATAGCCACCGGCCCCATGGAGTCCGGCATACCGGCGACCGTGCTCGCCGCGTACAAGAAGGCCGAAGCCTCTCTCGCGCAGAGCAACCCCGGCTGCAAGCTGCCCTGGCAGTTGCTCGCCGCGATCGGCAAGGTCGAGTCCGGGCAGGCCCGCGGCGGCGCGGTCGACGCGAACGGCACGACGCTGAAGCCCGTCCTCGGCCCCCAGCTCAACGGCAACGGCTTCGCCCGGATCACCGACACCGACGGCGGCCGCTTCGACAGCGACACCACGCACGACCGCGCGGTCGGCCCGATGCAGTTCATCCCGTCCACCTGGGCGAGGTGGGGCACGGACGCCAACGGCGACGGCGCGAGCGACCCCAACAACATCTACGACGCCGCCCTGTCGGCCGGCCGTTACCTCTGCGCCGCCGGCCGCGACCTGTCGGTGCAGGCGGACATGAACCGCGCGATCCTCGGCTACAACCACTCCGAGGAATACCTGCGCACGGTGCTGTCCTGGTACGAGTACTACCGCAAGGGCACGCACGAGGTGCCCGACGGCGCCGGCGTCCTGCCGACCGGACCGCGCACGAACGACTCCGGTGCGGGCACCGGCGATTCCGGTCGCGGAGCCGGCAAGGGGAACACCGGCGGCAAGCAGAGCGGCGAGAAGGACCGGGGGAGCTCGGGGAAGGACAACGATCCCGGGAAGAACTCCGGGACCGACAAGGGCTCCGACGCGAACAACGGCTCCGGGGGCGGCAAGGAGTCCGGCTCCGACAAGGACGACGACGGCTCGGGGACCGGCGGCGACACCACGAAGCCCGACCCGACGCCCGCGCCCGACGGCGACGGCGGCTCCCAGCCGGGGTCCGAATCCGGCAGCGGCTCCGACGAGGACGGCTCGACCCCCGGCACGACACCGGGCAGCGGCAACGAGACGCCCACGAAGCCCCCGGCGCCCGACGAGCCCGCCCCCCTCGCCTCCCTCGAACGCGTCGGGGACAAGGAGCGGAGCGCCACCGCCGGCGAGACGTTCGCCGACCCGCTGCAGGTCCGCGCGGAGAACACCGCGGACCGCACCGTCTCCGGCGTGCGCGTGCAGTACGAGATACGCGGCGACGGCGACACCCGCTTCAAGGGCGGCGCCGCCAAGGTCACCGTCACCACCGACAAGGACGGCATCGCCACCGCCCCCGCCCTGATCGCGGGCGAGAAGGCCGGGACCTGGACCGTCCGTGCCACGGCGGTCGGCCGCGCCGTGCCGGCCACCGACTTCACCGCCACCGTCAAGGCCAGGCCGCAGGCCGACGCCCTGGCCCGCACCTCCGACGAGAAGCTGCAGGCCGAGTCGGGCGCCTCCTACGCCGACGCCGTCGAGGTGAAGGCGACCTACCACGGCAAGGCAGCGCCGGGCGTGGCAGTCACCGCCACGATGATCGCCGGGGACGCCGCCGACCCCGCCGAGGCGGAGCAGAGCACCGAAGGCCCGTACTTCAAGGACGCCAAGGGCGCGCCGCTGCGCACCCTCACCGGCCTGAAGACCGACGCCAACGGCCTGCTGAAGCTGCCGCAGATCTTCACCGACAGTCACCCCGGTACGTACAAGCTGCGGCTCACCACGGTCAGCGGCGCTGTGCTTCTGGTGGACCTCAAGGTCGGCTGATCTCGGGTACCGGTACGTGGTGGGCTGACGCCGGTACTGGTACGCAGCGGGGACACCCGTATTGGTACGCAGTGGAGGGGCGTGGCGCGCGGGCGTCGCGCCCCTTTCGTATGCGTCCCCGCATCCCGACTTCGTACGCGGTCTCGCATTCCGCTCGTATGCGGGCTCCGCATCCCGTGCCGGCGCAACGTGTTCTCATCTGTGCCGCCCGTTGCTACGGTGCCCCAGCCCCACCTGCTGACGGGTCGTCAGTTCCGTCGGTTCCGGTGGGGAGGTCCGCAGTCGAACGGGAGGCCGAGCATGCGTGCCCTCACAGCAGCCGCGATCGGGCTGGCCGCCGCCCTCGCCCTGGTCTTCGCCATCACCGCCGTCGGCGCCCCCGACGGGAAGACGTCCCCCGAACCACTGTTGACCACCGTCCCCGAGCACCCCTGAGGCACCGCCGACCACCACACCGACCGCACCCGAGGGAGGCCGCCGTCATGCGCCGCAAGGCCAGCCTCGTCCTGCTCGCCTTCGCCGTCTTCTGCACGGCTCTGTCCCCGCTGATGCGGTGGTACGCCTTCCCCCGGCTCGCCAAGATCCCGCCGAGCCAGTACCAGTCGATGGTCCTGGAGGCGAGCCCCGCCACCCTCGTCGACTACGGCACGATGAAGGCCAAGAAGGTCCCCAAGATCAGCATCGTGCAGACGCTGAAGGGCAACGTGGAAGCCGCCGACAAGGTCGAACGCACCGCCGGCCGCGACGTCGTCGTCTGGGACGCGCTGTCCTACGTCGCCGGGCCCGACGGCAAGATGGTCTCCGAGATCCCCGAGCGCTACATCTTCGACGCGCACAGCCAGGAACCCGTGCACGCCGCAGGCGAGTCGGTCGACGGCGAACCGGTGCGCCGCGACGGCATCGAGTACAAGTGGCCCTTCCTCACCGAGAAGCGCGACTACACCTACTTCGACGCCCAGACCCGCACCTCCGCGCCCATCCACTACAAGGGCACCCGCCGCTTCCACGGCCTGGACGTCTACTACTTCGAGCAGACCATCCCCTGGACCAAGGTCCCGCTCCCCAAGAAGATGCCGGTCAAGGGCGTCACCCCGGAAGCCGTCGAGAAGATGGGCACCACCCGCTGGTACACCACCAAGCGGATGTTCTGGGTCGACCCGGTCACCGGCGCGCCCGTCAACGGCGAGGAGATCCACAAGGAGGAGCTGCGCGGCGGCGACCTGCTGCCCGGCGGCGGCAAGGTCACCGCCTTCGCCGGACACGTGAAGATGCGCGCCGACTACCTGGACGCCACGGTCGCCCTGGTCTCCTCCCAGCGCACCCTCGTCCTGCTGCTCACCACGTACCTGCCCTGGGGCCTCCTCGGCGCGGGCGCCGTACTGCTGACCCTGAGCCTGTACCTGGAGGCACGCGGACGGCGCCCGCGCGGGGGGCGGGAGGCGCCTGCGGCGGAGGGGGCGCATGGGGCGATGGGCGCCCCAGAGCATGCGTCTTAGGGGCTTCAGCTGTACGGCGGCGCCGCTGTACGGCGGCGCCGGCCCCCACGGCTTCCGGAGCCCGGCGGCGCGGCCTCAACCCCGCCGCATGCGGGCCGTCGTATGACGTGTCGGCTCGGCCGTCGCCGGGTCCTCGGGCCACGGGTGCTTCGGGTACCGGCCGCGCAGCTCCGCCCGTACGGCGCGGTAGCCGTCCTGCCAGAAGGACGCCAGGTCGGCGGTGACCGCGGCGGGCCGCCCGGCCGGTGACAGCAGATGCACCAGTACCGGAACCCGGCCGCCCGCCACCCGCGGCGACTCCCGCAGCCCGAACATCTCCTGCAATTTCACCGCCAGCACCGGCTGATCACCGCCGTAGTCCACCCGGATGCGCGAGCCGCTGGGCACCTCGATGCGCTCCGGAGCCAGTTCGTCGAAGCGCGCCGAATCACCGCTCGCCCACGGCAGCAGCCGCGACAGCGCCTGTCCCGCGTCGATCCGCGCCAGATCCGCCCGCCGCCGCGCCCGGCTCAGCTCCGGCTCCAGCCACTCGTCCCGGCGCGCCAGCAGCGCCTCGTCCGCGACGTCGGCCCACGGATCCCCCAGCTCCCCGTGCAGGAACGCCATGCGCTCCCGGAGCGATCGCGCACCGTCCGACCAGCGCAGCAGCCCGAGCCCTTCCCTGCGCAGACCGTCCACCAGCGCCTCCCGTACGAGCGCCGGATCCGCGTCCCGCAGCGGCCGGGACACCAACTCGATCGCGCCGAGCCGTGCCACACTCCGCGCGACCACGTCACCGTCCGCCCAGCCGACCTCCTCGGCCTCGGCATACAGGGCCCCTGCCGCCGCCCGCGCCGTCGCCTCGTCGACCACGGCCGCGAGCCGCACCCGCGCCGACGCCGCTGTCACCGGTCGGTCCGCCACGGCCACCGCCAGCCACTCGGCACTCCGCAGCCGCGACCCGTCGCCGACCTCGGCACCGGTCCCCGACGCCATCACGTACGCACCCGCACCGCGCTTACGGGCCACCCGCTCGGGGAAGGCCAGCGCCGCCACGACCCCCGCCACCACGTCGTCACTCTCCCCGGACGACGAGGCGGTCGCCTCCGAGGCACCGGACGCCTCCAAGGCACTGGAAGTCTCCGAGGTGCCGGACAGGGCGGAGGCCAGTCCGGAGGCCAGTCGTCGGGACTCCTGCCGCCAGCGGCCGGCGTACGCGTCGCGCCCGCGCCGGGCCGTGCGCCAGGCGTCGGCGAGATCGTCGCCGTACTCGCGCGGCGGCTCCTCGCTCAGCAGTGCCACGACCTCCGCCGCCCGCCGCGTACCCACCTGTGCCGCGCCGTCCAGCAGGGCGCGCGCCAGCCGCGGGTGCAGGCCGAGCCGGGCCATCCGTACGCCCCGTTCCGTCGCCCGGCCGGCCGCGTCCACCGCGCCCACCGCCGTCAGCACGTCCCGCGCCGCCGCCATCGCCCCGCCCGGCGGCGCATCCAGCAGTGCCAGGCCCGACGCGTCCGGATCGCCCCAGCACGCGGCCTGCAGTGCGAACGCCGTGAGGTCCGCGACCTTGATCTCCGGGGAGGGGAACCGCGGCAGTCGCCCGTTCTCCCCCTCCGACCAGCAGCGATAGACCGCACCGGGCGCCTCACGCCCCGCGCGGCCCGCCCGCTGTCGCGCTGCCGCCTGCGATGCCCGTACTGTCGTCAGCGCGCTCAGCCCCCGCGCATGATCCATCCGCGGCTCGCGCGCCAGGCCGCAGTCGACCACCACCCGCACGCCGGGAACCGTCAGGCTCGACTCCGCCACCGACGTCGCCAGCACGACCCGCCGCCGGTCACCCGCACCGGCCAGCACCGCGTCCTGCACCGCCGCCGGCGCCCGGCCGTGCACCTGGAGCACCTCGACCCCGACACCCGCCAGATCGGCCAGCTGCCCGGCCACCCGGGCGATCTCCCCCACGCCCGGCAGAAAACACAGCACGTCGCCCTCCCGCTCGCGCAGCGCACGCCGCACCACCGAGGCGACATGTGTCAGCAGCGCCGGATCCACCCGCATCCCGTGCGCCGGACGCACCGGCCGCTCCGGCGGCGCCCACACGGTCTCCACGGGATGCGACACCCCCTGCGCCGCCACCACCGGCGCGTCCCCCAGCAGCCGCGACCAGCCCTCCGCGTCCGTCGTCGCCGACGCCGCCACCAGCCGCAGCTCCGGCCGCAGCGCCTCCCGTACGTCCAGCAGGAACGCGGCCGCCGTATCCGCGTCCAGATGCCGCTCGTGGCACTCATCCAGTACAACGATGTCCACGCCGGGGAGTTCCTGATCATGCTGGAGCCGCTGGAGCAGCACGCCTGTCGTCACCACCTCCACGACAGTGCGCGCCCCTACGGAGCGCTCCCCGCGCACGGTGAACCCCACCCGCTCACCCACGCGCTCCCCGAGCAGCCACGCCATCCGCCGGGCCGCCGCACGCGCCGCGATCCGCCGCGGCTCCGCGACCAGCACCTTGCGTACGGGCGAGCCGCTCTCCGTCAAGCCCGCCAGTGCCAGCGGTACGAGGGTCGTCTTGCCGGTACCCGGAGGCGCGCAGAGAACGGCGGTCCCGGCGCCCTCCAGCGCCTCATGGAGCGCGGGCAGCGCGGACCGTACGGGCAGAGCATCGAGTTCATCACGGCGGATCACCCGACCAGTGTCTCGCGGGGCAGCGGGCCGCCTCGGGGGCCGGTGTCGCGGAGCTGCGGGTGGCCCGGCCTGCTGCGGTAACCGCTACTCGGCCTTGGCCGCCGTCTGCTTGGGCAGCCGCTGCAGGAAGGCCACCTGGCCGCCGTTCTTCTTGGCCGGCACCTTCACCATCTGTTCGGAGACGGACGTGAAGGTCATCTTGTTGGTCTGCTTCTTCGGCCCGTCCAGGACCGCCTGGATCTCAGGAGTGATGTTGAATGCGTGGCCGGCGGGCAGCGTCTTGCGCTGGAAGGAGCGCGTCGCGAAGAAGGCCAGCGCGCCGCCGTCCTTCGTGCGCAGCGCCATCGCCGGGAACTTGTACGCCTGGTCGATGGTCTCGGTGCGCTGTCCCACCTGCTTGGCGGCGGCCGTGCGCTGCTGCCGCAGACGGTCGGTGTGCGGCCCGGGGGCGAAGAGGTCGCCGCTGCCGGTCTTGAGGTACTTGGCGTAGGCGTTGCCGAGCTTGCCGGGGTCGATGGTCAGCCCGGCGGAGCCCTTGCCGGCCGGTATGGCCTTGGCGTAGCCGTCCTTGTCGGTGGCGAACTGCGGAAGTCCGCCTGCCGGCAGCGGCAGGAGATAGGCGGCCTTCCACTTCTCCTGCGGGCTGTTGCGGGTGAAGGCCAGGAGCCAGCGTCCGGACTTGTTGCTGCGCGCGTCGGCGAGGAAGAACTTCGGCCATCCCGCCATCTTGGGGATGACGATCTTCGTGTCGCTCAGCTTCAGCGGCTGGAAGCCCCGGCCGTGCTGGCGGTCGACCTTGATGGACGCCTCGTCGATGTCCTGCAGCGCGCCCGTTTCGTAGCTGGTGGTCACCTCCGGGTCGTGGACCGCGTTGGCCTCGTTGTACCCGGCGACGAACTGCTTCACGGCTTTGCCGGCATCGGCCTTGTCGGACACCGCCGGGATCACGGCCAGTTCGCCGTGGACGGTCATGCATCCGCTCAGCGTCAGCAGCGCCGCGGTCGCGGTCATCATCGCGACGGGCGCCCGGAACGGCGACCTGCGTGTCATGGGGCCGGGGCTCCTTCTGGGCGACCGGGCGGCGTACGTGGCCGCCGGGGTGGCTCGATTCGGCGTAACCCTACCGGGCAGTGGCGCGAAGCGATCCGCCCAGGGGCCGCGTGACGACCGGCGGAGAACGGCCGATGAGGTGGTCGGTGACCGTGCCCGCGTGAGCATCGGGGCTTATATGCGCTTTTCCCCTGCCGGCAGGGCACTGGCACTCCTGGGTACCGCTGCGGCTGGGTGCATGGTGCCTGAAGCCGCGAGGGGCCGGCGATCAGGTCGCCGGCCCCTCGGGGTGCATCCATGCCGCGGTCAGCGGTTACTTCAGCAGGCCGATCTTCTTGCCGTAGGCCCAGCCCTTCGCACCCTTGTGGGCCCCGGACTGCACCTTGCCGTAGATCCAGGTCGTGGAGCCCTTCTTGTACTCGCAGTAGTAGTAGAACTTCGTCCCCTTGGACAAGGTTCCCTTCGAGGAGTACTTGGTGCTGGGGCCGGTGCGCAGGGCGGCCTTCTGCACCACGTCGAACTGGACGTTGGAAAAGTCCCAGTTGCACTTCGAGCTGCCGACGGCACTGGCCGCCGGGGCCGTGACGACCGCGCCGCCGGCCAGAACTGCGGTCGCGGCGAGAGTGATCATTCCTCGCCCGAGCAGAGACTGTCGCAAGACGTTCCCCCATTTTTTCGAGCGCTGCGTGGCGGAGGTCCCGCACTGCGCATCGCGCTGTTGTTACTGGTCAGTTGAGCAGCTGAGCTTAACCCGGCCGGTCTCGGGAGCCTCGCCCGCCCCAACGGCATCATCTGCCCCGTATCCGTCGGCGAGGAGTTCACCATCGCCCGGGGCTGCAGTCGCAATGCGCGTACGCAAGCGGCTGATTCGGTGCTGTGCCCGGTGCCCCCGCGGCACTCAGCCGTTCACGGGTCCCGGCGGCATACGAAGATCGCGGTGCCCGGGATCAGCCCGCCTCGCAGGGGGGACCAGCCGCCCCACTCCTGGGTGTTCCAGGCGGGCCACTCCGGCTCCACCAGGTCCTCCAGGCGGAAGCCGGCCGTCACGACGTCGCGTACGCGGTCACCCAGGGTGCGGTGGTGCTCCACGTACACCGCCTCGCCCCGCTCGTCCTGCTCCACATAGGGCACGCGGTCGAAGTAGGACGCCGCGACCGACAGACCCTCGGGGCCGGGCTCGTCCGGGAAGGCCCAGCGGATGGGATGCGTCACCGAGAAGACCCAGCGGCCGCCCGGCCGCAGTACCCGGTGCACCTCGCGGAAGACCCGTACCGGATCGGCGACGAAGGGCACCGCCCCGTAGGCCGAGCACGCGAGATCGAAACTGCCGTCCGCGAACGGCAGCGCCCCGGCGTCCGCCTCCACCAGCGCCACCTCAGGGACCGCGGAACCCTGCGCCTGAATGTCGGCACCGATCCGCAGCGCGTGCTGCAACTGCCGGTGCGAGAGATCCAGCGCCACCGGATGCGCGCCCTGCGCCGCCAGCCAGCGCGCACACTGTGCCGCGCCCGCGCCGATCTCCAGGACCCGCAGACCCTTGAGGTCGGCCGCCGGCCCCAGCAGCCCGGCCTCCGCCTCGTCCAGCCCCTCGGGACCCCATACGAAGCGGTCGTCACCCAGAAAGCCGCCGTGCTCGATCTGGTACTCGTCGGCGTTGCGGTCCCACCAGCCACGGCTGGCCCGGCTGCTCTCCGCGTCCCCGGCGCTGCGCCGTACGGCCACGGAGTCGTCGTCCACGGAGTCGTCGTCCACAGCGGCCTCGGTGCCGGCATCGGCCCCCATGAGGTGGGTGCCGTCAGTGCCCATGAGGCCCGTGAGGCGGGTGTCGGGGGAGTCGTCGTAGTGGTTCATCGGGCCCGTCGCGTATCCTTCGCCGAAGCTTGTAGTTTTCTGAGGTTCGTGGGGCCGCTGAGCCTGGCTGGTCACAGCCCCGCGATGGACTTGGTCAGGCCCCCGTGGCCTGCAACGGCAAGGCTGTGCGGCTCTCTCGTACCCGGCATGTGCCGGTTATGGGGCGATCCGCCCGCGGTGTGCGCCTTCGCGCATTGACCGTGTCCGGCTGCCCCCGTATGCTACAAGTTGCGCTGCGGGCCTGCGCACCTCAGACGGAGCAGGTCGCGCTCGCATCTGTTGCATGTCCCCTCGGTTTCGAGGCGCTGACCGGATTCTCCGGAGTTCCGGAGGGCGCGCCTCATTGCTGTCCGACTTCTGCAGAAGCGATAAAGGCTCTCGGCGTAGCAGTACCTACGACTTCAATGTCCGTACCGGAGCCCTTTCCCACATGACGAGCAGCACCGAGACCACCGCCACCACCCCGCAGGTAGCGGTCAACGACATCGGTAACGAGGAAGCCTTCCTCGCCGCGATCGACGAGACGATCAAGTACTTCAACGACGGCGACATCGTCGACGGCGTCATCGTGAAGGTCGACCGGGACGAGGTCCTGCTCGACATCGGTTACAAGACCGAAGGCGTCATCCCCAGCCGCGAGCTCTCCATCAAGCACGACGTCGACCCGAACGAGGTCGTCGCCGTCGGTGACGAGATCGAGGCCCTGGTTCTCCAGAAGGAGGACAAGGAAGGCCGCCTGATCCTCTCGAAGAAGCGCGCCCAGTACGAGCGTGCCTGGGGCACCATCGAGAAGATCAAGGAAGAGGACGGGATCGTCACCGGTACCGTGATCGAGGTCGTCAAGGGTGGTCTCATCCTCGACATCGGCCTCCGCGGCTTCCTTCCCGCCTCCCTGGTCGAGATGCGCCGCGTCCGCGACCTGCAGCCCTACGTGGGCAAGGAGCTCGAGGCCAAGATCATCGAGCTGGACAAGAACCGCAACAACGTGGTCCTGTCCCGCCGTGCCTGGCTGGAGCAGACCCAGAGCGAGGTCCGTCAGACCTTCCTCACCACCCTCCAGAAGGGTCAGGTGCGCTCCGGCGTCGTCTCCTCCATCGTCAACTTCGGTGCCTTCGTGGACCTGGGTGGCGTCGACGGTCTGGTCCACGTTTCCGAGCTGTCCTGGAAGCACATCGACCACCCGTCCGAGGTCGTCGAGGTCGGCCAGGAGGTCACGGTCGAGGTCCTGGACGTCGACATGGACCGCGAGCGCGTGTCCCTGTCGCTCAAGGCGACCCAGGAAGACCCGTGGCAGCAGTTCGCCCGGACCCACCAGATCGGTCAGGTCGTCCCGGGTAAGGTCACCAAGCTCGTTCCGTTCGGTGCGTTCGTCCGCGTCGACGAGGGCATCGAGGGCCTGGTCCACATCTCCGAGCTGGCCGAGCGCCACGTGGAGATCCCGGAGCAGGTCGTCCAGGTCAACGACGAGATCTTCGTCAAGGTCATCGACATCGACCTCGAGCGCCGCCGCATCAGCCTCTCGCTGAAGCAGGCCAACGAGTCCTTCGGTGCCGACCCGACGGCGGTCGAGTTCGACCCGACCCTGTACGGCATGGCCGCGTCCTACGACGACCAGGGCAACTACATCTACCCCGAGGGCTTCGACCCGGAGACCAACGACTGGCTGGAGGGCTACGAGGCCCAGCGCGAGGCCTGGGAGAACCAGTACGCCGAGGCCCAGCAGCGCTTCGAGCAGCACCAGGCGCAGGTCATCAAGTCCCGCGAGGCCGACGAGCAGGCTGCGGCCGAGGGCGCTGCGGCGCCGGCGGCCGGTGGCCAGGGTGGCGGCGGCGGCAACGTCTCCGGCGGCTCGTACTCCTCGGAGTCGGCGGACAACTCCGGCGCCCTGGCGTCGGACGAGGCGCTGGCCGCGCTCCGCGAGAAGCTGGCCGGCGGCCAGAGCTGAGCACGCGCTCACCGCGCTAGCGCCAGTCGCTAGCCGATAGCGATGGAGGCCCGTCCCCTTCGGGGGGCGGGCCTCCGTGCTGTTGCGCCTCTCGGCTCGGTAGGCTGTTGTGCCTCTCGGCTCAGTAGCTCGGCTCGCGGGTTCAGCGGGTAGGGCCCAGTTCACGGGGTCAGCGGGCAGGGCTCAGTTCACGGGTACGCCCGGGTTGGCGATGCCACGGCCGCCCGTCACCGTGTTGTCGCCGGTGATCGTGACCGGGCAGTCCGCCGCGTCGTAGTTGGTGATGTTGAACCCGTAGCGACCGGAGCCCGAGGCGTCGCTGAGGTCGGATTTGTTGCCGCGGAAGACCGTTCCGCAGCCCCAGCCCGACTGCTGCGTGTGCGTTTCGTAGCCGTTGTTGGTCGTGTGCGTACCGGTGTTGTTCTCGACCAGGACGTCGTTGCCTTTTACGTCGACCCAGGAGTCGTCATAGTGGGTTCCGGTGAGCCCGCTTCCGTCGAACGTATTGCCGATGATCTTCGCGCCCGTGGTCCCTTCCTTGATGTCGATGTTCTCGCCGCCGACACCCGGGCCGATCGTGTTGCCGCGTATCTCGACGTTGTCGCTGTTGTCGCCGAGATCCCCCGCGCCGCCCACGTAGACGCCCTCGCCCATGCCGCGGCCGTCTCTGCCGGTGTCGTAGATCCGGGAATCCTTGATCACGCCGTCCTTGCTGGAGTGACGGAAGTGGACGCCCTCCATGTCGAGCCCGTGCACGGTGACGGAGTCGATGACGACACCCCGGGCGGCGTCCGCCATGATCCCCTTCTGCCCGCCGGTGACGGTGAGGCCCTTCACCGTCCAGTACGAGGCGCCGTTCAGGTGCAGCCCGTAGCCGCCGCTCGCGGTCAGTACGGCCTTCGAGGAGCCGGTCAGGGTGATGCGGGACGAGGCACTGCCGGCGACGGAGGTCTTGAAGTTGCCGCGGTACGTACCGTCCGCCAGCTGAATCGTGTCGCCGGGGCGCGCCGTGCTCATCGCGTCCTTGAGCTGGGCGGCCGTGGAGACGTCGATGATGGCGCGGGTGTCGGGGGAGGTTCGTGCGGAGTTCGTGGCGCCCGAGGCGTTGGCGTTCGTGGCGCTTGAAGTCGGGGCGCCGGCGTTGGTGGCGATGGCGTTCGTGGCGTCCGCCGTGGCGGAGACGGCGAAGAGGGTGCCTGCCGCTACCAGGGCGGCGACCGGTACGAGCAGCAGCGGCCGGGCATGGAGTGCCAGGAGAGGTCGGGGGGTGCGCATCCTGGGGCCTTCCTGCGAGTGGGGGAGGGAAGACGGGGAGATGGGGAGACGGGGAGACGGGGCGGTGTGTGAGGTGTCGGCGAGAGCGGCACCTTTACGTCCGCATACATGAACTTCGGGTTACTACGTGAACACTTTGGGCTTTCGTGAAAGTAGAGGTGGATGGGGCGGTCGTCAATCCCTTGGGCGGGGCGGCTTTCGCGCCCACGGGCCGAGTGCCTGCTTCGGCGCTCGCGGGGCGACTGGCTGCTTGGGTCACTCGCGGGGCGAGTGCCTGGTTGGGTCGCTCGGGGGTGCGGAAGATCGGCGCGCTGTGCCGGTGGAACGGTTCGCCAGGCCGGCGGTCCGGTCCGCTGCGCCGGTGAGCGGCTTCCGTAAGCGCCGGACGGGGCAGGGGTATTCGCGGGAGCGGTTCCAAACAGCGGGCGGTCCGCAGGGGGTTTGACGTCCGCACGCGGGGGTGACAGCCCGCGGAGCGGGAATGCATGTGCCCCGCACCGCGTTGTTCCGGGCGGACATCGAGGAGGAGCGGTCACTGTGTTGGATCCCCAGAGTTTGTACGAATGGGAGCCGAGCGGGCTCGCGGCGGTCGACGCGATCGCCTCCCGCGACTCCGCCGGGCTGGTGCTGCTGTACCACCTGGACGGCTACATCGACGCCGGCGAGACCGGCGACCAGATCGTCGAGTCCCTTCTGGAGGGACTGCCGAACGAGGTCGTCGCCCGCTTCGACCACGACCGTCTCGTGGACTACCGAGCCCGCCGTCCGATGCTCACCTTCGACCACGGCCGCTGGAGCTCGTACGAGACGCCCAGCATCGAACTGCGCCTGGTCCACGACGCGACCGGCGCCCCCTTCCTGCTGCTCTCCGGGCCCGAGCCGGACGTGGAGTGGGAACGCTTCACGGCCGCCGTACGCGAGATGGTCGAGCGGCTGAACGTACGCCTCTCGGTCAGCTTCCACGGCATCCCGATGGGCGTCCCGCACACCCGCCCCGTCGGCATCACCCCGCACGGCAACCGCACCGACCTGACCCCGGGCCACCGCGACCTCTTCGAGCAGGCGCAGGTCCCCGGCAGCGTCGAGGCACTGATCGAGTACCGGCTCGCGGAAGCCGGCCACGACGTACTGGGCGTCGCCGCCCACGTACCGCACTACGTCGCGCGCTCCGCCTACCCGGACGCCGCACTGACCGCACTGGAAGCAGTCACCGCCGCGACCGGCCTGGTCCTGCCCAGTGCCGCGCACGCGCTGCGCACTGAAGCGCTGCGCACGCAGGAAGAGATCGAGCGGCAGATCTCGGAGGGCGATGAGGAACTGGTTGCGCTGGTCAGCGGCCTTGAGCATCAGTACGACGCGATGGCCGGCGCCGAGAGCCGCGGCAGCCTTGTGGCCGAGCCTGCCGAGCTCCCCTCGGCCGAGGAGATCGGCCGCGAGCTCGAACGCTTCCTGGCCGACCGAGAGCGCGACCTGGGGGAGGGAAGCGCCTGAGTCGGCGCTTCGCGGGGGACGGGGGAGCGGGGAATGGCCTTGAGGGGGAGATCGGGGAGACCGGGGAGATCGGCTGGGAACCTCGCCGGAGCTTGCTGGCTTGAGGGCAGTCGGATCTTGCCTTGAGGGCAGTGGCCGCCCGGCGCTGTGCTGGAGCCGGACCGCCGTATAGCGTGGGGCGCATGGTCAAGGTGGGGCTCACAGGCGGCATCGGCGCAGGCAAGAGCGAGGTGTCGCGACTGCTCGCGTCGTACGGCGCGGTGATCGTGGACGCGGACAAGATCGCGCGAGAGGTCGTCGAGCCGGGTACGCCCGGCCTCGCCGCCGTCGTCGAAGCATTCGGTACGGACGTACTGACTCCGGACGGCACCCTGGACCGGCCCAAACTGGGCGCCCTCGTCTTCGCCGACCCCGACAGGCTCAAGGCACTCAACGCCATCGTGCACCCCCTCGTCGGCGCCCGCTCCGCCGAACTGGAGGCCGCGGCCGGCGCGGACGCGGTGGTCGTCCACGACGTGCCCCTGCTGACCGAGAACGGCCTCGCCCCCCTCTACGACGTGATCGTCGTGGTGGACGCCGCCCCCGAGACGCAACTGCGGCGCCTGGTGGAGCTGCGCGGCATGACCGAGGACGAGGCGAAGGCCCGCATGAACGCGCAGGCCGACCGGAAGCAGCGCCTCGCGATCGCGGACCATGTCATCGACAACGACGGTCCGCTGGAAGCCCTCGAGCCGCAGGTGCGCGAGGTCTGGGAGCGGCTGCGGACCCGCTGAGGCCGGGCGGTAGCCTCACGCCATGACAGCTACCGATCTTGCCCCCGCGTCGTTCGTCGTCAACATACCCGGCGTCCCGGAAGCCGAACTGGAACCCGAGCCGCTGGACCCGGAACAGATCGTCTCCGGCGACCCCGTCGTCACCGGCAAGGTGTACTGGGAGTCCCCGGACGGCAAGCAGCTCCGCGGCATCTGGCAGATCACGCCGGGCGTCGTGACGGACGTGGAGGCCAACGAACTGTTCGTGGTCGTGTCCGGCCGAGCCACCATCGAGGTCGAGGGCGGTTCGACCCTGGAGGTGGGCCCCGGCGACGCGTGCTTCCTGCGCGAGGGCGACCGGACGCGGTGGACTGTCCACGAGACGCTTCGGAAGGCTTACCACATCAGTTTGTAGGGGCGGGGAGTTGTGGGCCCTCGGGTGAACCTCGTGGGCCCTGTAATTCTGGGCCCCGGGCCCGGGTTGGGATGGGGGCGGCCGAGGCCGGGACGGTGGATGAGCGGGTGACTTGAGAGGGCGGGCGGGTCCGGGGCCGGGCGGGGAATGTGGTGGCGGGCGGCTTTGTTGGGGCTTACGTAACGACCGGGCGGTCGGCGTTCCGGGCTGCGCGCAGGCGGCGAGTCGCCTGAGCGTGGCGGCCGCCGGTACGGCGCGGGCGCCCGTATCCGTATCCGGGACAAGGCGAGTGCCTGTACGTACGAGGTGAATTGCCTGTACGTGTCGGAGAGGAGACGGCCGTGACCGAGCGCACCCCCGAGACGCATGTCATCGACTTCCGTGCGGCTGAACAACTGCTGGCCGCGCGCGACCCGAGGGGTGCTGTTCAGCTCCTGGACCCGGTCATCGCCGCCCACCCGGAGAACACCGCCGCCCGACTGCTGCGCGCCCGGGCCTTCTTCCTGGCGGCGCAACTGCGCCCCGCCGAGCTGGAGTTTCAGGTCGTCCTCGAACGCGAGCCGGACAACGCCTTCGCCCACTTCGCGCTCGGCCGTACCCTCCAGCGTGCCAACCGGCCGGACGAGGCGCTGCGCCACTTCCGCCTGGCCGCCGCGCTGGACCCCCGCCCGGACTTCATTGAAGCAGCACGATTCCCGCTGCCGCCGGACGACTTGGGGGAGTGAGCGGGGGCTGGGGCCGAGTGGAGGCCCGGGGCGGGAGCGGGGGGGCGGGGCGTGACGGGGGGATGAGGGGCTGGGGGTGGGGTGGGGCCGGGGCAGCCTCTGGCCTCTTTCACCCCCGCTGCTCTCGGGGGCCCGCCCCCCCCGCCCCCACCCCGCCTCCCCCTCCGCCCCCATATGTCATCTGCTTGTGCTCAGCGGCCACCGGCATCGCTGTTCTGGTTGCCGTCGCCGTCGCCGTTGCTGCTGCCATCGCCGTCGCCTCGGCCCCCGTGACCTCCACGGGTGTGGTCGCCGCCACCAGGGACGTACCCGGTGTTGCGGCCCCTGTCCGGTTCGTACGGTGGTATGTCCTTGCCGGGCTGGTAGTGCGGCCCTTGGCGTATGTGCCGGCACACGATCACAAGGTCGGTAGCGGCCAGCGCCGCCACCATCGCACAGGCCGCGGCCCACCCGGGGCGCCCGGCGATCAGGAAGGCGGCCACTCCGGCGGCCGCCCAGACCAGCCCCCACAGCGCGAGCGCCCGACGCGTCTTCAGCACGCTCCGCGCTTCGACAGGCTCACTGCCCGTACGCATCTCTCCTCACCACACACCCCGCCTCGTCGCCGTTCACCCACCTCGGCTCACCGCAGGTTCCGGTCGGCCGGCTCCCTCCCTTCTTGGCATACTCCAGCTCGCTGAGCTGGTGTTTTACCCAGTCCTGGCGACTCCTGCTCTCCTCAACCTTCTTCTCAAGCATCCTCCGGTTCGGGCTGTCCGTCACGTCTCTGGTTCGGCCTGTGGATAACTCGTGAGAGGGCTCAGAATGGGGGGATCGCTACCGTCCGTACTCGCCCTGAGCGACCGAGCGACCGGGCGTCCGGGCGTGTGGGCGCGTAGGTGTCCGAGGCGGGTTCAGACGTCATCGTCCGAAGCCAGCGCCCCGACGTCACCGTTCCGATGTCCCCCGCCGGGTGGCTGTTGATCCAGGACAGTCCGCCGAGGTCGAGGCGCTTCCGGGCGCGGGTGACCGCCACGTACGCCAACCGCGCCTCAGCGAGATCGATCGGGCCGGGCAACGGTTCGCCGTGCTCGTCGGTGTCCTCCAGCTCTTCCGGCTCCGTGAAGTCGGCAGCGATGCGCACGCTCGGCCACTCCCGCCCCTTCGCGCGGTGGGCGGTCGACACCGTGATCTCCGCCGACTCCTCGCTCGACAGGCAGCGCAGTGCTCGGAGAACGCTGTCGGCACTGTGCTCGTCGAGGAGTTCGACCAGTGGCAGCAGATCTCTGCCGGACGGGTCGGAGGCGGCGTACTCCCGCAGTTCCTCCCAGGACGGGAACAGCATCAGTTCCGGGTGGGCGGTCCGTCTGCCGCCCTGGAGATCATGTGCGGCTCGGGCCAGTGCTGTCAGTGCTTCGCCCCCACCTGTCAGTGCGACTCTGCGTCCGTCCGACAGCAGCCTCATGACCTCCGCCATCGCGCCGGCGTTGGACCGGCAGAGCACCGCATCGGGGCGGGGCGCGGGGGCCAGCTCCGTGTCGACCAGTCGTGATCCGGTGAGGCGGACGGGGGCGTCGACGATGGCCAGCCAGCGGTTCGCTTCCGCTGCCAGCGCGGGCCCGAACCGGAACGATCGGGAGAGCGTCAGCTGTCTGCCGCGGAACCCGGTCATCACATCGCGTGCGCCTCGCCAGCCGTAGATGGCCTGGGCGGAGTCGCCGACGAGGACGAGCTGAGCGTGCGAGCGCTGGGCGTTGAAGACTTGCTCGACCACGGGGTTGGTGTCCTGGGCTTCGTCCAGGAGAAAGAAATCCGTCTCGATGACCGGTGCGCTCAGCGCCCACATCTTGAGGTAGTGATCGTGCTCGAAGCGGACGGCACCTCGGTCCGGATCTTGAAGATCGGCCCATGCCTTGCGGGCGTACGGGAGGACGATCCGCGCCAGCTGGTCGTGCAGCGCGTCCGACTCGGCGCCGCGCAGTCGTGGCACGTGAGCGGCGGTGAGTGCCGGGGCGGCAGAGCGGCAGTAGCCGGTGACGGTGCCCAGGACCGTGTACGAGAGGGCCTTGCCGGTCAGTGTTCGTGTGCCGAGGCGGAGCCGGAATTCTGGTTCGATGCCCAGAGCGGCGCCGGTTCGCCAGCCTGCCTGGCGTGGTGCGCTCATCCGCCGTTGGAACCGATGGCCGACGGCCGCGTACGCCAGTGAGTGCGCCGTACTGCACGTGACGTGAGCGGGGAAGCGCCGGGCCGCGTCCTGTGCGATGGCTTTGTTGAAGGCCAGGTATCGGCCGGGGCGGCGGGTGCTGCGGGCGAGCATGGCCAGCGTGGTCGTCTTGCCCGTGCCCGCTCCGGCCTGGATCGCTAGATGATCGCCCGCGTGGAAGGCGTCGGCGGCGGCCAGTTGCTCGCCGGTGGGGGAGTGGTGAGTCGCTTCCCCCGAGCGGTGGTCGGGCCGTGCGTCGGGCGGCCGGCTCCGGTCGCGTGGGTTGCGGGGAGGGGGTGAGGTTCCGTGCGCGGGGGAGTCGGTGAGGGGGCGAGGCGTGGTGGTGAGTGCGAGGGACTGGTCGGACATTCGTCTGCTCCCAGGTGATCGGGTGGGCGGTCATCGGCGGCGAGCAGCGGCCGGGGTGCTGAAGGCATGCTCACCGCACTCCGATAACTACGGAGAGTTATCGACGTGGGAACGTTAGCGGATCGCGGTGGGCTGTGGGGGAAAATTTCTTGACCAGCGGTTATGCCTGTGGATAACCCGTCGACGGGGAGATCGTCGGGCATTGTCAGTGCCATCTGCTTCCATGAATTTCACGCTGGGTCGTGGCATCGCCGCCGCAGTCGCCCGGCGGAGGCAAGGGGGGATCAAATGGAGGCGACCGTAGACTCACGAGTCGGAGCACGACACGAACGGAACGGCATGGCAAGACGCTGGGATATGAGCGCGCGGGACGAGGCCGGGGAGCCCCGGTCCACCGACGCCGCGTCATTCGCGTCATCCGCGTCATCCGCGTCATCTGTGTCGTCCGCCTCGGTCGTGGTGTCGTCAGATGCGGCTCGGTACGCCGCTGTGTTCCTGCCCGACGAGCCGCCGAGGGCCGGGGAGATCGCTTTCTGGAGTCCGGACGGTCTGCCGCTGCCCGAGCCCGCCGACGCGGCGGAAGCGACGGACCTGAAGGTCGTGCGGCGGCACGGCAACTCCGTCCGTAGCCGTACGGTTCCCGCGCTGCGGCTGACCGTTGCCGAAGCTCTGCCACTGCTCGTTCAGGCACGTCACGACCCGGCGGCGCATCCCGCTTCCGCCTGCTGGGGCGCCGCGGCCCTGCACGCGCTGCACCTCGCGGCGCGCGGCCGGATGCTCCCGGGACTCACCGCCGGTGATGTGGACGCCTGGCGAGCCGGCCCCCTGGACGCCGAGGACGCCGCGCAGGTGCGGGCGATCGCCGCCGCCATGCCTGTGGAGGCGTACGCCGTCCCCGTGCCGGACAGCAAGCCCCTCCAACTGCACGCACCGAACGCACTGGTCCGTGCCTTCATCGATGCCGTCGTCGACGCCCTGCCGCGCACGCCGGCAGCGGTGGACGTGGCAGGTGCCCCCTTCGCCGCGGCGGAGCCGCAGCGGCTGCCCGGAGCACGGGACTGGGCCGCGGAGGTCGCGGCGGGTGTGGACAGCGGCGTGCGGATCTCGCTGCGCCTGGATCTGGCAGCGCACGAGCTGTTCGACATGTCGGAGGAGGCAGAAACACCGGAGACGTCGCAGGCGCGGCAGAGTCCGGAGGCATGGGAAGCGGGGGCAGTAGCGGGAGAAACGGCGGAGACAAGCGGCAGGGCCGGGGCCGCGGCTGCGGTGCTGCAGGTCAGCCACCTCACCGATCCGACGCTGGTCGCCGACGCCCGGCAGCTGTGGGAAGGGGAGGCGCCCGACGGGTTCGGGCCGCGTGCGCAGGTGGACACGCTGCTCGCCCTGCGTCGGGCGGCTCGTGTCTGGGCCCCGCTCGGTCGGCTGCTCGACCGTGACGTGCCCGATGTGCTGTCACTCGACGAAGAAGAGCTGTACGAACTGCTGGGGGACGCCGCGCCGCGCCTCAAGGCCGCGGGCGTCGCCGTTCACTGGCCGAAGGAGCTGGCCCGGGGGCTGACCGCGAGCGCTGTCCTACGGCCGTCGCCGGGGTCGGCGGCCGACGGGTTCGGGTTCTTCGATGCCGAGCGGCTGCTGAACTTCGAATGGCAGATGGCCCTCGGCGGGGTCCCCTTGAGCGACGCGGAGATGAACGTACTCGCCGAGGCGCACCGTCCTCTCGTACGGCTGCGCGACCAGTGGGTGCTGGTGGATCCCGCACTCGTACGCAAGGCCCGTAAGCGCGAGCTGGGGTACCTCGATCCGACCGAAGCGCTCGCCGTGACGCTCGCCGGCGAGACCGATGTCGACGGGGAACGCGTCGAGGTCGTACCGCTCGGAGTGCTCGCCGGCCTGCGCACGCGCCTCACCGCAGACGTCGCGCCCCTGGAGAAGCCCGCCGGGCTCCAGGCCACCCTCCGGGACTACCAGCTCCGTGGCCTGGCGTGGCTGGACCGCATGACCGCCCTCGGGCTCGGCGGCTGTCTCGCCGACGACATGGGGCTGGGCAAGACCGTCACCACCATCGCCCTGCACCTTCACCGTGACCACCCCGACCCGACCCTTGTGGTCTGCCCGGCCTCGCTGCTCGGGAACTGGCAGCGGGAGATCGAACGGTTCGCGCCCGGCGTGCCCGTACGGCGTTTCCACGGGACGGGCCGCAGCCTGGCGGACCTGCGGAAGGGCGGCTTCGTCCTCACCACGTACGGCACGATGCGCAGCAGCGCGAAGAGGCTGGCCGAGTGTTCCTGGGGGCTGGTCGTCGCCGACGAGGCGCAGCACGTGAAGAACCCGCAGTCGTCCACGGCCAAGGCACTGCGGACGATCAAGGCGCCCGCACGGGTGGCCCTCACCGGCACACCTGTGGAGAACAACCTCTCCGAGCTGTGGGCGCTGCTCGACTGGACCACCCCGGGGCTGCTCGGGCCGCTCAAGACCTTCCGGGCACTGCACGCCCGCGACATCGAAGGCGGTGAGGTGCCGGGGGCCGCGGAACGCCTCGCCCGGCTCGTCCGGCCCTTCATCCTCCGGCGGAAGAAATCCGACCCCGGCATCGCCCCCGAACTGCCGCCCAAGACGGAGACCGACCATCCGGTGCCACTCGGTCGCGAGCAGGTGGCGCTGTACGAAGCGGCGGTTCGCGAGACGCTCGCGCGCATCGAGGCGGCGGACGGCATGGCGCGGCGCGGGCTGGTGATGCGGCTGCTCACCGTGCTCAAGCAGATCTGCAACCACCCTGCGCAGTACCTGAAGGAGACGGCTCCGGGCCTCACCGCGCGCTCCGGAAAGCTCGAACTGCTCGACGAACTGCTGGACACCATCCTCGCGGAGGACGGTTCGGTGCTGATCTTCACGCAGTACGTGGAGATGGCGCGCCTTCTCGAAGAGCACCTCGGCGCCCGTGGCGTACCCACGCAGCTGCTGCACGGTGGCACGCCGGTTGCCCAGCGAGAGGTCATGGTCGACCGCTTCCAGGCCGGGGAAGTGCCGGTCTTCCTGCTGTCGTTGAAGGCGGCGGGCACGGGCCTGAACCTCACTCGGGCCGGCCATGTGATCCATTACGACCGCTGGTGGAACCCGGCCGTGGAGGAGCAGGCGACCGACCGCGCTTACCGGATCGGGCAGACGCAGCCCGTCCAGGTGCACCGGCTGGTCACGGAGGGCACGGTGGAGGATCGGATCGCCGAACTGCTGACAGCTAAGCGTTCCTTGGCCGAGGCCGTGCTCACCGGAGGCGAGGCGGCACTGACCGAACTCACCGACGCGGAGCTCGCCGACCTCGTCACGCTGAGGAGGACGGCATGACCGGTCATGAACGCGACGAGCAAGGGCAGCACGGCGAGGACGCGCAGTACGACGTGCACGGGCAGCGCGATGCGCACGAAGAGGAGTCGGCGTCGGCCGCCATGGGCGAGGGGCTGGAGAGGGTTCGCCGGGAGCTGGAGCGCGGGCGGGCCATGGCGCGGGCGCGTGAGGCCGCGGCGGAGGCGATCCGTGCCCGGGAGGCCGAGGAGCGGCCAGGACCGGACGATGACGCTGCCTTCGAAGCGTGCGGTGCCGCGCGCGAAGAGGACGGCGCTGGTCGCGGTACGGGTGAGCCGCCCGCGGGGGACGACCGTACGCAGCAGAGCGACCTGGTCGACCCCGCCGACGTGGCCGGCGCGGCCAAGGTGGCCGACGCGGCCGGGGAGAGCGGCAGTGGGCGGGTGCCCGGGGCCGGGCGGCGGAGCGAGGCGGCCGAGCGCGCGCGACGGGCGGTGCGGCGTACGGGGGAGGGGCCGCGGAACAGCCCTGCTCACGAGACCGGGGAAGCGGGTCCGAACGCCGTGGGCGAGACGGGCGCCGGGCTGTCGTCGGCTGGAACCAGCGGCGAAGCGGGTACGGGGCGGAGCCGTGCAGCGGAGGAAGCCCGGCAGGCGCTGAAGCGGGCGGCTCCCGAAGCGAGGCGCGCCCGGGAAGAAGCCTCCCGGCCACCGGCCCGGGAGCCGCAGCAGGACGCGGAGGCTGCCGAGAACGGCGCGGAGCAGAAGGCCGTGCGCCGGAGCGCAGCCGCGGAACGAGCCCGCCAAGCGGTGGCCCGCCCTGGGCAGGCCAGGAAACGTACCGATGGCGGCCGTGGCCATGAAGCCCGTGGCTACGAGGACCGTGGCGATGAGGGCCGGGGCTATGAGACGAGCGCCGGAGCGGACCTTGCCGGTGCGAAACCTCCCGAGGACAGGCGGCCCGGCACAGCGGAGCAGGAGCAGCAGTCCTTCGGTACGGGGGACACCCGCAGTACGAAGGGAAGCCGCCCCGCCGAGGCGAACGCGAAAGGGCACCTCGACGCGCTGCGTAAAGAGGCGAGCCGTTCCGAGGTGAGCCGCTTCGAGGAAACCTCGAAGTCCACGCGGCGGGCGTCACCACCGGCTCCGAAGCCCGCGCAACAGGGCCTCCGGCGCGTGGGGGACGCCCTGGGAGGCGAAGTCGAAGGCAGAGGCAAAGGCAAGGACGAAGGCGAACGAGGCGCTGCGAGTGCCGCGGAGGAGGAAGCCGCGGCGGCGGGGCGGGTTGCGGGGCGGGCCCGGGTGTTTCCCGCGGTGGCGGTCGGCGGTGCGGATGGTGAGGAGTTCGCCGAGACCTGGTGGGGCCGGGCGTGGCTCGACGCACTGGAGAGCACGGCGCTCGACACGGCGCGGCTCGCACGGGGACGGGACTACGCGAGCGGCGGGCACGTGGGCCGGATCACCGTGGCCCCCGGGCGTATCTCCGCGCCCGTGACGGGCAGCCGGCCCTACCCCTACCGGGCCGAACTCCGCCTGCGGCCCTTCCCGGACGCCGTGTGGGAAGCCTTCCTCGACGACGTTGCCACGCGGCCCGCTCACCTCGCGGCGCTGCTGGGCAGGACGCTGCCGCGCGCACTGGCCGAGCGCGAGGACGAGGCGGGCGTCCGGTTGCTGCCGGGCCCCGGGGACCTCGTACCGCGCTGTTCGTGCCCCGACCGCGGGCATCCCTGCAAGCATGCCGCGGCCCTGTGCTTCCAGGCCGCGCGCTTGCTGGACGCCGACCCGTTCGTGCTGCTCCTCATGCGCGGACGTGGCGAGCGTGAACTGCTCGACGAGCTGTCGCGGCGCAATGCCACGCACAGCGCCGACACCGAACGAGCGGCCCGCGCGACGCTTCCCGCGGTCCCGGCTCGTGCCGCGTTGCACGCACGGGAACTTCCGCCGCTACCGCCCCCGTTGTCCGTACCGGAGCACACCGGTCGGCCGCCGGTGCTGCCGACGGCCGACGACCCCGCCATCGACCCGGCTGCCGTCGAACTGCTGGCCGCCGACGCCGCCGCCCGGGCCCGCGCCTGCCTGGCCGCCGCGCAGGCTGCCGTCGCCGCGCCGAGGCAGAGTGGTACCGCCTCTCGGGAGGGCGGACTCACGCCGTTCCCCGCCCGTACTCTCTGGGAGGACGCGATCCGGCTGGTCGCGGGGGCGCACCCCACCTCCGGGCTGACCGCCAGCACGCGGGAGATCTACCGCGGCGTCGCCGAGGCCACCGGCCGGCCGGTGAACGAGGTCGCGCGGGCCGTGGCCGCCTGGCGGCAGGGCGGCCCCGAAGGCCTCGACCTCCTGGAGTCGACATGGGAACCGCCCGCCGGTGACTTCGACCGCGCCCGCAGCGCCTTGTCGGCAGCGGACCTTCCCTCGCTGCGGCCCCGGCACAACCACCTGACCGACACCGACCGCGGCATACAGCTCCGCTTCGGCCGCGACGGTCGCTGGTACCCGTACGAATCCGACCCCGGGACGGAGGACTGGTGGCCCACCGGGCGCGCCGACGCCGACCCGGTGGGCGCCCTCACCCCGCTGCTGGCGACGGAATAGGGCGACTGCCCGCCGCCCGCTGGCCGCTCCCCACGGGACCGTCCGCCCACCCGCTGCACTTGACGCGGCCTCAGCAATGGCCACCGGGCGGCCACCGGCCGAGCGTCGCCCCGATGATTACCGGCGCGGCGCCGACCCGACGGCCGCCCGGGCGAGCCCCCGCCCAACGGCCATCGGACGGTTGCCGATTCAGCGACCACAGGCCGGGCACCGCCCCGGCGATCACCGGCGCGACCCCGACCCGGCAGCCACCCGCCCAGCGACCACCGCGCAGCCTCCGCCCGACGGTCACCGCGCAGCCCCGGTCGAGCGAGTGAACGGGCGGGTAAGCAGGGGCTGTTAGCCTGACGCAATGGATCATGCGTGCGCCGTTCGTGTCCGGCGGCTCATATCGGTGTCACCTGGGGAGGGGCGCGGGCTGTGGAGCTGACTCCGGCCGGTAGCGACCCGCCGGGCCCATCCGGTTCTCACACAAGCCCTCAGACGCCGTGTCGGCGCCCTTTCCGCCCCCAGCTTCTGACCTCTCCGGAGTGACCGTGACCATCCCCCAGCACGCCCGCGCAACGTTCAGCCTGCGCTCCTACACCGGCCGGCCCGCCGTGGACGGCACGGACGGACTGCCCCGCCTGTACGGCCCCGAGGCCGCCCGCCCCCAGGAACTGTTCGCGCGGCTCCGCGCCCGGGACGGCCAGGTGTCGCCGGTCATGCTGCCCGGGGATCTGCCGGTGTGGCTCGTGCTCGGCCATCGCGCGAACCTGGACGTGGCGCGTACCCCGTCCCGCTTCAGCCGTGACTCGCGGCGGTGGAACCTCCTGCGCTCGGGCCAGGTGCCGGCCGACTGGCCGCTGCGGCCGATGGTCGAGTGGGAGCCCAGCGTCGTCTTCAGCGACGGCGAGGAGCACGAGCGCACGCGTGCGGCGATCGTCGCGGGCCTGGCGGCGGAGAACCGGGCAGGCATCCGCCGCTACGTGAAGCGCTACACCGAGCAGTTGGTCAACCTGGTCATCGAGCGGGGGCACGCGGACCTGATCAGCGAGTACGCGGAGCGGCTGCCCATGCTCGTGATGACGCGGCTGCTCGGTCTGGACGAGGCGGAGGGACCGCGGCTCGCCGACGCCGCCCGCGACCTGATCCGGGGCAGTGACACGGCGGTCGCCTCCAACGAGCTGATCAAGCAGACGCTGATACGACTGATCGCGACCAAGAAGGCCCGTCCCGGGCGGGACTTCGCCAGCCGGCTGATCGCACACGAGTCGCGGCTCCAGGACTCGGAGCTCCTCAGCCACCTGCGGCTGACGCTGATCGCCGCGAACGAGACCACGGCGAACCTGATCGCGAACACGCTGGAGCGGGTGCTGACCGACGGCCGCTTCCGTGCGCACCTGGCGGGCGGTCAGATGACGCTGCCCGACGCGCTGGACGGCGTGCTGTGGGACGAGCCGCCCCTGTCCACCGTCCCCGGCCGCTGGGCGACCGGCGACAGCCAGCTGGGCGGCTGGCGCATCGAGGGGGGCGACATGCTGCTGCTGTGCCCCGGCGCCGCCAACGTCGACCCCGAGATCCGGCCGGACCTGTCCGTCCCGGTGCACGGCAACCGCTCTCACCTGGCGTTCAGCGCCGGGCCGCACCGTTGCCCGGGGGACGACCTGGGGCGGGCCATCGCCGACACCGGCATCGACACCCTGATGGCCCTGCTGCCCGACCTGCGGCTGGCGGTGCCGCAGGCGGACCTCGACTGGCACCACGTGCTGCTTTCCAAGCGGCTGAGCCGGCTGCCGGTCGAGTTCCAGGCTCGCCCGCGGGTGGCGCTGGGCTCCACGCGAGGGGCCGCCCGCAGGACGGGTGCCGGCCCGGGTGCGGCGGGCGGCTGCCCGGTCACCCACGGCGCCTCCGCTCCCGCCCCCACCCCCTCGTCCGATGTGTGGGCCAGCACCGTCTGACGATCCCCTCGTCCGACGGTCACCACTCAGCCATCGTTCGCGCGTCGGCCCGTACCTCCCGGACTCGTCCGTGGGTGCGGGCCGTACTGATTGGGAGGAAAAGCGCCGGTCAGCGCCATTTTCTTACGGACCGGCCTGCCCAGCTCCGGCGGTTCGCAAGCGTGAGATCAGTCGTATTGATCGCTACGGAGTGGCGCATACCATGCCATCCAGTTGATCACGCTGGGTGCATGCGGAGCGCCCCGGGGGAGTGACCGAACCGCAACAGGAGGGCCCGCTCCATGAGTCCGCTCACAGCCCCAAGTCCGCTCACAGCCCCACCGGTCGGCACCCCGAGCCTCACCGACGACCGCGGCGACCGGGACGAACCGCTCAACCGTGGCCCCGCCCACCGGACGTGCGCCCCGGGCCACCGGACGTCCGACGGCCACCGGAGGTGGGACCCGGGCCCTCCAGGCATTGACCTCACATGACCTACCGCGCGGCGACCGCTGCCGGTCGTCGCCCGCCCCGTGTTGTCCCTGCCCGTGACGTCTGCCTGACGAAAGGCTCCCCGTGACCGTCGTACGCGACATCCCCCGCGCCCCCGGCGGCCTGCCCCTGCTCGGGCATGCCCTGCGTCTCGCCCGTGGGCCACTGCCGTTCCTCCAGGCACTGCCGCGGACCGGCCCGGTCGTCCGCATCAGCCTGGGCACCATGCCCGTCTACGTCCCCACCAGCGCCCGCCTGATCCGTTCCCTGCTCACCACGCACGCCTCCAAGACCGTCAAGGGACGGCTGTACACCCGTGTGGAGCCGCTGGTGGGCAAGGGGCTGGCCACGGCGAGCGGTGAGGTCCACCGCAGCCATCGGCGCCTGATGCAGCCCGCGTTCCACCGCACCCGGATCGCGGGGTACGCGGAGGTGATGAGCGACCGAGCGCGCGCGTTGGTCGACTCCTGGGCACCGGGGCAACAGCTCGCCCTGGAACAGGTCATGGGCGAGTTCACGATCCGCACCCTGGCCGAGGTGATGTTCTCCGCCGATCTCGGCCGGCCGGCCGTGGAGGCGGTACGCGCGAACCTTCCGGTCATCCTGAAGAACATGCTGCTCAGGGCCGCCTCACCGGCCTTCCTGGACCGGCTGCCGATCCGGCCCAACCGGGAGTTCGACGCGGCGGCGCGCGCCATGCGCGAGGTGATCGACCAGGTGATCGCCGACACCCGTCGTACCACCGACGCCGACCAGCCCGATCTGCTGTCGGTCCTGCTGGCCGCGCGCGATGCGGACACCGGCCAGGCCCTGACGGACGCGGAGGTGCGCGACGAGCTCGTCACGATCCTCTTCGCCGGAACCGAGACCACCGCGTCCACGCTGAGCTGGACCTTTCACGAACTGGGGCAGCACCCGGAGGTGGAGAAGGAACTGCTGGCCGAGGTCGACGCGGTGGTCGGCGACGGGCCGGTGACCATCGAGCACGTCCCCCGGCTGACCGCCGTCCGGCGGGTGCTGGACGAGGTGATCCGCCTGTACGGCGTCACGCTGCTGATGCGCCGGACCACCGAGCCGGTCGAACTGCGGGACACCCGCCCCGACGGCACCGAGGACGTCTACCGCATCCCCGCGGACGCCGAGGTCGCGTTCTCTCTGTACGCCGTGCACCGGCACCCGGAGCTGTACGCCGACCCCGACACGTTCGACCCCGGCCGGTGGGTGCGCGACGACATCCCGCGCGAGGCCTTCTTCCCCTTCGGGCAGGGGAACCGGATGTGCATAGGCGACAGCTTCAGCTGGACGGAGGCCACCATCGCCATCGCCACCATCCTTCAGCGCTACACGCTGAGCCCGGTTCCGGGGCACACCCCCCGCAAGGCCACGTCCGCGATGGTCCACCCCGACCATGTCCCCATGACGGTGGTCGCCCGGCAGCCCTAGGGGCCGGAGCCCCGCGCCGCGTGCACTGACCGGCCCGGATTTCCGGGCCCCCCGTCGGTGCCCGTTAAGGTCGCTCCGTGGAAGGCCTAGACACACTCACCAGTGCCCTGGCGCGGCGGACGCCCGAGGGGCTTGCCGTGCTTCTTGCCCGGCATGCCGAGCCGCTGTCGCGTCGGCCGGCTGCGGGGCGGCTCCGGGAGCTGGCCGCCGCTCTGTGGTCGTACGAGACGCTCCACCAAGTGGTGCTCGGGCTCGACAAGCCGGGGCTGCACGTGCTGGCCGTGACCGCGCGGCTCAGTCAGGAGCGGGCCCGGCAGGACGCGCACGGGCCGGCCGCGCCCGAGCCGGGGGCCGGCTACCAGTCCCTCATGGCGCACCGCCTGGCCTTTCCGGACCTCGCGGCGGAGCCGGTGCCGGTGGCGGACGTGTACGCGGCGCTGGCGGCGGCCGGGCACGGGAGCGACGCGGACCGGGAGGCCATCGGGGCGGCGTTGGAGGGGCTGTACGAGGTGGCGCTCGCCGCGCCGACGGAGGACGGCAGGGTCGTGGTGCCGCCGCGTACGGCGCAGTTGATCGGCGGACATGAGGTGGGTGTGTTCGAGGCTGCGCCCTACGACGGAGCGACTGCTTGCACGGGGGGTGGCCGGGGAGCGGAGGCCGCCGAGAGCACGGGCGCGGGGGCGGAGTCGGGCTCGGGCAGGAGCGCGAATGCGCGTCTTGCGCCGGTGGAGGAGCGCGCGTTGACCGGGGAGTCGCAGGCGGCGGCTGCCGGGCTTGCCGCGGCGGCGGAGCGGCTGCTCGCGGCGCTGGCCGTGCAGCCGGCGGCACTGCGGAAGTCGGGCGGGCCCGCCGTACGGGAGATCAAGCGGTTGGCGAAGGCGGCCGGCACCTCCGAGCCGCGCACCCGGCTCCTCCTCGACCTGCTGCTCGCGGCCGATCTGCTCGCGCTGACCAGGACGCCCACCGGGACCGTGGCGCTTCCCACCGGCGGTTACGACGACTGGCTCGCGCTGCCGCCCGGCGAGCGGCTGCTGCCCGTCCTCACCGCGTGGACCGGGCACTGGGCGATCGCGACATGGACGCCGTTCGGGGAGACCCCGACGGCTCTGGAGCGCGGCGACGACCGCCGGGCGCCCGCCCTGCGCCACGGACTGCTCGCCGCACTCGCCACCTGCGCCGCCGAGGGTGAGCCCGGCGTGCCGATCCCGGCTCCGGACGCCCCGTCGCTGGAGGCGCTGCGGCCGCTGGTCGCCGTCACGGCCTGGCACCGCCCGCTGGCCGTCGCCGACGAGCCGCTGATCCTGGAACGCGCAGCCCACACCCTCGACGAGGCCGCCTTCCTCGGGCTCGTCGCGTACGGGACGCTCACCCCCCTCGGCCGGGCCCTGCTGCGTACGGAGACGGACGTCGACCCGGGCCCGCTGCGCGCGGCCCTGCGGTCGCTGCTTCCGCCCCCGCTCGAACAGGCCCTCTTCCAGGGGGACCTGACGGCCGTCGTGCCCGGCCCGCCCTCCACCGCGCTGTCCGGGCTGCTCGCGCTCGCCGCCGACCGCGAGTCCGAGGACAGCGCCACCGCGTGGCGGTTCAGCGGCGCGTCCGTCCGGCGGGCACTGGACGCGGGCCGCACGGCGGACGCGCTGATCGAGGAGCTCACCGCGGTGTCCGCCACGGGGCCGCTGCCGCACCCGCTCACGTACCTGATCAAGGACACGGCGCGCACGCACGGGCGCGTACGGGTCGTACGCGCCGGCTGCTGCATCCGTTCCGACGACACCGCCCTCGTGGCGGAGCTGACCGCCCACCGGGAGCTGCGTGACCTGGGGCTGCGGGCCATCGCGCCGACCGTGCTGGTCAGTGCGCGGGAGCCCGGCCCCACGCTGGAGGCGCTGCGGGCGGCCGGGTACGCCCCGGCCCTCGAAGCCGAGACCGGGACGACCGTCGTCGAACGCGCGCCGACCCATCGCAGCCGGACACCGCTCCGGAAGCCCGCCGATCCGCTCGCCGTGGCCCGGCGGCTGCTGGAGAACGCGCCGGAGTGAAGGTGTGGAGGGGGACGGGAGAGGGAGCGAAGGGGGGCGGGAGCCCCCCGGCCGGCTGTCCGTGCGGCCGGAGAGACTCCCATGTCATGATCAACTAAGCGGGGCGGGAGGTCAACGACATGCCCTCCCGGCCGGCCGCTCCTGCAGAATGGCCGGGTGCGGCTGGAAGCGATCACATGGGAACGGCTGACCGAAGCGCTCGCGGAAGAGGCGGCGGGCAGGACGGCGCACGACGGCAGCCCGTGGCTGCGCGTGGGCATCGACGCGGCCCCGGCGGCGCGCCCCGGTGAGCTGGCCGGGCGGCTCGCCGACGCGCTGCGGCTGCGCGGCCGGTCCGTGCAGACGAACAGCGCCCATGGGTTCCTGCGGCCGGCGTCGCTGCGGCTGGAGTACGGGCGGCACGATCCGGACGCGTACTACGACGAGTGGTTCGACCGGCAGGCGCTCTGGCGGGAGGTGTTCAACCCGCTGGAGCCCGGGGGCAGCGGCCGGGTCCTCCCGGACCTGTGGGACCCCGAGCGCGACCGGGCGACGCGCAGCCCGTACGTCCGGCTGCCGCCCGGCGGCGTCCTGCTGCTGCACGGCCCGCTGCTGCTCGGACAGTGGTTCCCGTTCGACCTGACCGTGCATCTGGGGCTGTCCGAGGGCGCGCTGAAGCGGCGTACGGAGGAGAGCGAGCGGTGGACGCTGCCGGCGTTCGAACGGTACGAGGCGGAGGTCGCGCCCCGGGAGGTGGCCGACGTGGTCGTACGGGCCGACGACCCGCGGCGCCCCGCGTGGGGCGGCATCGGTGGGCACAGGGGAGCGTGAGCCCGCAGCCCTCACCTTTCCTTGATCCACTGGCCGATACCGTGAAGCCCATGGCAATGGATGAAGTGGGCGAACAGGCGGTGCTGCCGGGCAGCGCCGGGCGGACGGCGACCGCGGAGGCGCATCCGCGGACGGTCGGCGCGGTCAGGACGGTGTACGCGCCGGACCACGACGGCGATCCGGACCCCGGCGAGATCGTGTGGACCTGGGTGCCGTACGAGGAGAACGACGGGCGCGGCAAGGACCGGCCCGTGCTGGTCGTCGCCCGGGAGCCGGCGGGCACGCTGCTCGCCGTGCAGCTGTCCAGCAAGCGGCACGACGACCACGAGTGGGTGGCGATCGGCGCCGGGCCCTGGGACCGCGCCGGAAGGCCCTCGTGGGTCGACCTGGACAGGGTGCTGCGGGTGCATCCGGAGGGGATGCGGCGCGAGGCCTGCGCGCTGGACCGCGGCCGCTTCAACCTGGTCGTGAACCGGCTGCGGGAGCGGTACGGCTGGCGCTGAGCGCAGAAGGCGACGCGGATACGGCTGAGCGGCCGCCGCCGAGGCCGTGGGCGGACGCCCCGCCGATGCTGCGGCCGCCCGTACCAGAGGCCCGCCGGCCTCACCCGTCCTCGGCTGCCGCCAGGATCTTGAGAACCGTGTTCCAGTTGCGGGCGGTGGCCGTGACGCCCAGCTTGACGCTCGCCGCCGTGACGGCCGCGGCCAGCTGGGAACGGCCGATGCCGCCCGGGCACCAGAGGTACAGGTCGCGGCCGGCCAGCCGGAACGTGTCGGGCGCGTACCCGGCCGGATCCAGGGCGTCCAGCGGGGCGGTGTCGGCGGGCGGTTCCGACAGGAACGTGAGGTGCAGCGTCTTGGGCTCGGCCGCGGCCTCCGGGAACGGGTTGGCCGCCACGGCTGCGGCGATGTCGTCGCAGGTGCGGACCATGACCGGCACGGAGAAGCCCAGCGCGGCCGCGAATCCGTCCTCCAGGGTGCGCGCCGTCTTCTCCGGCGGGCTGCCGGGGTCGGCGAAGACGATGTTGCCGGTCTGGAGGAGGACGGTGACGTCCCGGAAGCCCAGCTCCGCCATGAGCGCGCGCTGCTGCGCCATGGGGAACTTCTTGTGCCCTCCGACATTGATGCCGCGGAGGAGGGCGACCTGGCGGGGCATGAGCGGGACCTTTCGTGAAAGGAGCGGGAGCCGGGCGGGACGCAGGCGGCGGGAGTCAGAACAGCGGCTGCGGGAGGACCCCTTCCAGCGCCAGGAGCTGCCGCTTCGTCTCCAGGCCGCCGCCGAAGCCGCCCAGTCCGCCGCCGCTCTCGACGACGCGGTGGCACGGCACGACGACCGGCAGCGGATTGGAACCCATCGCGACGCCGACCGCACGCGCGGCACCGCGCTCCCCGACCCGGTCCGCCAGGTCCTGATAGCCGACGACCGTGCCGTACGGGACGTGGGCGGCCAGCTCGCGGAGCACCCGTTCGTTGAACCCCGAGGACAGTGACCAGTCCAGCGGGACCGTGAAGTCCCGCAGCTCACCGGCGAAGTACGCGACGAGCTCCGCGGCGGCCGTGTCCACCGCCGGTATCGCGGCGACCGGCTCGGGGCCGAACGCGCCGCGCAAGCGGGCGAGCGACCTGGCCCGGGCCCGCTCGTCGGCATGGAAGACGACCATGGCCAGGCCCGTGTCGGTCCCGGCGAGCAGGAGCGGTCCGATGGGGGTGTCCAGCAGGCGCCAGGCCCATGCGCGCGGCGGCCGGGCCGGTGTCTGCGCACCGTCGCGCGCGGGTGTCGTGGCCGTGCCGGCGGGCTCGGCGGCGGTCGCTTCGGCAGCCGCCGTCGCGGGGATTTCGCGTTCCTCGGAAATCGTCACGGCTTCAGCCTAGGGCCGCCCACCGACAAGTGCCGTGGGGAGCGGAGATGCGGCCACCGCTCCCGACGGCAGGGGCCTGCGGCCCCGGTGCGAGGTCCGGTCCTTACGCGGCCGGGACCTGGAATCCGGCGCTCTTCACGGCGTCCCGGACGACGTCCGGCTTGTTGGTGATGATGCCGTTCACGCCCCAGCCCGCGACCTTCTTGGCCGTGGCCGCGTCGTTGACGGTCCAGGTGTAGACCTCCAGCGGGCGCCCGTGCGGCCCCTCGAAGGCGTGCACGGCCGCGACGTAGGCCATGCTCAGGGTCGTGTGGCTCGGGTTGATCTGGTCGGCGAACTGCGCGTACTTGGGCAGGTCGGCGACGGCCGGGGTACCGAGGAAGCCCGTCTTGATGTCCGGGCGCAGCTCGTGCACCTTCTTGACCGCGTCACCGTTGAAGCTCTGGATGATCAGCCGGCGCTTCACGTGCTGCCGGTCCGTCCAGCCCTCGCGCCGCAGCTCCCGGATGGTCTGCGCCTCGATGCCCGGGTAGAGCTCCGGGGCCTTCAGCTCCAGGAGCAGCTTCTGGTGGTTGCGGGTGACCGCGTCCATGTAGCGGTCCAGCGTGGGGACCCGCTGGCCCTTGAACTTCGCGTCGAACCAGCTTCCGGCGTCCAGCTTCCGGATCTCCCCGAGGGTGAAGTCGGCGACCTTCCACGGAGAGCGGTTCGGGTACAGCTCCTCGACGTTCGTGGTGCGGTTGAGCGTCGTGTCGTGCATGACGACCAACTTGCCGTCCTTGGTGCGCTGGACGTCGTTCTCCACCCAGTCGATGCCCATGCGGTGCGCCGCGTCGACCGCGGCGATGGTGTTCTCGGGGGCGTACGCCGAGGCTCCTCGGTGGGCCACGGTGACCGGTCTGTGCGGGTGATCCGCGGCCTGGGCGGCGGCAGCGGGGAGGCTGAACGCCGTCAGCCCCACGAGCGCGCCGGTAACGGCGGCAACAGGCCGAATGTGCATACGGACTCCTCGGAATCGTCGTCGGCGGGGGTGGTCGGCGGCAGGTTCCCAGCGGGGGTGTACTGGAAGATAGGTCAGAGATGGACATAAATTGAACGAGAAGTGTCGTGTGTCCTGGGTTTGGGACCGTCCGGGGTGGATTCGTGTGGCGTGGCCGCGCAAGGGGAGTCCTCGCCATAGCCGGGAAACCGCCGGTTGACCGGCGTTCGACGGCACCTGGTGGCAGATCGTCGCCTTTTCATCGATCGGCGGGTTTGGCTGGTTCGTTCCTTACGTGCCGCCGGTGTCTCGAATAGGGGCCGGAGGTGGTGGCCGGTCCGTGGAGGCGGGAGCAAGTGCCGTGACGCGAGGTGTCCGGGCGCTTCCGGACCGTCGTCGCCGGCGTCACGGCACCCGGTTGTCAGTGGCGGGTCGTACGGTGGGTGACATGCGGCCCGTTTCCCACATCGAACGCACGGTGGCGCCTTTCGAGGTCGTCAGCCCGTATCAGCCCAGCGGCGACCAGCCGGCGGCCATTGCCGAGCTGGAGCAGCGCATCCGCGGCGGTGAGAAGGACGTCGTCCTGCTGGGCGCGACCGGCACCGGCAAGTCGGCGACGACCGCGTGGATGATCGAGAAGCTGCAGCGCCCGACCCTCGTCATGGCGCCCAACAAGACCCTCGCGGCCCAGCTCGCCAACGAATTCCGTGAGCTGCTGCCGAACAACGCCGTCGAGTACTTCGTCTCGTACTACGACTACTACCAGCCCGAGGCGTACGTCCCGCAGTCCGACACGTACATCGAGAAGGACTCCTCGATCAACGAGGAGGTCGAGCGGCTGCGCCACTCCGCGACCAATTCGCTGCTCACCCGGCGGGACGTGATCGTGGTCTCGTCCGTGTCCTGCATCTACGGCCTGGGCACGCCCCAGGAGTACGTCGACCGGATGGTCCCCCTGAAGGTCGGCGAGGAGATCGACCGCGACCAGCTGCTGCGCCGCTTCGTCGACATCCAGTACACGCGCAACGACGTGTCCTTCACGCGCGGCACCTTCCGGGTGCGCGGCGACACCATCGAGATCTTCCCGGTCTACGAGGAGCTCGCCGTCCGCATCGAGATGTTCGGCGACGAGATCGAGGCCCTGTCGACGCTCCACCCGCTCACCGGCGAGGTCATCAGCGACGACCAGCAGCTGTACGTCTTCCCCGCGAGCCACTACGTGGCGGGCCCCGAGCGCATGGAGAAGGCCATCGCCGGCATCGAGGCCGAGCTCGCCGACCAGCTCGCCAGGATGGAGAAGCAGGGCAAGCTGCTGGAGGCCCAGCGGCTCCGGATGCGTACGACGTACGACATCGAGATGATGCGCCAGATCGGCACCTGCTCCGGCATCGAGAACTACTCGCTGCACATCGACGGCCGTGAGCCGGGCACCGCGCCGAACACCCTCCTCGACTACTTCCCCGAGGACTTCCTGCTGGTCATCGACGAGTCGCACGTCACCGTGCCGCAGATCGGTGCCATGTACGAGGGCGACGCCTCCCGTAAGCGGACCCTGGTCGACCACGGCTTCCGGCTGCCCTCGGCGCTGGACAACCGCCCGCTGAAGTGGGAGGAGTTCCAGGAGCGGATCGGGCAGGCCGTCTACCTGTCCGCGACGCCGGGCCAGTACGAGCTCTCGCGGGGCGACGGCCACGTGGAGCAGATCATCCGTCCGACCGGCCTGGTCGACCCCGAGGTCGTGGTCAAGCCCACCGAGGGGCAGATCGACGACCTGGTCCACGAGATCCGTACGCGCACCGAGAAGGACGAGCGCGTCCTGGTCACCACGCTCACCAAGAAGATGGCCGAGGACCTCACGGACTACTTCCTGGAGCTCGGCATCCAGGTGCGCTACCTCCACAGCGACGTGGACACGCTGCGCCGCGTGGAGCTGCTGCGGGAGCTGCGGGCCGGCGAGTACGACGTCCTGGTCGGCATCAACCTCCTCCGGGAGGGCCTGGACCTGCCCGAGGTCTCCCTCGTGGCGATCCTCGACGCCGACAAGGAGGGCTTCCTGCGGTCGGGCACGTCCCTGATCCAGACGATCGGCCGTGCGGCGCGCAATGTCTCCGGCCAGGTGCACATGTACGCCGACAAGGTCACCCCGGCGATGGCCAAGGCCATCGACGAGACCAACCGGCGGCGCGAGAAGCAGCTCGCGTACAACAAGGAGCACGGCATCGACCCGCAGCCGCTCCGCAAGAAGATCAACGACATCGTCGCGACGATCGCGCGCGAGGAGGTCGACACCCAGGAGCTGCTCGGCACGGGCTATCGCAAGGGCGCCGACGGCAAGGGCAAGGCGCCGGTGCCCGACCTGGGCGGCGCGGCGGAGAAGGGCGGCAAGAGCGGCAAGAAGAAGGCCGCCGCCACCCCGACCGACCGGCCCGCCGCCGAGCTCGCCGAGATGATCGAGGAAATGACGGAGCGGATGCGGGCCGCCGCGGCGGAGCTGCAGTTCGAGGTCGCCGCCCGGCTGCGCGACGAGGTGGGGGAGCTCAAGAAGGAGCTGCGCCAGATGAGGGAGGCAGGGCTGAAGTAGGCGGCGAAACGGGCAGAACGGTAGGCGTACGGGCGCGGCCCGTGCGCCTACCGGCATGTCGAGAGGAAGGCGGGACGTTCCCCTTGGACCCGCTCCGACCTGCATTTTTGCATATCTCTTTACTTATCCATGGGGTTCCTTTACTCTCGATGGTGCGGAGGGGAGTATTCCCTGCTGCGGCGTACCCGTCATCACGGATCGAATGGAGATCCCGGGGCGTCGGTCCCATCGGTGTCGCGGAGCACAGTGCGCGATTCCGGGGCGGAAGAGACCTCCGGCAGCGACGACGCTGTGGTGTTGTTACGAACCTGCCGGAGGAGTGCAGTGGACGTTTCCCTGACCATGTGGCTGCTGACCATTCTCGGTCTGTGTGCCCTCATCGCCGCCGACTTCTTCATCGGCGGCCGCAAGCCGCACGACGTATCGATCAAGGAAGCCGGCATCTGGACCGGCGTGTGGATCGCGCTCGCCGCCCTCTTCGGGCTCGGACTTCTCCTGTTCGCCGGCGGACAGCCGGCCGGTGAGTTCTTCGCCGGCTTCATCACCGAGAAGTCGCTGAGCGTCGACAACCTCTTCGTCTTCGTCCTGATCATGGCGAAGTTCGCGGTGCCGTCGATATACCAGCAACGGGTGCTGATGATCGGCGTGCTGATCGCACTCGTCCTGCGTGCCGTTTTCATCGGCGCCGGCGCGGCGATCATCGCCAACTTCTCCTGGGTCTTCTACATCTTCGGCGCCTTCCTCATCTGGACGGCCTGGAAGCTCATCCAGGAGGCGCGGGCCGAGGAGCAGGACGAGGAGTTCGAGGAGAACCGCTTCCTGAAGATGGTCGAGCGGCGCTTCCCGTCGACCGACAAGTACCACGGCACGAAGCTGTTCATCGTGGAGAACGGCAAGCGCCTGATGACGCCGATGCTGATCGTCATGCTGGCGATCGGCACCACCGACGTCCTCTTCGCGCTGGACTCGATCCCCGCGATCTTCGGTCTCACCCAGGACCCGTACATCGTCTTCACCGCCAACGCCTTCGCCCTGATGGGTCTGCGGCAGCTGTACTTCCTCATCGGCGGACTGCTGAAGAAGCTGGTCCACCTCTCGTACGGCCTGTCGGTCATCCTCGGCTTCATCGGCGTGAAGCTGGTGCTGCACGCACTGCACGAGTCGGGGGTGCACGTCCCGGAGATCAGCATCCCGGTCTCGCTGGGCGTCATCTGCGCCGTGCTGATCATCACGACGATCACCAGCCTGCGGGCCTCGAAGAAGCAGGCGCAGGCCGAGGCGGCCGCCGGTACGCAGGACGAGGACAAGAAGTCGATAGGCGCCTGACGCCGAACGCACACGCGCGGTGTGCGGGCACCCGCCCGCACACCGCGCGTCGTCGTATCTCGGCGGCTCTACCAGCCGCGCTCGCGCCACTCCGCGAGGTGCGGGCGCTCGGCGCCGAGGGTGGTGTCCGCGCCGTGGCCCGGGTAGACCCAGGTCTCGTCCGCCAGCTGCGCGAAGAGCTTGCTCTCCACGTCGTCGATGAGACTGGTGAAGTGCGCGGCGTCGCCGTGGGTGTTGCCGACCCCGCCGGGGAAGAGGCAGTCGCCCGTGAAGACGTGCGGGTGGCCGTGCGGGTCGTCGTAGACCAGGGCGATGCTGCCGGGCGTGTGGCCCTTCAGATGACGGGCGGTGAGCTCGACCCGTCCGACGCTGATGGTGTCGCCGTCGTCGACCGGCACGTCCGTCGGTACGGGAATGCCCTCGGCGTCGTAGCGGCCGGCGAAGGTCCGCGCGCCGGTCCGCTCGACGACCTCGCCGAGCGCTCCCCAGTGGTCGCCGTGCCGGTGCGTGGTGATGACCGAGGAGATGCCGCCCTCGCCGATCAGCCCGAGGAGCGTGTCCGGCTCCGCCGCGGCGTCGATCAGCACCTGCGCATCGGTTGCGCGACAACGCAGCAGGTAGGCGTTGTTGTTCATCGGACCGACCGCGATCTTGGAGATGATCAGGTCGGTCAGCTCGTGTACGTCGGCGGGTCCGCCGACCTTGACTGCTCCGGTGTACGCCATGCCCGCAGCCTACTGGCCGGGCCCGGGGAGGCAGCGGGTGCGTACGGCCCGTGCGACCGCCCGGCCCGGTGCCGGGATCAGCGGTCCGGCAGCTCCGGCAGCGGTGCCCCGTCGTCGGTGGAGAGGCCGGCGCCCGCGGTACGCCCGGTGAGCCAGCCGACGAGCGCGGCCGGGGAACCGCTGACGGTGAGCGGGGTGCCGTCCGCGGGGCCGGTACGCCAGCTCCGGCCGTCGTCCGCGCGCAGCTCCAGCGCGGCGACCTCGGAATGGCCCTTCAGCCGCTGCTCCGCGAGGAAGGCCAGCTCGGCGTCCAGGTACTCCGGGGCCAGGTGGTCGACGGTGTAGCCGACGCCGAGGTCCACGTGGTGCAGCTCGACCTCGGCGAGGCGGCGGAAGGGCAGCCGCCCGGCCCGCTCGACGACGCCGTTCCGCATCTCCACCTCGTAGGCCAGGCGCTCGGGGCCGAGGGCCTGGCAGGCCGCCTCCCAGCGCTCGGCGGCGGACCGCAGGTCCTTCAGGTGGGCCGTGAGCGGGCGGTCGGCGTCCCGCTCGATGTCGGCGTCGCGGGCGGCGGGGGAGGCGTACATGGGCGTGGGCGTGCCGTACGCGCCCACGTGAGGAGGTTGACGAGCGCGTCGGCGTTGCGCGCGAGGTGCGCGAGCACATGGCCGCGGGTCCAGTCGGGCAGCAGGGAGGGCTCGCCGACGGCCTCGTCGTCGAGCTTGCCGACGGAGACCAGCAGGCGGTCGGTGGCGGCGTGGACGGCTGCCGCGTCGTACGCGAATTCCTGTGCGATGTCGGTCATGAACCGAAGCTAGCGCCGCCACCGTGCCGGCGGGAGTCGGCGCGCGTCGCCAGCCGGGAGCGCGCGAGCGCCGGGGTACGCGCCACGGCGGAAGGGATCGGGCGGCCGCGGTGTTGTGGGAGGAGGCCGTCCGGATCGGGGCGGTGCGGGGCCGGGACCCGACGGGTTCGGTCCCTCGAACGGGTAAGCGCAGGTCAGAAGCTGTGCGAGCGGTACGGGGCCAGGCGTTGTCAGACCCCGGCAGTACGGTGAATGACGCGGTGGACTCTGCCGCCCGGCGCGTCCGTGAGCAGCTCTTCGGCATGGCGCCGCCAGGCGGTCGAAACCACCGTGCAGCAGGCTGTCCGGCGCTCGCGTGCCGGGCCACCGTCGCCTTTGCGTCAGTGGCCTGCCGTCCGGCCACACCTTCGGGTGAACCCGACCGGCGGACACCGTAAATCGAATGCACGTGCTATAGGCTCGTGTGTGGCATCGAAACGACTTTGAACAGACATTGCCGCGGCGGCCCCCATACCCTGGGGCGGGGGTGCGCGGCACCCCGCCCCTCTCACGAAAGGTGCCGACCGGCGTGACAGACCGTCTCATCGTCCGTGGCGCTCGCGAGCACAACCTCCGCAACGTCTCGCTCGACCTCCCCCGTGACTCCCTCATCGTGTTCACGGGTCTCTCCGGGTCGGGCAAGTCCTCGCTCGCGTTCGACACGATCTTCGCCGAGGGCCAGCGGCGCTACGTCGAGTCGCTGTCCTCGTACGCCCGGCAGTTCCTCGGGCAGATGGACAAGCCCGACGTCGACTTCATCGAGGGCCTCTCCCCGGCGGTCTCGATCGACCAGAAGTCGACGTCGCGCAACCCGCGCTCGACGGTCGGCACGATCACCGAGGTCTACGACTACCTCCGCCTGCTGTTCGCCCGCATCGGCAAGCCGCACTGCCCCGAGTGCGGCCGCCCGATCGCCCGCCAGTCGCCGCAGGCCATCGTGGACAAGGTGCTGGAGCTGCCCGAGGGCAGTCGCTTCCAGGTCCTCTCGCCGCTGGTCCGCGAGCGCAAGGGCGAATTCGTCGACCTCTTCTCCGACCTGCAGACCAAGGGGTACAGCCGGGCCCGGGTCGACGGCGAGACGATCCAGCTTTCCGAGCCGCCCAAGCTCAAGAAGCAGGAGAAGCACACGATCGAGGTGGTCGTCGACCGCCTCACGGTCAAGGACAGCGCCAAGCGGCGCCTGACCGACTCCGTCGAGACCGCGCTCGGCCTCTCCGGCGGCATGGTCATCCTCGACTTCGTGGACCTCGACGCCGACGATCCGCAGCGCGAGCGGATGTACTCGGAGCACCTCTACTGCCCGTACGACGACCTGTCGTTCGAGGAGCTGGAGCCGCGGTCCTTCTCCTTCAACTCGCCGTTCGGCGCCTGCCCCGAGTGCACCGGCATCGGTACGCGCATGGAGGTCGACCCCGAGCTGATCGTCCCCGACGAGGACAAGTCGCTCGACGAGGGTGCCATCCACCCCTGGTCGCACGGCCACAACAAGGAGTACTTCGGCCGGCTGATCGACGCGCTCGCCGACGCGCTCGGCTTCCGTACGGACATCCCGTGGGCCGGCCTGCCGCAGCGCGCCAAGAAGGCCCTGCTCAACGGGCACCGGACCCGCATCGAGGTGCGCTACCGCAACCGCTACGGCCGGGAGCGGGCGTACACCACGCCGTTCGAGGGCGCCCTGCCGTTCGTGCGGCGGCGGCACTCCGAGGCGGAGAGCGACTCCAGCCGTGAGCGCTTCGAGGGCTACATGCGCGAGGTGCCCTGCCCGACCTGTGAGGGCACGCGCCTGAAGCCGATCGTGCTGGCCGTCAGCGTGCAGGGCAAGTCCATCGCCGACGTCGCGGCCATGTCCATCAGCGACTGCGCCGACTTCCTGCGCGACATGAAGCTGGACGCCCGCCAGAAGAAGATCGCCGAGCGGGTGCTCAAGGAGGTCAACGAGCGGCTGCGGTTCCTGGTCGACGTCGGCCTGGACTACCTCTCGCTGAACCGGGCCGCCGGCACGCTGTCCGGCGGCGAGGCCCAGCGCATCCGGCTCGCCACCCAGATCGGTTCCGGGCTGGTCGGCGTGCTGTACGTGCTCGACGAGCCGTCGATCGGCCTGCACCAGCGGGACAACCACCGCCTCATCGAGACGCTGGTCCGGCTGCGGGACCTCGGCAACACCCTGATCGTCGTCGAGCACGACGAGGACACCATCAAGACCTCGGACTGGGTGGTGGACATCGGCCCCGGCGCCGGTGAGCACGGCGGCAAGGTCGTGCACAGCGGCCCGTTGAAGGAGCTGCTGGCCAACGAGGAATCGATGACCGGGCAGTACCTCGCCGGCAAGAAGGTCATCCCGACGCCGGACGTGCGCCGGCCCGTCGACCCCGAGCGCCGCCTGACGGTGCACGGGGCGAAGGAGAACAACCTCCAGGACATCGACGTGTCCTTCCCGCTGGGCGTGCTGACCGCCGTCACCGGCGTCTCCGGATCCGGCAAGTCGACGCTGGTCAACGACATCCTCTACACCCACCTGGCGCGCGAGCTGAACGGCGCCAAGTCGGTGCCGGGCCGGCACACCCGGGTCGAGGGCGACGACCTGGTCGACAAGGTCGTGCACGTGGACCAGTCACCCATCGGCCGTACGCCGCGGTCCAACCCGGCGACGTACACCGGTGTCTTCGACCACGTCCGCAAGCTGTTCGCGGAGACGATGGAGGCGAAGGTCCGCGGCTATCTGCCGGGCCGCTTCTCCTTCAACGTCAAGGGCGGCCGCTGCGAGAACTGCTCCGGCGACGGCACGATCAAGATCGAGATGAACTTCCTGCCGGACGTCTACGTCCCGTGCGAGGTGTGCCACGGGGCGCGGTACAACCGCGAGACGCTGGAGGTGCACTACAAGGGCAAGTCCATCGCCGAGGTGCTGGACATGCCGATCGAGGAGGCGCTGGACTTCTTCGAGGCCGTGCCGACGATCTCGCGGCACCTGAAGACGCTCCACGAGGTCGGCCTCGGGTACGTCCGGCTCGGGCAGCCCGCGCCGACGCTCTCCGGCGGTGAGGCGCAGCGCGTGAAGCTGGCGTCGGAGCTGCAGAAGCGTTCGACGGGCCGCACGGTCTACGTCCTGGACGAGCCGACGACCGGTCTGCACTTCGAGGACATCAGCAAGCTGATCCGCGTGCTGTCCGGGCTGGTCGACAAGGGCAACTCCGTGATCGTCATCGAGCACAACCTCGATGTGATCAAGACGGCCGACTGGCTCGTGGACATGGGCCCGGAGGGCGGCAGCGGCGGTGGCCTCGTCGTCGCCGAGGGCACGCCCGAGCAGGTCGCGGCGGTCCCGGCCAGCCACACCGGCAAGTTCCTGCGGGACATCCTCGGCGACCGGGTCAGCGACGCCACCCCGTCGAAGAAGACGGCGGCCAAGCGCGCGGTGGCGAAGAAGTCCCCGTCCGTCGCGGCGAAGGCGCCGGCCAAGAAGACGGTGACCAAGAAGACGGCGGCGAAGAAGGCCGCGGCCGGCAAGACGGTGGCCGCGGAGAAGTCGCCCAAGAAGAAGACGGTGACCAAGGCGGTCAAGCCGAAGACGACCCGCGCGAAGGGGAAGGCCGCGGGGTAACGCGGAGGGCGTGGCCGGGCCTGGTGGGGGAGCCGGGCCCGGTTGCGCCGGGGCGGACTAGGGGCGGTGGCAGTTCGCTCGCTGATGGCCGCCCCCCCCGGGCGTCACGACGGATGTGGTGCGCGCTGAGTCCGTCCCGGGCCGTCACCACGGATTCGGTGGGGCGTACCGAGCCCGTCCGGGGCCGTCACCACGCCGTCCCGGGCCGTCACCACGGATTCGGTGGGGCGAGCCGAGCCCGTTCCGGGCCGTCACCACGGATTCGGTTTGGCGTACCCGAGTCCGTCCCGGGCCGTCACCACGGATTCGGTGTGGCGTACCGAGCCCGTCCGGGGCCGTCACCACGGATTCGGTGTGGCGTACCGAGCCCGTCCGGGGCCGTCACCATGCCGTCCCGGGCCGTCGCCACGCAGTGCCGGCCCTCATGGCCGCGGCCGGTCCGCCGTGTGGTCAGTTCTCCAGGGTCTGGAGGGTGGCTGTGAGGGACGGGGTGGCGGCGGGGCGGCGGTTGTGGGGGAGCTTGGCCAGGGCCCTCGCCATGCCGCAGGTGTCGGTGGCGGCGGAGAAGACCAGCCCGGCGCCGATCGCGGCGGAGAGGTACTTCGCACCCGGCAGGACGCGGTCGGCGAGTACACCGGCCAGCACGATCGAGCCGGCGGCCAGCCGTACCTGGCGCTCCATGGGCCAGACGGCGCGGCCCTCGGCCGGGCGTTCCAGGGGCCGGCCGACGGCGGCCCAGGCGCTCGTACCGCCGGTCACCGAGGCGGCCGTGACCCCGGCGTCGGCGAGCAGGTCGCAGGCGGTGGCGGAACGGTTGCCGCCCGCGCAGACCACGGCGAGCGGCCCCCGCGCGGCGACCGAGCGGAGAACCGGTACGGCGCGGTCGAGCTGGTCGAGGGGGACGTTGAGGGCGCCGGGGATGTGTCCCGAGGCGTACTCCCCGGGCGTGCGGACGTCGATGAGCGTCAGCTCCGGAAGGCGGGGACGGAGCTCTTCGACCGACAGGGGAGCGGCGGGGGTGGCCATGGGGGTCCTCTCGCAGACGTACCGGGAATGCGGGTGCAAGGACCAGCGCTACCATACCCGCGGGGGTATTCGTGGAAAGGAACGGCCGTGGAGCTGCCAGCAGAGGAACTGAAGGGCGCGGTCAACCGGCTGCGCCGGGCCCAGGGGCAGATCTCCGGGGTCATAGGGATGATCGAGCAGGGCCGGTCCTGCGAAGAGGTCGTCACGCAGCTGGCCGCCGCGTCCCGCGCCCTGGACCGGGCCGGTTTCGCGATCATCGCCACGGGCCTGGAGCACTGTCTGACGGACGACGGGACGGGGCCGGAGATGGAGCGCGACGAGATGCGCGCCAAGCTGGAGAAGCTCTTCCTGTCGCTGGCGTGACCCCGGCGAGCCACCGGGGCGCCTGCCCGGCGTGAGCCGCCGGGGCCGACTGCCTCGCGTGAGCCGTCGCGGCGTCCGTCCGGCGTGAACCGTCGGGGCGGCCTCGACACACGCCCCGGCCCGTTGGCCGGTCGGCGGCCGCTCAGGCGAGTTCCGCTGCGTACGGGGGTTCCGCGCCGGGGCGGGAGCAGGTGACGGCCGCGGCCCGCGCGGCGTAGCCGAGGATGTCGCGCCAGGAGTCCTCGCCCAGCGCCGCGAGCGCGGCGGGGGAGAGGGCGTGGTGCGCGTCGAGCCGGTGCAGGAGCGCCGCGTTGACCGTGTCGCCCGCGCCGATCGTGTCCACGACGTCGACGCGTTCGCCCGGTACGGAGACCTCGCCGGAGGCGGTCGCGACGGTCAGGCCGTCGCCGCCCCGGGTGAGTACGACGGCCGCCGGGCCGGCGGCCAGCCACTCCTTCACCGCACCGGCCACCGCCGTGGCAGCCGCCTCCTCCGGAAGGTCGTCGGCGCCGGCCAGCCAGCGCGCGTCCTCCTCGGAGAGCTTGAGCAGCGCGACGTGCGGGAGCCAGGAGCGGAAGCGGGCGCGGTAGGCGTCCGGGTCGGGGATCAGACCGGCGCGGATGTTCGGGTCCAGCGCGGTGAACACCCCGCGGTCCGCCTCGCGTCGCATCAGCGCCTCGTACGCACTGGCGCCCGGTTCCAGGACGAGGGAGCAGGTGCCCAGGGAGAGGGCGCGTACGCCGTAGGGGAGGGCGGGCGGCAGGGTGAAGAGGCGGTCGGCGGTGCCGTCGACGTAGAAGCCGTAGCCGGCCGAGCCGTCGGGGCTGATGTCGGCCAGCGCGAGCGTGGTGGGCTCGGTGCCCCGCTGGACCAGCGCGGTGTCGACGCCCGCCGACCGCAGGCCGGCCAGGAGGGAAGCGCCGAAGGCGTCGGTGGAGATCCGTGAGCAGAAGGCGGCCGGCGAGCCGAGCCGTCCGAGGGCGACCGCGGTGTTGTACGGGCCGCCGCCCCGGCGCGGCGACAGCGCGGGCAGCGCCGCCGCGCTGTCCGCGGGGGCGGGCTCGCCGTTCGCGGCGCTCGTGGGGACGAGGTCGATGAGGGCTTCGCCGGCGACGACGATCACGAGAGGTCCTTTCCGGGGGCGGTCCGGGGTGCGGGAACGGCCCGCTGTACGCGGCCGATCCGAGGTGCGGCTGAGGCTGCGGCATCGGCCGCGGGGGCGGCCTGCGGTGCGCGGTGGAGTCGGGGTACGGGGGTGGTTGCCGATCGGCGCACCCCCGCGTGAGTCACCCCGTCGCGGTGTCCCTCCGTAGCTCGCACCTCTTCCTCACTCCCCGCAGCCGCAGGAGGTGCGGTGGATGAAAGTGCAGGGGAGGCGGACGGTGCGGGGCGGGCGGTTCGGGGTCCGGAGGCGGTCCAGGAGGAGGTCGACGGCGGCGGCGCCGATCTCGCGGCTGGGTTGGGAGATCGCGGTGAGCCGGGGGGAGAAGAGGTCCGCCCACGAGAAGTCGTCGAAGCAGGCGAGCGCGATGTCGTGCGGCACCCGGAGGCCCAGCTCGCCGAGGGCCTTCAGGGCGCCGATGGTCATGGCGTTGTTGGCGGTGATCACGGCGGTGGGCGGTTCGGGGGCGGCGAGGAGGTGCCGGGTGGCGTCCTCGGCGCCCTCCGCCTCGGAGTTGCCGCCCGCGAGCAGTTCCGGCGCGAACGGCAGGCCGCGGGAGCGCAGGCCCTCGCGGTAGCCGGCCACGCGTTCGGTGGTCGTGCTCAGGCCGGGGAGGCCGGCGATCAGGCCGATACGGGTGTGGCCCAGGTCGGCCAGGTGCTCGACCAGTTGCCGCACGGGGCCCGTGCTCTCGGCGCACACCTGGTCGTGCGCGTCGCCGACCAGCCGGTCCAGGAAGACCGTGGGGACCTCGCGCTTGGTGACGTACTCGACGAGCGCGGCGGGTTCGGCGGACGGGGCGACGATCATGCCGTCCACGCGGCGTTCGTGCAGCAGCTGGACGACCTTGCGCTCGTGTACGGGGTCGTCGTGCGGGTCGGCGATCAGCAGGCTGTAGCCGGCCTCCAGCGCGCCGGCCTCGACGCCCTGGAGGATCTCGGTGAAGTACGGGTTGCTGATCGCGGAGACCGCGAGACCGATGGAGCGGGTGCGCGAGGTCACGAGGGAGCGGGCGAGCGTGTTGTGGGTGTACCCCAGCTCGTCGATGGCTTCCAGGACGGACCTGCGGGTGTCGGGGCGGACGGGCCGGGTCTCGTTCAGGACGTGCGAGACCGTCGCCACGGAGACGCCCGCGCGGCGTGCGACATCCACCATCGTCGCCATCCGATGTCGTCCTCCCCGACGTGGCCGACGTGACCGACGGCGTGCGTGATTGTGGGGAAACCGTAACGCATGAGAAGCGTGCCGTAAACGCTTGCGTAAGCGTTTACGTGCGAGCTAGCCTCCCGGCAACCGAGGGCTGGCGAAGCCCCACGGAACCGAGGAGCGACGGAGCCCCCGCGCGGAGCCTCGGGGCGGGAAGCGGCGCAGCCGCACCAGCACGAGCCGCAGTACCCAGAAGCCGCAGCACAACGAAGTGGAGGCGCGAAATGCGCGCTGTCGTGGTCACCGAGCCGGGGCGAGCCGCCCCGGCCGACGTGCCGGACCCCCGGCCTGAACCCGGCGAGGTCGTCGTCCGCGTCTCCTCGTGCGGCCTGTGCGGGACGGACATGCACATCCTCGGCGGCGAGCTGCCGCCGGTGACGTACCCGGTGATCCCCGGGCACGAGCTGACCGGCGAGGTGATCGCGGTCGGCGAGGGCGTCGCCGTGCCGGCCGTCGGCGACCGGGTGGCCGTGGACCCCAACATGCCGTGCGGCGCCTGCCACTACTGCCGGATCGGCCGCGGGAACCTCTGCGAGGACTACCGGGCGATCGGCGTCACGCAGGCGGGCGGCTTCGCCGAGCAGGTGGCCGTCCCGGCGCGCTGCTGTTACCTGATCCCGGCGTCCTTCTCCGAGGCCGCGGCCGGCCTGATCGAGCCGCTGTCCTGCGCGGTGCACGGGCTGAACCGGCTGCCGCGCCGCCCCGGCGAGCACTACCTGATCTACGGCGCGGGCACGATGGGCCTGATGATGGCCGCGCTCGTACGGACCGCGGGCGCTGCCTCCGTCTCGGTGGTCGACCTGAACGAGGAGCGGCTGGCGTTCGCCGAGTCGTTCGGCCTGGACGCGGCCGTGACCAGCGCGGACAAGCTCGGGCGCGGCAAGGAGCCGGGCTTCGAGGTGGTCGTGGACGCGACCGGCGCGGTGCCCGCCATCGAGGACGGGCTCGGCCGGGTGCGCAAGGGCGGCACGTTCCTTCAGTTCGGCGTGACGGACCCGTCCCGGAAGGCCGCGTTCTCGCCGTACGCCGTCTACAACAGCGAGATCGACATCATCGGCTCGATGGCCGTGCACAACAGCTTCCAGCCCGCCATCGACGTGCTCGCCTCCGGGCTCGACCTGGATCCGCTGGTCAGCGACGTGTTCGGGCTGGAGGACTTCGACGAAGCCGTCGCCCGCTTCAAGGCCGGCACCGGCCGCAAGATCCACATCGCGCCGAACAAGGGGTGACGCAGATGGCAACCGCGGCCCCCGCGACACAGCGGGCCTCCCGCCTCAAGAACGGGCTGATCTGGGTCTTCGGCGCCCTCGGCGGCATCCTGTGGGGCTACGACACCGGCGTGATCTCCGGGGCGCTGCTCTACATCAAGCGGGACCTCCCGATGACCCCGCTGCTGGAAGGCATGGTCGTCTCCGGGCTGCTGGTCGGCGCGATGCTGGGCGCCGGCCTGTCCGGGCGGCTGTCGGACTCCTGGGGCCGCCGGCGGCTGATCCTCGCCGCCTCCGGGGTCTTCATCCTGGGCACGCTCGGCGCGGCGCTCGCCACGCACGTCTGGGTGCTGATCGCCTTCCGCTTCGTCCTCGGCATCGGCGTCGGCATCGCGTCCGTCGTCGTGCCGCTCTACCTGACCGAGCTGGCGCCCAAGCACGTACGTGGCGGGCTCGCCTCGCTGATGCAGCTGCTGGTCACGGTCGGCATCTTCCTCGCGTACGTCACCGACTACGTCTTCCACGACTCCGGCGCCTGGCGCTGGATGATCGGGCTCGGCGTCGTGCCGGCCGCGGTACTGGCAGTCGGCATCATCACGCAGCCGGAGAGCCCGCGCTGGCTCGTCGGCAAGGGGCGCGGCGACGAGGCGCGGCGGGTGCTGTTCCAGCTGCGCGGGGAGGGCGAGGCGGCCCGGGCCGAACTGGCCGAGATCGAGGAGACCGTACGGACCGAGCGCGAGCAGACCGAGAGCCTGACCTTCCGGCACCTGCTGTCGCCGAAGCTGCGGCCGGTCTTCGTGGTCGGGATGCTGCTGGTGTTCTTCCAGAACTTCGTCGGCATCAACACGATCATCTACTACGCGCCCCGGCTGCTGACCAACGTCGGCTTCGGGGACAGCGGCGCGATCATCGCCACGATGGGCGTCGGCGCGCTGAACATGCTGATGACGCTGCCCGCGATGCGGCTGATCGACCGCAAGGGGCGCAAGCCGCTGCTCCTGTGGGGCGCGCTGGGCATGTGCGCCGCGATGGTGCTGCTGGCCGTCACGAACCTCAGCGGACTCGGGTACGGCGCGCTGCTGTCCGTCCTCACGCTCTTCGGGATCGGCCTCTACATCGCGTCGTTCGCCGTCTCCTGGGGGCCGGTGCAGTGGGTGATGCTGCCCGAGCTGTTCCCGATGCGGCTGCGGGCCGCGGCGGTCGGTCTGTGCGTGATCTTCAACTGGCTGTTCAACATGGCGGTCGCGCTGGTGTTCCCCTCGCTCCTCGACACCTTCGGAGCGGGCGCCAACTTCCTCTTCTTCGCGGTGATGACGTTCCTCGCCTTCGTGTTCGTGCGGAAGCTGCTCCCGGAGACCAAGGGACGCAGCCTGGAGGAGATCGAACAGGACCTGCTGCGGAGGACGGCGAGCGATCCGGCGGACCCGGCCGGGGGCGCGGATTCCGTCCCGGTATCGTCGGGAAGCAGCGTCGGCCCCTGAGAGCGCGCGCGTCCCGCGAGGGGGCGCGCACCCCGGGGACAGCATCCCGCCCCCGGAACGCAGGAGTCATGACATGAGCGAGCCCCTCCACCGCCGTACCGTGCTGCGAGGGGCCGCGCTCGCGGGCATCGCCTGTGTCGGCGCCGCCGCGTGCTCCGCGGGGGGTTCGGGGTCGGGCTCGGCCCCGAAGGCGCCCACGCAGGAGACGGAGCTGGGCGCGGCCGCCGAGATACCGGTCGGCGGTGCCAAGCTCTACCCCGAGGAGAAGCTGGTCGTCTCGCAGCCGGCCGAGGGGGAGTTCAAGTGCTTCAGCTCGGTGTGCACGCACGCCGGCGCGGTACTGAACAAGCTGGACAAGGAAGTGGCGACCTGCCCGCTGCACGGGAGCCGGTTCGACGTGGCCACGGGCAAGCCCGTGCACGGGCCGGCGACCACGCCGCTGGAGGAGATCCCGGTCAAGGTCAAGGGCGGCAAGCTGATCGCGGGTTCGTAGGGCTGCGCTTCCGCGCCCCCGAAGAGCCGCCTTTCTGCCCCCCCAGAGCTGAGCTTCGTCCCCCGAAGGGCTGCGCTTCCGCGCCCCCGTAGGGCTCAGCCCCAGTCCCATTCGATGCCGAGCAGGCCCGGGCGTACCGACTGGTCGACCAGGTGGACGGCGCGGTGCTGGCCCGTGAGGGTCAGGTCCTGGCGGGCCGTGCGGGGCGCGGCCATCGTGGCCTGCGCGAAGCGGCCGCAGCGCACGGGGAGCGCCGCCTCGTCGAAGCGGATCTGCAGGACGTACTGCCCGCCGGGGAACGGGAAGCCGCGCAGGTACTCCGTGCTCTCGCCCGCGGTCCCGTCGCGGAACCCGTAGGAGAAGACGTACGTCTCGCCGGCCCGCAGCCGGGTGTCGAAGAGCAGCTCGGCGACCACGAGCGGCGCCTCGGGGTCGTACCGCACCCGGCCCACCCGGCAGTTCTCCGTGGCCCGCACGGCCATCCGCGCCGGATCGGCGCCCTCGTCGCCGCAGTGGATGGCGACGTACCGGTCGATGCCGTCCCGGTGCGCGCGCACCACGTGCTGCGACTCGCGGTCCAGCAGCTCGCGCCGCGCTCCTATGCGCACCCGCTCCGACTGCCCCACGGTGTGCAGCCCGCCGTCCGTGGGCGCTCCCAGGTCGGCGAGGAGCTTGCGCACCACGTCGGAGGCCTCGGTCAGGGTGCGGTACGACCGGCCGGTGGGCCGCTCCACGTCCGGGAACACCGGGGTCTGCGACTCCAGGAGCCGGGTCAGGGAGCCGGCCGGCAGCTCCAGCACCTCTTCCAGAGCGGTCACCGCGCGCAGCGACTCGGGGCGCTGCGGACGGCGGGCGCCCTGCTGCCAGTAACTGAGGCTGGTGACGCCGACCTTGATGCCGCGCTGCGCGAGCTTGTACTGCACGCGGTGCAGGGCCAGGCCGCGTTCGGCCAGTGCGGCCCGCAGGGCCAGGTGGAACGGCCCGGTGCGCAGCACCTGTGCCAGCACGTCCGATGCGGCGGTGTCCTGTGCCATTGCCAACCCTCCGGTGCGCGGGGTGAACGTTCACAACCGGAGTTCACACGTCCCGCTGGCGCTGTCCGTTCCTCGCAGATCGCCGGGCAGGGGACGTTCACACCAGGGACCGTCCGTCCACACCCCCGCGTCATCTCGCATTGAAGCGTGTTGACCTGCCCCGGACAACACCCGATGCTCCTCAGCATCATCCGGATGCGTTCCTCTCCCTCTTCCCACCCCCCTCGGGAGGACCGCCATGCACCGCCCGTCCCGTGGCACACGCTCGTGCCGTACCCGCACAACGCGCCGCAGATGGCCCCTGATCGCGGCCGTCGCCGCCGTCCTCACCGGCTTCCCCGCCGCGACGGCGACGGCCGCCCCCGACACCGCCCTCGGCAGCAAGAAGCTGAACATCACGATGCAGGCCCAGCAGAACAGCAACTGGTGCTGGGCGGCCTCCGGCAACACCATCGCCACGTGGTTCGGCCGCAACTACAGCCAGAACCAGTTCTGCAACGCCTCCTTCGGGCGGCAGCAGGGCACCACCTGTCCCAACAGCCAGGCGACCCTGGGGGACGTGCAGAACGGCCTCGACTGGGCCGGCGTCAACCCCGGCAGCTACGTCAGCGGCTACCTGAACTACAGCACCGTGCAGAGCGAGATCAACGCCAACAGGCCCGTGGAGACCCGCATCCAGTGGTCCTCCGGGGGCGGTCACATGCACGTCCTCTACGGCTTCGACACCGCGAACAACTGGGTGTACTGGGGCGACCCCTGGCCGGACAACAACCGCTACAACTGGGGCGATTACCGCTACTACGTCAACGGCAGCGAGTTCTCCTGGACGCACTCCCTCTACCGGATCGGAGCCTGAGGCGATGACGCACAGGAACGTGAAGCGGGGCGCCGTCACCGCGGCGCTGACCACCGCGCTCGCCGCGCTCGCCCCGCAGGCCGCGTCGGCGGCCGAGACCCCCGCGCCGCCCGGGAAGCCGGCCGCGGCGAGCGTGGCCGCCGCCCACGAGGCGGCGACCGCGCCGGACACACTGAAGACCCTCGCGCGCTTCTTCGCCCGCGACGGCAAGGTGGGCGTCAAGGCCGCGGCGCCGCGCATCGAGGGCGCCACCGTGCCCGTCTACGTGCTCTCGCCGGACTTCGTGCGCGGCCGCTCCGGCGCCCCCGTGGCGAAGCTCGACTTCCTCGCCAGCAAGGCCGTCTCCGCCGACGGCCAGGAGGCGTCGGTGTGGACCGTACGACCCAAGGGCGCGGAGGACTGGCGGGTGGTGAACATCGCCACCGGCGCGGACGAGACGACGTACGCGGCCAAGGCCGGGGCCGCGGGCGGCACGCTCTTCCGCGAGCCGCAGATCGACGCCTGGTACGTCCTGCGCGGGGACCGCGTCCGGCCGCTGGACGCGGACGCGCGGCGGGCGGTCGGCGCGGCCGGGACGACGGTCGCCGCGTACGGGAAGCGGGTGCGCGCGGCCTACGGAGACAAGCTGCCCGGCTCGGCGTACGACCGGCGCGGCGAGGCCGGCGGTTACGGAGCGGCCGCCCGGCCCTCCGGCGCCGCGGCGGACCGCCCGGCCGCCGGGCAGGCCGCCCAGCCGGTCGCGGCGGCCGCCTCCGAGGGCAGCGGGCCGCTGGTGGCGGTGCTGACCGCCCTCGGCACCGTGCTCGTGCTGGCGGTCGGTGGCGCGCTCGTCTCCCGCAGCCTGCGCCGCTGATCCCGCGGCCTGCGCGGCCGACCACGCGCGGCAGCCGCCCGCAGCGGCTTCCGCGGTCGGCTCCACAGCGCCACCTCCCACACCGGCCCCGGCCCCCGGCGACGCGTTCCGCCGGGGGCCGGGGCCTTCCACGCGTGCCGCCCGGTGTCCTCGCCTGTGCCCGGGTTGTCAGTGGTCACCAGTAGGGTGGCGGACATGGCAGACCCCAGCAGCTATCGACCCAAGCCGGGACAGATCCCCGACTCGCCGGGGGTCTACAAGTTCCGGGACGAGCACCGGCGGGTGATCTACGTAGGCAAGGCCAAGAGCCTGCGTCAGCGCCTGTCGAACTACTTCCAGGACCTCGCGAATCTGCACCCGCGCACGCGCACGATGGTCACCACCGCCGCGGCCGTGGAGTGGACCGTCGTCTCCACCGAGGTCGAGGCGCTCCAGCTGGAGTACAGCTGGATCAAGGAGTTCGACCCGCGGTTCAACGTCAAGTACCGCGACGACAAGAGCTATCCGTACCTCGCGGTCACCCTCAACGAGGAGTATCCGCGGGTCCAGGTCATGCGCGGCGCCAAGAAGAAGGGCGTGCGCTACTTCGGTCCGTACGCGCACGCCTGGGCCATCCGCGAGACCGTCGACCTGATGCTGCGGGTCTTCCCCGTCCGGACCTGCTCCGCCGGGGTCTTCAAGCGCTCCCGCCAGATCGGCCGCCCCTGCCTGCTGGGGTACATCGGCAAGTGCTCGGCCCCCTGCGTCGAGCGGGTCTCGGCCGAGGAGCACCGCGAACTGGCCGACGAGTTCTGCGACTTCATGGCCGGCCGCACCGGCGCGTACATCCGTCGCCTGGAGCGGCTGATGGGCGAGGCCGCCGAGGAGATGGAGTACGAAAAGGCGGCCCGGCTGCGCGACGACATAGAGGCGCTCAAGCGCGCCATGGAGAAGAGCGCCGTCGTGCTCGCCGACGCCACCGACGCCGACCTCATCGCCCTCGCCGAGGACGAGCTGGAGGCCGCCGTCCAGATCTTCCACGTGCGCGGCGGCCGGGTGCGCGGCCAGCGCGGCTGGGTCACCGACAAGGTCGAGAACGTCGACAGCGCGGCCCTCGTCGAGCACGCCCTGCAGCAGCTCTACGGCGAGGAGCGCGGCGACGCCGTGCCCAAGGAGGTCCTGGTCCCGGCACTGCCCGACCCCGTCGAGCCGGTCCAGCAGTGGCTGACCGAGCGCCGCGGGTCGAACGTCTCGCTGCGCATCCCGCAGCGCGGCGACAAGAAGGACCTGATGGCCACGGTCGAGCGCAACGCCCAGCAGGCCCTCGCGCTGCACAAGACCAAGCGCGCCTCCGACCTGACGACCCGCTCCCGGGCGCTGGAGGAGATCGCCGAGGCGCTGGAGCTGGACTCGGTGCCGCTGCGCATCGAGTGCTTCGACATCTCCCACCTCCAGGGCGACGACGTCGTGGCGTCCATGGTCGTCTTCGAGGACGGACTGGCCCGCAAGAGCGAGTACAGACGCTTCCAGATCAAGACCTTCCAGGGCCAGGACGACGTCCGGTCGATGCACGAGGTGATCTCCCGCCGCTTCAAGCGGTATCTGCAGGAGAAGCAGAAGACCGGCGAGTGGGAGGAGGAGACCGGACCGGACGCCGCCGGACCGGTCTCCGGACCCGCGCCGGGGCCGGCGGACCTCGCCGGGCCGGAGCCGGGACCGAAGGACGAGGAGGGCCGCCCCAAGCGGTTCGCGTACCCGCCGCAGCTCGTCGTCGTCGACGGCGGCCGGCCACAGGTCGCGGCGGCGCAGCAGGCGCTGGACGAGCTGGGCATCGACGACGTCGCGGTCTGCGGGCTGGCCAAGCGCCTGGAGGAGGTCTGGGTGCCCGGCGAGGAGGACCCGGTCGTCCTGCCCCGTACGAGCGAGGGGCTGTACATCCTCCAGCGCGTCCGTGACGAGGCGCACCGCTTCGCCATCGCCTATCAGCGCAACAAGCGCGGCAAGCGACTCACGGCGGGCCCCCTGGACACCGTGCCCGGCCTCGGCGAGAGTCGCCGCCAGGCCCTCCTGAAGCACTTCGGCTCCCTGAAGAAACTCAGGGCCGCGACGATCGAGGAGATCTGCGAGGTGCCCGGCGTCGGCCGCAAGACCGCCGAGACCGTCGCGGCGACCCTGGCCCAGGCCGCTCCGGCCGCCCCGGCGGTCAACACCGCCACCGGAGAGATCATTGAAGATGAGGGGGCACCGCAGGCCGCGTTGCCTTCAGAACAGGGACAGGAACGATGAGCGACAGCAGCCCCGAGCAGCAGACCGAGAGAGAAGGCGCGCAGATGGGTGCGGCGCCGATCCGCGACGACCAGGACCGCAGCCCCGCGATCCCCGAGCTGGTGATCATCTCCGGGATGTCGGGGGCCGGGCGGAGCACGGCGGCGAAGTGCCTGGAGGACCTGGGCTGGTTCGTGGTCGACAACATCCCGCCGGAGCTCATTCCGCCGATGGTCGACCTCGGCGCCCGCTCCCAGGGCAACGTCGCCCGTATCGCGGTGGTCGTCGACGTCCGCGGCCGGCGCTTCTTCGACAACCTCAAGGAGTCCCTGGCCGCGCTGGACGCCGCGCACGTCAAGCGCCGGATCGTCTTCCTGGAGTCCTCCGACGAGGCCCTGGTCCGCCGCTTCGAGTCGGTGCGCCGCCCGCACCCGCTGCAGGGCGACGGCCGCATCGTCGACGGCATCGCGGCCGAGCGCGACCTGCTGCGCGAGCTGCGCGGCGACGCCGACCTGGTGATCGACACCTCCAGCCTGAACGTCCACGAGCTGCGCGCCAAGATGGACGCCCAGTTCGCCGGCGAGGAGGTCCCCGAGCTGCGGGCCACGGTGATGTCCTTCGGCTTCAAGTACGGCCTGCCGGTCGACGCCGACCTCGTGGTGGACTGCCGCTTCATCCCGAACCCGCACTGGGTCCCGGAGCTGCGCCCGTACACCGGCCTGAACGAAGAGGTGTCCAACTACGTCTTCAGCCAGCCCGGCGCCAAGGAGTTCCTGGACGGCTACGCCGAGTTGCTGCGGATCGTCGCCGAGGGGTACCGCCGCGAGGGCAAGCGGTACGTGACCATCGCGGTCGGCTGCACGGGCGGCAAGCACCGCAGCGTCGCCATGTCGGAGAAGCTCGCCCGCCGCCTGGTCTCCGAAGGAGTCGAGACGGTCGTCGTCCACCGGGACATGGGGCGCGAGTGACCAGCCGCGCGCCCCGAATGCGCCGCGTACGCCGGCTCGTACGGGGCAGCTCGCCGAAGGGCGCCACCCCGAAGGTCGTCGCCCTGGGCGGCGGCATGGGCCTGTCCGCCTCGCTCGCCGCACTGCGCCGCATCACGCGCGACCTGACCGCCGTGGTCACCGTCGCCGACGACGGCGGCTCCAGCGGCCGGCTCCGCGACGAGCTGGGCGTCCTGCCGCCGGGCGACCTGCGCAAGGCCCTCGCGGCCCTGTGCGGCGACGACGACTGGGGCCAGACCTGGGCCCGGGTGATCCAGCACCGCTTCCAGAGCGGCGGCGAGCTGCACGACCACGCTGTGGGAAATCTCCTGATCGTCGCCCTGTGGGAGCAGCTGGGCGATCACGTCCAGGCGCTGGACCTGGTCGGCAAGCTGCTGGGCGCGCACGGCCGGGTGCTCCCGATGTCCGCCGTGCCGCTGGAGCTCCAGGCCCTGGTCAAGGGCCATCACGAGGGCCGCCCGGACGAGATCTCCACCGTCCGCGGCCAGGCCACGGTCGCCCTCACCCGCGGCGAGGTGCAGTCCGTGCACGTCGTCCCCGAGGCCCCGCCGGCCGTCCCGGAGGTCGTCGAGGCGGTCCGGGACGCGGACTGGGTGGTGCTCGGCCCCGGGTCCTGGTTCTCCTCCGTGATCCCGCATCTCCTGGTGCCGCAGCTGCGCGAGGCGCTGGAGGAGACCAAGGCACGTAAGGTTCTCTCGTTGAACCTCGCACCCCAGCCGGGGGAGACGGACGGGTTTTCCCCGCAGCGTCATTTGGAGGTTTTGGCCCGACACGCCCCTAAACTCGCCTTCGACGTGGTGCTGGCCGATCAGGACGCCGTGCCCGACCGGGAAAGCCTGACCGGAGTGGCCAAGGAGCTCTTCGGCAGCGAGGTCGAGCTGGCGGCCGTGGCCGCTCAAGGCGAAGCCTCCCAGGGAAAGCCCGGGGGCGGTTCTCCTCGGCACGACCCCGAGCTGCTGGCGGCCGCGTACGACCGTATTTTTCGGATGCATGGAAGGATCGGCCCATGGCGATGACGGCAGCGGTGAAGGACGAAATCTCCCGGCTCCCCGTCACCCGGACCTGCTGCCGGAAGTCGGAGGTCTCGTCGATCCTTCGGTTCGCGGGCGGGTTGCACCTGGTCAGCGGGCGGATCGTGATCGAGGCGGAGCTGGACACGGGCATCGCGGCCCGGCGGCTCCGGAAGGACATCCTGGAGATCTTCGGGCACTCCTCCGACCTCGTGGTGATGGCGCCCGGCGGACTGCGCCGCGGCAGCCGGTACGTCGTCCGGGTGGTCGCCGGCGGCGACCAGCTCGCGCGCCAGACCGGCCTGGTGGACGGCCGCGGCCGCCCCATCCGCGGCCTGCCCCCGCAGGTGGTCTCGGGGGCCACCTGCGACGCGGAGGCCGCCTGGCGCGGCGCGTTCCTGGCCCACGGCTCGCTCACCGAGCCCGGCCGCTCCTCCTCCCTGGAGGTGACCTGTCCCGGCCCGGAGGCGGCGCTCGCGCTGGTCGGCGCGGCCCGCCGGCTCGGCATCGGGGCCAAGGCACGCGAGGTGCGCGGCGTGGACCGGGTGGTGGTCCGTGACGGTGACGCGATCGGCGCGCTGTTGACGCGGCTCGGTGCGCACGAATCGGTACTGGCCTGGGAAGAGCGCAGAATGCGCCGCGAGGTGCGGGCCACGGCCAACCGCCTCGCCAACTTCGACGACGCCAACCTCCGGCGCTCGGCGCGGGCCGCGGTCGCCGCCGGCGCCCGTGTGCAGCGCGCGCTGGAGATCCTCGGCGAGGAGGTGCCGGAGCACCTCGCGGCCGCCGGCCGGCTGCGCATGGAGCACAAGCAGGCGTCCCTGGAGGAGCTGGGCGCGCTCGCCGACCCGCCGCTCACCAAGGACGCGGTCGCGGGCCGGATCCGCCGGCTGCTCGCGATGGCCGACAAGCGCGCACAGGATCTCGGCATTCCGGGTACGGAATCCAATCTCGCCGACGACCTCGCGGAGGGCATGGTCGGCTGAACCGGATCGCTACTTGTCAGTAGACGCCCCCGACACCCGCACTGGGTGCCGGGGGCGTGTGCGTACTGACGTGGGGCCCGTGCGCAAGGGCGTCAGAGGGGCTCAAGGGTGCTCACCTGAGCAGAAGGAGGGCCCCATGTCAATGTCACGTACGTCTCGTACAGGGGGTAGGGTCGGAGGCGGTCGGGGACATCCCATACAGCTCGGCGGTGCACAAACCGCCGTACCAACGAGGAGATCGGTTTCGTGACGATCCGCGTAGGCATCAACGGCTTTGGCCGCATCGGTCGTAACTACTTCCGCGCGCTGCTGGAGCAGGGTGCGGACATCGAGATCGTGGCTGTCAACGACCTGGGTGACACCGCGACCACCGCGCACCTCCTGAAGTACGACACCATCCTGGGCCGCCTCAAGGCCGAGGTGTCGCACACCGAGGACACCATCACCGTCGACGGTCACACCATCAAGGTGCTGTCCGAGCGCAACCCGGCGGACATCCCCTGGGGTCAGCTGGGCGTCGACATCGTGATCGAGTCGACCGGCATCTTCACCAAGAAGGCCGACGCCGAGAAGCACATCGCCGGTGGCGCGAAGAAGGTCCTCATCTCGGCTCCGGCCAAGGACGAGGACATCACCATCGTGATGGGCGTCAACCAGGACAAGTACGACGCGGCCAACCACCACGTCATCTCCAACGCCTCCTGCACCACCAACTGTGTGGCGCCGATGGCCAAGGTTCTCGACGAGAACTTCGGCATCGTCAAGGGCATGATGACCACGGTCCACGCGTACACCAACGACCAGCGCATCCTGGACTTCCCGCACAAGGACCTGCGCCGCGCCCGCGCCGCCGCGGAGAACATCATCCCGACCTCCACCGGTGCCGCCAAGGCCACCGCGCTGGTCCTCCCGCAGCTCAAGGGCAAGCTGGACGGCATCGCCATGCGCGTGCCCGTGCCCACCGGCTCGGTCACCGACCTCGTCCTGGAGCTGGACCGCGAGGTCACCGCCGACGAGATCAACGCCGCCTTCCAGAAGGCCTCCGAGGGCCAGCTGAAGGGCATCCTGGAGTACACCGAGGACCCGATCGTCTCCTCGGACATCGTGAACTTCCCGGCGTCCTGCACCTTCGACTCCGGCCTGACCATGGCCCAGGGCAAGCAGGTCAAGATCGTCGGCTGGTACGACAACGAGTGGGGCTACTCCAACCGTCTGGTCGACCTGACCGTCTTCGTCGGCGAGCAGCTCTGATCCCTGCCTGACCCGCAGGGCAGTACCAGCGAGATGTGAGCGACGGGGCTCGTACGACGCGATGAAGCGTCGTACGGGCCCCGTGCTATGACTGACTTTCCGAACAGAGCCACGGAGTCACCATGAAGACGATCGACGATCTCGTCCAGGACGGCGTGAACGGCAAGCGGATCTTCGTCCGCGCCGACCTGAACGTGCCGCTGGACGGCACCACCATTACCGACGACGGCCGGATCCGCGCCGTGCAGCCGACCATCGCCAAGCTCGCGCAGGCGGGCGCCAAGGTGATCGTCGCCTCGCACCTCGGCCGTCCCAAGGGCGCACCGGACCCCGCCTTCTCGCTCGCCCCGGCGGCGGAGCGGCTGGGCGAACTGATCGGCCGGCCCGTCGCGTTCGCCACCGACACGGTCGGCGACTCCGCGAAGGCCACCGTCGCGGGCCTGGGCGACGGCGAGGTGGCCGTCCTGGAGAACCTCCGCTTCAACGCGGGTGAGACCAGCAAGGACGACGCCGAGCGCGGCGCGTTCGCCGACCAGCTCGCCGCCCTCGCCGACCTCTACGTGGGCGACGGCTTCGGCGCCGTGCACCGCAAGCACGCCTCGGTGTACGACCTGCCGGCCCGGCTGCCGCACGCCGCCGGCGACCTGATCGCCGCCGAGGTCACCGTTCTCAAGAAGCTCACCGAGGACGTCAAGCGCCCCTACGCGGTGGTGCTCGGCGGTGCCAAGGTCTCCGACAAGCTCGGTGTCATCGACCACCTGCTGGAGAAGGCCGACCGCATCCTCATCGGCGGCGGCATGGCGTACACCTTCCTCAAGGCCCAGGGCCACGAGGTCGGCATCTCGCTCCTCCAGGAGGACCAGATCCCGGTGGTCCAGGAGTACATGAAGCGTGCCGACGAGCGCGGCGTGGAGTTCGTCCTCCCCGTCGACGTGCTGGTCTCCGCCGATTTCCCGGACCTGAAGACCAAGGCCCCGGCCAACCCCACCGTGGTCGCCGCCGACGCCATCCCGGCGGACCAGGAGGGCCTGGACATCGGCCCGAAGACCCGTGAGCTGTACGCCGAGAAGCTCAAGGACGCGGCCACCGTCTTCTGGAACGGCCCGATGGGCGTCTTCGAACACCCCGACTACGCGAACGGCACCAAGGCCGTCGCGAAGGGCCTGCTCGACTCCGACGCGTTCACCGTCGTCGGCGGCGGTGACTCGGCCGCTGCCGTACGCCTGCTCGGTTTCGACGAGAATGCTTTCGGCCACATCTCGACCGGTGGCGGCGCCAGCCTCGAATACCTCGAAGGCAAGACGCTCCCCGGCCTCGCCGCTCTGGAGGACTGAAGAACCGTGACGGAACGCACCCCGCTGATGGCGGGCAACTGGAAGATGAACCTCAACCACCTCGAGGCCATCGCGCACGTCCAGAAGCTCGCCTTCGCACTCGCCGACAAGGACTACGAGGCCGTCGAGGTCGCGGTCCTGCCGCCCTTCACCGACCTGCGGTCGGTGCAGTCGCTGGTCGACGGCGACAAGCTGAAGATCAAGTACGGCGCCCAGGACATCTCGGCGCACGACTCCGGTGCCTACACCGGTGAGATCTCCGGTGCCATGCTCGCCAAGCTGAAGTGCGCGTACGTGGCCGTCGGCCACAGCGAGCGCCGCCAGTACCACGGCGAGGACGAGGCCGTCTGCAACGCCAAGGTCAAGGCCGCCTTCAGGAACGGCATCACTCCGATCCTCTGCGTCGGTGAGGGCCTGGACGTCCGCAAGGCCGGCAACCAGGTCGCGCACACCCTCGCCCAGGTCGACGGCGGCCTCAAGGACGTCCCGGCCGAGCAGGCCGAGACGATCGTCATCGCTTACGAGCCGGTGTGGGCCATCGGCACCGGTGAGGTCGCCACGCCCGAGGACGCGCAGGAGGTCTGCGGTGCGATCCGCGGCCGCCTCGCGGAGCTGTACAGCCAGGAGCTCGCCGACAAGGTGCGGATCCAGTACGGCGGCTCGGTGAAGTCCGGTAATGTCGCCGCGATCATGGCGCAGCCGGACGTCGACGGCGCCCTGATCGGCGGCGCGGCGCTGGACCCGGACGAGTTCGTCAAGATCGTTCGATTCCGCGACCAGTAACGGTCACGGCCGCGCTCCGTACCACTGTGAGCAGCGGCTATGACGGCGGGCCCGGCCCGTCGTAGGCTGTCGGGGCCGGGACCGGTGTCACACGACGCCGACCCGGCCCCTCCGCATCACAACCGCCCGTACTTCCCGTCCGTCAGTCCTAGAGAGTTGGTCCAGCCGTGGTCATGGGATTCTCGATCGCCCTCATCGTCTTCAGCGCGCTGCTGATGATGCTGGTGCTCATGCACAAGGGGAAGGGCGGCGGCCTGTCCGACATGTTCGGTGGCGGCATGCAGTCCTCGGTCGGCGGCTCCTCCGTGGCCGAGCGGAACCTCGACCGCATCACCATCGTCGTGGGCCTCCTCTGGTTCGCCTGCATCGTCGTTCTCGGCATCCTGATGAAGCTGGACAACTGACATACCGTCGGGGGCGCGGCTTATCATGAGTGCGGCGTCCTTCCGTGGCCGGGTAACTCCTGTCACTGGACGCGCGTTGGGCCTTACGTAGACTGGGGCGCTCCGCAGCGAAGAATCCCGTCGATGCTTCGCAGCACCATGACGCAGGGAGTTACGACCGTGGCAAGTGGCAACGCGATCCGAGGAAGTCGGGTCGGGGCGGGGCCGATGGGGGAGGCCGAGCGGGGCGAGTCCGCGCCGCGCATCCGCATCTCCTTCTGGTGCTCCAACGGGCACGAGACACAGCCCAGCTTCGCCGGCGACGCGCAGATTCCTGACACCTGGGACTGCCCGCGCTGTGGCTTCCCCGCAGGCAAGGACCGGGACAACCCGCCGGACCCGCCGCGCACCGAGCCGTACAAGACGCACCTGGCGTACGTACGGGAGCGCCGCACGGACGCGGACGGTGAGGCGATTCTCGCGGAGGCGCTCGCCAAGCTCCGCGGCGAGATCTGACGACGCCTCGCGCGCGGCGGTACGGACGGAACAGAAGAGTGGCGGACCGGCCCGGCCGGAAGGTTTTGGCCTTCCTGCCGGGCCGGCCGCGTTCCGCTGTTGGAGTGGCCTCGCAGGTGAATCCGGTACGGACACACGGGCGTCAGCCGATCGACGGCGGGCGGACATCTCTCCCCCGCTCTCGGCTTCGCTCGAGTGGGAGGTGCCCCCATCGTCCCCTGATCAATTAGGTTGGGGGATGGCGGGGCCGATACGAGACCAAAGAAGGCTGATGTCCGAGATGAACGCAGATGGCCGCAGCAGGCTCGACCAGACGTCCGAGTGGGCGGCCCTGGGCAAGCACCGCGAACAACTCGCGAGCACGCATCTGCGCGAGCTGTTCGACCAGGACCCGGGCCGTGCGGAGCGCTACACGCTCCAGGTCGGCGACCTGCACCTGGATTATTCGAAGCACCTGGTGACCGACGAGACGCTGTTGCTGCTGCGCGAGCTGGCCGCCGCGACGAAGGTCGCCGAGCTGCGGGACGCCATGTTCCGCGGCGAGAAGATCAATATCACCGAGAACCGCGCGGTGCTGCACACCGCGCTGCGCGCGCCCGAGTCGGCGGTTGTCAAGGTCGACGGGGAGAACGTCGTTCCCGCCGTGCACTCCGTGCTGCGCAAGATGCAGGTGTTCACCGACCGGATCCGCAACGGCGACTGGAAGGGCCACACCGGCAAGCGCATCAAGAACGTCGTCAACGTTGGCATCGGCGGCTCCGACCTGGGCCCGGCCATGGCGTACGAGGCGCTGCGCGCCTACACCGACCGCGACATGACGTTCCGGTTCGTCTCCAACGTCGACGGCGCGGACCTGCACGAGGCCGTGCGCGACCTGGACCCGGCCGAGACGCTGTTCATCATCGCCTCGAAGACCTTCACCACCATCGAGACGATCACCAACGCGAAGTCGGCCCGCGACTGGCTGCTGAGCGGCCTGGGTGCGGGTGACGAGGCCGTTGCCAAGCACTTCGTGGCGCTGTCCACCAACGCCGAGAAGGTCGCCGAGTTCGGCATCGACACGGCCAACATGTTCGAGTTCTGGGACTGGGTCGGCGGCCGCTATTCGTACGACTCGGCCATCGGCCTGTCGCTGATGCTCGCGATCGGCCCGGAGCACTTCCGCGAGATGCTGGCCGGCTTCCACCTGGTCGACGAGCATTTCCGGTGCGCGCCGCCCGAGGAGAACGCACCGCTGCTGCTCGGCCTGCTGGGCGTCTGGTACGGCAACTTCTGGGACGCGCAGTCCCACGCGGTGCTGCCGTACAGCCACTACCTTTCCAAGTTCACCGCCTATCTCCAGCAGCTGGACATGGAGTCCAACGGCAAGTACGTGGGCCGTGACGGCGACGAGGTGAGCTGGCAGACCGGCCCGGTGGTCTGGGGCACGCCCGGCACCAACGGCCAGCACGCGTACTACCAGCTGCTGCACCAGGGCACGAAGATGATCCCGGCCGACTTCATCGGCTTCGCGCAGCCCGTGGACGACCTCCAGCCCCGCCTGGTCGCCCAGCACGACCTGCTGATGGCCAACCTCTTCGCGCAGGGCCAGGCGCTGGCCTTCGGCAAGACGCCGGAGGAGGTGCGCGCCGAGGGCGTGCCGGAGGAGCTGGTGACGCACAAGACGTTCAAGGGCAACCGCCCCTCCACGACCATCCTGGCCAAGGAGCTCAGCCCGTCGGTGCTGGGCCAGCTCATCGCCCTCTACGAGCACAAGGTGTTCGTCCAGGGCGCCGTCTGGAACATCGACTCCTTCGACCAGTGGGGCGTGGAGCTCGGCAAGGTCCTCGCCAAGCGCGTGGAGCCGGCGCTCACCGAGGGCGCCGAGGTCGAGGGGCTGGACGCCTCGACGAAGTCGCTGGTCGCCACCTACCGCACGATGCGGGGGCGTTGATCCCGGTGCACGAGGACGCGCTCTTGAGCTTTCTGAACCTGCTGACGCCGGAGAACCGCGAGTGGCTGGCGGCCCAGCCGGCGGCCAAGCAGCAGGAGGTGGCCGCCCGCCATCTCGAGGTGGAGCAGGGCGACAAGGAGGCCGGTCTCGGCCCGTACAACACCCTCGACGAGGACGTCGAGGGCGTCGCGGTGGGCGACCTCCAGGACCCGGCGCACCTGGCCAACGCCATGGTGCGCCAGGAACGGGAGCGGCGACCGTGACCGCCTGAGCCGCCGTTCGCCCTACGGCGCGCGGACTGTCGGCTAATATCCCCCGGACGATCATCGGTACCGCGTTCGTTCGGGGGATACGCGCATGCTGTGGCGCTGGCTGTGGGGCGGGGGGAGCGGGCGGCACCGGTCCCGGTGGGGGATGGCCGACCCCAAGCACGCGGCCTGGCGGCTCTTTCACCCCGAGTGGGTACCGGAGGCGGACGACCCGGCCGTGGAGCGGCTCAAGCGCATCCGCGTCCTCGCCGGGCTGATCGTGTCGTTGGGGGTCTACACGTTCGTGGCCCACGACTTCGACTTCACCCAGGCCGTGGAGAACATCGCGGTCGCCGGCCTGGTCCTGCTGCTCATCACCCCGCTGACGGTCGGCGTGATGCTGCTGGTTTGGCGGCGCGGCGGGCCGTTGCGGCCGCTGCGACGCACGCTTCTGAGGTGCCTGAAGCTGCTGGTGGGGTTCGTGGCGGCGCTGGTCGGCACGGTCCTGCTGTGCGTGTACTTCACGCAGCAAGGGGGCGTCGTGGTGCTGCTCCCGGTGGTCCTCTGGCTGCTGGGCTTCATGATCCAGGCCGCCCTGCGGGTCAACGGCAACTTCTTCGGCACCGGTGCCGTCCACCGCTGCCTGCCGCCGGTCCTGGCGGCCGTCACCTCCTGGCTGATGGCGCTGCCCGACCTGGCCACCGGCGATCTGCACGGCCTCGGGGCGCGGCTCGGCACCGTCTTCATCCTGGGCGCGCCCGTCCTGGTCACCCTGATCGCCCTGCTGGAGATGCGCCGGCTGCGGCGCTTGCACGGCATACGGCTGCGGGACCATCCCGGGGCGCCGCTCCGGGCCGGGCACCCGCCGCAGCGGGGTCCACATCCGTACGCGTAGCCCGGGACCGACGACGCGAGGGGCCCGCACCGGTGTCCGGTGCGGGCCCCTCGCGGTGCCGGATCAGGCCGAGGCCGGCGGGTACAGGTCCCGCGGCAGCTGAGAGGCGGCTGCCTCGTCCAGGAGCCAGAGCGTGCGGCTGCGGCCGTACGCGCCTGCGGCGGGGGCCTGTATCTCGCCCGCGCCGGAGAGCGCCATCGCGGCCGCGTTCGCCTTGTCCTCGCCCGCGGCGAGCAGCCAGACCTCGCGTGCCGCGCGGATGGCGGGCAGGGTCAGCGAGATCCGGGTGGGCGGCGGCTTGGGCGCGCCGTGCACGCCGACCACCGTCCGCTCGGCCTCCCGCGCCGCCGGGTGCTCGGGGAAGAGCGAGGCGACGTGGGTGTCCGGGCCGACGCCCAGAAGGAGGACGTCGAAGGACGGGACGGGGCCGTGGTCCTCCGGGCCCGCCGCCGCGGCCAGTTCGGCGGCGTACGCCTCGGCCGCGGCGTCCGCGTCGTTGCCGTACCCGCCGTCGGACGGCGCCATCACGTGCACCCGCGCCGGGTCCAGCGGGACGCTGTCCAGCAGCGCCTCGCGGGCCTGGGTGTGGTTGCGCTCCGGGTCGCCCTCGGGCAGGAACCGCTCGTCGCCCCACCACAGGTCCAGCCGGGACCAGTCGACCGCGTCCCGGGCGGGCGCCTCGGCGAGGGCCGCGAGCAGCCCGTTGCCGTTGCGGCCGCCGGTCAGGACGACGGAGGCCGAGCCGCGCGCCGCCTGGGCGTCCACGACCTTCGTGATCAGCCGGGCGGCCGCGGCCTTCGCCATCAGCTCCTTGTCGCGGTGGACGACGACCTGCGGCGCGCTCACTTGGCGGCCGCCTTCTTCGCGGGCGCCTTCTTCGCCGCCGCCTTGCCCTTGGGGGCGTCCTCGGCGGCCTGCGCCTCGGCCTCCCGCTCGGCGTCCTCGGCGGTCTTTGCCGATTCGCCCGGGAGCCCGTCCTTGTACGCACCCAGCCGCTCCACGCCGTACTTCAGCGCGGACGCGTAGGTGTCGTCCGGGTCGAGCCGGCGCAGCTCCTCGGCGAGCAGTTCGGCGGTCTCCCGCCGCTGCAGCGCCACCGCACGGTCCGGTTGGCCGGACATGCACAGCGTGGCGAGCGCGCCGTCGGCGCGGTCCAGCACGATCGGGCCGCTCTTGGTCTCCAGCCGGACGGCCGTCAGGCCGGGGCCTTCGGAGAGCGTCCGCTGGACGGGGACGTGCAGCCGGTCCGCGAGCCACATGGCGAGCAGCTCGCAGCTGGGGTTGTACTCCTCGCCCTCGACCGTGACCGAGGTGACCTCGCTCGGCTGCTGGTCGAGCGCGGCGGCCAGCATCGAACGCCAGGGCGTGATGCGGGTCCAGGCCAGGTCGGTGTCGCCGGGGGTGTACTTCTCGGCGCGCGCGGCCAGCTCCTGGACGGGCTGCTCGGCGGCGTAGGTGTCGGTGACACGACGCTGGGCGAGCGCCCCGAGCGGGTCGGCGGCCGGCTCCGTCGGGCCGCCGACCGGCCACCAGACCACCACGGGGGCGTCCGGCAGCAGCAGGGGCAGCACGACCGACTGGGCGTGGTTGATGGCCTCGCCGTACAGCCGCAGCACGACCGTCTCGCCGGTGCCGGCGTCCGCGCCGACCCGTACCTCGGCATCGAGGCGGGCCTGGGCGCGGCCCCGCGGCGAGCGGGAGACGCGCTTGATGACGACCAGGGTGCGCGAGGGGTGCTCGCGCGAGGCGTCGTTGGCGGCCTTGAGGGCGTCGTAGGCGTTCTCCTCGTCGGTGACGATGACGAGGGTGAGCACCATGCCGACGGCCGGGGTGCCGATGGCCCGGCGGCCCTGGACCAGCGCCTTGTTGATCTTGCTGGCCGTGGTTTCGGTGAGATCGATCTTCATGGCCGACGCCAGCTCCGTCCGTCTCGTGCGAGCATTTCGTCCGCCTCGACGGGTCCCCAGGTACCCGCCGGGTACTGCGCGGGCTTGCCGTGCGTGTCCCAGTACTGCTCGATCGGGTCGAGGATCTTCCAGGACAGCTCGACCTCCTCCGTGCGCGGGAAGAGGTTGGCGTCGCCGAGGAGGACGTCCAGGATCAGGCGCTCGTACGCCTCGGGGCTGGACTCCGTGAAGGACTCGCCGTACGCGAAGTCCATGGAGACGTCCCGCACCTCCATCGAGGTGCCCGGCACCTTCGAGCCGAACCGCACGGTGACGCCCTCGTCCGGCTGCACCCGGATGACCAGGGCGTTCTGCCCCAGCTCCTCGGTGGCGGTGTGGTCGAAGGGGGAGTGCGGCGCGCGCTGGAAGACGACCGCGATCTCGGTGACGCGGCGGCCCAGGCGCTTGCCGGTACGCAGGTAGAAGGGCACCCCCGCCCAGCGGCGGTTGTCGATGCCCAGCTTGATCGCGGCGTAGGTGTCGGTCTTCGACTTGGGGTCGATGCCGTCTTCCTGGAGGTAGCCGACGGCCTTCTCGCCGCCCTGCCAGCCTTCCGCGTACTGCGCCCGTACGGTCTCCTTGCCCAGGTCCCTGGGGAGCTTGACCGCGCCGAGGACCTTGGCCTTCTCCGCGACCAGCGCGTCCGCGTCGAAGGAGGCGGGCTCCTCCATGGCGGTCAGCGCGAGCAGCTGGAGGAGGTGGTTCTGGATCACGTCACGGGCGGCGCCGATGCCGTCGTAGTAGCCGGCCCGGCCGCCGATGCCGATGTCCTCGGCCATCGTGATCTGTACGTGGTCCACGTAGGAGCGGTTCCACAGCGGCTCGAACATCGTGTTGGCGAAGCGCAGCGCCAGGATGTTCTGGACCGTCTCCTTGCCGAGGTAGTGGTCGATCCGGAAGACCTCTTCCGGCGGGAACACCTCGTGCACGATGCGGTTGAGCTCGCGCGCGCTCTCCAGGTCGTGGCCGAACGGCTTTTCGATGACCGCACGGCGCCAGGAGTCGGCCTTCTGGTCGGCCAGCCCGTGGTGCTTGAGCTGCTGGACGACCTTGGGGAAGAACTTCGGCGGCACCGAGAGGTAGAACGCGAAGTTGCCGCCGGTGCCCTGGGCCTTGTCCAGGTCCTGGATCGTGGACTTGAGCGTCTCGAAGGCCTGGTCGTCGTCGAAGTCGCCCTGGACGAAGCGCATGCCCTGGCTGAGCTGCTGCCAGACCTCCTCGCGGAAGGGGGTCCGCGAGTGTTCCTTGACCGCGTCGTGGACGACCTGGGCGAAGTCCTCGTTCTCCCAGTCGCGGCGGGCGAAGCCGATGAGCGAGAAGCCCGGCGGCAGTAGGCCGCGATTGGCCAGGTCGTAAACGGCAGGCATCAACTTTTTACGTGACAAATCGCCCGTGACGCCGAAGATGACGAGGCCCGACGGCCCCGCGATACGCGGGAGCCGTCGGTCCGCGGCGTCACGCAGCGGATTGCTGCTTGACAAGAGTCTCAGCCCTCCGAAGGAGCGAGGCGCTTCAGCTCCGCCTCGGTCGACTTGAGCAGGTCTTCCCAGGACTTCTCGAACTTGTCGACGCCCTCGTCCTCCAGCACCTGCACGACGTCGTCGTACGAGACGCCGAACTTCGCGAGCGCGTCGATGTCGGCCTGCGCCTGCTCGTACCCGCCGCTCACGGTGTCACCCGTGATGTCGCCGTGGTCGGCGGTGGCCTCCAGGGTGGCCTCCGGCATGGTGTTGACCGTGTTCGGCGCGACCAGCTGCTCGACGTACAGCGTGTCCTTGAGCTCGGGGTCCTTCACACCGGTGGAGGCCCACAGCGGACGCTGCTTGTTGGCGCCGGCCTTCTCCAGGGCGGCCCAGCGGTCCGAGGAGAAGACCTCCTCGTACGCCTGGTACGCCAGGCGGGCGTTGGCGAGCGCCGCCTTGCCCTTGAGGGCCTTGGCCTCGTCGGAGCCGACGCCGTCCAGGCGCTTGTCGATCTCGGTGTCCACGCGGGACACGAAGAAGGACGCCACGGAGTGGATCTTGTCCAGCTCCAGCCCCAGCGACTTGGCCTTCTCCAGGCCGGCCAGGTAGGCGTCCATGACCTCGCGGTAGCGCTCCAGCGAGAAGATCAACGTGACGTTGACGCTGATGCCCTTGCCGATGACCTCGGTGATCGCGGGCAGGCCCGCCTTGGTCGCCGGGATCTTGATGAGCGTGTTCGGACGGTCCACCAGCCAGGCCAGCTGCTTGGCCTCGGCCACGGTCGCCTTGGTGTTGTGGGCCAGGCGCGGGTCGACCTCGATGGACACCCGGCCGTCCTGGCCGTCGGTGGCGTCGAAGACCGGGCGCAGGATGTCGGCCGCGTCCCGGACGTCCGCGGTGGTGATCATGCGGATGGCTTCCTCGACGGTGACCTTGCGGGCCGCGAGGTCGGAGACCTGCTGCTCGTAGCCCTCACCCGAGGAGATCGCCTTCTGGAAGATCGACGGGTTGGTGGTGACACCCACCACGTGGCTCTGGTCGATCAGCTCGGCGAGGTTGCCGGACGTGATGCGCTTGCGCGACAGGTCGTCCAGCCAGATCGCAACGCCTTCGTCGGAAAGGCGCTTGAGTGCGTCTGTCATGGGAATTGCATCTCCTACTTGTCGTCTATGGACGTCAGCGCGCGGCGGCGTCGATCGATTCCCGCGCGGCGGCGGCCACGTTCTCGGGCGTGAAGCCGAACTCGCGGAAGAGGACCTTGCCGTCGGCGGAGGCGCCGAAGTGCTCCAGCGACACGATGCGGCCGGCGTCGCCCACGTACTTGTGCCAGGTCAGGCCGATGCCGGCCTCGACGGCGACACGGGCCTTGACGGCCGGCGGCAGGACGGAGTCCTTGTACGCCTGGTCCTGCTCCTCGAACCACTCCACGCACGGCATCGAGACGACCCGGGTCGGGACGCCCGCGGCCTGGAGCTGCTCGCGCGCCTCGACCGCGAGGTGCACCTCGGAGCCGGTGGCGATCAGCACCGCCTGGGGCTCGCCGCCTTCGGCGTCGAACAGGACGTAGCCGCCCTTGGCCACACCCTCGGCGTTCGGCTCGTACGTCGGCACGCCCTGGCGGGTCAGCGCCAGACCGTGCGGGGCGCCCTTGCCGAACTCCTTGGTCCAGCGCTTGTTGATCTCGCCCCAGGCCAGCGCCGTCTCGTTGGCGTCGGCCGGCCGGACCACGTTCAGGCCCGGGATGGCGCGCAGCGAGGCCAGGTGCTCCACCGGCTGGTGGGTCGGGCCGTCCTCGCCCAGACCGATCGAGTCGTGCGTCCACACGTACGTGACCGGCAGGTGCATCAGGGCCGACAGGCGTACGGCGTTGCGCATGTAGTCGGAGAACACCAGGAAGGTGCCGCCGTAGATGCGGGTGTTGCCGTGCAGCGCGATGCCGTTCATCTCCGCGGCCATGGAGTGCTCACGGATACCGAAGTGGATCGTACGCCCGTACGGGTCCGCCTCCGGCAGCGGGTTGCCCACCGGCAGGAACGAGGAGTTCTTGTCGATGGTGGTGTTGTTCGAGCCCGCCAGGTCGGCGGAGCCGCCCCACAGCTCGGGGACGACGGCGCCCAGCGCCTGCAGGACCTTGCCGGAGGCGGCACGGGTGGCCACCGCCTTGCCGGTCTCGAAGACGGGCAGGTGCTGCTCCCAGCCCTCGGGCAGCTCACCGGCGCGGACGCGGTCGAACGTGGCGGCGTGCTCGGGGTTGGCGGTCCGCCACTCGCCGAACGCCTTCTCCCACTCGGCCTTCGCGTCACGGCCGCGGTCCAGCGCCGCACGGGTGTGCGCCAGGACCTCGTCGGAGACCTCGAAGTCCTTCTCGGGGTCGAAGCCCAGGACGCGCTTGGTGGCGGCGACCTCCTCGGCACCCAGCGCCGAGCCGTGCGCCGCCTCGGTGTTCTGGGCGTTGGGGGCCGGCCAGGCGATGATCGAGCGCATCGCGATGAAGGACGGACGGTCCGTCACGGCCTTGGCCGCCTCGATCGCCGCGTACAGCGCCTCGGGGTCCAGGTCGCCGTCGGCCTTGGGCTCCACGCGCTGGACGTGCCAGCCGTAGGCCTCGTAGCGCTTCTCGGTGTCCTCGGAGATCGCGGTCTCGGTGTCGCCCTCGATCGAGATGTGGTTGTCGTCCCACAGCAGGATCAGGTTGCCGAGCTTCTGGTGCCCGGCCATCGACGACGCCTCGCCGGAGATGCCCTCCTGGAGGCAGCCGTCACCGGCGATCGCGTAGATGTAGTGGTCGAACGGCGAGGTGCCGGCGGCCGCCTCCGGGTCGAACAGGCCACGCTCGTACCGGGCGGCCATCGCCATGCCCACTGCGTTGGCCACGCCCTGGCCCAGCGGGCCGGTGGTGGTCTCGACACCCGTGGTGTGGCCGTACTCCGGGTGGCCGGGGGTCTTCGAGCCCCAGGTGCGGAAGGCCTTGAGGTCGTCCAGCTCCAGGCCGAAGCCGGCCAGGTACAGCTGGATGTAGAGGGTCAGGGACGAGTGCCCCGCGGACAGCACGAACCGGTCGCGGCCGGTCCACTCCGCGTCGGCGGGGTCGTGCCGCATGACCTTCTGGAAAAGGGTGTAGGCGGCAGGAGCGAGGCTCATGGCCGTGCCCGGGTGGCCGTTACCGACCTTCTGCACGGCATCTGCTGCCAGAACGCGGACGGTATCGACGGCCCGCTGGTCCATTTCGGTCCACTCAAGACCTGTGGTGGTCGGCTTGGTGCTCACCCTGGGTCAGGGCTCCTCTCCACATGTCGAATGCCGGGGGTCGGAAATGCCCTCGGACGCTGTCGAGCCTACCTGCGCGGGAGGCGCAATTTTCCGCCGGAACCCCGGTCGGCGTCACCTGCAACACATGAGTTTTCCGCACCCCGAACGAGCGCCCGAATGAGCAGGTGAACGCCCAGGAGACAGGGGGTGTCGGCCCTGCTTTCAGAGTGCCGTCCGGTGCCCCCTTTCGCCCGCTGATCGTCCGCGTGTCCGGGCACTCGGCTGCCCTTCCTTCCGGTCGGGGCGGCGCCAACACGACCCCACCCCCGCGAAGATCGCGCTACCCGCAACGTCTAGAGTGGCGTGGTACGCGCAAGTCTTCACCGGGCCTTCATCGCCCGGCTGAGCTTGCTGGCCTTTCTCTCCGCGGTGAACGAGCCGCAGAAGTTACTTTCCAGGGGTGTGCGTGACGGCCGTCGAATCCCGTCCTGCGGGGGCGCTCTCTCGGAGCCCGGGGAATCCCGGTCCCGCGAACCGGCCGTTCGGGGCCCGGGTCATGGCATTCGTGGCACTGACCAAGCCGCGGATCATCGAGTTGCTGCTCATCACCACCGTGCCGGTGATGTTCCTTGCCGAACAGGGCGTGCCCGACCTGACGCTGGTGCTTCTCACCTGCGTCGGCGGGTACCTCTCCGCGGGCGGCGCCAACGCGCTGAACATGTACATCGACCGGGACATCGACGCGCTCATGGAGCGCACGTCGCAGCGTCCGCTGGTCACCGGCATGGTCAGCCCGCGCGAGTGCCTGGTCTTCGGCATCTCGCTCGCGGTCGTCTCCACGCTGCTTTTCGGACTGACCGTCAACTGGCTCTCGGCCTGGCTCTCGCTCGGCGCACTGCTGTTCTACGTGGTCGTCTACACGATGATCCTGAAGCGCCGTACCTCCCAGAACATCGTCTGGGGCGGCATCGCCGGCTGCCTGCCGGTCCTCATCGGCTGGTCCTCGGTGACCAACTCGATGTCGTGGGCGCCGGTCATCCTCTTCATGGTGATGTTCTTCTGGACGCCGCCGCACTACTGGCCGCTGTCCATGAAGGTGAAGGACGACTACGCCCGCGTCGGTGTGCCGATGCTCCCCGTCCTCGCCTCCAACAAGGTGGTCGCGCGGCAGATCGTGGCGTACAGCTGGGTGATGGTCGCCGTGTCGCTGCTGCTGCAGCCGCTGGGCTACACGGGCTGGTTCTACACGATCGTGGCCGTCCTGTGCGGTGCCTTCTGGCTGAAGGAGGCGCACGGCCTGCAGGCCCGCGCCAAGGCCGAGATCACCGGCGCCAAGCTCAAGGAGATGCGGCTCTTCCACTGGTCGATCACCTACGTGTCGCTGCTCTTCGTGGCGGTCGCGGTGGACCCGTTCCTGCGCTTCTGACCCTCGCACTCCCGTGGAGGCCGTGCGCCGGTGGCCGTGAGGCCGTTCGGCGGCGGCCTCTTCCACGTTCTATTACCGACGGGTAGCATGCGGCTCATGGCAGACACCACGCAGGCGGACGAGCAGCCGGACAAGCGCGACGAGCAGCTGGACAAGCGCTCCGAGAAGCAGGCCGCCAGGCTCGCCCGGGAGATGCAGGCCTTCGCCAAGAGCCACGGCGGCAGCGCCGAAGGCCAGCTGGCGCACATCGGCCGCGGCCGTACCCGCGTCGCTCTGGTCGGCGCCAACGGCGAGTGGGGCAACCTCGTGGCGCGCTCGCACGCGGCCGCCCAGAAGGCCGCGGAGCAGGCCGGGATCACCCTCCACGACGACTTCGACGGCGACCTGGCCGCCAAGGTGCGCACCGGCCGCTACGAGTGGTCGCGGATGGCGGGCATCCAGCTGGGCGGACCGTCGAACGACTGACCCGGTGCCGCGGGTCCTCGTACGCGGGGCCGCACTCGCCCGGAGCACGCAGAAGCCCGCCGGCCACGGTCATCGGACCGTGGCCGGCGGGCTTCGTCGTACGTGCGGGACGGGGCCTCAGGCCGCCGTGGTGGCCTTGGCGGCCTCGACCGGCTCCTGGTCCCCGGCGGGGGCCGGAACGGTCGGCAGCGGGCCGCGCTCGCGCAGCGAGAGGAAGACCCGCAGGACGCAGATCCACACCAGCGTGGAGCCGAACATGTGGATGCCGACGATCAGCTCCGGCAGGTGCAGGAAGTACTGGGCGTAGCCGATGACGCCCTGGAAGGCGAGGCAGGCGAAGAGCTCCAGGAGCATCCGGCGCGGCGCCGCGGGCGCCTTGACCGCACGGAGCGTGAACCACAGGGCGACGCTCAGGCCGACCACGATGTACACGAAGTCCACGTGCAGCTGGGTGATCTCCTGCCAGTCCAGCGGAATGCGGTGCACCTTGCGCGCGTCGCCCGCGTGCGGGCCGGCGCCGGTGACGACCGTGCCGATCAGGGTGAGCGCCGCGGTGGCCAGCACCAGCAGCCAGGAGAGCTGTCGGACCGGCCCGGCGACCAGGTCGCGCGGCTCGTCATCGCCCTCGGAAGCCCGCCGCCACGTGATCACCGCGACCGTGAGCAGCACGGTCGACACCAGGAAGTGTCCGCTGACGATGTACGGGTTCAGGCCGGTCAGCACGGTGATGCCGCCGACCACGGCGTTGCCCATGACGACCCAGAACTGGGCCCAGCCCAGGCGGGTGAGCGAGCGGCGCCGGGGGTGGCGGGCGCGGGCGGCGATGATGAAGAGGCCGACGACCGCGCACAGCACGTAGGTGAGCAGCCGGTTCCCGAACTCGATCAGGCCGTTGATGCCCATCTCGTGGGTCGGCGTCAGGCTGCCGGGAGTGCACTGGGGCCAGGTGGAGCAGCCCAGACCCGACTGGGTCAGCCGGACCGCGCCGCCGGTCACGACGATGACGACGGCCATGACGACCGTGGCGAGCGCGGCACGTCGCACGAAGGCCGCGGACGGCTGCCAGCGGCGGGCGATCTGCTCTAGGGGGTTCAGCGAATTCGGCACGGGCTCATCGTAGGCGGCGGCTTGTGCGTCTTTTCACGAGGGGTGCGAAACGGTGCGTACCTCGTACTCCGCGTGGCCCACGGGTCACTCCCAGCGGAAGAGCTTCGCCGCCGCGCCCAGCCCGAGCACCGTCCACACGGCCAGGATGCCGAGGTCGGCCAGGGGGAGCCCCGCGCCGCCCTGGAGGACGTCGCGCAGCCCGTCCGAGAGCGCCGAGATCGGCAGCAGCTGGAGCACGGACTGCACGGCGCCGGGGAACTTCTCCAGCGGCACGATGATGCCGCCGCCGACCAGCAGGAGCAGGAAGACCAGGTTGGCCGCGGCGAGCGTGGCCTCGGCCTTGAGCGTGCCGGCCATGAGCAGGCCGAGGCCGGAGAACGCCGCCGTGCCGAGGACCAGCAGCAGCACGACCCATACGGGGTTGCCGTGCGGGGACCAGCCGAGCGCGAAGGCGACCACGGTGAGCAGCACGATCTGGAGGACCTCCGTGACCAGCACGGAGCAGGTCTTGGCGGTCATCAGTCCCCAGCGGGGCAGCGGGGAGGCGCCGAGCCGCTTGAGCACGCCGTAGCGCCGCTCGAAGCCGGTGGCGATGGCCTGCCCGGTGAAGGCGGTGGACATCACGGCCAGCGCGAGGATGCCGGGGGCCAGGAAGTCCACGGACTTCCCCTTGCCCGTGTCGATGATGTCGACAGCGGAGAACAGCACCAGGAGGAGCGTCGGAATGATGACGGTGAGCAGCAGTTGCTCCCCGTTGCGCAGCAGCATCTTCGTTTCGAGGAGGGCCTGGGCGCGGATCATCCGGGGGAGGGGCGCGGCGCCCGGCTTCGGGGTGAAGACACCCTCGGCGGCGGTCGTGCTCATGCGCGCAGCTCCTTACCGGTCAGCTCCAGGCTGTGTCTTCCCGGGGGACGACCCCCGGACCCCCGGCCGAAGAAGGGACGGCCTTGCGTCATGCGCGCAGCTCCTTACCCGTGAGCTCCAGGAAAACGTCCTCCAGGGTGTGCCGCTCCACCGCTATGCGGTCCGGCATGACACCGTTCTGCGCGCACCAGGAGGTGACGGTGGCGAGCAGTTGCGGGTCGATCGTGCCGGTGACCCGGTACGCGCCGGGCGTCAGCTCGGCCGCAGCGGACTCCGCGGGCAGCGCCTTGAGGAGCGAGGCGAGGTCCAGGCCGGGCCGCCCGGTGAAGCGCAGCGTGTTCTCCGCGCCGCCCTTGCACAGCGTCTCGGGGCTGCCCTGGGCGATGACCTTGCCCCCGTCGATGATCGCGACGTCATCGGCGAGCTGCTCGGCCTCGTCCATGAAGTGGGTGGTCAGCACCACGCTGACGCCGTCCGTACGCAGCTCGCGCACGAGGTCCCACGTGGCGTGCCGGGCCTGCGGGTCCAGGCCCGCGGTCGGCTCGTCCAGGAAGACCAGCTCGGGGCGGCCCACGACGGCCATGGCGAGCGCCAGGCGCTGCTGCTGGCCGCCGGAGAGCCGCCGGTAGTTCGTACGGCCGCAGGAGCCCAGGCCCAGCCGCTCGATCAGGAGGTCGACGTCGACGGGGTGGGCGTGCAGCGAGGCGGTGTGCCGCAGCATCTCCTCGGCGCGGGCACCCGGGTACACGCCCCCGGACTGGAGCATCACGCCGATACGGGGGCGCAGCGCGGCGGCGTCGGCGACGGGGTCCAGGCCCAGGACGCGGACGGTGCCGGCGTCGGCCCGGCGGTAGCCCTCGCAGGTCTCGACCGTGGTGGTCTTTCCGGCGCCGTTCGGGCCGAGGACGGCGGTGATGCCGCCGCGGGCGACGGTGAGGTCGAGGCCGTCCACTGCGGTCTTGGTGCCGTACCGCTTGACCAGGCCCGTGACCTCGACGGCAGGCTCTCGCCCGTGGGTCCGGGGGGCGTCCCCCGGGGAGGTGCTGCGCATGACCGGCAGTCTACGAAGGGGCGCCCCGCCGCTCCCACGGGGGCTCCCGCGTCCCGTCGCGATGCGGCCTTGCACTTAGGCATACCTAAGTGATAGAGGCCACCACGCGAAGGCTCGGGCGAGGCTTGTCCTGGTCTGAAGAATTACGCAACAATGGCGTTGTGAAATACGCGAGCGAGGATCGACAGGAGCCCGCGGCCACCCCGGCCGCCGGGCCGGTGACCTCAGCTTCTGCGCAGGTCACCGGCCAGGAGGAAGCGCACGGCACGCGCAATCGCGTCGCCCGCTCCATCCTGGACCACGGCCCGTCCACCGCTGCCGAGCTGGCGCAGCGGCTGGAACTGACGCAGGCCGCCGTACGTCGCCATCTCGACGCCCTCGCGGCAGAGGGTGTCGTCGAGCCCCGCGAGAAGCGGGTGTACGGCACGCGTTCCCGGGGCCGCCCCGCCAAGGCCTTCGCGCTGACGGACTGCGGCCGGGACGCCTTCGACCAGGCGTACGACAGCCTGGCCTCCGACGCCCTGCGCTGGATCGCGCGGGCCGCGGGCGGCGGCGAGCGCGGCGAGGCCGCGGTCGCGGAGTTCGCCCGTGCCCGGCTGGAGGCGCAGGCGGAGGAGTACCGCACGGCGGTCGAGGCAGCGCCCCCCGAGGAGCGCACCACGGCCCTGGCGAAGGCATTGACCGCGGACGGGTACGCTGCTACGGCGCGCAGCGCCCCCCATCTGCAGCAAGGTGAACAGCTCTGCCAGCACCACTGTCCGGTCGCCCATGTGGCCGAGCAGTTCCCTCAGCTGTGCGAGGCGGAGACCGAGGTCTTCTCGCGCCTGCTCGGGACCCATGTGCAGCGTCTTGCCACCATCGCCCACGGCGACGGGGTCTGCACGACCTTCGTACCGAAGGCGACCGCCCAGGGCGCCCCCAAGGCCCAGGGTCCGCCGCGCACGCCGAAGGCCACCGGCAAGGCCGACCACCGCACCACTAAGACCACCACCGCATCTGCAAGTACGGCCGGGAGGAACCCCGCATGACGCTCCCTACGGAGACTGCTCACCCTGAGCTCGAGGGTCTGGGCAACTACGAATACGGCTGGGCCGACTCCGACGTCGCCGGCGCGTCCGCCAAGCGCGGCCTCTCCGAGGAGGTCGTCCGCGACATCTCGGCGAAGAAGAACGAGCCGGAGTGGATGCTCAAGCTTCGCCTCAAGGGCCTGAAGCTGTTCGACAAGAAGCCCATGCCGAACTGGGGCTCGGACCTCTCCGGCATCGACTTCGACAACATCAAGTACTTCGTGCGTTCCACGGAGCAGCAGGCCGCCAGCTGGGAGGACCTGCCCGAGGACATCAAGAACACGTACGACAAGCTCGGCATCCCGGAGGCGGAGAAGCAGCGCCTCGTCGCCGGTGTCGCCGCGCAGTACGAGTCCGAGGTCGTCTACCACCAGATCCGTGAGGACCTGGAGGAGCAGGGCGTCCTGTTCCTGGACACCGACACCGCGCTCAAGGAGCACCCGGAGCTCTTCAAGGAGTACTTCGGCACGGTGATCCCCGCGGGCGACAACAAGTTCGCCTCGCTGAACACCGCGGTGTGGTCCGGCGGCTCGTTCATCTACGTGCCCCCGGGCGTGCACGTCGACATCCCGCTGCAGGCCTACTTCCGGATCAACACCGAGAACATGGGTCAGTTCGAGCGGACGCTGATCATCGTCGACGAGGACGCCTACGTCCACTACGTCGAGGGCTGCACCGCGCCGATCTACAAGTCGGACTCGCTGCACTCCGCCGTCGTGGAGATCATCGTCAAGAAGGGCGGCCGCTGCCGCTACACGACGATCCAGAACTGGTCGAACAACGTCTACAACCTGGTCACCAAGCGTGCCGTGGCCTACGAGGGCGCGACCATGGAGTGGGTCGACGGCAACCTCGGCTCCAAGGTGACGATGAAGTACCCGGCCGTCTACCTGATGGGCGAGCACGCCAAGGGCGAGACCCTGTCCATCGCCTTCGCGGGCGAGGGCCAGCACCAGGACGCCGGCTCCAAGATGGTCCACATGGCGCCGAACACCTCCTCCAACATCGTCTCCAAGTCGGTGGCGCGAGGCGGCGGCCGGACCTCCTACCGCGGTCTGGTCGAGATCGGCGAGGGCGCCGCGGGCTCCAAGTCCAACGTGCTCTGCGACGCCCTGCTGGTGGACACCATCTCCCGCTCGGACACCTACCCCTACGTGGACGTCCGCGAGGACGACGTGTCCATGGGCCACGAGGCGACCGTCTCCAAGGTCAGCGACGACCAGCTCTTCTACCTGATGGCGCGCGGCCTCTCCGAGGACGAGGCCATGGCGATGATCGTGCGCGGCTTCGTCGAGCCGATCGCCCGCGAGCTGCCCATGGAGTACGCGCTGGAGCTCAACCGGCTGATCGAGCTGCAGATGGAGGGTTCGGTCGGCTGACCGACCGTCCCCGGGGGGCCGGGCAGCCCGGCCCCTCCCGTCCGCAGCAAACTTCTTGACCCAGAAAGTGAGCACTACGACAGCCATGGCTGAGGCTCAGAACATCCCCGCGGGTTACGCCACCACGGGCTCGATCGCGGTGGCCGCCGAGTCCACCGTCGCCACCCGGATGAGCGCCCCGCCGTCCTACGACGTGGCGGACTTCCCCGTGCCGCACGGCCGCGAGGAGGAGTGGCGCTTCACGCCGCTGGAGCGCCTCAAGGGCCTCCACGACGGCACCGCCACCGCCACCGGCGGCGTCTCGGTCGAGATCAACGCGCCGGAGGGCGTGACGGTCGAGACCGCGGACCGGGACGACGCGCGGGTCGGCAAGGCCGGCAAGCCCATCGACCGCGTCGCCGCGCAGGCCTACAGCTCCTTCGAGAAGGCCTCCGTGGTCTCCGTGCCCAAGGAGACCGTGCTCAGCGAGCCCATCCGCATCGCCGTCCACGGCGAGGGCGGGGTCGCCTACGGCCACCAGGTCATCGAGCTGGGAGCCTTCGCCGAGGCCGTCGTCGTCATCGACCACACCGGTGACGCCACCCTCGCCGCCAACGTCGACTACCTCCTCGGCGACGGCGCGAAGCTCACCGTCGTCTCCGTCCAGGACTGGGACGACACCGCGGTCCACGCCGGCCAGCACAACGCCCTGGTCGGCCGGGACGCCTCCTTCAAGTCCGTGGTCGTCACCTTCGGCGGCGACCTGGTCCGGCTGAACCCCCGCGTGACGTACGCCGCCCCCGGTGGCGAGGCCGAGTTCTACGGCCTGTACTTCACCGACAACGGCCAGCACCAGGAGCACCGCCTCTTCGTCGACCACGAGTCGCCCAACTGCCGCTCCAACGTCGTCTACAAGGGCGCCCTCCAGGGCGAGGACGCGCACGCCGTCTGGATCGGTGACGTGCTCATCCGCGCCGCGGCGACCGGCACGGACACCTACGAGCTCAACCGCAACCTCGTCCTCACCGACGGCGCGCGGGTGGACTCGGTGCCGAACCTGGAGATCGAGACCGGCGAGATCGTCGGCGCCGGCCACGCCTCGGCGACCGGCCGCTTCGACGACGAGCAGCTGTTCTACCTGATGGCGCGCGGCATCCCGGCCGAGGAAGCCCGCCGTCTGGTGGTCCGCGGCTTCTTCGCCGAGCTGGTCCAGCAGATCGGCCTGCCGGACGTCGAGGAGCGCCTCATCGCCAAGATCGATGAAGAGCTGGAGGCGTCCGTAGCATGACCGCCACCTTCGTACGAGCCTGTGGGCTGAGCGAGCTCGAAGACGACACGCCCAAGCGGGTCGAGCTCGACGGCACCCCTGTCTCGGTCGTCCGTACCGAGGGCGAGGTGTTCGCGATCAACGACATCTGCTCGCACGCGAACGTCTCCCTCTCGGAGGGCGAGGTGGAGGACTGCTCCATCGAATGCTGGCTGCACGGCTCCAGCTTCGACCTCCGCACCGGCAAGCCGTCCGGCCTTCCCGCGACGCAGCCCGTCCCCGTATACCCCGTAAAGATCGAAGGGGACGACGTGCTCGTCTCCGTCACCCAGGAGTCCTGAGTTCCCCATGGCAACGCTTGAGATTCACGACCTGCACGTCTCCGTCGAGGCCGAGAACGGCCCGCGCGAGATCCTGAAGGGCGTCGACCTGACCGTGAAGCAGGGCGAGACGCACGCCATCATGGGCCCCAACGGCTCCGGCAAGTCCACCCTCGCGTACTCGCTCGCGGGTCACCCCAAGTACACGATCACCGGCGGCACCGTCACCCTCGACGGCGAGGACGTCCTGGAGATGTCCGTCGACGAGCGCGCCCGTGCCGGCGTCTTCCTCGCCATGCAGTACCCGGTCGAGGTCCCCGGTGTCTCCGTCTCCAACTTCCTGCGCACCTCCGCCACCGCGATCCGCGGTGAGGCTCCCAAGCTGCGGACGTGGGTCAAGGAGGTCAAGGAGGCCATGGAGCGCCTCAACATGGACCCGGCGTTCGCCGAGCGCAACGTCAACGAGGGCTTCTCCGGCGGTGAGAAGAAGCGCCACGAGATCCTCCAGCTGGAGCTGCTCAAGCCGAAGATCGCGATCCTCGACGAGACCGACTCCGGCCTGGACGTCGACGCGCTGCGCATCGTCTCCGAGGGCGTGAACCGGGTCCGTGAGGGCGGTGAGGTCGGCACCCTGCTGATCACCCACTACACGCGGATCCTCCGTTACATCAAGCCCGACCACGTCCACGTCTTCGCCAACGGCCGGATCGCCGAGTCCGGTGGCCCGGAGCTGGCGGACAAGCTGGAGGCCGAGGGCTACGAGGCGTACGTGAAGGGTGGCGCAACCGCGTGACACAGCTGCCGGGCCTCCTCGACACAGAGGCGATCCGTAAGGACTTCCCCATCCTGGGGCGCGAGCTCCATGACGGGAAGAAGCTCGTCTACCTGGACAGCGCTGCGACCTCGCAGACGCCCAGCCAGGTCATCGACGTGCTGAGCGAGTACTACGAACGCTACAACGCCAATGTCCACCGCGGCGTGCACGTGCTCGCCGAGGAGGCCACGGCGCTGTACGAAGGCGCTCGCGACAAGGTCGCCGAGTTCATCAACGCACCGAGCCGCGACGAGGTGATCTTCACCAAGAACGCCTCGGAGTCGCTCAACCTCGTCGCGAACATGCTGGGCTGGGCCGACGAGCCCTACCGTGTGGACCACGAGACCGAGATCGTCATCACGGAGATGGAGCACCACTCCAACATCGTGCCGTGGCAGCTGCTCTCGCAGCGCACGGGCGCGAAGCTGAAGTGGTTCGGGCTGACCGAGGACGGCCGGCTCGACCTCTCCAACATCGACGAGATCATCACGGAGAAGACCAAGGTCGTCTCCCTGACCCTGGTCTCCAACCTCATGGGCACGGTCAACCCGGTCGAGACCATCGTCCGCAAGGCCCAGGAGGTCGGCGCGCTGGTCTGCTTCGACGCCTCGCAGGCCGCGCCGCACATGCCGCTGGACGTCCAGGCGCTCCAGGCCGACTTCGTGGCCTTCACCGGCCACAAGATGTGCGGCCCGACCGGCATCGGCGTGCTGTGGGGCCGTCAGGAGCTGCTGGAGGACCTGCCGCCGTTCCTCGGTGGCGGCGAGATGATCGAGACCGTCTCGATGAACTCCTCCACCTACGCCCCGGCGCCGCACAAGTTCGAGGCCGGTACGCCTCCGATCGCCCAGGCCGTCGGCCTCGGCGCGGCGGTGGACTACCTCAACTCCATCGGCATGGAGAACATCGCCGCGCACGAGCACGCGCTGACCGAGTACGCGGTCAAGCGGCTGCTGGAGGTCCCGGACCTGCGGATCATCGGCCCGACCACGGCCGAGGACCGGGGCGCGGCGATCTCCTTCACGCTCGGTGACATCCATCCGCACGACGTGGGGCAGGTGCTGGACGAGCAGGGCATCGCGGTCCGGGTGGGCCACCACTGCGCCCGTCCGGTCTGCCTGCGGTACGGAATTCCTGCGACGACACGAGCGTCGTTCTATCTGTACTCCACCCCGGCCGAGGTCGACGCTCTGGTCGACGGCCTGGAGCACGTCCGTAATTTCTTCGGATGAGGACGAGGACTGACTGACCCGTGAAGCTGGATTCCATGTACCAGGACGTCATCCTGGATCACTACAAGCACCCGCACGGCCGGGGCTTGCGGGACGGCGACGCCGAGGTGCATCACACCAACCCGACCTGCGGTGACGAGATCACCCTGCGCGTCCGGCTGGACGGCGCGACCATTGAGGACGTGTCGTACGAAGGCCAGGGCTGCTCCATCAGCCAGGCCTCCGCTTCCGTCCTCAATGAACTCCTGGTCGGCAAGGAGCTCGGCGAGGCGCAGAAGATCCAGGAGGCCTTCCTGGAGCTGATGCAGTCCAAGGGCCAGCTGGAGCCCGACGACGCCATGGAGGAGGTGCTGGAGGACGCCGTGGCGTTCGCCGGCGTCTCGAAGTACCCCGCCCGCGTCAAGTGCGCCCTCCTGAGCTGGATGGCGTGGAAGGACGCGACTGCCAAGGCCCTCTCCGAGGAGGCGAAGACCGCATGACCGAGAACGCAAGCGCCGCGGAGGCGCCGGCCGGGGCAGCCGCCCTGAAGCCGGCCACCGAGGAAGAGGTCCGCGAGGCCCTGTACGACGTCGTCGACCCCGAGCTGGGCATCGACGTGGTCAACCTCGGCCTGATCTACGGCATCCACATCGACGACGCCAACATCGCCACCATCGACATGACGCTCACCTCGGCGGCCTGCCCGCTGACCGACGTCATCGAGGACCAGGCGAAGTCCGCCACGGACGGCATCGTCAACGAGCTGAAGATCAACTGGGTCTGGATGCCGCCGTGGGGCCCCGACAAGATCACCGACGACGGCCGCGAGCAGCTGCGCGCGCTGGGGTTCAACGTCTGAGAACCACAGCCGTCATTGCGTGAGGAGGCCATGCCCGCCAGGCACACTGGCGGGCATGGCCTCTTCTCTGTACCAGATCGCCGTCGACGCCCATGACCTTCCGCGGATGGCCCGCTTCTGGGCCGACGTCCTGGACTGGCAGATCGTCTTCGAGGAGCCGGACGAGGTGATCATCGGGGCCACGGCGGAGGCGCTGCCGGGCATCGTCTTCCTCCCCGTTCCCGAGGCGAAGGCCGGCAAGAACCGTCTCCATCTCGACCTCACCCCGGACGACCAGGAGGCGGAGGTCGAGCGGATCCTCGGGCTCGGCGCCCGCCGGGTGGACGTCGGGCAGGGCGCGAACGTCACCTGGACCGTGCTCGCGGACCCGGAAGGCAACGAGTTCTGCGTCCTGCGGCCGAAGCGGACGCTGCTGGACTGAACCGGTGGGGACCGAACCGCTGCGGGCACCTCTTTGTGTACGGTCGTACGCATCGTTGTGTACGCTTGTACGTATGGCTTATCTGACGCTCGGCGCGGCGATACTGGTGGAGGTGCTCGCCACCACCGCGATGAAGTACAGCGAAGGGTTCACGAAGCTGTGGCCCTCGCTCGGCACCGCGGTGGGGTACCTCATCGCGTTCGTGCTGCTCGCGCAGACGCTGAAGACGATGAGCGTGGGCACCACGTACGCGATCTGGTCCGGGGCCGGGACCGCCGTGATCGCCGCCATCGGGATGCTGTTCCTCGGGGAGGCGGCCAACGCGGCACGGCTGATCGGCATCGCGCTGATCATCGGCGGCGTGGTCGTGCTGAATCTCGGTGGGGCGGCGCACTGATGCCCCGGCGCTACGACCCCGAGCGGCGGCAGCGGATCATCGACGCGGCGATCCGGGTGGCCGAGGAGCAGGGCATCGGGGCACTCACCCACCGCGTGGTGGCCCGCGCGGCGGACGTGCCGCTGGGCTCGACCACGTACCACTTCGCGTCGCTGGACGACCTGCTGGTGGCCGCGCTGCGGCAGGTCTGCGGCGAGGCGGGCACCACGGTCGAGGGCTGGACGGAGTACCTGGACCGGGACGAGCCGCTCGCCGACCGCATCGCCGACCTGCTCCGGGCGTACATGGACGACGAGCGGCACGGCCGCGTGCGGATGGAGTACGAGCTGTACCTGGCGGCGCTGCGGCGGCCCGTCCTGAGCCCGGTGGCCGCCGAGTGGCTGGACAGCACGCTGGACGTGCTCGGCCGGTACACCGACCCCGGCACCGCCCGTACGCTCAGCGCACTCATCGACGGCATGCTCCTGCAGCTGCTGCTCACCGGCCGGCCGTTCGACCGGGCCGCGGTGCGGGCCGAGCTGGCCCGGGTGACCGGGGAGCAGCCCGCGGAGCGTCCTCGCACGTCTGACGGCTGAGACCGGTTCGCCAGGCCGGGGCCGCGCCGGTTAGGTTTTCCGCATGACCGAAGCAGCAGCCTCCCGTACCACCGGCGCCGTCGCCGCCGGACTCGCCACCGTCACCACCGACGGCACCGTCCTGGACACCTGGTTCCCGGCGCCCGAGCTCGTCGCCGAGCCCGGCCCGGCCGGCACCGAGCGGCTCAGCGCCGAGCGCGCCGCCGAACTCCTCGGCGACGCCGCGCCCAAGGCGCTCGGCGCCGACGCCCGCCGCGGCGTGGAGATCGTGGCCGTCCGTACGGTCATCGCCTCCCTGGACGACAAGCCGCTGGACGCGCACGACGGTTACCTCCGTCTGCACCTGCTCAGCCACCGTCTGGTGCAGCCCAACGGGCAGAACCTCGACGGCCTGTTCGGCCTGCTCGCCAACGTCGCCTGGACCTCGCTCGGCCCGGTGGCCGTGGACCGGCTGGAGACGGTGCGGCTGAACGCCCGCGCCGAGGGCCTGCACCTCGCCGTCTTCGGCGTGGACAAGTTCCCGCGGATGACCGACTACGTCGCCCCGTCCGGCGTCCGCATCGCCGACGCCGACCGGGTCCGCCTCGGCGCGCACCTCGCGGCCGGCACCACCGTCATGCACGAGGGCTTCGTCAACTTCAACGCCGGCACGCTGGGCACCTCCATGGTCGAGGGCCGCATCAGCCAGGGCGTCGTCGTCGGCGACGGCTCCGACATCGGCGGCGGCGCGTCCACCATGGGCACCCTCTCCGGCGGCGGCAAGGAGCGCATCCGCATCGGCGAGCGCAGCCTGGTCGGCGCCGAGGCCGGTGTCGGCATCGCGCTGGGCAACGAGTGCGTGGTGGAGGCGGGGCTCTACATCACCGCCGGTACCCGCGTGACGATGCCCGACGGGCAGATCGTCAAGGCCGCCGAGCTGTCCGGCGCCGACAACATCCTCTTCCGCCGCAACTCCACCACCGGTGTGGTGGAGGCCCGCCCGAACAACGCGGAGTGGGGCGGCCTGAACGACGTGCTGCACCACAACTGAGCCGCACGTCCACGGCACCGCCGAACGGCCCGTGCGCCCCGGATTCCGTCCGGGGTGCACGGGCCGTCCCCGTACGGCTGGGACGTGCCGCGCTGCCCCGATAGGGTGACCGTATGCGTGATCTTGTGGCGGGGCTGGGTTACTGGGGCAAGGGGCAGCGCTGGGTCGCGCGGCACGGCCGGTGGTGGGGGTTCGGGCTGCTGCCCGCGCTGGTCACCCTCGTGCTGTACGCGGTCGCGCTGACCGTCTTCTTCTTCTGGGCGGACAACATCGCGGCCTGGGCGACACCGTTCGCCGACGGCTGGGGCTCGCCCTGGCAGGGGCTGCTGCGGGGGCTGTTCGTCGCGCTGCTCGTCGCGGGCGGCCTGCTGCTGTCCGTCCTCACCTTCACCGCCGTCACGCTGGTGATCGGCGACCCGTTCTACGAGTCGCTGTCGGAGAAGGTGGAGGAGTCCGAGGGGGAGTGCCCGGAGGGCCCGGACCTGTCGCTGTGGCGGGAGGTGTGGATCGCGGTCAAGGACAGCGTGTACGTCCTGCTGCGCGCCGCCGGATTCGGACTGCTCTTCTTCGTCCTCGGCTTCGTGCCGGTCATCGGCCAGACCGTGATCCCGGCCATCGGCTTCTGCGTCTCCGGCTTCTTCCTCACCGTCGAGCTGACCTCCGTCGCCCTGCAGCGCCGCGGCGTCCCCGTACGGGAGCGGATGCGCCTGCTGCGCGGCCGCAAGGCGCTCGCCGTCGGCTTCGGCACCCCGCTCGTCCTGCTCTTCCTCGTCCCGTTCATCGCCGTCGTCCTGATGCCGGGCGCGGTCGCGGGCGCGACGCTGCTGGTACGGGATCTCGTGTCGGACGCGCCGGACGGGACGGATGCGGCGGCCCCGGGCCAGGACGGGTACGGGGCTACCGCTCCCGGACCGCTCGCAGGACCTCCGCCGGCTGCGCGGTGAGTGCGGGGCCCGTGGGCAGCAGGGGTGGCCGGGGCGGGCCGCCGGGGAGGCCGAGCGTGGCCAGCAGGGCCTTGGCGGTGACCGTGCCGGGCGTCTCGGTGGCCATCATCGCCTCGATGAGCGGTACGAGGCGCAGGTGGCGGCGGGTGGCCCCGGCGGTGTCGCCCGCGTCGAAGGCGTCGAGGACGGCGCGTACCTCGCGCGGCGCGACGTTGGCGACGGTGCTGACGCAGCCGGCGCCGCCGAGGGCGCGCAGCGGGAGGCTCTGCTCGTCGCAGCCCGCGTAGTAGGCGAGGTCCGTCGTGGCCAGCAGCCTCGCGGACTTCATGAGGTCGTAGGCGCAGTCCTTCACGCCCGCGATCCGGGGGTGCTCGGCCAGCCGCTGGAGGGTGTCGGCGGTGAGCGCGGTGCCGGTACGCCCGGGGACGTCGTAGAGCAGTACGGGCAGTCCGGTGGCGTCGGCGACGGTACGCAGATGGTGGGCGACTGCTTCCTGCGTCGGGCGTGAGGAGTACGGCGTGACGGCGAGGAGCCCGTGCGCGCCGGCCTTTTCGGCCCTGCGGGCCGGCTCGACGCTGTGCCGGGTGTCGCTGGTGCCGATGCCCGCGGTGATCCGGGCCCGGTCGCCGACGGCCTCCACCACGGCCCGGATCAGGTCCTCCTTCTCGGCGTCGGTGGTGGTCGGGGACTCCCCGGTGGTGCCGCTGAGGACGAACGCGTCGCAGCCCTCGTCGGCCGGCCGGACGGCCAGCCGCTGGGCGCCGTCCGTGTCGAGGGCGTGGTCGGCGGTGAACGGGGTGATCATCGCTGCCGCGACGCGGCCGAAGGGCGAGGGGGCCACAGGGCTCATGCACGGCAGTGTGGCCCCCGCCATTTCAGGTCTACTTAGTTGTACTGGCGCAGCCGTTAAGCGTTGCTACGCGCCGCCCCCGACGGCGCCGCAAGGTGGCCGCTACGGCTTCACGCGCAGCACCTGCGGGTCGTGGTCGCTGGCCTGGTCGGCGAACTCGGCGTTGAGGTGGACGATGTCGTAGTCGGCGCGGGCCAGGGCCGGGCTGGTGAGCATGTGGTCCAGGGCCTGGGAATTGCCGTTGTAGACGTAGCCGTAGCGCTCGGCCTTCGGGAGCCGGTTCACCCGGTCGGTGAGGACGCCGCCCGCGGTGAGCTTCTTGAGCGCCGGGGAGAACTGGTAGTCGTTCAGGTCGCCCGCGACGATCACGGCCGCCTTCGGGTCGGCGGCGAGGACGTCCGTCACGAAGCCGTGCACGGCCTCGGCCTGCGCGGTGCGCTGGGTCTCGGACGTGCGTGCCGGGGGCTGGAAGCGGCTGTCCAGGCCCTGGTCGCCGCCCTTGGAGTTGAAGTGGTTGGCGACCACGAAGACCGGCTTGCCGCGGAAGGAGAACTGGCCCGCGAGCGGCTTGCGGCTGTCCTTCCACGCCGCGTTGCCCGGGTCGATACGGCCGGGGGAGACGGAGAGGGCTGCGCGGCCGTCCTTCTTCTCGACCTTCACCGGGGTCGTCGCGTCGCCGCCGGGGATGTCGGTGAAGGAGACCCGGTCGGGGTTGTAGAGGAAGGCGACGCGGATGTTGCCGCCCGGCTGGCCGCCGTCCTGGTCGTCGGCCGGGTCGATCTGCGCCCACTTGTACGCCGGGCCGCCGGCCTTCGCGACGGCGTCGGTGAGCTTCTTGAGCGTGGCGCCCGCCGACACCACCCCGTCGTTCGTCGCCCCGTTGTCGTCCTGGACCTCCTCCAGGGCGACGACGTCGGGCGAGGCGAGGTTCTTCACCAGCGCCTCGGCCAGCCGGTCGAACTTGGCCTGCGCGGTCTTCGGCGAGAGGTTCTCGACGTTGTACGTGGCCACCGACAGCTCGTCCGCCGACTGCTTGCGGGTCGTCTCGCGCTTCGGCCCGTGATCGGAGAGCGCGCCCAGGTCGGTGGCCTCGATCGTGTAGCCGCCGAAGTTGTCGTAGTCCAGCGGCCCGGCCGTGGTGCCCTTCAGCGCGTCACCGACGTCCGCCACGGGGAAGGGCCGCTCGGCGAACGGGATCAGCGAGGTGACCTTCAGCCGGCCCGCGTTCGGATCGGCGTACGAGCTGTAGAGCGTGCCGCCGCGCGCGGTGCGCTGATGCTTGGGCTCGGCCGTGACCCACAGCTCGTGGTACGAGGTTGTGGGGCCGACGACCGGCGCGTCGGAGACGGCGACCCGCATGCCCTCCAGCGACTCGTAGCGGTCCAGCGCGTAGGAGCCGGGCCGCAGCTTCAGCGGCTCGATGTCCTTGCCGCCGTGGTCCGGGGCGTATCGATTCGGCACGGACGAAGGGGTCAGCCGGAACGCCGCGGGGAGACGATTCTTCGCCGAGGTCACCGTCCACTTCGCGCCAGTGATCTCGGTGACGGACTGGAGCCCCGCGTCCTTGCCGCCGGGGTAGTACTCGCTGACCGTGCCGGCCACCTCCACCGCGTCGCCCACGGCGACGTCCGGAGTCTCCTTGCCGGTGAAGACGAAGATCGCCTCGCTGGTGGCGGCATCGCGGTCCGGGCGCGGGTCCTGCAGCCAGAAACCGCGTGCAGAGCCGAAGGACCGTACGGCGGTGACCACGCCCGGCACGCCCGTGACCTGCTTCCCGGCCAGCGGGGATATGCGAGTGGAGCCCTGGATGTCGTGGATCCTGGCGTCGGCGGCCGAGGCGGACTGCGGGACCGCGAGCAGCCCTGCGGCGAGGGCGGCGGCGGCCGCCGCCGAGAGCGTGAGCGGCCTGCGGAGCGTACGGCGGGACGGCATGGTGGCCTCCGGGAGCGTGGGGAAACGAGGGAGGAACGACGTATCGGAGGACGGTCCGCTACGCGCGTCAATCTCTTGTGTGCGCACGGAAGTTGTCAAGGCTCGTCGGGTGGACACCGGCGGACGGGGCGGTGAACCGCCCGGGATGGTCACGATTCCGTCTACGCTGGGCGGCGCACCAGCTGTAGTCCGCCCGAGGAGCTGAACCGTAGATGTCCGACGAGCGCCCCACCCTTCCCCCGGTGCGGCTGCACCCCGAAGCGGAGCTGGCCAGGGACGCACTGAGCGCGCCCCTCTTCGCCCGGGCGGCGAAGCTCGCCCGCTGGGCCGAGCGCGAGGTACCGGTCGGCGTCGGCGGTGACCTCCTCGACGAGCAGCTCGCCGAGGCCGCGGCCCACCTCGGCCTGGCCGTCGACGAGGACGGCACCGGCTACGCCGCCGAGGCCTGGCAGCTGGCCGTGGACACCGGCCTGGTCGAGATCGAGGAGCAGGCCGGCGAGGACGAGGACCTGCCCGACGGCGCCCCGGCCGGCACCGCGGCGCCCGGCGAGGAGCTGCGCCTGCTGACCGGCGGCAGCCCGCAGGACGTGCTGGCGATCTGGCTCGGCGGCATGGAGACCGTGCTGGCCGACGCCGCCGCGCCGGACCTCGGCGACCTCGTCGAGCAGATCGCCGAGGGCGGCGAGCTGGACCTGGACTCCATCGACTGGAACCCGGAGGACGAGGCCGAGCTGCTGGACGGCATCCTCGGCAACCTCTACATGCTCTGTGCGCTGTCCGAGGACCCCGAGCAGAGCGTCCCGCTGCCTGCCCTCGCCGCCTCCATGATCGTCCCGGCCGACATGGACGAGCCCACCGACGACATCCTCGAAGAGGTCTCCGAGGCGATGATGCGCCTGGACGACCAGTTCCGGGTCCTGGAGCCGATCGGGCTGGTCGCGTACCAGCCGGTGGACGAGGCGCTCATCGAGGAGCTGGACGAGGAGGGCGAGACCGTCAGGTCCGCCGAGCCGCTGGAGGAGGAGGACGTCAGCCGGTACGGCATGGTCCGCCTCACCCCGCTGGGCATGTACGCGGTCCGCGCGCGGATGCTGGACGCGGGCGTCGAGGCGCCCGCCGTCGGCGACCTCGCCGACAAGGGTGCCGACGTGCTGCTCGCCGCCCTGCCCGGCTACCCGGAGAACCTCGCGCAGGCCGAGTCCGAGCAGTGGCTCGCGGCCCGCGACGCCCTCTCCGCGGCGCGCGACCTGCTCTCCGCCGCGCGCGGCGACGACGAGCGGGCGCCGCAGCGCCGGCTCGCCTGCCAGCAGACGCTGTCGCTGGTCGGCGCGGAGGCCGAGCCCGCGCTGCGCGAGGTGCTCGACGACCGGCAGCTGGGCGGGCTGGCCCGGGTGTGGCTGGCCGAGCACGGCGCGCCCGGCATCCCCGAGCCGTCCCAGGACATGATCTTCTGGCTCACGGTGGACACCCTCGCCGCGCAGCTGGGCACCGCCGACGAGGACACGGCCGAGCTGCGGGACCTGATCGAGGGACTCGTGGGCCAGCACGCGGGCTTCTTCGACGCGGTCTGGCGGGTGGACCACCCGGCGACCGCCGACGTCCTGGAGGCCATGGGCCGGCTCCACCCGGACAAGAAGGCGGCGAAGGAGGCCCGCAAGGCGGCCTTCAAGGCCCGCTCCAAGAAGGACGGCTAGCCACCGGTTCCCCGGCAGGAAAGGCCCGTCGCCCGTACTCACGTGCAGGGACGACGGGCCGTTTCCGTCCTCGCCACGGGGACGCAGCGCCGGGAAAAACGCTTCCTGGACGTCGTGCCCCGTTCAACTGGAATTCGGGCGGGCCCGCCAGCCTGGCGCGCGGAAGCAAGGAATGAATCCAGCCAGCCAGGAGATGACCATGCCCCTCACCCGCAGGGACTTCGCCAAGCGTGCGACGTACACCGGTGCCGGAGTGGCGCTCGCCGGCAGCGTCGGGGTGCTGGCCACGGCTCCCGGGGCCATCGGCGAGGAGGTCGGGCAGGCCGCCGGTGACGACGGGAAGCGGCAGCTCGGCTACGGTCCGCTGATCGCCGATCCGGAGGGCATCCTCGCGCTGCCCGCCGGCTTCAGCTACAAGATCATCACTCGTACCGGCGTGACCAAGCTGGAGAGCGGCGAGTACACGCCCGCCAAGCACGACGGCACGGCCACCTTCGAAGGCTCGCGGGGCGCGACCCTGCTCGTGAACAACCACGAGATCAAGGGGCCGCGCAGCAAAGCGGAGCACCCGGTGCCGCTCGCCGAGGGCCTGGTCTACGACCCGGCGGCGGCGGGCGGCTGCACCGTCGTGGAGGTCTCCAAGGACGGCGAGCACATCGGTGAGTGGGTCGGCGTCGCCGGCACCTCCACCAACTGCGCCGGCGGACGCACTCCCTGGGGCACCTGGCTGAGCGGCGAGGAGACCGAGGACAAGGCCGGCCAGAACGGCATGACCAAGGACCACGGTTACGTCTTCGAGGTCGACCCGCGCGACCACCGGACCGCCCGCGACCCCAGGCCGGTCAAGGCGTTCGGCCGCTACCCGCACGAGGCCGTCGTCGTCGACCCCAAGCGCGGCCACGTCTTCCTCACCGAGGACGCCGACAACCCCAACGGCCTGCTCTACCGCTGGACCCCGCCGCAGGGCTTCCGGCACGGCCGTGGGCAGCTGCGCGCCCTCGCCGACGACGCGGGCGTGCTCGCCGCGTTCAAGTGCTTCGACTCCGGCGGCCGGTTCGTCGACGACCTCTCCCGCGCCACCGAGCCCGGCACCGTGTACGGCGTGGACTGGGTCGAGGTGCCCGACCGGGACGCGCGCTCCACCTCGGTCCGCAAGCAGTTCAAGGACGGCGAGGTCACCCGCGCCCGCAAGCTGGAGGGCATGTGGTGGGCGGACGGCGGCGCGTACGTCGTGTCGTCCTATGCCCGTGAGGAGAGCCCGGTCCAGCACGACGGCCAGGTGTGGTTCTACAATCCCGCCCGCCGCACGCTGACCCTGAAGGTCCGCTTCGGCATCAACGCCGACCCCTCGAAGGAAGGCGCGCTGGACGGCCCGGACAACATCAGCGTCTCGCCCTACGGCGGGCTGATCATCGCCGAGGACGGCGAGGGCGTGCAGCACCTCTTCGGCGCCACCGAGGACGGCCGCACCTACGCGGTCGCGCGCAACGAGCTGAACATCGGCACCGCCGAGGAGCCGGAGTACAGCGAGTTCACCGGGCCGGTCTTCTCGCCCGACGGGCAGACGCTGTTCGCCAACATCCAGGACCCGGGGATCATGCTCGCGATCACCGGCCCCTGGCGGCGGCAGCGCTGACGGGTCACTGACGCGCCGCTGGACCGGCCGGATCGGGGGAACCGGCCGGTTTCAGGGGGAACCCGGCCGGATCAGGCAGGGTCCGGCCGGTCCGCGGTGAGCACGTAGTAGTCCAGCAGCCCCTTCTCGTACGCCGTCAGGAACCGGCGCGGCCACAGCTCGCGCAGCTCGGGCACCTGATCGAGGTACCGGTCGTACGCGGCCCACACCGACTCCCCGATCGCCCGGATCCGCACGTCCGACAGCCCGGCCGCCGCCAGCGCGGCGGCCACCTCGTCCGCCACGTGGGCGAGGTCGAGGCCGTCGGCGTAGGTGGGCAGCAGTCCGGGCAGCGCGCGGGCGGCCTCCCGGCCGGTGGCGAAGAACGTCGTCAGCGCCAGCCGGCCGCCCGCGCGCAGCACGCGCGCCGCCTCGCGCGCGAAGCCCGGCACGTCGGGGAAGTGCTGGGCCGCCTCGACCGAGAACAGACAGTCCACCGAGGCGTCCGGCAGCGGCATCCGCTGGGCCGCGCCGCGCCGGTAGTCCAGCCGGTCCGGGTGCGCGGCCCGCGCGTCGGCGTTCCGCCGCCGGGCCCGTTCGACCTGGTCGGGGTGGACGTCCAGGCCGACGACCGAGCCGAAGCCGTACTCGTTCAGCGCGAGGGCCGAGCCGAGGCCCAGCCCGCAGCCGACCTCGACGGCGTCCCGCCCCTCGGTACGGCCGAACTCGCGCAGCACCAGCCGGTACAGCGCCTGCTCCGTGGCGATCCGGTCGGCCTCGGTCAGCGGGCGGCCGGACGGCGCGTCCGCCCAGTAGCCGAAGTTGATGAACCCGCCGGCGAACGCGGGGACGGTACTGAGGTCGAACTCCCCGTAGATCTCGTCGACGGGGCCGGGGACGCGGCCGATGTGGGTGTCGGCGTCGGGCGTGGGGGAGTGGGGCGGGGGTGGCTGGACGGCGGACATCGGGCTCCTCGCGTGCGACGGGCGGGCGGCGGGCGACGGATACCGGGACGCCCGGCGGCCTGCCGTACGTCCGGAATCCTGAGCGGCGGGAAACGTTGTACTGAGGGTGAACTCGACGACAGCGGCCCCACGATTCTCGGTCCTGGACCGGTCCCGCACCAGAGTGGGACGGCCGGAGGCCGAAGCGCTCCAGGAGACGGTGCGCTTTGCCCAGGAGGCAGAGCGGCTCGGCTACCACCGCTTCTTCGTCTCCGAGCACCACAGCGTGCCCGGCGTGGCCGGTTCCGCGCCCACCGTGCTCGCCGCTGCCGTCGCCGCCGCGACCGACCGCATCCGCGTCGGCACGGGCGGGGTGATGCTGCCCAACCACCGGCCGCTGATCGTCGCCGAGCAGTTCGGCGTGCTCGCCTCGCTCTTCCCGGGCCGCATCGACATGGGCCTGGGCCGCTCGGTCGGCTTCACCGACGGCATCCGGCGGGCACTGGGGACGGAGAAGGACGCCGCCGAGGACTTCGGCGCGCAGCTCGCCGAGCTGACCGGCTATTTCACCGGCACCCAGACCGCCCACCCGCAGGTGCACGCACGGCCCGCCGAGGGCCTGACCGTGCCCGCCTTCGTCCTGGCCACGGGCGCCGGCGCGGAGATCGCCGCCGAGGCGGGGCTCGCGCTGGTCATCGCCGAAGTCCGCGGCCGGGACGCGCTGCTGCGCGCCATCGACCGCTATCGCACCGGCTTCCGTCCCTCGGGCCTGTGGGACCGCCCGTACGTCGTCGTCTCCGCGACCGTCGCGGTGGCCGCCACCACGGAGGAGGCCCGCCGGCTGCTGCTCCCGGAGGCCTGGGCGATGGCGTACTCCCGTACGCGCGGCGTCTTCCCGCCACTGGAACCGGTCGAGGACGTGCTCGCCCGGGAGCCGGCCATGACCGTGAAGGAGCGGGACTTCTACGAGGCGGCACTGCGCGGCCAGATCCACGGCACGGAGGCAGAGGTCCGCACGGCCCTGGCGGATCTGTTCGGTGCGACCGGTGCCGATGAGCTGCTGGTCACCACCAGCACGTACGATCGCGCCGCCCAACTGGACTCCTACCGGAGGCTGGCGATGGTGGCTGGACTCGACGACGGGGCGGGGCCTGCGGCGGCCGCCTAGTCCGTGACGTAGCTGCCGGCGCCCAGGACCGTGTGGAGGCGGCCCTCCTTGCGGAGCTGGACGATGGCCTTCTGGACCGTTGACTGGGTTACGCCGTACTCGGCGGCCAGCGTGATCGTGCTGGGGAAGCGTTCGCCAGGGCCCCACTCGCGGGCACGGAGGCGACGGCGGAGGCTTGCGGCCACTTGCGGCCACACCGGCACTGACCGATCGAGGTTCACGTCGGTGACCTTATGCGGTACCGCGCTTACGCGGTAGCACGTTGCCGCCACTCCGAGCACTCTGGAGGCGCAAAAAGCCCCGGGACCGGATCGGACCCGGCCCCGGGGCGTGGCCGACACTGCAAAGGAGTGCCGACTTGAAGACCCTACGACGGCTGCCATGGACCGAAGAAGGCCGGGCGGCCTACGTCCCGCCGGGGGACGGCATCGTGAACCACTTGGCCGACCTCATGGAGGCCGAGATGCTCGTCGCGGCGGAGGCCGACGCCTCCCGGGGGCGGGCGCTGGCCGGTGACCCCGCGGCGTCCTCGGCGGAGCTGCGTACCGCTGTCCAGTACCTGGCGCATGCGGTCGAGGAGGCGGCTCTGGTCGCCGGACTCCGGGCGGAGCGGTTGCTCGGCGTGGAGGCGTAGCGGACCGGGAGGCCGCGCCGGGGTGACGGGATGTCCGCCGCCCCGGCGCGTCCGTCAGAGCGCCTGCGCGCCCGGCTTGACCATGCCGCGGACCGTGCGGGAGTCGACGTACTCGCCGAGCGCGGTCATTTCCCATTCGCCGCTGTACTGGCGGATGAGCTTGGCCATCAGGACGCCCGTGCGCTTCTCCGAACCGGTCAGGTCGAAGCGGACCAGTTCCTCGCCGGACTGGGCGTCCAGCAGGCGGCAGTAGGCCTTGGCGACGTCGGTGAACTTCTGGCCGGAGAAGCTGTTCACCGTGAAGACCAGGCCGGTGACCTCCGGGGGGAGGCCGCCGAGGTGGACCGTGATCGCCTCGTCGTCGCCCGCGCCCTCGCCGGTGAGGTTGTCCCCGGAGTGCTGGATCGCGCCGTTGAGGATCGTGAGCTTGCCGAAGAAGCAGTTGTCGATCTTCTTGCGGTCCGGGCCGTACGCGATGACCGAGGCGTCCAGGTCGACGCTCTTGCCGCGGAAGGCGGGCTCCCAGCCGAGGCCCATCCGGACGGAGGAGAGGAGCGGTTGGCCGCCCTTGACCAGGGACACGGTCTGGTTCTTCTGGAGGCTGACCCGGCCCTTGTCGAGGTTGATCTTCCCGGCGCCGGGAGCCGGGGCGGCAGGGGGCGGCGGCGTGGGTGTGCCCATGGAGCCCGGCGCGCCGGGGACGGCGGTCGGCGGGGCGACCGGGGCGGGGGAGCCCGTGGGCGGGCCCCACTGGCCGGCGGTCGGCGCGCTCGGCTGCGGCGGCGCGGGCGGCGCGGCGGGCTGCTGGGGCTGGACGGGGGCGGCCGCGGGTGCCGCGGGCTCCTCGACGGAGACGCCGAAGTCCGTGGCGATGCCGGCCAGGCCGTTGGCGTAGCCCTGGCCGACCGCGCGGACCTTCCAGGCGCCGTTGCGCCGGTAGACCTCGACGACCACGAGGGCGGTCTCGGCGCCCAGCTGGGGCGGGGTGAACGTGGCGATCACACTGCCGTCGTCGGCGCTGCGGACCGTGGCCGTCGGCTCCGTGCCCGCGAAGGTGGCGCCCGGCGTGTCCAGGCTGGCCGTGACGACGATCTTCTCGATGCCGGCCGGCACGGCGGCGGTGTCCACCGTGATGGTGTCGCCGCTGCCGCCCCCGCCCGCGGTGTGGGTCACGCCGGGGCCGCTCGGTTGGTTGTAGAAGACGAAGTCGTCGTCCGAGCGCACCTTGCCGTCGGCGGTCAGCAGGAGGCCCGAGACGTCCAGCCGCACGGGCGCGGTGACGTCCACCGCCACCCGCGCTGCGGAGAGCGGGAGGTTCGAGCCGGGAGTCATAGCGGTCATGTTGTGGGTAACGACCGGCGTCGCTTTACGGTTCCATTACCCGGTCGATCATCTGCCGACCGCCCGCTGGATCACATGCCGCCGCCGCGGAAGGGCTCCGGCCGCCCGTCGTCAGTGCCGTTCGCGGGAGTTGCCGAAGAGCAGCCGGTAGATGATCAGCAGCACCAGGGCGCCGGCGATGGAGGCGATCCACATGGACGGCTCGAAGAAGTCCTTCGGTATCGGACGGTCGAGGAGCTTGGTGGAGAGCCAGCCGCCGACGAACGAGCCCACGATGCCGGTCAGCGTCGTGCCGACCAGGCCGCCCGGGTCCCGTCCGGGCAGCAGGATCTTGGCGATGACGCCGGCGATCAGCCCCAGTACGAGCCAGCTGACGATGCCCATGATGGTGTTCCTCGTTCCTGCAAGGGGTTGTTACGTCTTCAAGGACGCGAGGAGGCTGCCCGGAGTTCCGTGCCGTATACCACCATCTGTGCACGTCGGCCGCCTGCCGGCCGCTCGCCGGCCGGTGTTCAGTGCGGCCAGATCGGCGGGTCCGTGCAGAAGGCGCCGCCGAGGTGCGCGTGTTCGGGGTTGTCCGGGTCCAGGGGACCCTGCTCGGCGAGGAGTTCGGCGGCGTACACCTCGGAGTCGTCCTGCGGCTCGTATCCGAGGGCGCGGGCGCTGGAGAGGTCCCACCACAGCCGGGTGTTGGCGGAGGAGCCGTAGACGACGGTGTGGCCGACGTCCTTCGCGGTGACCGCCGCGTGCAGCAGCCGGGCGCCGTCGGCGGGGCTCATCCAGATCGACAGCATGCGCACCGACGTGGGCCGCGGGAAGCAGGAGCCGATGCGCACGGAGACGGTCTCGATGCCGTGCAGGTCCCAGTAGAGCGAGGCCAGGTCCTCCCCGAAGCCCTTGGACAGCCCGTAGAAGGTGTCGGGGCGGCGCGGGGTGTTCAGCGGGATGGCACCGGAGCCGTCCTCGGGGCGCGGGGTGAAGCCCACGGCGTGGTTGGAGGACGCGAAGACGATCCGCCGCACGCCTGCCTCGCGGGCCGCTTCGTAGAGGTGGTACGTGCCCTCGATGTTCGCGGCCAGGATCTTCTCGAAGGTGGACTCCAGGGAGATGCCGGCCAGGTGGATCACCGCGTCGACGCCCTCCACGGCCTTGCGCAGCGCGTCCCGGTCGGCGAGGTCGGCGACGATCGCGTCCGGCTCGCCCTCGATGGGCAGCCGGTCGAAGAGCCGCAGCCGGTAGCCGTACGAGGGCAGCAGTTCTCGCATCAGGGTGCCGAGGCCGCCGGCGGCGCCGGTCAGTAGAACGGTGCGGGGTGCGGTCATGGCGGTCAACGTAAAGAAGCGCGCTGCCTTGGTCAAGATGGTGGACGCGGAACGGCTCTTGACCCGCCGGACGGGCTGTCTTAGCGTCATCGCGTTCACTCATATGGACACTGGCCACGAATGCGTTTCTGCGGACGTGGTTCTTCGAAGGGAGCCCGATGCGCGCCGCCGCCTTCCTCTACCCCTGGGACGTCGTCGGGGACCCCGACGCCGCGCGCCGGATCGCCGGGCTCGGGGTCGCGCAGGTCACTCTCGCCTCCGCCTACCACTCCACCCGGGCCCTCACCCCGCGCCATCCCTCGCACCGCGTCGTCACCGCCCGGCACTCCGCCGTCCTCTACCCGCCCGCTGCGGAGCGCTGGGCGGGCCGCGCGCTGCGGCCGTACGCGCAGGACTGGCTCCCGGAGTCCGACCCGTACACGGAGGCCGCCCGCGCGCTCATGGACGCGGGCCTGGAGGTGCACTCCTGGGTGGTGCTCGCGCACAACTCCCGGCTGGGCGCCGAGCACCCGGAGTCCGTCGTCCGCAACGCCTACGGGGACGCCTACCCCTGGGCCCCCTGTATCGCCCGTCCCGAGGTGCACGAGTACCTGGTGACGCTGGCCGCCGAGGCCGCGGTGCGGCCGCACACCCGCGGCACCGAACTGGAGTCGTGCGGCTGGTACGGCCTCGCGCACCTGCACGCCCACGACAAGATCGGCGGCGCCCCCCTGAGCGGCGCGACGCAGTACCTGATGTCGCTGTGCTTCTGCGGCGAGTGCCGCAACGGGTACGCGGCGCTGGGCGCCGACCCCGAGGGGCTGCGGCGCGCCGTGGTGCGCGCCCTGGAGCCGGTGTGGGCGGGCAGCGGCGGCGGGGGAGCGGGGGATCGCGAGGGGGAGTGGGCCGAGGTCGTCGAGGCGCTGGGCGAGGAGTACGCGCACGCCGTCGCCGACTGGCGGAACCGGGCCGCGGGGGAGCTGCGGCGCGCGGCCGTGTCCGCCGTACGGGCCGCCGCCGGGCCGGACTTCCGCGTCCTGCTGCACGCCGACCCGGCCCCGCACCGCTGCGGCGCGAACGTGGGCGTCTCCCCCCGGCAGGTCTTCTCCTACGCGGACGGCGTGGTCGTGCCGTGCACGGGGAGCGCGGAAGGGCGGGCCGCCGCGCTGGCGCCGTTCGAGGGGCGCGGCGTACGGGCGGCGAACTTCACCGTGGTGCGGGGGATGGGCGGCAGTCCGGAGACGCTCGCCGCCGACGCCGCCCACGCGGCCGCGTCCGGCGCCGATGAACTGCGGCTGTACCACGCGGGGCTGGCCTCGGACGCGGACCTGACGGCGGTACGTACGACCCTCCGCGCCCTTGCCCCCTAGAGGCGGCGCGTCGCCAGTGTCAGGCGGTCGCGCGCGTCGAAGAGTGCGTCCTTGATCATCTGCTCGTGCGCGGGGGTGAGCCGGGCGACCGGCACGGAGCAGCTGATGGCGTCGCGGGCCGGCGTGCGGTACGGGATCGCCACGCCGAAGCAGCGCAGCCCGAGGGTGTTCTCCTCGCGGTCGACGGCGTACCCCTGCTCCCGCACCGTGTGCAGCTCCTCGATCAGCCGCTCGCGGTCGGTGGTGGTGTGCTCGGTGAGCGGGGGCAGCGTCTCGGGGAGCATCTTGCGGACCTGCTCGTCGGAGTAGGTCGCGAGCAGCGCCTTGCCCAGCGAGGTGGAGTGCGCGGGCAGCCGGCGGCCGACCCGGGTGAACGGGCGGAGGTAGTGCTGCGACTGACGGGTGGCCAGGTAGACGACGTTGGTGCCGTCCAAGCGGGCGAGGTGGATGGTCTCGGTGGTGTCGTCCGAGAGCCGGTCCAGGGTCGGCCGGGCGGCGGCCACGACCTCGTCACCGTCGATGTAGGACGTGCCGACGAGCAGGGCACGCACCCCGATGCCGTACCGCGTGCCGGTGGCGTCCGTCTCCACCCAGCCGAGGTCGACGAGCGTGCGCAGCAGCATGTAGAGGCTGGACTTCGGATACCCCACGGCCTCCTGCACGGAGGCGAGGCTGTGCATCCCGGGACGGCCCGCGAAGTACTCCAGCAGTTCGACCGTCCGCACTGCGGACTTGACCTGTGATCCCCCGGTCTCGGCAGCCGCCATCGCCCTTGACCCCTCAGTTCGGACAGTCATAGAGTCACCGGTGTTCACACTCCGGGACGGAGTTCAGTATATCGAACAAGCCCCGGTGTGCAGCAAGTACTCGGCCCGGGAGGAATGCACGGTGGCACCACCAGTCTGGAGCGTCGACCCCCGCAGCGGGAAGCAGCGGGAGGAGGTTGCGGCCGAGGCCACAGCCGAGGAGGTGGACGCGACCGTACGCGCCGCGCACGAGGCACGCGGTTCCCTCGCCGACCGGACCGTGCGTGCCGCCTTCCTGCGCCGCGCCGCGGACCTGCTGGACCAGGCGGGCGAGTCGGTCATCGAGGCCGCCGACGCGGAGACCGCGCTCGGCCCTGGCCGGCTCACTGGTGAACTGGCCCGCACCACCTACCAGTTGCGCGCCTTCGCGGACATCGTGGACGAGGGCGCCTTCCTGGACGTGCACATCGACCACGCGGACCCGCAGCTCGCCCCGCCCCGCCCCGACCTGCGGCGCTACAAGATCCCGCTCGGTGTGGTCGCCGTCTACTCGGCCTCCAACTTCCCGCTCGCCTTCTCGGTGCCCGGCGGCGACACCGCCAGCGCCCTGGCCGCCGGCTGCCCGGTCGTCGTCAAGGCCCACCCCGACCACCCCGCCACCTCCGAGCTGTGCGCGGCCCTGCTGCGCCGCGCCGCCACCGAGTCCGGCCTGCCCGCTGCCGTGGTCGGCCTGGTGCACGGCTTCGACGCGGGCGTCGAGCTGGTCCGCCACCCGCTGGTCTCCGCCGCCGGCTTCACCGGCTCCGTACGCGGCGGCCGCGCGCTCTACGACGCGGCGGCGGCCCGCCCGCAGCCGATCCCCTTCCACGGCGAGCTGGGCAGCCTCAACCCCGTCGTGGTCACCCGCGCCGCCGCCGAGGAGCGCCCCGAGCAGATCGGCGCGGGCCTGGCGGGCGCGATGACGCTGGGCGTCGGGCAGTTCTGCGTGAAGCCCGGCCTGGTGCTGGTCCCCGAGGGCGCGGCCGGCGACGGGCTCGTCAAGGAGCTGACCGCCAAGGTCAGCGACACCGAGGCCGGCGTCCTGCTGGACCACCGGATGCGGGACGCCTTCCTGGCGGGCGTCCAGGCGCGCGCCGAACTCCCCGAGGTGGATGCCCCGGTGACGCCCGGCGCGGGCGGTGAGCACACCGTGTCCGCCGGCTTCCTCACCCTCCCCGCGGCCCGGCTGGCCGCAGAGGGCCCGCACGACCTGCTCCTGGAGGAGTGCTTCGGCCCGGTGACCGTCGTCGCGCGGTACGCCGACGAGGCCGAGGCGACCGCCGTCCTCGGCCGGCTGCCCGGCAACCTCACCGCCACCCTCCAGATCTCCGGCGCCGAGGGCGCGGGCGAGGGCCGGGGCGGCGAGCTGCTCGCCGAGGTCACCGCGCTCGCCGGCCGCGTCGTGGTCAACGGCTGGCCCACCGGCGTCGCCGTGGCCCCCGCCCAGCACCACGGCGGCCCGTACCCGGCGACCACGTCCACCTCCACCTCCGTGGGCGGCACGGCCATCGAGCGCTGGCTGCGCCCGGTGGCCTACCAGGACACCCCGCCCGCGCTGCTGCCGCCCGAGCTGCGCGAGGAGAACCCGCTGGGACTGCCGCGCCGGGTCGACGGCGTGCGCGAGGCGTGACGGCCGTGCCCCACACCACGAGCGGCCCGGACCTCACCGTCCGGGCCGCCGTGCCGGGGGACCTGGAGTCGATCGTCGCGCTGCACGGCCGGGCCCGCGCGTCGTACTACCGGGGACGGCTGCCCGACGCGCTCCTGGACGACCCGGCGGAGCAGGCCCGCTGGCGCGAGGCATGGGCCGCGGCCGTCGAGCGGCCGGACGGCACCGTGCTGTGCGCGGAACGCGCCGGTACGACCGTGGGCGTCGCGTCCTTCCGCCGCGAGGAGGGGGCGCCGCCGGACGCCGTCGTGCTGCACCAGCTGCACGTCGACCCCGCCCACTGGCGCAGCGGCGTCGGCACCGCGCTGCACGACGCCTGCGTCACCGCCTGGCACACCGCGGGCCACGCCACCGCCCGGCTCCAGGTGTACTGGCACAACCGCCGGGCGCGGGACTTCTACGCCCGGCACGGCTGGCTGCCGGACGACACCCGCCGCCCCGCCCCCGACGCCACGCACCTCGGCCTGCTGCTCACGCTGACTCCCGGCGCGCGATGAGCTGCACCCGGCGTACGGAATGACCGTGCAGCGCGCCGACAACGGCGGTGCGCTCCTCGGCCACGGCGAAGCCGTGCATCCGCAGCAGCCGCCGCAGCTGCTCCGGCTCGTGGTGCCGGACCACCGCGCCGTCCTCGGTGCGGAACACCCCGTACGCCCCGAACTCGTCCTCGTACGCGGCGTACCGGGCCCGTGAGCGCGGATCGGTCTGCAGCGGCACGTCGCTGAGATGAAGCAGTCCGCCGGGGCGCACCACGCGTGCCAGCTCTCCGAGGACCGCCCGCTGCTCCGCGTCCTCCGGCATGCCGGTGAGCACTCCGAAGAGCAGCGCCGCCGCGTAGCGGCCCGCTTCGAAGGGCAGCGGCAGCCGGGGACAGTGCGTGAGCCGCAGCCCGGGGTGCTCCCGCCGCCCGTGTTCGACCGGTGTCCGCGCGCCGTCCACGCCTTCGGCCGCGTACCCCAGCCGCACCAGCTCGGCGACCCGCCTGCCGCGGCCGCAGCCGTGGTCCAGGATCCGTGCGCCCGGCGCCAGCTGCGCGCGCAGGACCGCGGGGTCGAAGGGGTGGCTGTCGGTGGTGGCGGTCCCGGCTGTCTCCCATGAGCCGAGACGTTCCTGCGGCGTCCTCATGTGCGGACCGTACCGGGGCGTGGCGGCGCCGACGGCCCAATGCACGGCAAGTGCATCGGCGGGCGGGCGAGGACAGCGGAAAACCGCCCCTGGTTGGGTAAAAGTGATTCCTCGTGCGGCTCCGCGACGACCCTCGGGCGGCCTCCGGACGGCACCCCAAGGCGTCCTTGGAGGGCGCCCAAGGCGAGGCGGGATGGACGGCCGGACCGCGGGCGATCACAGTGGGCGGATGGAGCGACTGGCCGGCGCGGAGTTCGCGCCCGAGACGACGTACCTCAACACTCCGGGCAGCGGCCTGCTGCCCGCCAGGACCATCGACGCACTGCGGGACGAGGCCGGCGCTTCCGCCTCGTACGGCTCGATGGGCCGGGACTACTTCGGCCCGGCCGCCGCCGCCCGGGCCTCCTTCGCCCGGCTGGTGGGCGCCGCCCCGGACCGGGTCGCCATCGGCAGCTCGGTCGCCGTGTCCACCGCGCTGATCGCCGCCTCGCTGCCCGAAGGCGCCGAAGTGCTGCTCCCCGAGGGCGACTTCAGCTCGCTGGTCAACCCCTTCGCCGTCCGCGCCGGGCTGCGCCTGCGCACCGCACCGCTGGAGGGGCTGGCCGACGCGGTACGGCCGGGCACCGCGCTGGTCGGCTGCAGCGCGGTGCAGGCGCTGGACGGCCGGATCGCCGACCTCGCGGCCGTCCGGGAGGCGGCCCGTACGCACGGTGCCCGCACCCTGCTGGACATGACGCAGGGCGCGGGCTGGCTGCCGCTGGACGCCGGGCAGTACGACTACGCCGTGTGCGGCGCGTACAAGTGGCTGCTGTGCCCGCGCGGCACCTCGTTCCTCGTGGTGGCCGAGGACGCGCCGCAGCCGCCCGCCCTCCACGCGGGCTGGGTGGCCGGTGCCGACCCGGGCGAGGCCAACTACGGCCCCATCGCGCACCTGGCCGAGGACGCCCGCCGGTACGACGAGCCGCACGGCCACCTCGTCCACGTCGGCGCCCAGCAGTCCCTCGCGCTCCTCGAAGAGGTCGGGGTGGCCGCGGTACACGCGCACGACACCGCGCTGGCCGAGCGGTACCGCGCCGGCCTCGCCGAACTGGGGTACGCGCCGCTGCCCGCGCCCGGATCGGCGATCGTCACCGTCCCCGCCCTGGCCGAGGCGTACGAGCCGCTGGCCCGGGAAGGGGTGCTGGTGGCCGTCCGGGCCGGGAAGCTGCGGGCCGGGTTCCACCTGTACAACACGGCGGACGACGTCGACCGGCTGCTGGCGCTCCTCAAGCGGCTTGATCTGCCCCGGAGTTGACATGGTGACGGGTGAGCGGGAATGCCGTGGCGGCGGTGGACGTTGGGCCCGGTGAACCACCGGCCCTCGTGAAAGGGAACCCTTGACCACTGCTTTCGACCCCGTCGACCTGGCCGGGCTGCCGCTCGCCAACCGTCTCGTCATGGCACCGATGACGCGCAACCGCGCCACCGCCGACGGCGTCCCCACCCCGTCCATGGTCCGCTACTACACGCAGCGTGCCTCGGCCGGCCTGATCATCACCGAGGCCACCCAGCCGAACGTGGTGGGCCGCGGCTACCCGCTCACCCCCGGGCTGCACACCCCGGAGCAGATCGCGGGCTGGCGCGAGGTCACCGACTCCGTGCACGCCGCGGGCGGCACGATCTTCGCGCAGCTGTGGCACGGCGGCCGGATCGGCCACCCCACCGTGCTGCCGGACGGCCTGATACCGGTCGCGCCCTCGGCCGTCGCCGCCGAACAGCAGGTCTTCACCGAGGACGGCATGAAGGACTGCGTCGTCCCGCGCGAACTGTCCGACGACGAGATCCGCGAGACGATCGCGGACTTCGCGACCGCGGCGCGCAACGCCATCGAGGCCGGCTTCGACGGCGTGGAGATCCACGGCGCCAACGGCTACCTGATCCACCAGTTCCTCTCGCCCGGGAGCAACCTGCGCACCGACGAGTGGGGCGGCTCGGACGAGGCCCGCGCCCGGTTCGCCGTCGAGGTCGTCCGGGCCGTCGCAGCGGAGATCGGCGCCCGCCGCACCGCCCTGCGCATCTCGCCCGGCAACCCCTTCAACGGCATGACGGCGCCCGAGCCGGAGGCCACCTACACCGCGCTGGTCGAGGAGATCGCCCCGCTCGGCCTGGCCTACCTGCACGCCTGCGACGTGCGGGACGCCGGGCTGCTGGCCCGGCTGCGGAAGCGCTTCGGCGGCACGTTCGTGCTGAACCCCGCCACCGACGGCGGTTCCGCCGGCCCCGAGGCGCTGTCCCTCATCGAGGAGGGCGAGGCCGACCTGCTGGCGTACGGCCGGCTCTTCCTCGCCAACCCCGACCTGCCCGCGCGCCTCGCGGCCGGCGGCCCGTTCAACGAGCCGGTACGCGAGAGCTTCTACGGCGGCGACGACAGCGGCTACGTGGACTACCCGTCGCTGACCGGCTGACCTCCCCGTGAAACCCCGGGCGGGTGGCCGCGCCCTACGGCCATCCGCCCGGTCCCGCGCCGGCCGGCCTCAGACCTCGCCGCGCACCATGCGCAGCAGCCGGTCCATCACCGCGCCGTCGCTGACGGTCAGCCCGTCGTGCTCCCACTCGTTGGTCACCCACGCCCGCAGGCCGCGGATGCGCTCCGCGGTACGCAGCGAGTGCCCGGCGTCCACGTACATGTCGTCCGCGTACACCGCCGCCACGACCGGCACCTCGCACGCCGCCAGCCGCTCCGCGTCGTAGAGGTCGGGCCAGTCGGTGCGCTCGGCCAGCGCGTGGGCGGTCTCCTTCAGCGGCCGCAGCGCCGGGTCGGTGTCGAAGAGCCAGGGGAAGATCGTCTCGCCCGTGAAGTGCAGCGGGCCGCCGTCCGCCAGCGCCCCGTCCACGTCGAACCGCGGGAACTCGCCGCGCACCGCCTCGGCCGCCCAGCCCGTGCCCTTCGCGTCCACCGACCGCTGGCCGTAGATCGACTCGTGCAGCACGGCGAACATCGGGGCCTCGGCGAACGACAGCCGCGCCCGCACCCGCTCCAGGAACGCGTCCGACAGCTCGGGCCCGGACACCCCGGTCACCCAGGCCTCGTCCAGGATGTCGTGCAGCGCGTACGAGCCGCTGCCGGCGCCCAGCATCATCCCGAGCCCCTGGAACGCCTCCGCGGTCAGCAGTCCGCCGCCGGGCAGCCGTACCTCCCGCTCCCGCAGGTGCGCGGCGATCCGCAGCACCGACTCCACGTCCTGCGGATACCGCGCGTAATGGGCCGCGTTCTTGCGCGCGATACGCGGATACGCCGCCCGGTAGACGTCCCGGGCGCTCACGTCCAGCCCCGGCAGGCCGCCGGTGATGAACGCCTCGCGCAGCCCTTCGGGGGCGTGCGAGAGGTAGTGGACAGTACAGAAGCCGCCGAAGCTCTGTCCCAGCACGCTCCACCGCTCCTCGCCGATCAGATGGCGGCGGAACAGTTCGGCGTCCCGGACGATCGAGTCCGCGCGGAAGTGGGCGAGGTAGCCGGCCTGTTCCTGCGGCGAGCCGCGGCGCGCGAGGGTCTGCCGGGTCGCCGGCGTGGAACGCCCCGTGCCCCGCTGGTCCAGGAGCAGTACGCGGTAGTCGCGCAGCGCGCGGTTCAGCCAGGAGTCGCGGGCGAGCGGCCGGGGCGTCGCGAGCCCCGGGCCGCCGCGCAGGTACAGCAGCCACGGCAGCCGCTCCCGCTCCCGGCCCGCGGCCACCGCCTCCCGTGCGAACACCTCGATCCGCTCGCCGTCCGGTGCCGCGTGGTCCAGCGGGACCCGCAGGACGTGATCGGTCAGGACGACCCCCGGGCGGCGGTCGACGGTCATGGTGCTCCCTCGGTTCGAGTCGTTCGGGTGTGTCCGCTTGTTCCCTGCCGGGACGGTGCCACGTCAGGCTAGCCTCCGGGGCGCGCCGGGCAATTCGGCCGGGCGGACGGCTACCGCGCGGCGGCGCGGGCGGCTAGGAATGGCAGCACGACCTCACGAGGTGGTGCCGGTGGACCGGAGACCTGCAAGTACATCAACTCCGCCGCGCGACGAGGACCTGCACCGGCGACTGGTGTACGGCGACGAGTCCGCCCTCGGGGAGGTGTACGACGCCTTCGGCGGGCTGGCACACGCCGTGGCCCGCCGCGTCACGCGCAGCACGAACGCCGCGGAGGAGGTCGTCCAGGAGGTCCTCACCCAGCTGTGGGCCCGCCCGTACACGTTCGACCCGGCACGCGGCTCGCTGCGGGCCTGGCTCAGCATGCGGGCCCACCGGCGGGCCGTGGACCGGATGTGCGAGGCCGAGGAGCGGGCCCTGCCGGCCGGCGCCGCGCTGCTGCCGCACACCGCGCTCGCCGAACTTCCGCTGGCCCAGCGCCAGGTGCTCCACCTGGCGTACTTCGCCGGGCGCACCTACCGCCAGGCCGCGGTGGAACTGGGCATTCCCGAAGGCACCGCCAAGACCAGGCTCCGCGTGGCGCTGCGCAGCCTCGCCGACCGGCTGGCCGACCCGCCGGATCCGGCCGTCGAGAAGGGCATCTGATGGGCTGGGATCCCGCGGAGGAGCACCCCGAGATCGCCGAGCTGCTCGCCGCCTGGGCGCTGGACGCCGTGATGTCCGGCGACGCGGAACGCATCCGCGCGCACGTCGAGGACTGCGCGGAGTGCGCGGAGGAGCTGGTGCGGCTGCGGGAGGCGGTGCACCGGCTGGACGGGCCGCCCGCCGCGCCGGCCAAGGGCACCCGCCGGGGTGCGGACAAGGTCGGCCGGGGGCGGCTGATGGCGGCGGCCCGGGCGGCGCGCACGGGGCACGACGCGCCGGCCGCGCACGCAGCGCCGTACGCCGCCGCGGTGGCGAGCCTGGAGGCGCTGCTGCGCGAGCTGGACGGCGAGCCGGCGCGCTGGGGCACGCCGGTGGTGCACGACTGGGACGTCCAGGGCACGGTCGCGCACCTGATCGCGGCGGACGAGCCGCTGGCAGAGCGGCTGGGGATGCTGCCGGTGACGCGGGCCGAGGCGGGCGGCACCGGGGACGCGGCGCCGTGGGAGGTGCGCTGGGCGGCGCGTACGGAGGAGGTGGTGGCGTACGAGCACACCCGGCCGCCGGCCGAGACGGCCGAGGCGTGGCGGACCCAGGCGCACGGCCTGCTGGACCTGCCGGAGGCCCGGGAGGAGGAGCCGGCCGCGCTGCCCACGGCGCTGATGGGAAAGCGGCTGCCGGTCGCCGACCACTACGTGATCAGGGCGTTCGAGACCTGGATCCACACCCGGGACATCGGGCGGGCGCTGGGGCTGACCGTGCCTCCGCCGCCGCCCGTGCACCTGCGGCGGCTGGTGGCGCTCGCGGTGCGGATCGTGGACCTGGCGCTGGGGGACGGCACCCGGCCCGTGCTGCTGGGGGTGGAGGGCGCGGCGGGCGGCGACTGGGTGCTGGGCCCGGCCGCGGAGCCGGTCGCCGCCGAGCTGGTGCTGGACGCGGTCGACCTCTGCCTGCTGGTGGGCGGCCGGCTCACCCCGCAGGAGGTGAGCCGGGGCCAGGCAGGCGACGCGGCCGCCGCTCAGCATGTGCTGGCGACGGCCGCGTCACTGGCCTGGTTGTGAGCCGGGGACCCCTGGCGGGGCCAAGACCCCCCGGCCCGGAACCGGGCTCCTCCTCACGAGGGAGAGGACACCACGGACTCGCGCGTCACTTGACCGGGGTGAAGTCCCGGGCACCGATGTACTCCGGGCGCCGTACCGGGGCCGCGAAGGGCTCCACGGCGGTGTTCTCCACGCTGTTGAACACGATGAAGACGTTGCTGCGCGGGTACGGCGTGATGTTGTCGCCGGAACCGTGCATGGCGTTGCAGTCGAACCAGGTCGCCGAGCCGGCCTTGCCGGTGAACAGCTTGATGCCGTACTGGTCGGCCAGCTTGGTCAGCGCCTCGTCCGAGGGCGTGCCCGCGTCCTGCATCTGCAGCGACTTCTTGTAGTTGTCCACGGGCGTCTCGCCCGAGCACCCCAGGAAGAACTTGTGCGACCCCGGCATGATCATGAGGCCGCCGTTGGTGTCGTAGTTCTCGGTCAGCGCGATCGAGACGGACACCGTCCGCATGTTCGGCAGACCGTCCTCGGCGTGCCAGGTCTCGAAGTCCGAGTGCCAGTAGAATCCGGACGCACCGAAGCCCGGCTTGACGTTGATCCGCGACTGGTGGACGTAGACGTCCGAACCGAGGATCTGACGGGCGCGCCCCACTACGCGCGGGTCGGAGACCAGCTTGGCGAAGACCTCGCTGATCTTGTGCACCTCGAACACGGACCGGACCTTGTCCGACTTCGACTCGACGATCGAGCGCGGGTCGGCCTTGATCTCGGGGTCATGCGTGAGCCGGTCCAGTTCGGCGCGGTACACCGCGACCTCGTCCGCCGTGATGATTTCCTCGTTGGCGAAGAAGCCGTCGCGTTCGAAGTCGCTCAGCTCGGACGGCTGGAACGGGCCTGCCGTGCCGGGCTGCGACCACACCACCGGGTCCTGCCGCGGAGTGATGACCTCGGTCTTCCCGCGGGTCGGGTACAGGTCGGCGGTGCGCTCGGGTGCGGTGGTCATGGTGTTGCCTTCCTCTCCTCTCGTACGTGCCTTCCTCAACTGCCGGACGGGGCAGCGGGCCTGATTCCAGCGGCGTCAGCTCGCCTCGGGCTCGGTGAGCAGCGGGTACACGCCGTTCTCGTCGTGGTCCTCGCGACCGGTGACCGGCGGATTGAAGACGCACACGCAACGGAAGTCCGTCTTCGGCCGCAGGGTGTGCTTCTCGTGGCCGTTGAGCAGGTACATCGTGCCGGGCTCGATCCAGTGCTTCTCGCCGGTCTCCCGGTTCTCGAGCTCTGCCTCGCCCTCTACGCACAGTACGGCCTCGATGTGGTTCGCGTACCACATGTCGGTCTCGGTGCCCGCGTAAAGGGTGGTCTCGTGCAGCGAAAAACCGACGCGCTCCTTGGCGAGCACGATGCGCTTGCTCTCCCAGGTCCCCGAAGCGGACTTGACGTGGCGGTCGGTGCCCTCGATGTCCTTGAACGAGCGAACGATCACGTGGTTTGTGCCTTTCTGTTCTGCGGGTGGTGAGGTCCGAAAGAGGGCCGGCCGGTTGCGCCGGCCGGCCCCCTCACGCCTGTCAGGCGCAGTCTCGGACCGCGCGGGCGAGGATGCGGAGACCCTCGTCCAGTTCCTCGGGGGTGGTGGTGAGCGCCGGCAGCAGCTTGACGACCTCGCTCTCCGGCCCCGAAGTCTCGATGAGCAGGCCCAGCTCGAAGGCCCGCTTGGAGATCTTGTTCGCCAGGGTCTTGTCGGCGAACTCCATGCCCCAGACCATGCCGCGGCCGCGGTAGTCCACGCCGGCCCGCGGGTGCTCCTCGGCGATGGCGCGCAGGTGGGATTCAATGATCTCACCGCGGGCGATGGTCTGCTTCTCCATCTGGCCGTCGGCCCAGTAGGTGTCCAGGGTCGCGGCGGCGGTCACGAAGGCCGGGTTGTTGCCGCGGAAGGTGCCGTTGTGCTCGCCCGGCTCCCAGACGTCCAGTTCCGGCTTGAACATCGTGAGCGCCAGCGGCAGGCCGTAGCCGCTGATGGACTTGGAGACGGTGACGATGTCCGGCACGATGCCCGCCTCCTCGAAGGAGAAGAAGGCACCCGTACGGCCGCAGCCCATCTGGATGTCGTCGACGATGAGCAGCATGTCGCGGCGCTCGCACAGGTCGGCCAGGGCGCGCAGCCACTCGGGACGGGCGACGTTGATGCCGCCCTCGCCCTGGACCGTCTCGACGATCACGGCGGCGGGGGTGTTCAGGCCGGAGCCCTGGTCCTCCAGCAGCCGCTCGAACCAGAGGAAGTCCGGGTAGCGGCCGTCGAGGTAGTGGTCGAACGGCATCGGGGTGCCGTGGACCAGCGGGATGCCGGCGCCGGCGCGCTTGAAGGCGTTGCCGGTGACCGCGAGCGAGCCCAGCGACATGCCGTGGAAGGCGTTGGTGAAGGACACGATCGACTCGCGGCCCTTGACCTTGCGGGCGAGCTTCAGCGCGGCCTCGACCGCGTTGGTGCCCGTCGGGCCCGGGAACATGACCTTGTAGGGCAGGTCACGCGGGCGCAGGATGACGTTCTGGAAGGACTCCAGGAACGCCCGCTTGGCCGTGGTGGACATGTCCAGGCCGTGGGTGACGCCGTCCCGCTCGATGTAGTCGATCAGGGCCCGTTTGAGTACGGGGTTGTTGTGGCCGTAGTTCAGCGACCCGGCGCCGGCGAAGAAGTCGAGGTACGCGTGACCGTCCTCGTCGTACATGCGGCTGCCCTGCGCCCGGTCGAAGACGGTGGGCCAGCCGCGGCAGTAGCTCCGCACCTCGGATTCGACGGTCTCGAAGACGCTCAGGTCCGGCTGGGTGATGGTCACAGCATGCTCCTGGGAGATGTGGGGTGTGACAGGGAGGGGGAAGTCTTGGGGTGTGCTCAGCGCTGAGCAGGCGGGGCGAGGGGACCGATGCGGTGCAGCACCTCGGGCTCGTGGCCCTCCTCGGGGAACAGCCCGGCGTCGAAGAGGACCTCGCGCTCCACGGAGGCCTTGTGGCGCTCGGCGAAGGAGGCGAACAGCCGGTTCGACGCGGTGTTGTCCGGTGAGATCGTGGTCTCGAGGCGAGTGACGCCCTGCTCCTGCGCGACACGGCCGGCGAGGCCGTCCAGGAGAGCTGCGGCCAGTCCGCGGCCCCGGTGCGCGTCGTCGACGGCGACCTGCCAGACGACGAGGGTCTCGGGGCGGGCGGGCCGGATGTAGCCGGTGATGAAGGCGGCCGGCTCGCCCTCCGCGTCGCGGGCGACGACGGAGGTGGCGGCGAAGTCACGACACCACAGCAGGTAGCTGTAGGACGAGTTGAGGTCCAGCGTTCCGGAGTCCCGGGCTATGCGCCAGATGGCCGCCCCGTCCTCCACTCGCGGGGCGTCGAGCTTGAAGCCCTCCGGCATTTCTCTGAATTCGCTTCGGGCACGTGCAAGGTCTGCTTGTGCGGCGGTCATGGGAATTAAATTTACCGAGGGAAATTGGAAAATGCATCGCGGGTTGGGGTTACGGAGGCGGGGGGTTCTGTGTTATCGCGCGGGGGCGCACGGGCGCACGACAGACCCCTGGGATGTCTCGGTTTGCCCGGAAAATACGGGGCAAAGTGACCTGCTTGTGTGGTCGGTCACATGTGCGTAACGGCCGCGAGATCCGTCCGAATTACGGGCCTTGCGGGTCACCTGAATCGACGCGTTTGAGCTGCGGAAAAGCGGGCAGAAGAATACGGGAAGCTGCGCACCCGAAGAATTGGAAATTCTCCGGTAACAGGTGTACAGCAAGAAAACCCCGGAGCGCCATGGGGTTTCCGGGATTCTTCCGCCGGGGCCGCCCCGTCCAGGCCACGGGGCCCGGCTCGTACAGTGCGTGCATGACCGATAGCGCGGTGCTGCACATCAAGGGGAGGGTCCTGGCCGGGCCCGACGACGTACGCGAGGACCTCTGGGTCGTCGGCGGGCGTGTCACGTTCACCCGACCGGCCGGATCGCGGGAGATCGACACCATCGAGGGATGGGCGCTGCCGGGCCTGGTCGACGCCCACTGTCACGTGGGCCTGGACGCGCACGGCGCGGTCGACGAGGCGACCAGCGAGAAGCAGGCGCTCACCGACCGCGAGGCGGGCACGCTGCTCATCAGGGACGCCGGTTCGCCCGCCGACACCCGGTGGATCGACGACCGGGAGGACCTGCCGCGGATCATCCGCGCCGGGCGCCACATCGCGCGCACCCGCCGCTACATCCGCAACTACGCGCACGAGATCGAGCCCGAGGACCTGGTGGCGTACGTCGCCCAGGAGGCGCGGCGGGGCGACGGCTGGGTCAAGCTCGTCGGCGACTGGATCGACCGCGAGACCGGCGACCTGTCGTCCTGCTGGCCGCCCGGCGCGGTGGCCGCCGCGATCGCCGAGGCGCACCGGCTGGGGGCACGCGTCACGGCCCACTGCTTCGCCGAGGAGTCCCTCGCGCCTCTCGTGGAGGCCGGTATCGACTGCATCGAGCACGCGACGGGCCTCACCGAGGAGACCATTCCGCTCTTCGCCGAGCGCGGCGTCGCGATCGTGCCGACGCTCGTGAACATCGCGACCTTCCCGCAGCTGGCGGCCGGCGGCGAGCGGAAGTACCCGCGCTGGGCCGACCACATGCGACGGCTGCACGAGCGCCGCTACGACACCGTACGGGCGGCGTACGACGCCGGGGTGCCGGTGTACGTCGGTACGGACGCGGGCGGGGCGCTCGCGCACGGTCTCGTCGCCCAGGAGGTCGGAGAGCTGGTCAAGGCCGGCATCCCGGCCCTGGACGCCCTCTCGGCGACCGCGTGGGGCGCCCGGGAGTGGCTCGGGCGCCCGGGCCTCAGTGAGGGCGCCCCGGCCGATCTGGTGGTGTACGAGGCGGATCCTCGGGAAGACGTACGTGTGCTCGGTACGCCTAGGCGGGTGGTGCTGCGGGGGCGGGTGGTGAGCTGAGCGCCGCTGGGGTGTTGCCCGGTGGCCCGGCGCGGCGCCGTCGTGGCCGGGCGCGCAGTTCCCCGGGCTCCTGTGGAAGGGCGCTTACGCGCCGTCCCTCCGGGCGCTCCGCGCCATCCAGGCCGCTACCACCGCGCCCGAGATGTTGTGCCAGACCGAGAAGACCGCTGCGGGGAGGGCGGCGGCGGGGCTGAAGTGGGCCGTGGCCAGGGAGGCCGCCAGGCCGGAGTTCTGCATGCCGACCTCGAAGGCCATCGCGCGGCTCGCCGGGCGGCCCAGCCGGGCCAGCGAGCCCGCCCCGTAGCCCAGCGCCAGGCCCAGCCCGTTGTGCAGCACCACGGCGAGCAGGACCAGCGCGGCCGCGTCCTTGATCTGGGCCGCGCTGCCCGCCACCACGACCAGCACGATCACCGCGATGGTCAGCGCCGAGAGCCAGGGCAGCGCCCGGAGCAGCCGGGCGAGGAAGCGGCCGGCGACCAGCCGGACCAGCAGGCCGGCGAAGACCGGCAGCAGCACGGTCTTGAGGATGTCGGTCACCATCACCCCGGCGTCCACGTGCATGAACTGTCCGGCGAGCAGGTAGGTCAGCGGCGGCGTCACGAACGGCGCGACCACGGTGGAGACCGTGGCCACCGACACCGACAGGGCGACGTCGCCGCGCGCCAGGTACGTCACGACGTTGGAGGCCGTGCCGCTCGGCGCGCAGCCCACCAGGATCACGCCGGCCGCCAGCGCGGGCGGCAGGTCCAGCACGGTGGCCACCAGCCAGCCCAGCCCCGGCATGATCACGTAGTGCGCCACCAGGCCCAGGCCGACCGCCCACGGCCGCTTGGCGACCGCGGCGAAGTCCGGGACGGTGAGCGTGAGGCCCATGGAGAACATCACGACGCCGAGCAGCCACGGCACGGCCGGGGCCCAGCCGGTGAAGTGGGACGGCCAGAACAGGCCGATCAGCCCGGCCACGATCACGAGCAGCGGGAAGAGCGTGACGGCGCGCCGCGCGGCGCGGTCGGACGCGGGGAGGTCGCCGGTCTCCGGAGGAGGGGCTGCCGCTGGCTTCTGGTTCGTCTGCTCGTTCGTCACGGCCGCACCTTACGGCGACCTTACGTGTAACGGGCAACGGGGTTCCGGATGGTGGACGCGCCACCGGGCTCCCGGCCCGTCGGGAGCGGGGGCGGTGCCCGGGAAGGGCCCTACGCCCGCTCCCGGACCACCTTCGCCAGCGCCGTCACGAAGCGGTCGGTGGTGTCCCGGTCCCGCACCGCCAGCCGCAGCCAGTCGGTCCCCAGCCCCGGGAACGTGTCGCCGCGCCGGACCGCGAAGCCCAGCTGTCGCAGCCGCTCCCGTACGGCCGCCGCGTCCGGCAGCCGGATCAGCACGAACGGCCCGGCGGCGGGCTCCGCCACCGTGACCGCCGGGAAGCCGCCCAGCCGGGCGATCAGGTACGCGCGGTCGGCGGCGATGTCCGCGGCCGCCGCCTCCGCCTCCGCGAGCGCCTCCGGCCCGCAGCAGGCCTCCGCCGCGGTCAGCGCGGGCGAGGAGACCGGCCACAGCGGCTGGACCCGCTCCAGCGCCTCGATGATCTCCGGGCCCGCCAGCACGTACCCGATGCGCAGCCCGGCCAGCCCCCAGGTCTTGGTCAGGCTGCGCAGCACCACCAGGCCCGGCAGGTCCGTACGGGAGGCGAGGGACTCCGCCTCGCCCGGCACCGCGTCCATGAACGCCTCGTCCACCACCAGCGTGCGCCCGGGCCCGGCCAGCGCCGCGACGGTCTCCGCGGGATGCAGCACGGAGGTGGGGTTGGTCGGATTGCCGACCACGACCAGGTCCGCGTCGTCCGGCACCGCCTCCGGAGTCAGCCGGAAGCCGTCCCCCTCGGACAGCAGCACGCGGTGCACCTCGTGCCCGGCGTCCCGCAGCGCCGCCTCCGGCTCGGTGAACTGCGGGTGCACCACGACCGGCCGCTCGGCCCGTACGGCCCGCGCGAGCAGCACGAACGCCTCGGCCGCACCGGCCGTGAGCAGCACCCGGGAGGCCGGCAGCCCGTGCCGGGCCGCGACCGCCGCGCGCGCGGCCCGGCCGTCCGGGTAGGCGGCCAGCCCGTCCAGCGAGGCGGCGATGCGGGTCTTGAGCCAGGCCGGCGGGGTGCCGGTGCGGACGTTGACGGCGAGGTCGGTCAGGTCCGCCGCCCCGCGGATCTCGGCGTCCCCGTGGTGGCGCAGGTCGGGAGGGGTGGTCACGGCGTCGTCTCCTCGTGCGTGCGTACGTACGTCTGCGAGCGGGCCGGGGGCGTCACGGTTCGGCGGGCGACCGCGCAGGTGGCGCGGGAAGCGCCCCCGTCCGGAGGCGCGGCCTTCCGCTTGGGGACGGCCAGCGTGGCACCGGGGCCCGCGGCGGCCAGCGCGGCGGCCTCCGCGACGGCCGGCGTCCCCGTGGCGGCCCGCACCGCCTCGGACGGGTGCGGCACCGGCACGGCCGCCAGCACCTCGGCCGGGAACGCCCGCAGCTCCACCCCCAGCAGCGTCGCGGCGGCCCGCAGCCCCGGCTCCCCGGCCCTGGTGTCCACGGTGGCCAGCGCGCACACGGCGGCGGGGGACAGCCCGGCCGCCGCGAGCACGTCCGCGATCAGCGCCGTCACCTCCGCCGCCGGCACCCCGGGCCGCGCGCCGACCCCCACCACCAGGTCCGGCGCCCGCTCGGCACCGGCGGCCCCGTCGGTCATGAGGAGTCCTTTCGGCGGGGGAGGGCAAAGGGGAGGACAGCGGAACAGGACATGCGGGACCGGCCGGGGATCAGTAAGCAGGGGACACGGGTACCGGCAGCGGTACCGGTCCGGAACCGTCGGCGAGAGGGGCGGCACAGTGCCAGTGGTCATCGCGGTCGGCGCGTTCCTGATGACCCTCATCGGGGGCTGGGTCGCCCACCGGGTCACCGACCGCCGCCACCTCATCCTCGGCCTCGCCGGCGGACTGATGCTCGGCGTCGTCGGCCTCGACCTGCTGCCGGAGGCCCTCGAAGCGGCCGATGTGCAGCTCCTCGGGGTGCCCGCGGCGCTGCTCTGTTTCGTGCTCGGCTTCCTCGCCGCGCACGCCGCCGAACGCCTGCTGGCCGTACGGAAGGCGGCCCACGGCATGGACCCGGAGGAACGGGTGCCGCAGGTGGGACTGACGGCCGCAGCGGCGATGGTCGTGCACAGCCTGATGGACGGCTTCGCGATCGGCGCGGCCTACCAGGTCGGCAGCGAGATGGCGGTGGCCGTCGCGGTCGCCGTGATCGCCCACGACTTCGCCGACGGCTTCAACACGTACACCGTCGCCAGCCTCTACGGGAACGCCCGGCGCAAGGCCCTGCTGCTGCTCTGCGCGGACGCGCTGGCCCCCCTGGTGGGCGCCGCGGCGACCCTCCTGGTCACCCTGCCGGAGCAACCGCTCGGCTTCTACCTGGGTTTCTTCGGCGGCGTCCTGCTGTACCTCGCGACCTCCGACATCCTGCCCGAGGCCCACCACGACCACCCGGCGCTGTCGACGCTGGCCTGCACGGCCGCGGGCGTGGGCTTCATGTGGCTGGTGGTCGGCGTGTCGGGCTGAGGCCCGGCAGCCGGACGCCGCGGCGCTCATCAGGCGCTCGCCGCCCACGCAGCGGCGCTCGCCGCGAACCGGTGCGCCAGCGACGGCTCGGCGGCCCAGTGCACATGCAGGTACGAAGCGTGCACACCGTCCCGCACGAAGCCCTCGGTACGCCGCTCGGGACGCACGAAGCCCCACGCAGGACTCTCGCCCGTGCCCGGCTCCAGGACCGTCCGGTGGAACTCATGGCCGCGCACCCGCGTACCGGCCGCCGCCAGCGCGCTGTCGCCGACCGCCACCGCCTCCCGGTAGCCCAGCGTCAGCCGCTCCGACATCCGCCCGTCCGCCGGCAGGACGCCGCACATCGGCTTCCCGTCCAGCGAACGGGACAGGTACAGCAGGCCCGCGCACTCCGCGGCGACCGGTGCGCCCGCGGCCGCCAGCCGGGCGACCGCCGCGCGCAGCGGCTCGTTCGCCGACAGCTCCGGCGCGTAGACCTCGGGGAAGCCGCCGCCGATCACCAGGCCCGCGGTGCCCGTGGGCAGCTTCTCGTCCCGCAGCGGGTCGAAGGTGACCACCTCGGCCCCGGCGGCGGTCAGCAGCTCGGCGTGCTCGGCGTAGGAGAACGTGAAGGCCGCGCCCCCCGCCACCGCGATCACCGGGCGGCCCGTCGCGGGCGCCTCCGGGACCTTCGGCTCCCACGCCGGACCGGTCAGCTCCGGCGCGCTGTGCGCCAGCGCCAGCAGACCCTGAAGATCACAGCCCGCCCGGATCTGCTCCGCGAGCGCGGCCACCGAGTCCACCGCCTCCGGGGCCCGCTCCGCGACCGGGACCAGGCCCAGGTGCCGGGCGGGCGTATTGACCCGCGGCGCGCGCCGCAGACAGCCCAGCACCGGCACGCCCGCGCCGCCCAGCGCCTCGCGCAGCAGCGCCTCGTGCCGGTCGGAGCCCACCTTGTTGAGGATCACCCCGGCGAGCCGCACCTCCGGGTCCCAGGACGCGAAGCCGTGCACCAGCGCCGCCACCGACCGGGACTGCGAGGACGCGTCCACGACCAGCACGACCGGCGCCCGCAGCAACTTCGCCACCTGCGCCGTCGACCCCAGCTCGCCCATGCCGGACGCGCCGTCGAACATGCCCATCACGCCCTCGACGAGCGCCAGGTCCGCGCCCGCCGCGCCGTGCAGGAACAGCGGCTCGACCCGCTCCGGACCGCACAGGTACGCGTCGAGGTTGCGGCCCGGGCGCCCCGTGGCCAGCGCGTGGTAGCCCGGGTCGATGTAGTCCGGGCCCACCTTGTGCGGGGACACCGCGAGACCCGCCTCGCGGAACGCCGCCATCAGGCCGGTGGCGACGGTGGTCTTGCCGGCGCCCGAGGAGGGCGCGGCGATCACCAGGCGCGGGATGTTCACCACGTGCTCGTCTCCCCGGTCGCCACCGGGCACTCGTCTCCGGTCACCACCGGGTACTCACCACTCAATGCCCCGCTGGCCCTTCTGGCCCGCGTCCATCGGGTGCTTCACCTTGGTCATGTCGGTGACCAGGTCGGCGAAGTCCACCAGCTTCTCCGGCGCGTTCCGGCCGGTGATCACCACGTGCTGGGTGCCGGGACGGTTCCGCAGCACCTCGATCACCTCGTCGGTGTCGATCCAGCCCCAGTGCATCGGGTACGCGAACTCGTCCAGCACGTACAGCCGGTACGTCTCGGCCGCCAGGTCCCGCTTGACCTGCTCCCAGCCCTCGCGGGCCGCCTCCTCGCTGGACTCGATGTCGCGCTGGACCCACGACCAGCCCTCGCCCATCTTGTGCCAGGCCACCGTGCCGCCCTCGCCGGTCTCCCCGAGGACGCGCAGCGCACGCTCCTCGCCGACCTTCCACTTGGCGGACTTCACGAACTGGAACACCCCGACCGGCCAGCCCTGGTTCCAGGCCCGCAGCGCGAGGCCGAACGCGGCGGTGGACTTGCCCTTGCCGGTGCCGGTGTGGACGAAGACGAGCGGGCGGTTGCGGCGCTGACGGGTGGTGAGGCCGTCGTTCGGTACGACGGTCGGCTGTCCCTGCGGCATCAGGCGGCCCTCCGGTGGGTGGTGTCGGTGACGTTGCGTACGAGCGCGGAGACGCTGTCCGCGCGCAGTTCGTCGAGGGTGACGGCGGTGCCCTGCAGATCGCGGGCCAGCTCCCCGGCCAGTCCGAGGCGGACGGGGCCCGCCTCGCAGTCCACGACCACCGAGGCGACGCCCTCGGAGGCCAGCAGCCGCGCGGCCTTCGAAGCGCGCGGCCGCGGCTCCACGCCGCCGGTCGCCCGGCCGTCGGTGACCACGACCACCAGCGGGCGGCGCGAGGCGTCCCGCATGCGCTCCACCCGCAGCACCTCATGGGCCTTCAGCAGGCCCGCGGCCAGCGGCGTCCGGCCGCCGGTCGGCAGCTGCTCCAGCCGGGCGGCGCCCGCCTCGACCGAGGACGTGGGCGGCAGCGCGAGCGCGGCGTCCGAGCCCCGGAAGGTGATCATGCCGACCTTGTCGCGCCGCTGGTACGCGTCCAGCAGCAGCGACAGCACCGCGCCCTTGACCGCCGTCATCCGCTTCCGCGCGGCCATCGAACCGGAGGCGTCCACGACGAACAGCACGAGATTGCCCTCGCGGCCCTCGCGCACCGCCTCCCGCAGATCGTCCCGGCGGACGACGAGCCCGGTACCGCTGCGCCCGCGCCGCTTCTGGTGCGGCGCAGCGGCCTGCACGGTCGCGGCCAGGTGCAGCTTGCCCAGCGCGCCCCGCGGACGGCGGGAACCGGTGGTGCGGCCGTGCGCGGTACGGGCCCGGGAGCGCCGGCCGTCGGCGCCCTCGCCGAGCCCCGGCACGTCCAGCCGCTTGGTCTTGAACGGCTCGGTCGCGCCGACGGCGGGCTTCTCCGGAGCCGCGCCGCCCTCGGAGGGCTCCGGCGACGCCTCGCCCTGAGGCTGCGCGGGCTGCTCCTCACGGCCGCCCTCGGAGCGCTGGTCCGGTACGGACGGCTGCTCGGGGCCCGCGTCCGCACCCGACGGCTGCGGCGCGTCGTCCGGGCCGTCCTGCGGGGGCTGCCCGCCGCCCCCGTCGGGGCCTCCGCCGTCGGGCCCGTCCGGACCGTCGTCCGGGCCCTCCGGCTCGGGGTCCGGCTCCTCGTCGTCCTGCGGGCCGTACTCCTCCAGGGTCTGGTCGAGCTTGTCCTCGTCGAGGCCGGGGGCGTCGAAGGGGGCCCGCCTCCGGCGGTGGGGAAGCGCGAGCAACGCCGCCTGCCGGACGTCTTCCTCCTGGACCTCGTCGCGCCCGGCCCAGGCCGCCAGTGCAGTGGCCGTACGAGCCATCACGATGTCCGCACGCATGCCATCCACCTCGAAGGCCGCACAGGTCGCGGCAATCTGCCGCAGCGCGGAGTCTCCGAGGTGTACGGAAGGCAGCAGCACGCGAGCCGCCGCAATCTGTGCCCGCAGGGCATCTTCCTCCGCTGCCCAGCGCGCCGCGAAGCCCTCCGGGTCGGCGTCGTACGCCAGCCGCCGCCGGACCACCTCGACCCGCTGGTCGGGCTCGCGGGAGGCGGCGACCTCCACGGTCAGGCCGAAGCGGTCCAGCAACTGCGGCCGCAGCTCACCCTCTTCGGGGTTCATCGTGCCGACCAGCAGGAAGCGCGCCGCGTGCCGCACGGAGACGCCCTCGCGCTCCACGTACGAGGAGCCCATGGCGGCGGCGTCCAGGAGGAGGTCGATCAGGTGGTCGTGGAGGAGGTTGACCTCGTCCACGTAGAGGATGCCGCGGTGCGCGTCGGCGAGCAGGCCGGGCTCGAACGCCTTGACGCCTTCCGACAGCGCCCGCTCGATGTCGAGGGCGCCCACGAGACGGTCCTCCGAGGCGCCCACGGGGAGCTCGACCATGCGGGCCGCGCGGGACTCGGCGGGGCCGGCGTCGTGCGGCCCGTCGGGGCACTGCGGGTCCGGCGCCGCGGGGTCGCAGCTGAACCGGCAGCCGGGGACGACGGGGACGTCGGGCAGCAGGGAGGCGACCGCTCTGACGGCGGTGCTCTTGGCGGTGCCCTTCTCGCCGCGGACGAGCACGCCGCCCACCGCCGGTGAGACGGCGTTCAGCAGCAGCGCCAGCCGCAAGTCGTCCATGCCGACGATCGCGGTGAACGGGTACGGGGTGGTCACGTGCTGATCACTCCTTCGAGTGGCTTGCGTTGGCTGCTGACCGAATTGCGCATGCTGCCAGGCATTCTTGTGGCCTTGTCCCCGTAAGCACGGGGATGGTCCGCCTTTCGACGCGCCCGGGCGGGACGAGGAAAAGTGCTCCCCGCACCCGCGGGGCTTCCGCCGGGGGGCTCATGGCGCCCCCGGCGGTACGAACGGCAGCCCTTCGGGCACGCCGTCCTCGATCAGGCGCAGCAGCGCCTCCGTGTCCGCGTGTTCCTCGATCAGGTCGCCCAGCGCGTCGAGCTGTTCCTCGCGCAGCGCGTCGAAGCAGGTGTCCGGCGCGGGCACGAACGCCCGCCCCGCGTCCGCCGCCACCCGGCGCAGGAACGCGCGCCGGAAGCCGTCGCTCTCCAGGGAGCCGTGCCAGTGCGTGCCCCATACGGAGCCGACGCGGCAGCCGTCCAGGAAGGGCTCGTCGCCCGCGCGGACCTCGGCGACGCCGTGGTGGATCTCGTACCCCGCCACCGGCTCGCCCAGCGCCTCGCCCTCCGGCCTGGCCAGGGTCTTCTCCGCCGCGAACCGCACGCGTACGGGCAGCAGTCCGAGCCCGTCGACCGCGCCGGCCCGCGACTCCACCTCGTCCTCGATGTGCTCGGCGAGCATCTGGAAGCCGCCGCAGATGCCCAGCACCGGGCGGCCGTCGGCGGCCCGGCGCGCGATGGCGTCCGCGAGCCCGCGCTCGCGCAGCCACTGGAGCGCCCGTACGGTTCCGCGGGTGCCGGGCAGCACGACGAGGTCGGCGTCGGCCAGCTCCTCGGGGCGGTCCACGAAGCGCACCACGACGCCCGGTTCGGCGGCGAGCGCGTCCACGTCGGTGAAGTTGGACATCAGCGGCACGGCCGCGACGGCGACCCGCAGGATGTCGTCGCCGTGCGGCGCCGCGACGGTGCTCTCGCGCACCGCGCCGCGGAGCGACACCCGCAGGCCGTCCTCCTCGTCGATGCCGAGCCCGTGCCGGAAGGGCAGCACGCCCAGCGTCGGCCGGCCGCTCAGCTGCTTGAGCATGTCCAGCCCCGGCTCCAGCAGCGTCACGTCGCCGCGGAACTTGTTCACCATGTACCCGGCGAGGTGCGCCTGATCGGCCTCGGAGAGCAGCGCGGTGGTGCCGAAGAAGGACGCGAAGACCCCGCCGCGGTCGATGTCGCCGACGACGACCACGGGAAGGCCCGCGGCGCGCGCGAGCCCCATGTTCACGATGTCGGTCCGGCGCAGGTTGATCTCGGCCGGGCTGCCCGCGCCCTCGCAGATCACCGCGTCGTGCGTACGGCGCAGCTCGGTCAGGCAGTCGGTGACCGTGCCGAGCAGCTTCTCCTGCCGTCCCTGGTGGTACCCACGGGCGCTCAGCTCGCCCACCGGCTTGCCCAGCAGCACGACCTGGCTGCTGCGGTCGCTGCCGGGCTTGAGCAGCACCGGATTCATCAGCGCGGTCGGCTCGACGCGGGCCGCGGCGGCCTGCATGGCCTGCGCCCGCCCGATCTCCGCGCCCTCGCGCGTCACATACGAATTGAGCGACATGTTCTGGGCCTTGAAGGGCGCCACCTTGACGCCCTTGCGCGCCAGCCAGCGGCAGATGCCCGCCGTCACCACGCTCTTGCCCGCGTCCGACGTCGTCCCCGCGACCAGCAGTCCGCCGCCGAGCCTTTCCCGCGCTCCGCTCACCGCGGCCTCCTCGTCCTTCGTGCCGCGCGCACCGCGCCCACGGCGATCCGCGCCCCGACCGTCGTCGCCAGCGCCAGCGCGCTCACCCGGCGCGAGAGGCGCACCGCACGCGCGATGTCGACCCCCTCGACCGCGCGGGCACCGTCGTTGAGCACCGGTCGGTGCTCGACCCGCCCCGCGTACGCGAGCGTGCCGCCCAGCCGTACACCGAGCGCGCCCGCGAACGAGGCCTCCACCGGGCCCGCGTTCGGGCTCGGGTGCCGCTTGCCGTCGGCCCGCCAGGCGCGCCACGCGCCGCGCGGATCGGGCCCGGCGACGGTGGCCAGCAGGGCGGTCAGCCGCGCCCCGGGCCAGCCCGCCACGTCGTCCAGCCGGGCCGAGGCCCAGCCGTACCGGCGGTAGCGGTCGGACTTGTGCCCCACCATCGCGTCCAGCGTGTTCACCGCGCGGAAGGCGACCAGGCCCGGCACGCCGCCGACGGCGCCCCAGACCAGCGCGCCCACGACCGCGTCGGAGGTGTTCTCGGCGACGGACTCCACGACGGCGCGGGCCATCTGCGGCCCGTCCAGCGCCTGCGGGTCGCGGCCGCACAGGTGCGGCAGCCGCTCGCGTGCCACGTCGAGGTCGCCGGCCTCCAGCGCGCCGCCGATGGCGCGCGCCTCGCGGCCCAGCGTCGTACCGCCCAGCACGGCCCAGGTGGCGGCGGCGGTCAGCGCGACGCGGGCGGGAGCGCAGCGGCGTACGGAACGGGAGAGCAGGGCGGCGCCCAGGGCAGCTCCACCGGCGCACAGCGCGGTGTGCGCCGCGCCGTATCCGCGGTGGTCGCGCCACAGCCCGCGCTCCACGGCGGCCGCTGCCCGCCCGAAGGCGGCCACCGGGTGACCGCGGCGGGGATCGCCCACGGCCAGGTCGCCGAGAAAGCCCAGAGCCGCGCCGCACGCATAGGTGGCGTGTTCGGCACGCATCGTCGGATCAGCCCGCCGTCGTGCCTCGGCGGAACGGCCGGCCGCGGTCGCGTGCCGGGCGTACGGCGGAGGGCAGGGGTCTCGGCTCGGAGCCCGGCATGGCGTGTGTCCTCACTCAGGGTCCGCGCCCTGGTTCGACGTGACCGGCGACGAGAGTCTCCTGGCTCCCGGATCGACGCTTCCCCCGGCCTTCCAGCCCGTGCCTGTGGCGGGCCGTGGCTTCTTCTGGAGGAGCGCTCCCCGGTGACAGTGGCGGGACCGCGCCGGATTCTCACCGGACTTCCTCATCTGTCGCCGAATGGCACCGGGCAGTCCACCACGTGCCGCGAATGCCGTCAACTCACCCTTGACCTGCGACGCAGGCGTATGGCAGACCGTGTGGCCGACACCACAGGCCGGGGACGCGCAAAGGCGCCCGGCGGCCGCGGAGTACGCGGCGCCGGGCGCCTTCGGGTGCGGTGCGGGGTCAGCCGGCGACGATCAAGAAGATGCCGTAGCCGACGGCCGCGAGGCAGAGCGCGAAGCAGGCGTACCCGCCGGCGCGGGCGACGGCCGAGGAGCCGCCGGCGGCGACCGCGGTGGTGCCCGCCTCGCCCTCCTGCGCGGTCTTGCGGGACGTCCCCACGATGCCCAGGGTGAACAGGCCCACCATGCCGACGGTCACCACGAGCGTGGTGCCGAAGACCTGGCCGAGCGCAGCCCAGTCGATGTTCATGGCGTCGTTTCCTTAACGCGAGCGGCCGCGGTCAGCGGACGGCTGTGGTGGCGGGGGAGCGCTTGGCGGACTGCGCCGGGATGCCGTCGATGGTGCCGGCTCCGGCCGTGGTCGCGCCCGCGGGCGGCGGGGAGACCGACTGGAGCGCGGTGGTGACGACACCGGCCGGCGCTGCGGACTCGACGGGGTCCACGTCGTTGACGTTGCTGTGGTCCACCGGCTTGCGGCGCGAGGCGGCCCAGATGGCACCGCAGATCGCGAGGCCCAGCACGGCGACGGTGGTGACGCCCCAGGTGCCCTGGCCCGCCAGGAAGGCGGCGCCCGCGGCGACCAGACCGGCGGCCGGCAGGGTCAGACCCCAGGCGATCACCATGCGGCCCGCGGTCGACCAGCGCACCACGCCGCCCTTCTTGCCCAGGCCCGAGCCCATGACCGACCCGGAGCAGACCTGGGTGGTGGAGAGCGCGAAGCCGAGGTGCGAGGAGGCCAGGATCGTGACGGCGGCGCCGGTCTGGGCGGCGAAGCCCTGCGGCGGCTGGATGTCGGTGATGCCCTTGCCCATCGTGCGGATGATCCGCCAGCCGCCCAGGTACGTGCCGAGGGCGATGGCGAGGCCGGCCGAGGCGATGACCCACATCGGCGGGTCGGCCTGCGGGGCGAGCGCGCCGCCGGTGATCAGCGCGAGGGTGATGACGCCCATCGTCTTCTGGGCGTCGTTGGTGCCGTGGGCGAGGGAGACCAGAGCGGCCGAGGCGATCTGCCCGGCGCGGTAGCCCTTCGCGGTGTCCTGCTCGGCGCGGTTGCGGGCCAGCCGGTAGGTGAGCCGGGTGGCGAAGGTCGCGGCGAGACCCGCGACGATCGGCGCGGCCACGGCCGGGATGAGGACCTTCATCACGACGGCGTCCCCGTTGACCCCGCTCATGCCGACGGACACCAGGGTCGCGCCGATCAGGCCGCCGAAGAGGGCGTGCGAGGAGCTGGAGGGGAGACCGGCGAGCCAGGTCAGGAGGTTCCAGACGATGGCACCGACGAGGCCGGCGAAGATCACCTCTGGTCTGATGCCGGCGCCTTCGTCGATGATTCCGCCGGAAATGGTCTTGGCGACCTCCACGGAGAGGAACGCGCCGACGAGATTCAGTACCGCCGACATCGCCACCGCGGTCTTGGGCTTCAGCGCCCCGGTGGAGATGGTGGTGGCCATGGCGTTGGCCGTGTCGTGGAAGCCGTTCGTGAAGTCGAACACCAAGGCCGTGACGATCACGATCCCGATGAGAAGCGTGATGTGTTCCATTCACCCAGGCAATCAGTTCGATGGTCAGTGACGCGAGCGACCGTACGGAGAGTGGGTGAACGGAAGATGAACGACAACGGGCCTGGTGGTGACGCCCCCGCCGTTTTCGTGCGGAGGCGTCTCACCCGTCACTTGTGGTTCATTCCGCGGTGCCCTTGAGGTGCTTGTGGCGCCGCTCCGGTCTAGCCGCCGGCGAACCTGCGGAGCTGTCCGTAGGAGCCGTTCCAGGCGTTCTGATCGCCCGGCAGCGCGCCCTTGTTCGAGTACTGCCAGATGCTCAGGAAGGACCACCCTGTCGGCAGCTTCCCGGGCTTGCCGTGCCAGGATGCCAGCCACAGCGGATGGCTCTGCGCGAAGGCGCCGCTGCCGCCGGTGCAGGTGTTCCACCAGCGGGTGGTCGTGTAGATCACCGGCCGGCGCCCGGTCTGCCGCTTGATCTCGTCGCTGAAGTCCCAGATCCAGGCGACCATCCTCTTCTTGCTCACGCCGTAGCACTTGTGCTTCTTGCTGTACGGGTTGTGCTCGATGTCCAGGGCCGGCGGCAGCGTCCAGCCGTCCGCCGTCCAGCCGCCGCCGTTGCGCAGGAAGTACCGGGCCTGGGCCGCGCCGGAGGACTGGTTGGGCACCGCGAAGTGGTACGCGCCGCGCAGCAGGCCGGCCCCGCGGGCGCCGTCGTACTGCTGGCCGAAGTAGGGATTGGTGTAGTCGGTCGACTCGCTGGCCTTGACGTAGACGAAGCGCGCGCCCTTCGCGCGGGCCTTGTTCCAGTCGACCTTCTTCTGGTGCGAGGAGACGTCGTGGCCGTGCGGCACGCCGGCCGCCGCAGCGGGGCTCGCGGTGGCGAGCCCGGTCAGCGCCGTGCCGGCCAGCGTGGCCAGCGCGAGGGCCGTTGCGGCGGCGACGGAGGCCGGACGGCGCCGCCGGCGCGGCGCGCCGGGTGTCGGGTCGCTGGGTGTCGGGTCGCTGGGTGCCGGGTCGCTGGTACGGGTATTGGAGGTCGTTTTGCGGTCACGAGCCATGATTCCCCCCGGATGGCGACGTGCATGACAAATCATCCTGAGGCTAGGGGAAGATCCCGAGATGCCGGATCAGCTCCGGCCAATCACTGGCCAAAGCCGAAATGCTCCGCTTTGCGGGATACCGAAGGGGAATGGTCCGCCTTACAGTGCGCCGGCTGCGCGGGGTACCCCCGGTACCGTCCGCAGCGCGGGGGATTCCAGGAGGGAGTGGGGCGGTATGACGGATCGCGGGCCGGGACCGGCGGAAGAGGTGGCGGAGGCGTGGGCGGCGCTGGTGGCCGCCGCGCGGCGCACGGTGACGGACGGACTGGTGGTCGGCACGTCGGGCAATGTGTCGGTGCGCGCCGGCGGGCTCGTGCTCGTCACGCCAAGCGGCGTCCCGTACGACCGGCTGGGCCCGGGCGACCTGGTGGCGGTGGACCCGGCGGACGGGCGGCAGGTGGCCGGTGAGCTGAGGCCGACGAGCGAGCTGCCGATGCACCTCGCGGTGTACCGCCACACCGGCGCCTCCGCTGTCGTCCACACCCACGCGGTGCACGCCACCGCGGTGTCCACACTGGTCCCGGAACTCCCGCCGGTGCACTACATGACCGCGGCCCTCGGGGGTACCGTCCGGGTCGCCCCCTACGCGACGTACGGCAGCCAGGAGTTGGCCGACAACATGCTGCACGCGCTGCGCGACCGCACGGGCGTGCTGCTGCAGAACCACGGGACGCTCACCTACGGCGACACCCTCGACCAGGCGTACGACCGCACGGCGCAGCTGGAATGGATGTGCCGGCTCTGGCTCACCGCCGCCTCCGTCCCCGGGCGCACGCCGTCCCTGCTCTCCGACGGCCAGCTGGCCGAGGTGGCCGAACGGCTGCGGGGGTACGGACAGCGGAGCTGACCCGCGCGACGGCACGCCGCCCCTCTGATCACTGCCGACCCGTTCCGTCACTCGGGCGCGCGGGCCCACTGGCCACGGGCCGCGGCGCTCCCCAGACTGGGGAGGGTGCGCCTGGGTACCGCGGCGGCAGCGGCCGTCACCACTGTGATCGGTACCGGTGCGGCCGCGCTCGCGGCCGGCCGGTACGCCAGCGACGTCGCCCTGCGGCCCGCCCCCGACCGGCCGTTGCCGGGCGACGGGCGGCTCACGGTGCACGCCACCACCGCCGACCGGATCACCCTCACCCGCAGCCTGTCCGCGCTGCGGCCGGGCCGGTACGGGCTGACGGGCCGAGGCTGCCACGCCGTCGTCGGCCCGGTGCTCGACGACGCGCCGCACGCGGCGGACACCGTCGTCCGGCGCCTGGAGCGGGTCACCCACGGCACCCTCGGGCGCGGCACACACGTGTGGCTCACCCCGCAGGTGTACCTCGGCAACCCCTCCGACGCGCTCGGCCTGGAGTGCGCCGACGTCGACGTGCCCGGCGAACTGGGCGCGCTGCCCACGTGGTTCCTGCCGGGCGAGCGGGAGACCTGGGTCATCACGGTGCACGGCCTCGGCACGACCCGGGAGCACCCGATGGTCGTCATGCCGTTCCTGCACCGCCACCGCTTCCCGGTGCTCGCCCCGGCCTACCGCAACGACCAGGGCGCACCGCGCACCGCCGACGGCAAGGCCCATCTCGGGGACGCCGAGTGGCGCGACGTGGACGCGGTGATCCGGTACGCCCTCCGGTACGGGGCGCGCCGGGTGATCCTGCACGGCTGGTCCACCGGCGCGGCGATGGCGCTGCATGCCGCGGCGCACTCCGCGCTGCGGGACCGGATCGCCGGACTGGTGCTGGACTCGCCGGTACTGGACTGGCGCGCGACGGTACGGGCGCTGGCGGCGGCCCGGCGGGTGCCGCGTCCGCTGCTGCCGCTGGCGGTACGGGCCGCGGAGGGCAGTACGGGCCTGCACTCCGACCGGCTGGCCGAGGCGTGCGACCCGGCGCTGCTCTCCGTCCCCACGCTGATCCTCCACGGCCCCGGCGACACCGTCGCGCCGTGGTCCGCCTCCCGCCGCCTGGCGGCCGCCCGGCCGGACCTGGTCAGCCTGCACACCGTCAGGGACGCCCCGCACGGCGCCATGTGGAACGCCGGGCCCGAGGAGTACGAAGAGACGCTCCGCCGGTTCCTGACGCCGTTGATGTAGGCCCCTTTTTGAAGCTGTTGAGGTAAATGGGGCAGATGCCGTCGGCGCGGCGCCGGTGAGCGTCTCCCCGGTGTGTGCAGGGGCGTGGCACGGAGGGCCGGGGGTGTGGCACGGGGTGCCGCGGGGAAGGGGGCGATCGCGGGCGGATCGGGCACGAAGAGCCCTTCCGGAGAACGCAAGCGGACTTCCGATTGGGTTTTCGGGCCCACAAGAGCAAGACTGCTCCTGTGACGTCCCGTACTCCGCGCGACTCCCGGCTCCGCCTCGTCCCCAGACAACCGATCGCCGCCGCCCGCCGTGCGGTGAGCACGCGGACCACCAGGCCCGCGCCACGGCCGCCCGAGGGCACTCCGCCGCCCGCTGAGCTGGCCCGGATGGCACGCGGCGCGCTGGCGGGCGCCGTCCGGGTGGCCCGCTGGGCCGCCCGCGAGCGGGGCGAGGGCACCGGCGCGCGCGCCGCCGCCGACGGCTCGCTGCCGGATGCCGCGGCCGAGCAGGCAGCCGCGGCACTGGAACTGACGCCGCAGCAGGTCCGGGCCGACTGGGACCGGGCCCGGCTCGCCGGCCTCATCGAACTGCACGGGGGCGTGGCCCGCCCCGGCTGGCGGCTGCGCGCCTGGGACCGGGACGACTCCGCCGCGCTGCGCGGCTGGGTCGCGCTCTTCGACGCCTGGTCGCTGGCGCTCCCCGCGCCCGCGGACGTCGGCCCCGGGGCGGTCGCCGAGGTGATCGAGGCGCTGCCGCAGGTGCTGTCGCTGCTCTATCTCTCGGCGGGCCCGGTCGAGGTGGCCGACCTCCTGGAGCTCCTCGACCAGCGGATCGCCGAACTCCGCACGGAGCGCTGCGAGGTGCCGTACGAGCGCGCGGTCCGCAGCGAGCCGTCGGCGGAGGGTCCAGGCGCCACGACGGGCCCGGTACCGGTCCCGGCGTCCGGACAGGACGCTGAGCCCGGCGGGGCGGACGGGGCCGACGCCTCGATCGCGGCGGCCGAGGACGGCACCCCCGCCCCCGCGGCCGAGGGCGGCGCCGCCCCGGATGCCGGTGGCCAGACCACTGACCGGGCGCACGGCCGGCCGGCTCCCGGCGGCCCGGACGGCACGGCCGACGCCGGCGACGGCGCGGGGGCGTCGTCCGCGTCCCTGCTGGACTGGGCGCTGGAGGCGCTGGCCGCGGTCGGCGCGCTGGTCGTACCGGGCGGCGGCACCCGTACGCGCGGTGCCGCGGACGCCGCCGCACTGCTGCGCGGCGGCGAACCGGCCGGTGAGCGGCAGGCCCGGCTCACCCCGCTCGGCAGCTGGGCGGTCTGGGTCAAGCTGGAGCAGATCTGCGTGGCCGCGCAGAGCCCCGCCGGCAACATCGAGCAGTCCGCCGAGGCGATGCTGCGCGGCTGCGCGCGGCTGACCCCCGGCCCCGCCCGGGCGGAGTACCGGGCATGGCTGGCCGCGCGCTCCGCCGGCAGCGCGGTCGAGGAGCTGCTGGCGGTCGCCCGCGGCGAGGACGCCCTGCTGCGCGGGCTCGCCTTCGAAGCGCTGCGCACGGTCGGCGCGCCGGCCGAGCCCGCCGTACGGGCCGCCGCCTCCGAGGCGGCGCTGCGCCCCTACGCCCTGCTGTGGCTGGTGGAGCACGAAGGGGGCGACCCCGAGACCGCGCCGGACGTGCTCACCCGTGAGGAGTCCACCTGGCTCTGGGTGGACACCGCGGCCGCCGTCGCCGACCACGGCGAGAGCCGGCTGCTCGTACGCCACCTGGACTCCGCCGTGCAGGGCTCCGTGCCGCGCCTCCTGGAGGAGGTGCGCGCCGTCGGGCACCCGCGCACCGTCCAGGTCCTCGTGGCGCTGGCCGCGGCGCATCCGGACCCGGCGCTCGCCAAGGCCGTCCGCCGCGCGGCGTTCCAGGTCCACACCGGCGGCGCCTGACCGCCGGCCCGGACGGCCGACCGGCCGCGCTCCCCGGCTCCGCGCCGGGCGGGCGCGGCTCAGGCGCCCGTGCCGTCGGCCTCCGTGGTCGTCGGGGCGTACGTGCCGAAGCTCCAGATGTTGCCCTCCTCGTCCCGCGCCATGTAGTCGCGTGAGCCGTAGTCCTGGTCGGTGGGCGGCACGAGGATCTCCGCGCCGGCCGCCGCGGCCCGCCGGTGATGAGCGTCGACGTCGGCCACGGCGACGTAGACCCCGGTCGGCCCGGCGTCACCCATGGCCTCGGCGAAGACGCCGCCGCGGCCCTTCGCGCCGAGCATGACCGTGCCGTTGCCGTAGGACAGTTCGGCGTGCAGCACGGTGCCGGACTCGTCCTCGTACAGCGCGCCGCGGGTGAAGCCGAAGGCGGCCGTCAGGAGCTCGATCGCGGCCTTGGGATCGCGGTAGAGCAGGGTCGGACAGATCGAGGGGGACGGGGTGGCGGACATGGTCTCGGTCCCTTCGCGAGCCGGTGTGGCCTGACTCACATCAGTCTGCCAGTGGGGTCCGACAACGCCATGTGACCTGGGAGTACCCCCTGCCCCGAGGGCGCCGTGCGCACTGCGCCGCGGCGCCGGTGACGGCGGGGAAATCTGCTTGCACACCACCGTTAGACTGGCCCTATGGCAATTCTCCTTGTGCATTAGACGGCGCCGGCCCGTCCGCGCTCCCCGCGGAGCGCGCCGCGTTGCGGCTTCTTCCGCCCGTCCGTTCCGCCGTCCACCCTGCCCTGGAGTCTTTCCCGTGATCACCGCCTCCGGTCTCGAGCTGCGCGCCGGCGCCCGAGTCCTCATCGAGTCCGCCTCGTTCCGTATCGCCAAGGGCGACCGCATCGGCCTGGTCGGCCGCAACGGCGCGGGCAAGACCACCCTCACCAAGGTGCTGGCGGGCGAGGGCATCCCCGCGTCGGGCACGGTCACCCGGTCCGGCGAGGTCGGCTACCTTCCGCAGGACCCGCGCACCGGCGACCTGGAGGTGCTGGCCCGCGACCGCGTGCTCTCCGCCCGCGGCCTGGACGAGGTCCTGCGCAAGATGCGCGAGAACGAGGACCGGATGGCCAACGGCAAGGGCGCCACCCGCGAGCGCGCGATGAAGAAGTACGAGCGCCTGGAGACCGAGTTCCTGACCAAGGGCGGGTACGCCGCCGAGGCGGAGGCCGCGACCATCTGCGCCAGCCTCGGCCTGCCCGACCGCGTCCTCGGCCAGCCGCTGCACACCCTCTCCGGTGGTCAGCGCCGCCGCGTCGAGCTGGCCCGGATCCTCTTCTCGGACTCCGACACGCTCCTCCTGGACGAGCCGACCAACCACCTCGACGCCGACTCGATCCTCTGGCTGCGGGACTACCTCAAGACCTACCGCGGCGGCTTCATCGTCATCTCCCACGACGTGGACCTCGTCGAGACCGTGGTCAACAAGGTGTTCTACCTGGACGCCAACCGGTCGCACATCGACATCTACAACATGGGCTGGAAGCTGTACCAGCAGCAGCGCGAGGCCGACGAGAAGCGCCGCAAGCGCGAGCGCGCCAACGCCGAGAAGAAGGCCGCCGCGCTGAACACCCAGGCGGACAAGATGCGCGCCAAGGCGACCAAGACCGTCGCCGCGCAGAACATGGCCAGGCGCGCCGAGAAGCTGCTGGCCGGCCTGGACGAGGTGCGGCAGTCCGACAAGGTCGCCAAGCTGCGCTTCCCGAAGCCCGCACCGTGCGGCAAGACCCCGCTCACGGCGGAGGGCCTGTCCAAGTCGTACGGCTCGCTGGAGATCTTCACCGACGTCGACCTGGCCATCGACAAGGGCTCCCGGGTGGTCATCCTGGGCCTGAACGGTGCCGGCAAGACGACCCTGCTGCGGCTGCTGGCCGGCGCGGAGAAGCCCGACACCGGCCAGGTCACCCCCGGCCACGGCCTCAAGCTCGGCTATTACGCGCAGGAGCACGAGACGCTCGACCCGGACCGCACGGTCCTGGAGAACATGCGCTCGTCGGCCCCGGACCTGGACCTCGTGGAGATCCGCAAGACCCTGGGCTCCTTCCTGTTCTCCGGCGACGACGTGGACAAGCCGGCCGGCGTGCTCTCCGGTGGCGAGAAGACCCGGCTCGCCCTCGCGACCCTGGTCGTCTCCTCCGCCAACGTCCTCCTCCTGGACGAGCCCACCAACAACCTCGACCCGGCCAGCCGCGAGGAGATCCTCGGGGCGCTGCGCACGTACGAGGGTGCGGTGGTCCTGGTGACCCACGACGAGGGCGCGGTGGACGCGCTGGAGCCGGAGCGGATCATCCTGCTGCCGGACGGCGTGGAGGACCTCTGGGGCCCGGACTACGCGGATCTGGTGGCGCTCGCCTGAGGTCCCGCCGCGGCCCCCGCGCGGGGCCCGGCACCGCGCGGCACGGGCCGTAGGGCATCTTGATCAACGCGGTATGGATCATTCGGCCGACGGGTGATCCATCATCTGAGTGAGAACGGCTCGTACCCGGCGCGCCACGCCGTGCGGGGGGCCGCGGACGACCGCGCGAGTGCTCTTGTTCCGCCCCGCACCCCCTGACCTGGCCCTTCTTCGCGCCGCTCGGTCGAGGCTGCTCAGTAAGGCCCTTGGAATCATTCATTCCGAGCGGCTGTGCGCCGTCCCGCGCGCCAAACGTTGTCCTACGGACCTTGCCGAATGGGTGGCCAGGACGGGCGGGAGGGGTGATCATGAGAGTCCAGAGCGCACTTCCCATGAGGAGGCACGGGTGGCCGAGACTCTGAAGAAGGGCAGCCGGGTGACCGGCGCCGCGCGCGAGAAGCTCGCGGCTGACCTGAAGAAGAAGTACGACTCCGGAGCGAGCATCCGGGCGCTGGCCGAGGAAACCGGCCGCTCCTACGGATTCGTGCACCGGATGCTCAGCGAATCCGGTGTGGTCCTGCGCGGTCGTGGCGGGGCAACGAGGGGCAAGAAGGCCGCCTCGGCCTGAACCGAGGCGGCCCGCGACTCCGAAGAGCCGACGGTGCCACCCGGTCGAAGAAGCGATCGACCGGGTGGTTACTGTTCAGTTAACTTAGCGGTTGCTGTGCAGTGACCGTTGAAGACTCGGAGGCGCTCGATGACCCTGCTCGACAAGGACGGTGTCCGGCTCACCGTTGACGACGCCGTCGCCACGGTGACCCTGACCAACCCCGCGAAGCGCAACGCCCAGTCGCCCGCCCTGTGGCGGGCCCTGGCCGAGGCGGGGCAGCAGCTGCCGGGGAGCGTGCGGGTCGTCGTGCTGCGCGGGGAGGGCAAGTCCTTCTCCGCCGGCCTGGACCGGCAGGCCTTCACTCCCGAGGGCTTCCCGGGCGAGCCGTCCTTCCTGGACATGGGGCGCGGCCCGGAGCACGACATGGACGCGCTGATCGCCGAGTACCAAGAGGCGTTCACGTGGTGGCGGCGGAACGACATCGTCTCCATCGCGGCCGTACAGGGCCATGCCATCGGTGCCGGCTTCCAGCTCGCGCTCGCCTGCGACCTGCGGGTGGTCGCGGAGGACGTGCAGTTCGCGATGCGTGAGACGAGCCTGGGCCTGGTGCCGGACCTGACCGGCACCAAGCCGCTCGTCCATCTGGTGGGCTACGCCCGTGCCCTGGAGATCTGCGCCACCGGGCGGTACGTCCACGCCGAGGAGGCCGAGCGCACCGGCCTCGCCAACCTCGTGGTGCCCGGCGACCAGCTCGACGGTGCCGTCGCCGACCTCGCCGCCGCGCTCACAGCCGCGCCCCGGGACGCCGTCATCGAGACCAAGGCCCTGCTGGCCGGGGCCGCAGCGCGCACGCTCGACGAGCAGCGCGCGGCGGAGCGGGCGGCGCAGGGCCGCCGGCTGCGCGATCTCGCCGGCGCGGGCGAGTAACCCACGCGTACCTCCATGTGCCCGGGGCGTGCCGATGCGCGCCCCGGGCACATGTGCGACTGCTCCGCGCCGTTCTTCCGCCCCCGCCCCGTCCAGTCGGCGTATCCCGATGGCATCCCGGCGGCGGTCCGTGCCGACCGCGCCTAATGTGGGCCACGGAGCGCATACCAGGTGTGCCCGCTCCTCATCGAGGAAAGGGACGATGCGATGAGCGACACCGCACAGGGCGGCCGGCCGCAAGGCGAGGGCGCCGCCCGGAAGACCCTCGGCTCCGAGCGCGGCGGCGGTGACCCGGCGACCCGGGGACGCACGACCATCGCGGACGGCGTCGTCGAGAAGATCGCCGGCATGGCCGCCCGGGACGTCCTGGGCGTCCACGCGATGGGCAGCGGCCTGTCCCGCACCTTCGGCGCGGTACGCGACCGGGTGCCCGGCGGCCGGTCCGTCACGCGCGGCGTGAAGGCCGAGGTGGGCGAGGTCCAGACGGCTCTGGACCTGGAGATCGTCGTCGAGTACGGCGTGGCGATCGGCGAGGTGGCCAGGGCGGTACGGGAGAACGTCATCTCGGCGGTCGAGCGGATGACGGGCCTGGAGGTCGTCGAGGTCAACATCGCGGTCAGCGACGTGAAGCTGCCGGACGAGGAAGAGGAAGACGAGACGGAGTCCCGGCTCCAATAGCGGTTCGAGCCGTTCGGGCGGCCCGGCCGGCCGGACGCTACGGATGCCGGCGGCCGGGTTCCGGCACTGTTCCGGCAGGTCCGCCATCCCGCCCGGGGTGGCAGCGAGGGAGTGCACGATGAGCATGGCCGTGGCCGGTCTGTTGGCCGGCATGGCACTGGGCTTCGCCGGGTACTTCGGCGGATTCGGGGCCTTCTTGCTGGTGGCGGCGCTGGGAGCGGTCGGGTTCGTGGCCGGCCGGTTCCTGGACGGCGACCTGGAGCCCGGTGAGTTCTTCCGGCGGCCGGGAGGCCGTGACCGCGACGCCCGGCGGCGGTGAGGCGTGGCCGGACAGCTTCCGGAGCCCGCCGTCGAGGCGGGGCAGCGGGGCGCGACGCGGATCGCCGACCGGGTGGTCGCCAAGATCGCGGCGCAGGCCGCACGGGAGGCGCTGCGGCGCGGCCCGGAAGGCGCGGCGGCGAACGGCAGCGGCGCGCACGCCGCCGGCCGTACGTCTCCCGGCGCGCCGGACCGCGACGCCGCGGACGCCGGTACCGCCCCGGCGCGCGACGACCGGGCGCCCGGCGACGCGGCCCCCGGGGACGGGCCGGCCGCCCGCGGCCCCCGTTCGCGTGACGTCCGTCCCGGTGACGCCGACGCCACCGTCGTCGTACGGCGGCACAACACCCAGGACACCTTCGGCGAGGCCCGGGTACGGGTCACCGTCGAGCTCGGCTACCCCGGCGACATCGGCGCGCAGTGCGGCGCCGTGCGTCGGCGGGTGACCGAACGGGTATGGGCGTTGGCGGGCATGACGGTGCCCGAGGTGGCGATCCAGGTGACCCGCCTGCACTCGCCGCATCTGAAGCGGGCCGGGCAGGGGAGAGTGCGATGACACGTACGGTGACCCGGGCGACGGGACGCGGGACATGAGCGAACCGGACACGACGCGACGTCTCCCGACGCTGGAGAAGACGGAGCGGGGCCCCGACGGCCCCGAACAGTCGGCCTCCGCCGCCGCGTACACCTCCGCCGGCGGCCGGGCGGGGCGCTTCTGGTCGGCCCGGCGGCTGCCGGCCGGACTGGTGGCGCTGGTGGTGCTCGCCGTGGCCGCGCTGTTCCTCTACGACGTGGCCGCCGTACGGTCCGGACAGCCCGCGATGGCCTGGCGCCGGCGGCTGGCCGACGAGCTGGCAAGCCGCCCGCTGGAGAACACCTGGGTGCTGGCCGCCGCGGCGCTCGCCATGGCCCTGGGGCTCTGGCTGCTCGTGCTCGCGGTGACGCCCGGACTGCGCGGCATCCTGCCGATGCGGCCCGCGACGCCCGCGGTCCGGGCGGGCCTGGACCGCTCGGCCGCCGCGCTGGTGCTGCGCGACCGGGTGATGGAGGTGCCGGGCGTACAGGCCGTACGCATCTCGATGTCCCGGCGCAAGGTCACGGCCCGCGCGGTCGCGCACTTCCGTGAGCTGGACGAGGTGCGCGGCGACGTGGACGCCGCGCTCGCCGAGGGCCTGGAGCGGCTCGGCCTCGCCCGCCCGCCGGGCATGTCCGTCCACGTACGCCGTGCCGGGAAGAGGTGAGCGGTGGCGATGCGTCAAGTACGGCGGACCGTCAACCGGGTGCTGCTCGGGCTGACCGGACTGGTGCTGCTGGGGACCGGCGGGACGGTGCTCTTCGCCGGCCTCGCGCTGCCGGAGAAGTGGCACGCGGGGCTGCCGGACGGGTGGCCGTGGGACGCGCCCCGCGACGTCCTGCTCCGGACGGCGGACCGGACCCGCTGGACGGGTGAGGGCTGGTGGTGGCCGGCCGTGCTCGCCGCGCTGGCCGTCCTGGTGCTGCTGGCCCTGTGGTGGCTGCTGGTCCAGTTCCGCAACCGCCGGCTGCGGGAGGTCCTCGTCGACACCGGGGACGGCGAGGGGGCGCTGCTGCGCGGGCGCGCCCTGGAGGACGTCCTCGCCGCCGAGGCGGAGAGCGCGGACGGGGTGCACCGCGCCGTCGTCCGCCTGACCGGCCGGCGCCGCGAGCCGCACGTACGGGTCCGCCTGCTGCTGGAGCCGCACGCGGACCCGGCCGGCGCCGTGCACCTGCTCGGCACCCGGGCGGTGGCCGGGGCCCGCGAGGCGACCGGCCTGGCGGAACTCCCGGCCGAGGTACGGCTGCGCGCCGTGCGGCACCGCGCCGAACGGGTCACCTGAGCGTCCGGCGGGGAGTGCCGCAGGCCGGCGGCACTCCCGGGCGCACGGCACGGGACCTGCGGGCGGGGCCCGTCAGAAGCCGTGCCGCGCGCCGCCGTCGACGGGCACCATGACGCCGGTGACGTAGGACGCCGCCGGGGAGAGCAGGAAGGCCGCGGTGCGGCCGAACTCCTCCGGGGTGCCGTAGCGGCGCAGCGGAATCGTGGCGGAGTTGCGGGTCCGCGAGGCCTCCGCGTCGCCCGACAGCTCGTCCAGCTGCGTCATGCGGTCGGTCGCGATGCGGCCGGGCAGCACGCCGACGACCCGGATGCCCTTCGGGCCCAGTTCCACGGAGAGCGACTTGGCGAAGCCGGCCAGGCCGGGCCGGAGGCCGTTGGAGATGGTGAGGCCGGGGATCGGCTCGTGCACGGAGCCGGAGAGGACGAAGCCGATCACGCCGCCCTCGCCGAGCGCCCCGGCTGCCGTACGGGCCAGCCGGACCGCGCCCAGGAAGACGGATTCGAAGGCGGCCTGCCACTGCTCGTCGGTGTTGGCCGAGTCACCCGTGGCGCCGCTGCCGGGCGGCGGGCCGCCGACGCTGATGAGGATGCCGTCCAGGCCGCCGAAGCGGTCGCGGGCCGCGTCCACCAGGCGCTGCGCGGCCGCCGGGTCGGCGTTGTCCGCGCCGACGCCCAGGGCGCGCGGTCCCAGCTTCTCCGCGGCCGCGGCGGCGGCCTCGTCCGTACGGCCGGTGATCACGACGTTGGCGCCGTCGGCGACGAGCGCAGTGGCGGTCGCGTGACCCAGGCCGCGGGTGGCTCCGGTGACGATGTACGTCCGGTCGGTGAGTCCAAGATCCATGGGGTCAGTCTGCCTTGGGCCTGCCCGCCATGGTGAAGGCGGTACCGATCAGGCCGACATGGCTGAACGCCTGCGGGAAGTTGCCGAGCTGGCAGCCGCTGACCGGGTCGTACTCCTCGGCCAGCAGCCCGAGGTCGGTACGGAGGTCCAGCAGCCGGTCGAAGAGCTCGCGGGCCTCCTTCTGCCGCCCGGTGAGATACAGCGCGTCGGCGAGCCAGAAGGAGCACACCAGGAAGGCGCCCTCCTCGCCCGGCAGCCCGTCGGTCGCGTGCTCGCCGTCGGTGTGCTGGGCGCTGTAGCGGCGCACGAGGCCGGTGGGGGCACCTCCCATGCCTTCAGGGCTGTGGGGGAGCGTGAGTTCCCGGCGGATCGCGTCGACCGTGCCGACGACGCGCGGGTCGTCGCCCGGCAGGAAGCCGACGCGCGGGATGAGGAGCGTCGCGGCGTCCAGCTCCTCGGAGCCGTAGTACTGGGTGAACGTGCCGCGCTCCGGGTCGTACCCCTTCTCGCACACCTCCCGGTGCACCTCGTCCCGCATCTCGCGCCACGCGTCCAGGTCCGCCTTCAGGCGGGGGTGTGTCTCGGCGGTGCGGATGGCGCGGTCGGCGGCGGCCCAGGCCATGACCTTGGAGTGCACGAAGTGCCGGCGCGGGCCGCGTACCTCCCACAGGCCCTCGTCCGGCTCCCGCCAGTTCTTCTGGAGGAAGGCGAGCAGGGCGCGCTGGATGTTCCAGGCGTGCGGCTTGTCCTCTAGGCCCGCGTTGCGGGCGAGGAACAGGGAGTCCAGGACCTCGCCGTAGACGTCGAGCTGGAGCTGGTCGACGGCGGCGTTGCCGATGCGTACGGGCACGGAGCCGGAGTACCCCTCCAGCCAGGGCAGCTCCGCCTCCGGCAGCCGCCGCTCGCCCGCCAGGCCGTACATGATCTGCAGGTCGGCGGGGGAGCCGGCCACCGCGCGCAGCAGCCAGTCGCGCCAGGCGGATGCCTCCTCGGTGTACCCGGCGGAGAGCAGGGCGTTGAGGGTGAGGGTGGCGTCGCGCAGCCAGCAGTAGCGGTAGTCCCAGTTGCGGACGCCGCCGATCTCCTCGGGCAGGGAGGTGGTGGGCGCCGCGACGATGCCGCCGGTGGGCGCGTAGATCAGCGCCTTCAGCGTGATCAGGGAGCGGATGACGGCGTCCCGGTGCGGCCCCTCGTACGTGCAGTGCGCCGCCCACTGCTTCCAGTCGTCCAGCGTGCACTGGAGCGCGTCGTACGGGTCGATGCGGCGGGGGCAGGGCTGGTGCGAGGGGTGCCAGGTGAGGATGAACGCGACCTTCTCGCCGGCCTCGACGGTGAAGTCCGAGCGGGTGCTGAAGCCCTGGCCGTACGTCGTCACCTCCGGCTCGGCGTGCAGCCAGACGGAGTCGGGCCCGGCGACGGCCACCCGGCAGTCCTCGACGTGCCGCACCCAGGGGACGACGCGTCCGTAGTCGAAGCGCAGCCGCAGCACGCCCCGCATCTCGACGCTGCCCTCCAGGCCCTCGACGATGCGGACGACGTCGGGCGCGCGGTCCCGCTGCGGCATGAAGTCGGTGACCCGGACGCGGCCGGTACCGGTGGTCCACTCGGTGTCCAGCACGAGCGAGTCGCCCCGGTACGAGCGCTCCGCACGGGCCTCGTGATCGGCGGGCGCGAGCCGCCAGTGGCCGTTGTCCCGGTTGCCCAGCAGCGCGGCGAAGCAGGCCGCCGAGTCGAAGCGGGGCAGGCACAGCCAGTCGATGGAGCCGTCGCGACCGACGAGCCCGGCGGTCTGCAGGTCTCCGATGAGCGCGTAGTCCTCGATAGGTGGGTGCACGCTGTCACGACTGCCCGGAGCGGGCGGGGGCTATGCAGTAGGCGCTGCCCGGTGCACCGGCCGCCGGCCGGCGCGCGGCCCCCGGCAGGGCCCGGTGGCCGGCTAGTCCGCCGCGGCGGACCCGGCCGTTTCCTGCGCCCGCTCGGGCTCCGCCGGTGCGGAGGTGTCGTCGGCGGTGGCGGCGGCAGCGGCGCGGTCCCGGCGCTCGCGGCGTACGAGGATCACCCAGCCGACCGGTACCGCGGCGGCGAAGAGCCACCACTGAACGGCGTACGCCATGTGCGGGCCGATGCTGTCGTGGTCCGGCTCGGGGACCAGCTCGGGCTTGCCGCCCTTGGGCTCGGGGGCGGTCTGTTCGAGGTAGCCGCCGAGCACGGGGCGGTGCAGCCGCTCGGCCGCCTGCTTGCTGTTGATCAGCATGACCTGGCGGTCGGGCAGGCCCTTGGTGTTCTTGATGCCGCTCTCGGCGGTGGTCTCGTCGGGGATCGCCCGGCCGGTGACGGTGACCGTGCCCTTCGGCGCCGGCGGCACGTCGGGGAAGGTGGTGAGCGCGCCGCCGCTGGGTGCGATCCAGCCGCGGTTGACCAGGACGGTGCCCCCGCCGGTCAGCCGCAGCGGGGTGAGGACGTAGTAGCCGATGCTCTGCTCGTCGGCGGCGGTGCGGTTGCGCACCACCACCTCGCCCTCGGTGTCGTACCGGCCCGTGGCCTTCACCGGGTGCCAGCGGTCCGCCTCCGGCAGGTCGCGCCCCGGCTTCGCGAGGTCGGTGACCGGTACCGGCTTCGCGTTCAGCGCCCTGGCGATCTGGGCGTTCTGCGCGACCTTGTGCTCGTGGCGGTGCAGCTGCCAGAAGCCCAGCTCGATCATCACAGGGATCAGGACGAGGGCGATGAGGGTGAGGATCACCCACTGCCGGGACAACAGGAAGCGGTACACGGTATTGACGGTACCTGTCACGATTCCGCCCACGACGGCAGGGTCCCGCCGTGGGCCGCCGGGAGCCCGGCGTCCCGGTCGTCAGACCCGGTCGACGATGCCCACCTTCCCCTCCGCGCGGGCGCAGTGGGCGCAGCAGTACCAGTGGCCGTCGGCCTCGACGCCGTGGCCGATGACCTGGCACCGGCAGTGCTCGCAGATGGGCGCCATGCGGTGGATGGCGCAGGAGAAGCAGTCGAAGACGTGCACCGCGCCCTGCGCGTGCACCTCGAACGTCATGCCGTAGTCGTTTCCGCAGACCTCGCAACGTGCCATGCGCCCAGGATGGGCGCGGGTTTCCGGCGGGCCCGGCCCGGGCGGGGGCGTGTTGTGCGGCTTCACCCGGACGGTGGGTGGGGCCCGGCTGCGCGCCGTGGGGGCTCGGTCGTCGGTCGGCCTCCCCGCCGTGGGGGTTGCTCGCGCGGTTCCCCGCGCCCCTAATCCGCGGGCTGTACGTCCTGGAGGAGTTGCATGAAGGCGGCCTCGTCGATGACCGGGGTGCCGAAGGAGCGGGCCTTGGCGGTCTTGGACGTGGGGGAGTCCGGGTCGTTGGTGACCAGCAGGCTGGTCAGCCGGGAGACGCTGGTCGCGACGTGCAGTCCGGCCTCGATGGCGCGGTCCTCCAGCAGCTCGCGGTCCACGGAGGTGTCGCCGGAGAAGGCGACCCGCATGCCCTGCTTCAGCCGCCCGGCCGGTTCGTACCGCCCGGGGTTCGGATACGGGCAGGCCGGGCGCTTGCGGGAGGGGCGCCAGGTCGTCGGGCGGTACCCCCCGCCGTAACCGGAGCGCTGCGCGGGCGGGCGCGGCGCGTCGGACCACTCGGTCAGCGGCTGGCAGGTGAGCAGCGGCAGCCGGAGGTTCTCCCGGGCGGCCAGCAGGAGGCTGGGGCGGAACGCCTCGGCGAGCACCCGGGCGTCGTCCAGGGCGTGGTGCGCGTGCTCCTGCACGACGCCGTAGTGCGCCGCGAGGGACTCCAGCTTGTGGTTGGGGAGCGGCAGCCGCAGCTCCTTGGCGAGCGCGATCGTGCACAGCCGCTGGCGCACCGGCGCCTGGGCCTTCGCGCGGGCGTACTCGCGGGCGATCATCGACCAGTCGAACATCGCGTTGTGCGCGACGAGGACGCGGTTCTCCAGGCGCCGGGACAGCTCGGGGACGATCTCCGGGAAGAGCGGGGCGCTCTCCAGCACGTCGCTCGTCAGGCCGTGGATCCAGACCGGGCCGGGGTCGCGCTCGGGATTGACGAGGGTGTACCAGCGGTCCTGGACCTCGCCACGGGCGTCCAGTTGATACACGGCGGCAGAGATGATCCGGTCGTCGCGGGCCAGGCCGGTGGTCTCGACGTCGACCACCGCATACCCCTCGGGGTACGCGGTGGGCCAGGCGGCCTGTTCCTCCTGCGGGGCCGGCTGCCGCACGATCTCCGGGGAGAGCGGGCGGTCGGCTGCCGTGCGGTCTTCGAGCATGGTCCATGAGGATACGGGCCGGGACTGACAGCGCCGCCCTGCGGGGGCGCGCAGATTCGCGCTTGGGGACGTTTCGGACATCGTGCGCCCCCTGCGCGGGCGGCCCCCGAAAGGGCGTCAGGTCCCCTGTGCTGCGTAGGTCCTGCGGAGCCCGGCGGTACGGTGCGCCCGCCCTCGCCCCGTCCGTGACGTGCGCCTTTCAGGGGTGCGCCGGCAGGCGGGCCCGAACATCCGCTTCCACACGGCCCGTTGGCGGGATCCGGGTGCCGGGCCGGGGTATGGCCGGTGGTACGGATCGCGCCACGGTGCCGCGACCCGTGCACGTCTCTTTACCCCTTGCGGTGGAGCGCTGTAACCCTGATGCAGCACGGGCACGACATGCACGCGACACGCGCGTGCGGGACCACCTCGAACGTTTCCTTCCGGACCGACCGAGGAGCCGCGATGACGGACCCGACCGACCCGTACCTGATCATCTCCGCCGCCTGCCACGCCGGGCTGCCTGCCGAGCAGTACCGGCCCTACCTGGAAGCCGCTCACCACCGGGCATTCGACGAACACCTCGGGCAGCGGGACGCCCGGCGCGCCGGGGCCGACCGGTGCGGTGCCCGGAACGGCACGTCCGCCATGAAGTGGTACGAGGACAACGAGGAGGGCCTGCGCGGCGGCTGGGACGCCGTGCAGCGCGTCAAGGAGCTGGACGGCGACGGGGTGGCCGGCGAGGTCGTGTTCCCCGACGCGGACACCGCGGACGCCGGTACCGCGCCACCCTTCGGGGCGGGCCTGGCCCCGGCCGCCGGGCAGGACCCGGAGACGGTCATGGCGGGCGCCCGCGCCTACAACCGCTGGCTCGCGGAGTTCTGCGCCACCGATCCCGAGCGGCACCGCGGCGTCGCCGTGCTCCCGGCCGCCGCCGACCCGGACGCGGTGGTCGACGAGATCCACCGGGCCGCGGAGTCGGGCCTCGGCGCGCTGCTGATCCCCGCCTCGTGGGGCGACGGGGCGCCCTACCACGACCGCCGGTACGACCCGGTGTGGGCGGCCGCCGCCGAGACCGCGCTGCCCGTCCTCACCCGTGCGGACGCCGCGTCCCGCCCGGAGCACGGCGGCCACCTCGGCATCCAGCTCTCCGAAGCGGCATGGTGGCCGGCCCGTCCGCTGTGGTTCCTGATGTGGTCCGGTGCCTTCGAGCGCCACCCGGGGCTGCGCTTCGGAGTCGTGGGGGCGGGCTGCTGGTGGCTGCCGGACCTGCTGTGGCACATGGACCGGCTCTACGTGGGCGCGCACGGCGGCCGGAAGCTCTCGCCGTTCGCCGCCCTGAAGCGCTCCCCGCACGAGTACCTCGACCGCCAGGTCTTCGTCTGCGCCACCGCGCCCTCCCGGCACGAGCTGGCGCGGCGCTACGAGATCGGCGTGGACAACATCCTCTGGGGCTCCGGCTTCCCGCACCCCGAGGGCACCTGGCCGCACACGCGGGAGTGGCTGCGCAGGGCCTTCCACGACATCCCGGTGGGGGAGACCCGCCGGCTGCTGGGCGAGTCCGCCGCCGAGGCCTTCGGCTTCGACAAGCAGAAGCTCACGCCGGTCGCGCGCCGTATCGGGCCCACCCCGGACGACCTCGGGCAGCCGCGCAATCAGGCGCCGGTGGAGGCCTCCTGGCGGCGGGCCCGGGAGACCGGACGGCACTGGCTGACGGGCTTCGACTTCCCCTTCGTCGGCATGGGCGAGTGAGGCGGGTGGGCCGGCGCCGTCGAGGAGGTCCGAGGGGGCCGCGCCGGCCGACCTGATCGTACCGGCGGTAACTTTGACCGATACTCGTTGGTAACAACCTCTAGCCGAGCCCCCGTACGCCGTCCTATGGTGCCCGCATGCCGCACCTGCCCGATGTCGTGTTGTGGTCGATACCGGCCTTCGTCCTGCTCACCGTCCTGGAGATGGTGAGCTACCGGCTGCATCCGGACGAGGACGCCGCCGGATACGAGACCAAGGACGCCGCCACCAGCGTCGGCATGGGGCTCGGCAGTCTGGTCTTCGACGCGCTGTGGAAGATCCCGATCGTGGCGGTCTACTCCGCCGTCTACGCGCTGACACCACTGCGGATCCCCGTGCTGTGGTGGACGCTGCCCCTGATGCTGCTCGCGCAGGACTTCTTCTACTACTGGTCGCACCGCGGGCACCACGTCATCCGCATCCTGTGGGCGTGCCACGTCGTCCACCACTCCAGCCGCAAGTTCAACCTCACCACGGCGCTCCGCCAGCCCTGGACCTCCCTGACCGTCTGGCCGTTCTACCTCCCGATGATCGCCCTCGGCGTGCACCCGGCGGCCCTCGCGTTCTGCTCCTCGGCCAACCTCGTCTACCAGTTCTGGGTGCACACCGAGCGGGTCGACAAGCTGCCCCGCCCCTTCGAGTTCGTGCTCAACACGCCCTCGCACCACCGCGTCCACCACGCCTCCCAGGGCGGCTACCTGGACCGCAACTTCGGGGGCATCCTCATCGTCTGGGACCGGATGTTCGGCTCGTTCGTCGCGGAGACCGAACGGCCCGTCTTCGGGCTCACGAAGAACATCGACACCTTCAACCCGCTGCGCGTCGCCACGCACGAATACGCGGCCATCGCCCGGGACGTACGGGCGGCCGGCAGCTGGCGGGAGCGCGCCGGGCGCGTCTTCCGGGGGCCGGGATGGCAGCCCGCACACAGCGGGGACGACGCCACGCCCCGGGTGCCGGACACCAACGCCGAGGCGTCCGCCGCATGACCCGCGAGACCGCCGCCCGCGCCCTCCTCACCGTCTTCGGAGCGCTCACCGTCGTGCACCTCGGTGCGCTGCTCGCCGGGGCCGGGACGGTGGACGTGGTGACCAAGCCGGCACTGATGCCGGTCCTCGCCGCGTACGTGCTCGCCCGCGGCGGCCCCGTACTGCTCGCCGTCGCGCTGCTCTTCGGATGCGGCGGCGACACCCTCCTCCAAGTGGGCGGCGACACCGCCTTCCTCGTGGGGATGGCGTCCTTCGCGGCCGGACACGTCTGCTACCTGGTGCTGTTCGTGCGGCGGGGCGCCGCACCGGGATGGGCCCGCCGGGTTCCGCCGGCCGCCGTGGCCGCCGGGTACGCCGCGGCCTGGCTCGGCACCGTGGCGCTGCTGTGGCCGGGCCTGCCGGCCGATCTGCGCGGCCCGGTCACCGGGTACAGCCTGCTGCTCACCGCGATGGCGTACGGGGCGCTGCGGGCCGGGCCGCGGGCCCTCCTCGGCGGTCTGCTCTTCCTGGGCTCCGACACCCTGATCGCGAGCGGCATCGCGCACTGGCCGCAGCCGCCGGCCCCGCAGTTCTGCATCATGCTCAGCTACATCGCGGCCCAGTGGCTGCTGGCCGACGGGGTGCTGCGGACGACGGGCCCGCAGGGCGCCGCACGCGCGGCCGCCTCGGACGGAGGAGCGCGGCCCACCGTCGTACCGGGCGCCGACGCGGCCTGAGACGCCGCGCCCGCGGCACACGAAGGGCCGCGGGCGCAGTACATGCAGGGCAGCGGTCGCGGCACATCAGGGCCGCAGCGGTCCGCCCGCCTCAGGGACGGACGGACCGCCCGGCCGCCGGGACCCGGCTGCCACGGGCCCCGGCGCCGCTTCGGTCAGCGCTGTTCGACGGCGTCCAGCGCGTCCACGATCCCGTACCCGTAGTGGCCGTTGACGTGCTGAGTACCGGTGCACGTCGCGTCACCCTGGGGGCAGCCCGGGTTGTCCGCGTCCTTCTTCAGCAGCCACTGGATCTCCTGCGGGCTGCTCTTCGGGTGCGCGCTCTTCACCAGCGCCGCGACGCCCGCCACGTGGGGCGAGGCCATCGAGGTGCCCGCCAGGTAGGCCCAGTCGCCGCCCGGCATGGTGGAGAGGATGTTGCCGTTCTTCGCCGGGAGCTCGGGGACCTGCCGGCTGTCACCGCCCGGCGCGGCCACGTCGATCACGCCGTTGCCGTAGTTGGAGTAGTACGACTTGAGCTTCTTCACGCCGGTCGCGGCGACCGTGACGGTGCCCGGGAGCTGGGTGGGCACGTCCCAGCACTTGGCGGGGTCGATCTTCCGCTCCGCCGGAGTGGTGTCGTTCGGGCTCGACTTGTCGGTGAGTTCCTTCGCCGCCAGGTCGAGGTTGGAGTTGCCGGCCGCGGCGACGTTGATCGCACCCTTGCGCTCGGCGTACTTGGCCGCCCGGCCCACCGCGTCGACGATCGCACCCTGGTCGGGGTCGTCCTTGCAGTTGAACATCCACGGGTCGACGTAGTAGCTGTTGTTGGTGACCTCGACGCCGTGGTCGGCCGCGAACACGAAGGCACAGACCACGCTCTCGGCGTAGAACAGGCTCGTCTTCGGCTCGCTGACCTTGATGGCGGAGATCTTCACGCCCGGCGCGACACCGGCCACGCCGACCCCGTTGCGTGCCGCGGCGATCGTGCCGGCGACGTGCGTGCCGTGGTAGTCCTCGGCGGGGTCGTACGGGCGCCAGGAGCCGCGGGTGGTGTCGGCCACGCCGCCCACGCAGTTCGCGGACTGTCCGGCGGAGAAGTTGGGCTTCAGGTCCGGGTGGGTGTCGTCCACGCCGGTGTCGATGACCGCGACGGTGACCTTCTTGCTGCCGGGGTTCACCTTCGCGGCCTGGTCGGCCTTGATGGCCGGCAGGTCCCACTGCAGGGACTCCAGGGGCTCCTCGCCCGCGGCCTTCGCCTTGGCGCCGGCCAGCTGTGCTGCCTTGCTCAGATCGGCCTTCTGCGGCTTCCCGATGTCGGTGGTGCCGCTGGCCTTCAGGGGGGCGGTGCGGGTGGCGCCGGCCGACTGGACGCCGCGCACCGTGCGTATCGCCTCCGCGAACTGCGGGTTCGCGGAGTGGGCGACTATCACGCCTATCTTCGCGTGGGCGACGACCACCGTGCCGCCGGCCGCGCGTATCGCCTTGCCGACCCTGGCCGCCGAGGCCTTGCCGGGCGTGGCGTTGACGACGTACGAGAGCAGCGGGCCGTCGGCCGCCGCCGTGGTGCGGGGTGCCTCCTGAGGAGCGGCGGTGGCCGCCTGCGGGAGGAAGCCGAGGGAGGCCACGAGGGCCAGTCCGACCGGTACGCCGAGCGCGCGCACCCGTCTGGATCTCCGATGTGCCATGGGTACTCCACATCATCTCTGACCGCTCGCGGGCAGGTCGCGCGCGAGCCGGTTCGTGACGAGTGAAGCTATCCGTGATCACCCGGACAGTTCAACGGTCGGTAAAGAAAACCCGCCGACCGGCGGGGAAAACCCGTCAACTGCCGCAGGTGCGGGGGTTCGTCAACCACTTCGGCGGCGGCGCAGCGCACCGATGCTCAGCAGCGGCAGCGTGATCCGACGGCCGTCCCAGTTTTGGGCATCACCCCTGGTGGGACGGGGTGGCACCGGAGGAGGGGCGATGACCGGGAAGGGCAACTTGACGGCGCCGTACGGCAGTCGGCCCGGTCCCGGTGGCTGCAGTGGCGGCGAAGGCGTCACACCCGGACAACGACCCGGCACCCGGCCGGTGGCGGCCGTACCCCCCGATTTCCTGGGGATTTCGGCCCCCGCCTCTGTCGTAAGGAGCCTGAGCACCTCTAGCATGCGTGATCCGCATCACTGATCTGGACTTTATGTCGCCGGACGCAACGCGCCGGACATTGCGAGAAACAGGAGACCGCGTGAGCACCGCCGCCCAGCCGCCCGCCGATGACGGGCCGCACAAGGCCCACGAGGCGCCGCCCGACGCGCCCCATGCGACGCCGCCCTTCACCGAAGTGCAGTCCGGCGCGGAGTTCACCGAACTGCGCCGCTCGTACCGCTCGTTCGCCTTCCCGCTGACCATCGCCTTCGTGCTCTGGTACCTGCTGTACGTGCTGCTCAGCAACTACGCGGGCGGCTTCATGGGCACCAAGGTCGTCGGCAACGTCAACGTCGCCTTCGTCTTCGGCCTCGCCCAGTTCGTGACGACCTTCCTCATCGCCTGGTGGTACTCCCGGCACGCCGCCGCGAAGCTCGACCCCAAGGCCGAGGCGATCAGGACCCGGCTGGAGAACGACGCCCCGCGCGGGGAGGGTGACGCATGAGCCTCACGTACCAGCTCGCCGCCGGGACCCCGGCCCTGGCCGCCGAGGGCGCCGGCCAGCACCGCGCGCTGATCATCACGATCTTCGCGGTCTTCGTCGCCGCCACCCTGGCCATCACCGTGTGGGCCGGCCGGCAGACCAAGGGCGCCGAGGACTTCTACGCCGGCGGCCGGCAGTTCTCCGGCTTCCAGAACGGCCTGGCGATCTCCGGCGACTACATGTCCGCCGCGTCCTTCCTCGGCATCGCGGGCGCCATCGCCCTCTTCGGTTACGACGGCTTCCTGTACTCCATCGGCTTCCTCGTCGCGTGGCTGGTCGCGCTGCTGCTGGTCGCCGAGCCGCTGCGCAACTCCGGCCGCTTCACCATGGGCGACGTGCTCGCGTACCGGATGCGGCAGCGCCCCGTCCGTACCGCGGCGGGCGTCTCCACCATCGTGGTCTCGATCTTCTACCTGCTGGCCCAGATGGCGGGCGCGGGCGCACTGGTCACGCTGCTGCTCGGCATCACCAGCGAGGCCGGCAAGATGCTCGTCGTCGTCCTCGTCGGCATCGTGATGATCCTCTACGTCTCCATCGGCGGGATGAAGGGCACCACCTGGGTGCAGATGGTCAAGGCCGTCCTGCTGATCGCGGGCACCCTGCTCATCACGTTCCTGGTCATGCTGAAGTTCCACTTCAACATCTCCGAGCTGCTCGGCAAGGCCGCCGAGGAGAGCGGCAAGGGCGCGGCGTTCCTGGAGCCCGGCCTGAAGTACGGCGCCACCGCCACCTCGAAGATCGACTTCATCTCGCTGGGCATCGCGCTGGTGCTCGGCACCGCGGGGCTGCCGCACATCCTCATCCGCTTCTACACCGTGCCCACCGCCAAGGCCGCCCGTAAGTCCGTCAACTGGGCCATCGGCATCATCGGCGTCTTCTACCTGATGACCATCGCGCTCGGCTTCGGCGCCGCGGCCCTGGTCGGCCCGAAGACGATCACCGAGTCGAACCCGGCGGGCAACACGGCCGCCACCCTGCTCGCCCAGGAGATCGGCGGCGGCGCGAACTCCACCGGCGGCGCGATCCTGCTCGCCGTGATCTCGGCGGTCGCCTTCGCCACCATCCTCGCGGTGGTCGCGGGACTCACCCTCGCCTCGTCCTCGTCCTTCGCGCACGACCTGTACGTCAACGTGATCAAGAAGGGCAAGGCGTCGGAGAAGGAGGAGGTGCGGGCCGCGCGCTGGGCCACCGTCGGCATCGGCGCCGTCGCGATCGTCCTCGGCGTCTTCGCCCGCGGCCTGAACGTCGCGGGCCTGGTCGCGCTGGCCTTCGCGGTCGCGGCCTCCGCCAACCTGCCGACGATCCTCTACAGCCTCTTCTGGAAGCGCTTCACCACCTCCGGAGCGCTGTGGTCGATCTACGGCGGCCTGATCTCCTCCGTGCTGCTCGTGCTCTTCTCGCCGGTCGTCTCCGGCAAGGAGACCTCGATGTTCCCCGGCGCCGACTTCGCCGTCTTCCCGCTGGAGAACCCGGGCCTGATCTCCATCCCGCTGGGCTTCCTGCTCGGCTGGCTCGGCTCCCTCCTCTCCAAGGAGGAGCCGGACGTGAAGAAGTACGCCGAGCTGGAGGTCCGGTCCCTGACCGGCACCGGAGCACACTGACCCGCACCCCGTCCCCGCGGAGAACCGGCCGCGTCGTAGATCCCTACGACGCGGCCGGCCGCGCATCGTGACATCGGAGCCGTGCCCGTTGTCACACCCATCGCGTAGGCTCGACAACGTAATGATCCGACACCGGGGGAGGGGGCCTCGTGCTCATCGACACATACGGCCGGGTAGCCACCGACCTGCGGGTTTCGCTGACCGACCGGTGCAACCTGCGGTGCACCTACTGCATGCCCGAAGAGGGGCTGCAGTGGCTCGCCAAGCCTGACCTGCTCACGGACGACGAAATCGTCCGCCTCATCCGCATCGCCGTCACCGACCTCGGCATCGAAGAGGTCCGCTTCACCGGCGGTGAGCCGCTGCTCCGGCCCGGCCTCGTCGGGATCGTCGAGCGCGTCGCGGCCCTGGAGCCGCGCCCGCAGATGTCCCTCACCACCAACGGCATCGGCCTGGAGCGCACCGCCGCCGCGCTGCGCGACGCCGGCCTGGACCGGGTCAACGTCTCCCTGGACACCCTGCGCCCGGACGTCTTCCAGGCCCTGACCCGCCGCAAGCGCCACGCCGACGTGCTGCGCGGCCTGGAGGCCGCCCGCGCCGCCGGGCTCACCCCGGTCAAGGTCAATTCCGTCCTGATGCCGGGGCTCAACGCCGACGAGGCGCCCGACCTCCTCGCCTGGGCCGTGGAGAACGACTACGAGCTCCGCTTCATCGAGCAGATGCCGCTCGACGCCCAGCACGGCTGGAAGCGCGACGGCATGATCACCGCCGGTGACATCCTGGCCTCGCTGCGCACCCGCTTCGAGCTGACCCCCGAGGGGCAGGAGGAGCGCGGCTCCGCGCCCGCCGAGCGGTGGCTCGTGGACGGCGGCCCGCACCGCGTCGGCGTCATCGCCTCGGTCACCCGCCCCTTCTGCCGGGCCTGCGACCGTACCCGGCTGACCGCCGACGGCCAGGTGCGCACCTGCCTGTTCGCCACGGAGGAGACCGACCTGCGGGCCGCGCTCCGCTCGGACGCGCCGGACGAGGACATCGCGCAGATATGGAAGGGCGCGATGTGGGGCAAGAAGGCGGGCTCGGGCCTGGACGACCCGAGCTTCCTGCAGCCGCAGCGGCCGATGTCGGCGATCGGCGGCTGACCGTCCCCGGGGGGTTCAGCTCTCCCGGGGCGGCCCGCCCTGCTCCGGGCCCGACGGCTCGGCGCCCTCCTGCCGGGCCTCCCACTCCGCCAGTTTCACCACGTCCTTCAGGAAGCTGCGGACGTCGAGGAATTGGGCGAGGTGCTCACGGTGCTCGTCGCACGCGAGCCAGGTCTTGCGCCGGTCGGGTGTGTGGATCTTCGGGTTGTTCCAGGCCAGCACCCACACCGCGGCCGCACGGCAGCCCTTGGCGGAGCAGATCACTGCGTTATCAGGGGAGTTCACAGCCTCAACCCTACGTCGCCCCTGAGCCCGGACATGGCGACGCCGGGCAGCCACGGGGGGAGCCGCCCGGCGTCGGTCCGTCGCTCCGACGGGGGATGCGGAGCGCGTACGAAGTATGTCATGGGGGACCGTGCCGGGTGCACCGGAACCACATGATTGATCTGAGCTTTTCTTGAGCTTTGCGTACCGTCGGAAGATCAGTCGTGGTCACCGCGGTGTTCGGCGGAGCCGGCCCGCCCCGCTTCCGGCGCGGGTTCCGCCGGAGCGTCACCCGAACGAGCGGTCAGCATAGGCCGCGACGGCGCCGCGATGAAGTTCGACGGAAGTGAAGTCGCGTTCTCCCGGCCCGCGTTGGCGATGACTACCGCGATGTAGGGCAGCACCAGACCCGCGATCAGGGTGATAATGGCGACGGGCCGCTCGACGTTCCAGAGCACGGCGGTGAGGATCACCGCCACCGTCCGCAAGGACATCGAGATCACATAGCGTCGCTGCCGCCCACGGACGTCCTCGGTCAGCCCCTGGCGGGCTCCCGTGATCCGGAAAGTCTGGGCGCTGCTCTGCTTCCGCATCACGTTCCACCACCTGTTGTCGTACCGGGCAACCCCTATGCCGGACCTGTCCCACGTTACGCCGGGCCTGCGCAGCGTTCGAGACCGGGGCGCGCTGTCCCGGATCGGCCGCACAGCGGTCTCAGGCGTACGGGCGGCTCCGACGTGCGCCGTACGGGTGGCGGTACGACACTGAACGATGCACGGCCTTGTACACCGCGCCCCACTGGGAGGCGACATGAATTGGTTGTGGGCCATCATTCTGGGTCTGGTCCTGGGCGTGATCGCGAGGGCCCTCATCCCCGGGAAACAGGCGATTCCGCTCTGGCTGACCGTGATCTTCGGCATGCTCGGCAGCGTGCTGGGGAACTGGGCGGCCACCGGCATCGGAGTCGAGGACACCAAGGGCATCGACTGGACCCGGCACCTGCTCCAGCTGATCGGCGCGGTGATCGTCGTCGGCGTGGGCAGTCGGCTGTGGGCCATGGTGCGCGGGAGGACACACCGGCAACAGCGGGTCTGATCCCACCGTCGTGAACCGTTCCGGCGGACCTGGCGAACAGGTCCGCCGGAACGGTACCGAGCCCGGGGCGCCGAACGGGAAGACCCGAGCGCCCCGGGCGATCGTTTCCGAAGGGCGGCGGCTACGCCTCGCCCTGGAGCTGGGCCAGCTTGCGGCCCGCCTTGAGGTACGGCGTACCGGGCGTGACGGCCAGCTTCTCCGCCAGCACCTCGGCCAGCGGGCGGATCGCGTCCGCCTCGGCCAGCACCACGGTCTCCTGGCCCGACTCGGCCTCGATGACCAGCCGCAGGGCGTTCTGCTTCGCCAGCCGGCGGGCCGCCGACGCGCTCGGCGTGAACTCCAGCACCTGGGTCAGCACCGTGGCCACCGTGTCCGAGCCGTGCGCCGCGAGGTCCACCGACGGCAGCGTGCCGACGTCGGCGAAGGACTTCTTGGAGAACTGCGCGACGAACCCGGCGCGGGCCGTCATCGCCGCCTCGATGCCGTACAGCGCGGCCACGACCTCACCCGCGAGGACCTTCTTCAGGTCCATCGGGTGCAGCGTCTTCGCCTCGATGCGGGCCAGGGCCTGGGCGATCTCCTCGTCCGTCCACTCCGTCCACGCCTTGAGGTACGGCTCCATCAGCCGGTCCGGGACCGACATGATCTTGCCGAAGACGTCCTCGGCGGGCGCGTTCAGGCCGACGTAGTTGCCCTTGGACTTGGACATCTTCGCGCCGGTGCCGTCGGTGCCCTCGATGAGCGGCATCGTGACCACGAGCTGCGGCTGCTGGCCCTTGAGCTCCATCAGCTTGCGGCCCATCTGGAGGTTCAGCAGCTGGTCGGCGCCGCCCAGCTCCACGTCGCACTCCAGCGCCACCGAGTCCAGGCCCTGCGCGATCGGGTACAGCATCTCCGTCATGGTCAGGCCCGCGCCCGACGCGAGGCGGGTACGGAAGTCCTCGCGCTGGAGCAGCTGGGAGGCCGGCACCTTGGAGAGCAGGCTCAGCAGCTCGGGGAAGGTGTACGGCGCCAGCCACTCGCTGTTCTGCCGGAAGCTGACCTTGTCGAAGTCGAAGAACGGCCGGACCTGCTCGCGGTAGCTCGCGAGGTTGTGCGCGATGTCCTCGTCGGTCAGCGGCGGACGCTCGGCCGTACGGCCCGAGGGGTCGCCGATCTTGGCCGTGAAGTCGCCGATGATCAGCGTGACGTCGTGGCCGAGCCGCTGGAAGCGGCTGAGGATGATCAGCGGGACCGCGTGCCCCAGGTGCACATCGGTCGCCGTCGGGTCGATGCCCAGCTTGATGTGCAGACCCTTGCCGGCCGCCGTGCGCTCCTCGATGCGCTCGGCGAGCTGGTCCACGCCCGGCAGCACCTCGACCGTACGCGAGGCGATCAGCTCGGCCTGCTCCTTGGCCGGCAGGTCCGTCAGGTCGAGATAGCGCCGCGAGCCGGTCTCCTTCAGCAGCTCCGCGACGGTGGCGTCTGCGGAGAGGTCTGCGGAGAGCAGCGAGCTGGCGCGGGCGACGGATTCGCCGAGGCGTGTCATGGCGTTCCTGATCGGTCGTTGATCCCAAACGGGAGGACGGAACCGATTCTATTCGCCGTGCGCAGCGTGGCCGACCGAGTATCCACAGGCCGGCCACGCGGTACGACAAGTGCCCGCACCCCGGTGGGGCGGGGCCCCGCCCTCACACTCCCGGGCTCACCGAGCTCATGTTGAAGTCCGGGATCCGCAGCGCGGGCGTCGCGGCGCGCGTGAAGTAGTCGCTCCACTCGCGCGGCAGGGTCCGCTCCGTACGGCCCGCCTCGGTCGCACGCCCCAGCAGGTCCACCGGCGACTCGTTGAACCGGAAGTTGTTCACCTCACCGACCACCTCGCCGCCCTCCACCAGGTACACGCCGTCCCGGGTCAGCCCTGTGAGCAGCAGCGTCGCCGGATCGACCTCGCGGATGTACCACAGGCAGGTCAGCAGCAGCCCCCGCTCGGTACCGGCCACCAGCTCGTCCAGGGACTTGCTGCCGCCCGCCTCCAGCAGCAGGTTGTCGACGGCCGGGGCCACCGGCAGGCCGGTCAGCTCCGCACTGTGCCGCGTCGTGACCAGCTGGTTCAGCGCGCCGTCCCGGATCCAGTCCGTCGGCTCCAGCGGCAGCCCGTTGTCGAAGACCGAGGCGTCGTCCCCGGAGCTGTGCGCCAGCACGAAGGGCGCGCACTCCAGCCCCGCTGCCCCCGGATCGCTGCGCAGCGTCATCGGCAGCCCGGAGAGCTTCTCGCCGACCCGGGTGCCCCCGCCGGGCGCCGAGAAGACCGTACGGCCCTCGGCCGCGTCCCGGGCCCCGGACGACCACAGCTGGTACACGAGCAGGTCGGCGACGGCGGTGGGCGGCAGCAGCGTCTCGTACCGGCCCGCCGGCAGCTCGATCCGCCGCTCCGCCCAGGCCAGCCGGCGCGCCAGCTCGGCATCCATGGCCAGCGGGTCGACGTCCCCGAAGTCCCGGGTGGCCCGGCCCGCCCAGGCCGAGCGGGAGCGGTCGGGCGACTTGGCGTTGAGCTCCAGCGTGCCGGTGGGCTGGTCGTGCCGGAGCCGCAGCCCCGTGGAGGAGCCCACGTACGAGGAGACCATCGCGTGGCTGGCGAACCCGTACAGCTCGCGGCCGCCGTCCCGGGCCCGCCGGAAGGACTCGCCCAGCGCGGGCGCGAAGTCCGCGAAGACCTCGGAGGAGGTCTCGGCGGGCGGCTCGGTGAAGCCGGACGAGGGGGCGCCGCCCGGGACGAGCGGCCGCGCGTCGTCGGCGGGCCCGGCGGCACCGGCGGCCGCCTCGGCGGCCCGCACCAGCGCCTCCAGGTCGTCGGCGGTGACCGCGGCCCGGGACACCACGCCCGAGGCGGTGCCCTCCTTGCCGTCCACGGTGGCGATCACCGTGAGGGTGCGGCCACGGGTGACGCCGTTGGTGGTCAGCGCGTTGCCCGCCCAGCGCAGGTTGGCGGTGGTCGTCTCGTCCGCGATCACCACGCAGCCGTCGGCCCGCGAGAGGGCCAGCGCGCGCTCGACGACCTCGTGCGGCGCGTTCGTCCGCGGCGTACGGGTGCTCATCGACCGGCCTCCTGGGTCGTGTTCAGACTGTGCTGACCCGGGGGACGACCCCCGGACCCCCGGCACATCTCGTGCGCCGTCATCGGCCGGCCTCCTGAGTCGTGTTGAGGATGTTGACGTCCGTGAAGAGGGCGGAGGGGCAGCCGTGGGAGACGGAGGCGACCTGGCCCGGCTGGGCCTTGCCGCAGTTGAAGGCGCCGCCCAGCACGTACGTCTGCGGGCCGCCCACCGCGGCCATCGAGCCCCAGAAGTCGGTGGTGGTGGCCTGGTACGCCACGTCCCGCAGCTGCCCCGCCAGCCGCCCGTTCTCGATCCGGAAGAACCGCTGCCCGGTGAACTGGAAGTTGTACCGCTGCTGATCGATGGACCACGACCGGTCGCCGACCACGTAGATGCCGCGCTCCACGCCCCCGATCAGGTCCTCGGTCGACGGGCCTTCGGGCGCCGGCTGCAGGGACACGTTGGCCATGCGCTGCACCGGCACGTGGCCCGGCGAGTCCGCGTACGCGCACCCGTTGGACCGCTCGAAGCCGGTCAGCTTCGCGATCCTGCGGTCCAGCTGGTAGCCGACCAGCACGCCGTCCTTGACCAGGTCCCAGGACTGCGTCCGGACGCCCTCGTCGTCGTACCCGATCGTGGCCAGCCCGTGCTCGGCGGTCCGGTCGCCCGTCACGTGCATGAGCTCCGAGCCGTACTTCAAGGTGCCCAGCTGGTCGAAGGTGGCGAACGACGTGCCCGCGTACGCCGCTTCGTAGCCCAGCGCCCGGTCCAGCTCGGTCGCGTGCCCGATCGACTCGTGGATCGTCAGCCAGAGGTTGGAGGGATCCACCACCAGGTCGTACCGCCCGGACCGCACGCTCGGCGCGCGCATCTTCTCCGCGAGCAGCTCCGGCATCTCCGCCAGCTCAGCGTCCCAGTCGTACCGGCCGTCGGTCAGGTACTCCCAGCCCCGGCCGACGGGCGGCGCGACGGTCCGCATCGAGTCGAACTCGCCGGTGCCCCCGTCCACCGCGACGGCCGTCAGCTCCGGGTGCAGCCGGACCCGCTGCTGCGTGGTCGTGGTGCCCGCGGTGTCGGCGTAGAACTTGTTCTCCCGGACCGTGAGCAGCGAGGCGTCCGCGTGTGTCACGCCCGGCGCGGCCAGCAGCCGCCCGCTCCACTCCGCCAGCAGCCCGCTCTTCTCCGCGTCCGGGACGTCGAAGGGGTCCACGTCGTACGAGGACACCCAGACGCGGTCCGGATGGGCGGGCTCGTCGGCCAGCTCGACGACCTCTTCCGAGCCCGCCGCGTCGATCACCTTCGCCGACAGCTTGGCCATCGCGACGGCCTGCGCGGCGACCCGCGCCGCCGCGTCCATGGTCAGGTCGACGCCGGACGCGAACCCCCAGGCCCCGCCGTGCACCACCCGCACCGCGTACCCCAGGTCGGTGGTGTCCGAGGAACCGGCGGTCTTCGCGTCCCGCAGTCGCCAGGACGCGTACCGGATGCGTTCCAGCCGGAAGTCGGCATGGGCGGCCCCCAGCGCCCGGGCCCGCGCGAGCGCGGCATCGGCCAGCGCGCGCAGGGGCAGGGCGAGGAAGCTCTCGTCTACGGAACGAGGTGTAGCAGGCACGGCATCCCTCCCGTGGTCGGCGCCACGCATCATGCCGTGCCGGAGCCCCGATGCGCAGGACGTCCTTCCGGTGCGCGGGGGTGTTCCACCGGGGTGCGGCGCGGTCGGTTCTGTAGGGACCCGACAGTGACCGGGATGTGCCCCTGTGCGAGGTCGATTCTCCGTATGGGGTCGCTGACCGCTAGTTTCGTAGGGAACACACGTCGGACAGGACACGGAAAGGGTGATCTCTTGAGCCGCTCGGTTCTGGTCACCGGAGGCAATCGCGGCATCGGCCTCGCCATCGCCCGCGCCTTCGCCGAGGCAGGCGACAAGGTCGCCATCACCTACCGCTCCGGCGAACCCCCGGCGGGGTTCTTGGCCGTGAAGTGCGACATCACCGACACGGAGCAGGTCGAGCAGGCGTACAAGGAGATCGAGGAGAAGCACGGCGCGGTCGAGGTGCTGGTGGCCAACGCCGGCGTCACCCGTGACCAGCTGCTCATGCGGATGTCGGAGGACGACTTCGCCTCGGTCCTGGAGACCAACCTCACCGGTACGTTCCGCGTGGTCAAGCGGGCCAACCGCGGCATGCTGCGGGCGCGCAAGGGCCGCATCGTGCTGATCTCCTCGGTGGTGGGCCTGCTGGGCTCGGCGGGCCAGGCGAACTACGCGGCGTCCAAGGCCGGCCTCGTCGGCTTCGCCCGCTCGATCGCCCGCGAGCTGGGCTCCCGCAACATCACGTGCAACGTCGTGGCCCCCGGCTTCGTCGACACGGACATGACCCGCGCGCTCACCGACGAGCAGCGCGAGAACATCGTGAAGCAGGTGCCGCTCGCGCGTTACGCGCAGCCCGAGGAGATCGCCGCCTCGGTCCGCTTCCTGGCCTCCGACGAGGCCGCGTACATCACTGGAGCCGTCATTCCCGTCGACGGCGGATTGGGCATGGGTCACTGATCGATATGAGCGGAATCCTCGCCGGCAAGCGCATTCTGATCACCGGTGTGCTGATGGAGTCCTCCATCGCCTTCCACGCGGCCAAGGTCGCGCAGGAGCAGGGCGCCGAGGTCATCCTCACGGCCTTCCCGCGGCCCACGCTCACCGAGCGCATCGCGAAGAAGCTGCCCAAGCCCGCCAAGGTCATCGAGCTGGACGTGACCAACCAGGAGCACCTGGACGGTCTGGAGGCCAAGGTCCGCGAGGAGCTCGGCGGCCTGGACGGTGTCGTCCACTCCATCGGTTTCGCCCCGCAGGACGCGCTCGGCGGCAACTTCCTGAACACGTCCTTCGAGTCGGTCTCCACGGCCATGCACGTCTCGGCGTTCTCGCTGAAGGCGCTGACCATGGCCTGCCTGCCGCTGATGCCGGAGGAGGGCGGCGCGGTGGTCGGCCTGACCTTCGACGCGCAGTTCGCCTGGCCGCAGTACGACTGGATGGGCCCGGCCAAGGCCGCGCTGGAGGCCACCAGCCGCTACGTGGCCCGCGACCTCGGCGCGCGGAACGTCCGCTGCAACCTGGTCTCCGCCGGCCCGATCGGCTCGATGGCCGCCAAGTCCATCCCGGGCTTCTCCGAGCTCGCCAAGGTGTGGGACACCCGCTCCCCGCTCAACTGGGACATGGGCGACCCGGAGCCGGCCGGCAAGGGCGTCGTCGCGCTGCTCTCGGACTTCTTCCCGAAGACCACCGGCGAGATCGTGCACGTCGACGGCGGCGTGCACATGATGGGCGCCTGAGCCGGTCGGCAGTGAGGGTGCCTGACGCACCCGGCTGTGAGTGAGGGCCGCGGCCCGTTCCGTACGCGATGTACGGGGCGGGGCGCGGCCCTTCTTCGTTGGCTTGGCGGGGCCGCCTTCGGGGCTTCGCCGGCGCGCCCGGCTCCAGGGCTCGGCTTGCGCGGCCCGTCGTCGCTTGCGCGGCGCTCGCGCGGCGGCCTTCGGGGTGAATCGAACGAGATCGTCCCCCCAGCAGGGGGTTACCCAAGGGGCGCGGGCGGGAATCGCCGGCGGAGAGGGCGAGGAGGAACCGCCGGTCGCCTCCCGAGCGGACGCTGTCCTCGGGCCGGCCGGTCGCCTCCCGAGCGGACGCTGTCCTCGGGCCGGAACCGCCGGTCGGCTAGGCGCGGCCCAATCGGCAGCCGTACGGGTGGGCTCCTGCTTCCGTCGCCGCGCGGTCGCCGTCGCCGTCGCGGATCGCGTCCACCAGCCGGGAGTGGTCCAGGTGCGACTCCGGGCGCAGTTCGTCGCCCACGTCGGCGCGGAGGAACTCCCGCAGCACGCCGCCGAGGTCCGCGTACAGCTCCGCCAGTACGTCGTTGTGCGAGGCCGCCACGATCGCCATGTGCAGGTTGGCGTCCGCCTCCACGAAGGCCGCGGCGGCGCCCGACTCCCAGGCCTGCTCGCGCCGCTGCAGCGCCGCGTCCAGCTGCTTGAGATCGGCCTCCGTACGGCGCTCCGCGGCCCGCCGGGCGGCCTCCGCCTCCAGCGCGCTGCGCAGCTCGGCGACGTGCCGCGGGTCGGCGTCGGCGAACCTGCGGTTCATCACGCCCGCCAGCTCACTGGTGGCGACCACGTACGTGCCGGAGCCCTGGCGGATGTCCAGCAGACCGTTGTGGGCCAGCGCCCGGACCGCCTCGCGGACGGTGTTGCGGGCCACGCCGAGCTGCTCGACCAGCTCGGGCTCGGTGGGGATGCGCGAGTCGACCGGCCACTCGCCCGAGGTGATCTGGGCACGCAGCTGTGCGATCACCTGGTCGGCCAGGGCGGAACGCCGGGGCGAGGTCAGCGGCATACGAGCGCTCCCGAGGACACGAGCACGGATTCGGCATCGCTGATGCTAAGCCTTTCCCGGCCGGTCACCGGGAGGCGAGAATCACCTGGACAAGCATTCATCCCATGATTCTATGATGTACGTATGGCAGACGACGACCTCGCGACCCTCGGCACCGCCACCGAGGCACCTCAGACCACCGGTCGGACCACCGGGACGCCCGGCGGCGACCCGCTCGACCGCGCCCCCGCGCGCGTACCGCGCTGGCTCGGCGCGGTCCTGACCGCCGGTCTCGTCCTCGCCGCCCTCAACCTCCGCCCGGCCATCACCAGCCTGGGCGCCCTCATGGAGGAGGTACGGGACGGACTCGGCATGAGCGGCACCATCGCGGGCCTGCTCACCTCCGTACCGGCCCTGTGCTTCGCCGTCTTCGGCATCGCGGCGCCGCGGCTGGCCCGCCGCTTCGGCCCCGGCGCCATCGTGTGCGCCGGCATGGCCGCGATCACCATCGGCGTCGTGGCGCGGCCCTTCGCCGGCGGCACGGCCGGCTTCCTCGTCGCCAGCGCCCTCGCCCTCGCCGGCATCGCGGTCAGCAACATCCTGCTGCCCGTGGTCATCAAGACCTTCTTCCCCGACCGGGTCGGCTCGATGACCGGGCTGTACTCCATGGCCCTGGCGCTGGGCACCTCGCTCGCCGCCGCGCTCACCGTGCCGGTCACCGGCGCGCTCGGCGGCGGCTGGCAGGCCGGCCTGGCGATCTGGGCGGTGCTCGGCGCCCTCGCCATCGTCCCCTGGCTCGCCGTGCTGCGGCACCGCGCGCCGCAGACGGCGCCGCAGGCGGCCGGCGCGCCGCGCGAGGACGCCACCGCCATCCGGATCAGCCGTTCGCCCACCGCCTGGTCGCTCGCCGTCTTCTTCGGCCTCCAGGCCACCGCCGCGTACATCACCATGGGCTGGCTGCCGCAGATCTTCCGCGACGCCGGAGTGCCCGCCGGGACCGCGGGCGTCCTGCTCGCGATCACCATGGCGATGGGCATCCCGCTGTCCTTCCTGCTGCCGCGGGTGGCGGCCCGGATGCGCCACCAGGGGCCGCTGGCCGTGCTCCTCGGGGCCTGCGGGCTCGCCGGGTACGCCGGCCTGTGGCTGGCGCCCGCCGCCGGCGCCTGGGGCTGGGCGCTGCTGCTCGGCATATCGAACTGCGCCTTCCCGCTGGCCCTCACCATGATCGGCATGCGGGCCCGCAGCGCCGCCGGCGTCGTCAAGCTCTCCGCCTTCGCCCAGTGCATCGGCTACCTGATCTCCATCCCCGGCCCGCTCCTGGTGGGCGCGCTGTACCAGCACAGTGGCGGCTGGGGCTTGCCGATCGCGCTGATGGCGGGCCTGATGGTGCCGCAGATCGCGGTGGGCATGCTGGCCGGCCGCGACCGCCGCATCGAGGACGAGCGGTAGAGGCAGACGAGCGGTAAGGGACCGCCTGGCTCCCTGGCCCGGTCCTGTCGACCGGAGCCCTCGGCTCCCTTACCTGGTACCGCCCACCGGAGCCCTCGGCTCCCTTACCTGGTACCGCCCACCGGAGCCCCCGGCTCCCTTACCCGGTCCTGCCGACCGGTGGCCCGGCGGCGTTTGCGACACTGGGCGTATGCCAGTGCTCGAACCGAATCCGCAGGGCGGACAGAAGAAGCTCCTCCTCGTGCTGGGCGCGATGCTCGGCGTCACCGTCGTCGTCGGGATCATCGCCAGCATCGCCGCTCCGTGACCCGGCGCCCCGGCGCGCACGGTGGGGCTGTCCCCACCGTCCCCTAGGGGGCCGGGGTCAGGGGCAAGTGGGTGGTGCACCTGATGGGCCGAGCGGACCGGGAACCGTAGGTTCGAAGGACACCGCGCAGCAGCGGTGGGCGCGGCCCGCCATGAAGGCCGCGCGGCCGCTCGACCGCACGGAGGCGATCCCATGTCCGCCGCTCACCCCAGGCACGCCGAGAACGGCGCCCGGACCGTGCGGCTGCCGTGGTGGGCCGTGGCCCTGCCGGTGGTCTCGTTCGTGACGCTGCTCTTCGTGATGACCCCCGCAGCGGAGGCCGAGGCGGCCGGTGCGCCGCCCGCCGTGCTGTCCGTGGTCCACTTGCTCGCGCGGCTGGTCGGCGCCGGAGTGTAGTCGCCGGTTCCGCATCCCGCCTCGTGGGACGAGGCTGTCAACACCCCGCGCCCCGCGCTGCGTTTCATGCGAAGCTGGGACACATGAGCGTCGATTCTCCTCGCCGGATTGTTCTTCTCCGACATGCCAAGGCCGAGTGGTCGCAGGAGAGCGACCACGAGCGGCCGCTCGCCGAGCGCGGCCGCCGGGACGCCCCCACCGCCGGACGATGGCTCGCGGGAGCGGGCGTCAGCCCCGACCTGACCCTCTGCTCCACGGCACTGCGCACCCGCGAGACATGGAAACTCTGCGTCCATGAACTCCCTCAGCGTCCCAAGACCGTCTACGAAGAGCGGCTGTACGAAGCCTCGCTCGGCGAGCTGATCGCGGTGGTCAACGAGGTCCCGGACGAGGTGAGCGACCTGCTGCTGGTCGGCCACAACCCCGGCATGCACGCCCTCGCCGACGCCCTCTCCGGAGAGGCCGACGGCGAGCTGCTGACTCGGATGAACCGCAGCGGCTTCCCGACCGCCTCCATGGCGGTGGTGTCCTTCAACGGCTCCTGGAAGTCCGTCGAGCACGGCGTCGGCCGCCTGGTCGCGTACTGGACGCCGCAGGACTGACCCGCCGCCGACCGCACGCGCCGAAGGGCCCCGGCACGCTCCGCGCCGGGGCCCTTCCGTACGCCGTGGCCTCCGCCTCCGCGGCTTGTGCCGTGCGCTCCGCTTCCGCGGCTGCGTACAGAGGGTGACCGTTCAGCCCGCCGGTGTGTCAACCCGCCGGTGTGTCAGTCCGCCACCGTCGGACTGCGTCAGTCCGCCATCGTGTCGGCGGCCTCGACCTCTTCGCGGGTGATGCCGAGCAGGTACAGCACGGTGTCCAGGAACGGCACGTTCACGGCGGTGTGCGCGGCCTCCCGTACGACCGGCTTGGCGTTGAAGGCGACGCCCAGCCCGGCGGTGTTCAGCATGTCCAGGTCGTTGGCGCCGTCGCCGATCGCGACCGTCTGTGCCAGCGGCACGCCGGCCTGCTGGGCGAAGGAGCGCAGCAGCCGTGCCTTGCCCGCGCGGTCCACGATGTCGCCGGTGACCTTGCCGGTGAACCGGCCGTCCACGATCTCCAGGGTGTTGGCCGAGGCGAAGTCCAGCCCCAGCTCGTCCTTGAGCGCGTCGGTGACCTGCGTGAAGCCGCCGGAGACGACGCCGACCTGGTATCCGAGGCGCTTGAGCGTGCGTACCAGGGTCCGCGCGCCGGGGGTCAGCCGCACCTCCTTGCGCACCTGCTCCACGACCGAGGCGTCCAGCCCCGCCAGCAGCTCCACCCGGGCGTGCAGCGACTGCTCGAAGTCCAGCTCGCCGCGCATCGCCGCGGCGGTCACCTCGGCGACCTCCTTCTCGCAGCCCGCGTGCGCCGCGAACAGCTCGATGACCTCGTCCTGGATCAGTGTGGAGTCCACGTCCATGACGACCAGGCGCTGCGCCCGGCGCTGCAGCCCGGAGGCGCTCACGGCGATGTCCACGCCGAGCACGGCGGCTTCGGTGGCGAGCGCGGTGCGCAGCACGTCGGTCGGGGTGCCGGAGACCGCGAACTCCACCGCGGTCACGGGGTACTTGGCGAGCCGGAAGATACGGTCGATGTTGCCGCCGGTGGCCGTTATGGCGGCGGCGATGGCGGAGGTGGACTCGGCGGTGAGCGGGTGGCCGAGCACGGTGACGTGCGAACGCCCCGTGCCGCGCGGGCGGTTGTCGCCGGTACCCGAGATGATCTCGGCCTGGAGGTGCAGCGACTCGGCCCAGCTGTGCACGGTCGCGCGCAGGTCCCCTTCGGAGGCGCCGTTCGACGCGCTCCCCGTCGGCGTCGTGACCAGGGCGCACAGCACGATGCGGCCCCGGGTCACGACCTGCTCGATGTCGACGACGTCGACGGAGTAGGCGGCGAGGGTGTCGAAGAGGCCGGCGGTGATGCCGGGCCGGTCCTTACCGAAGATCTTGACGAGGAGGGTCGGTACGTCGTCGCCCGGTACGGCGGTGGCAGGCGGTGTCTGCGATGCGCTCATGGTGCTCTTACGGTATCCGGCTCCGCCACGGGACCGTACAGGTGTCCCGCCGAGTGGACGTCTCCCACCACGCGGCCGAGTGGGACTCAAGGGATGTATGGGGCGTTCCGCGGCCCGTGCCGCCGGGGCTCCGACGCGTCCGGCGCCCGCCCTCAGTGGCCTGCGTCAGGGCGTCCGAGCGGAGCGCGCCCCCAGCGGCCCGCCCCAGGCCGTCCGGGCGGAGCGCGCCCTTCAGCGGCCCGCGCCGGGCCGTCCGGGTGGCGGGGGCTCCGGCGGCGGATCGTCCCACCGCCGCTTCGGGCGGGACCGCGGCCGGCCGGGGCGCGGCAGCGGAGTGCCGCTCACGGTCGGTGCCGAGGCGGTGTCGCTGCCGTGCGGCGGCGGCCCGCCGGCGGGCGGACGGTCCGGCGGGGGCGGTGTGCCCGGCGGTGCGCCGGGCGGCGGCCCGTCCGGCGGGGGCGGCACGCGGCGCTCCGGCTCCCGGGGCGGGAGGGTCCGCAGGTACGGATTGGTGTCCGGGTTCGGCTGCCGGTAGGGGCGGGACGGCGTGTACGGTCCCGGGCCGCCGCCCGGCCGGCCCGGCCCCGGGCCGTACGGCGACGGCACGTGCGCCGGAGCGGCCGGGGCCGCGGCGCGGCGCCCGGCCAGTCCGGTCCCGGCCGCCAGCAAGGCGCCCGCCAGCCCCGCGGCGCCGCCCCAGAGGGCTCCCAGGACCGCTCCGGTGCCGAGGCTCCCGTGCAGGGTCAGGCCGGTCTCGTGGACACCGGTACCGAAGAGGCTCAATCGGACGGCCACCGCCGCCTCCGTCAGCCACACCAGCAGGGGCACGGCCAGCGCCGTGACCACGCCCAGCCGCAGCGCGCAGCCGCCCGCGTACGCCAGAAGACCGGCCTCCGTGCGGGCCGTACGCATCGCCGTGAGCAGCCCGGCCAGCAGCATCAGCACCACGGCCACCAGCGCCGTCGTCCACACCCCCGGGGTCTGCTCCGCCAGCCGCGACAGGGTGACCGGCCGCTCGCCGCCACCGCCGAGCAGTTCCCGCAGGGACGCGGGCAGCACGTGGAGCAGTGCGCCGCTCGCCGAGCCGTACCAGGGCACGAGCAGGCCCAGGGGCAGCGCGACCCACGCCCCGTTGGGTGCGCCGAGCAGCGCGGCGCCCAGGGCCCGCAGCGGCTGGCCGCCCTCGGTGACGCCGTACAGCCCGGCGGCGAGCCCCAGGACCACCGCGACGAGCAGCACCTGGGTCAGCGCGGAGGCGGCGGGGCGGACGACCCGGTCCACGCCGGCCAGCGCGCGGGGGAGCGGGGTGCGCCGGGAGGCCGCGAGCGCGATCAGCAGGACGCCGAGCACCCACAGCGCGCCCGCCACGAGCGAGGGCCCCGCCGCCACCGCGAAGTCCACCCGGAGCCGGGCGTCCGCGAGGCCGGGCAGCAGCAGCCCCGGCAGGTCGCCCGCCGTGCCCTGGCCGCCGAGGCCGGGCAGCCCGCCCAGATCGCCGAGGCCCGGCAGGTCGCCCAGGCCCGGGAGGTCGCCGAAGCCGGGCAGGTCCGGCAGCCGGTCGAGCGGCCCGCCGCCTCCGCCGGCCGGCGCCGGGATCAGCTTCCGCGCCGGGATCGTTACGGAGTCGTGCCCGGCCCAGGCGAGGCCGCCGACGAGTGCCGTGAACAGCGCGACGACCGCGGCCGCGCGTGCCGCCAGACCGCCGGGCGTGACCCCGCCCGGCACGGCCCGCAGCGACCGGAGGAACAGCAGCCCCAGCAGCAGCGCGCCGACGACGGAGACGCCCAACGGCACGATGTCAATGGCGGTTTCGGCCGTGACGCCGGACACCCCGAAGGCCGATACGTCACCGTGCGGGGAGACGGTTCCGCCCACGGCCAGCACCACGACGGCGGCCGTCATCGGGCCCAGCGAGCCGTACGCGTCGGCGCCCAGCAGATGCAGCCCGAGGGCCGCTACCCCGGTCATCGCCAGGAACGCCCAGCAGACCGTGGCGACGGCGGAGAGCAGCACAGCGGCCGCTCCGGTGTGCGGAGTCGCGGTCACGCTCATGGCAGCCCCCGATCGCTGCTCCTCGCTCCCCGGCCCCGCCTGCCCCGAGTTGCCCGCATCGCGTGGCATCGGTACGGATCCGTGGGTTTCTCCCACTCTCCGGGGGGCTTTCGGCGGCGTCAACGCTGTCCGCTTCATGCTCTTGCCACGGCCCGGCTTTCGGTCGCGGCCCTCTGCCTGGAATAGTTCCTCACGATGTTCACCATCCCTAGACTTCCCGTGCAGGGGGTCACTCGGGGGACAACTAGTGGGGCATGGAGTGCCTGAACTCGTACTCGAAATCAATGGAATGACCTGGACGCTCGATCCGTCCCGGTCGTACAGCCTGGGCCGTGATCCGCAGGGCGACATGGTGCTGGACGACGCGAGGGTGTCGTGGCGGCACGCGACCGTGCGCTGGGGAGGGCGCAGTTGGGTCATCGAGGACCACGGCAGCACCAACGGCACGTACGTGCAGGGGCAGCGGATCCACCAGATGGAGATCGGCCCCGGCTCGACCGTGCACCTCGGCAATGCCACCGACGGTCCCCGGCTGACCCTCAACGGCACCGCGGCCGCTGCCGCCGCCGACGCCTACGCCGCGCAGCCCACGGCCCCGGCCAACGCCGCCCAGCCGGCCGCCGCGGCCCCCGCCCAGCAGGGCGCCCCCGGCTGGGCCGGAGCGCAGCAGCCGCCGGCGCAGCAGCAGGGATGGCAGGGTGCGCCGCCGCAGCAGGGCTCGCCGCCCCAGCAGGGCCCGCCCTCGTACGGCGCCGGTGTCCCGCCGCAGGGCGGACCGCAGCAGCCCCCGGCACAGGGCGCCGCGGTCCCGCAGCAGCCCGGCGACCGCAGTCCGACCACCTTCCACCAGCTGGACCTCGGCCGCGTCATGCGCATCGGTCGTGCCCTGGAGAACGAGCTGGTCGTCTCCGACCTGCAAGTCTCCCGGCACCACGCGGAGTTCCGGGCCACGCCCGACGGCCGCTTCGAGATCCACGACCTCGGCAGCCACAACGGTACGTACGTCAACGGCCAGCCGGTCCCCAAGAGCGGTTCGGCGCTCATCGGCCCGAACGACACCGTCGGCGTCGGTCACTCCACGTTCCGGCTGGTCGGCGACCGCCTGGAAGAGTTCGTCGACACCGGTGCGGTCTCCTTCTCCGCGCGCCACCTCACCGTCACGGTCGACGGCGGCAAGCAGATCCTCAAGGACGTCTCCTTCGGGGTGCCCGAGAAGTCGCTGGTCGCGGTCATCGGCCCGTCCGGCTCCGGCAAGTCCACGCTGCTCAAGGCGCTCACCGGTTACCGCCCCGCCAACGAGGGCGACGTCCTCTACGACAACCGGAACCTCTACAAGCAGTTCGCCGAGCTGCGGCAGCGCATCGGGCTGGTCCCGCAGGACGACATCCTGCACAAGGAGCTGACCGTCCAGAAGGCGCTGCGGTACGCGGCCAAGCTCCGCTTCCCCGGTGACACCGCGACGGCCGAGCGCGAGGCGCGCATCGACGAGGTGCTGCACGAGCTCAAGCTGCACGTGCACAAGGAGAAGAAGGTCACCTCGCTCTCCGGCGGCCAGCGCAAGCGCGTCTCGGTCGCCCTGGAGCTGCTGACCAAGCCGTCGCTGATCTTCCTGGACGAGCCGACCTCCGGCCTCGACCCGGGCATGGACCGCGACGTCATGAAGCTGCTCCGCGACCTCGCCGACGACGGCCGCACGGTCCTGGTCGTCACGCACTCCGTCGCCGAGCTCGCGCTCTGTGACAAGCTGCTGGTCATGGCGCCGGGCGGCGGTGTCGCCTACTTCGGCCCGCCCGAGGAGGCGCTGAACTTCTTCCAGTACGAGTCCTGGGCGGACGTCTTCTCGGCGTTCGAGAACTACCGCGACTACGACTGGATGGGCCGCTGGCGCGGCTCCCCGCACTACCAGATGTACGCGGCCGACCTCGACGCCGTCGCGCCGCAGTCGGTCGACGTCCAGGCGCCGCCGGCCCGTATGCAGAAGTCCCAGAGCTGGGGCTCGCAGCTGTGGACCCTGATGCGCCGGTACGTCTCCGTGATCGCCTCCGACCGCGGCTTCCTCGGGCTGATGCTGATCCTGCCGGCCGTGCTCGGCGTGGTCTCCATGCTGATCCCCAGCGACTTCGGCCTCGGGTACGGCCCGATCGAGCGGGCCCGCACCAACCGCGACGCCGCGACGATCATGCTGATCCTCACGGTCGGCATGTGCTTCTCCGGCGCGGCCAACTCGGTACGAGAACTGATCAAGGAACGCGTCATCTACGAGCGCGAACGGGCCACCGGCCTGTCCCGCTCGGCGTATCTGATGTCGAAGGTGATCGTGCTCGGCGTGGTCACCGCCGTACAGGGCGTGATCATCGCGGCGATCGGCTTCTCGACCCGCAAGATGCCCGCCGAGGGCCTGATCGTGCAGGACCTGCCGGCCGTCGAGATGACCGTGGCGATCATCGCCCTGGGCTTCACCTCGATGATGTTCGGCCTGATCATCTCCGCACTGGTCAAGACCGCCGAGAAGACCATGCCGCTGCTGGTCATGTTCGCCATCGTGCAGGTCGTCTTCACCGGCGTGCTCTTCCAGCTCTTCGACACCCCGGGCGTCGCCCAGCTCTCCTGGCTGATGCCCTCGCGCTGGGCGGTCGCCGCGCTGGGTGCCACCGCCGACCTGAACACCCTCCTCCCGTGGGAGAAGGGCAACCCCGACCCCCTGTGGCAGCACCAGACCGGCGTCTACGTGATGGACATGGTCTTCATGCTGGCGCTCGGCGTCGTGCTCGCCTTCGCGGTGGCGCGCCTGCTGCGCCGCCACGAGCCCGAGGTCATGCGCAAGTAGTCCGCGCGTCCGCACGACGACAGCCGCGAGGGGCGGCACCCGAATCGGGTGCCGCCCCTCGCGGCGTTCATCGTCCGGCGCCGGAGCCCCGGCGCGCAGCAGTGGCTCAGTACGCCGAGTCGACGTTGTCCATGGAGCCGTACTTGTCGGCCGCGTAGTTGCAGGCGGCGACGATGTTGGCGACCGGGTCGTACAGGTCGTTCGCCGTGCCCTCGACGTGGTACTGCTCGAAGGTCGGCTGGATGACCTGCAGCAGGCCCTTGGACGGGATACCCATCTGGGCGTTGACGTCCCAGTTGTTGATCGCGCGCGGGTTACCGCCGGACTCGCGGATGATGTTGCGCTTGATGCCCTCGTAGGAGCCGGGGATCCCGTGCTTCTTCATGATCGACATGGATTCCTTGATCCAGCCGTCGAGGTTGTTGGCGTAGGTGACCGGCTTGCGCTCGGCGGACCGGCTCGCGGCCTGCGTCGTGGTGCGCTGCTGGTCGGCCTTGTTCTTGGCGGCCTCCTTGGCCTGGGCGGCCGCGTCGGCGGCAGCCTTGGCCTTGGCCTGAGCGGCGGCCTTGGCGTCGCCCTCGGCCTGCTTCTTCGCGGCGAAGGCCTCGTTGCCGGCCTGCTCGGCGGCGCGCGTGCTGTTCTGGGTCAGCTCGGCGTTCTGCGCCTTGGCGGCGGCGTTGTCGACCAGGCTGTAGGCCGAGGAGTCGTCCACCACGTGGTAGGCGACGGGCTTCACGTTCTGAGCGGACGCGGCGTGCGCCGGCTCGGCGTTGGCCGAACCCGGAACGACGGCGAAGACGACGGCGGCGGCACCGCCCGCGGCCACGGCGGCGGCGGAGAGCTTGTGATTCCGGTTCAGGCGGCTGTAGCCAGGAATGGCGTGCAGGGGCATGCGGAAAGAACCTCTTCCAATGGGGGACGTCGCGTGGGCCGGATTGGCGCGAGAACGCCGAGATCCTTTTCCACGGCGCCGGGCGACGTCAGCCATTGTTAGCGGTCGGAATTTGGCGCTGCAATCATGTGACGTACGAAGCTGTTTAGTGGAACCGGGGGTCGCCGAATTGCGTCCCGTTCCGTTCTCTCCATGGGGTGCCCCGGATGCGATCCCGCCGTTGCCCGCATTCGCATCCCACTAACATTCTTCGTAAGTGATGTACGCCCTATGTGCGGGCTCACATGTTTACGGAGCCCGCATGGCGTTATGTCATCGCGGCGGCACGCACCGTGAGCGTTATCGCTCCACCAGAACCTGATCCAGCGATTTGCGCACCAGATCCGGTACCTCGCAGTCCGCCGCGGGGTGTCCCACCGGGATCACCGCGAAGGCCTTCTCGTTGACCGGCCGCCCCAGCTCCGCCCGCAGAAAGCCCATCGGGCTGGGGGTGTGCACCAGCGCCGCCAGGCCCGACAGGTGGAGCGCGGACAGCAGCATGCCCACCGCGATCCCCACCGATTCGTCGACGTAGTAGTGCTTGCGCTTGGTGCCGTCCGGGCCCAGCCAGTAGCGCTGCTGGAAGACCACGATCAGGTGCGGCGCGTCGGTCAGGTGCGGCTTGACCTCGTCGGTGCCCAGCGGCCGCAGCGCCGTCAGCCACTCCTCGCCCAGCCGCCCGTCGTACGAAAGGCGCTCCTCCGCCTCCGCGGCCGCCCGAATGCGCCGCCGTACCTCCGGGTCTTTGACCAGTACGAATGTCCAGGGCTGCTGATGTGCCCCGGAAGGCGCGGTGGCGGCGCACGCAATGGCGTCCCTGATCACCTGCTCGGGCACCGGATCGGGCGCGAAACGGCGCACCGTACGGCGCTCCGCCATCCGTTCCCGCAGTTCCGCCGCGCGCGCCCGGGATTCCGCGGCCGGCATCCGCGCGGGCCGGTAGGGGACGGGGCGGTACGGCTCGCCGTGGACGGGGGACCAGTTTTCCCGTGAAGTCGTCATGACCGGGAGTGTGGCCCGTGCCGGGCTGCCGCGAAAGACCGCCTCGGGGCGACCGCGAAGGAGCGCCTTCGGGCGGCCGTGAAACGCGGCCTTCGGTCGGTGGCGAAAGACCGCCTCGGTCGGCCGTAAAAGACCGCCTCGGGCGGGCGCGAAAGGCCGCCGTTTCTTTCCCCTATATATAGGGGGCACAAAGTCCCGCTTCCGGAGCGGCCATGGTCCCCCGTGGCCGGGTCGGAAATACCCGCCGGATCCGGCACCCGGCATTGGGACTCCGGACCTACGTCCCGGGACCCGGTCGGGGCCCCGCCGAGGGCCGATACGGACCGTGCGGCCCGCCGGTACCGTGAGTGCATGACCAACGGACCAGGGGCGGAGCGGGGTGCCGGGCTCTCCGCGGTGAGCAGCGCCATCCTCGCCATGAGCCGGCACCTGGAGGTGCGCGACGTGCTCAAGACGATCGTCGCCTCCGCCCGTGAGCTCCTGGACGCCGAGTACGCGGCGCTGGGGGTGCCGGACGATCACGGCGGCTTCGCGCAGTTCGTCGTGGACGGGGTGAGCGAGGAGCAGTGGAAGGCCATCGGCCCGCTGCCCCGCCAGCACGGCATCCTCGCCGCGATGCTCAAGGACGCCACGCCGCAGCGGCTCGGCGACGTCCGCAACGACCCCCGCTTCGAGGGCTGGCCCAGCGCCCACCCCGACATGTCGGACTTCCTGGGCATGCCGGTGGCCGACGGCGACGAGATCCTCGGCGCGCTGTTCCTCGCCAACAAGCGGTGCCCGTTGCCGACCGGCGGCTGCAACTTCACCGCCGAGGACGAGGCGCTGCTCGGCATGCTCGCCCAGCACGCCGCCATCGCCCTGACCAATGCCCGGCTCTACGAGCGGAGCCGCGAGCTGACCATCGCGGGGGAGCGCGCCCGGCTGGCGCACGAGCTGCACGACGCGGTTTCCCAGAAGCTCTTCTCGCTGCGGCTGACCGCGCAGGCCGCCACCGCGCTCGTCGACCGTGACCCGGCCCGCGCCAAGGACGAGCTGCAGCAGGTCACCCGGCTCGCCGCGGAGGCTGCCGACGAGCTGCGCGCCGCCGTTGTGGAGCTGCGGCCCGCCGCCCTGGACGAGGACGGGCTGATCGCCACACTGCGTACCCAGATCCAGGTCCTCGACCGCGCGCACGACGCCAAGGTCACCTTCGCCGCCCACGGGCTGCGGGCGCTGCCCGCCGCGCAGGAGGAGGCGCTGCTGCGGGTGGCGCAGGAGGCCCTGCACAACGCGCTGCGGCACGCCGACGCGCAGCGTGTCGACGTGACGCTCGCCCGGCACCGGCAGGGCGCGGTGCTGCGGGTCGCCGACGACGGCCGGGGCTTCGACCCCGGCGCCGTCCGCCGCGCCGGGCGCCATCTGGGCCTGGTGTCGATGCGGGACCGGGCGAGCGGCGTCGGCGGCACGCTCACGGTGGAATCGGGGCCCGGCAAGGGCACCGCTGTCGAGATGGAGGTCCCCGGTGGCTGACGGAGACAGGGGCCCGCTCGGCGGCCCCATCAAGGTGCTGCTCGTCGACGACCACCAGGTCGTGCGGCGGGGCCTGCGGACGTTCCTGGAGGTCCAGGACGACATCGAGGTCGTGGGCGAGGCCGCCGACGGCGAGGAGGGCGTCGCCGCGGCCGAGCGGCTCGGGCCGGACGTCGTCCTGATGGACGTCAAGATGCCCGGCATGGACGGGGTCGAGGCGCTGCGGCTGCTGCGCGAGCAGCGCAACCCGGCCAGAGTGCTGATCGTCACCAGCTTCACCGAGCAGCGGACCGTGATCCCGGCGCTCCGGGCGGGCGCCGCCGGCTACGTCTACAAGGACATCGACCCCGACGCGCTGGCCGGCGCCATCCGGTCCGTGCACGCCGGGCACGTCCTGCTGCAGCCGGAGGTGGCCGACGCGCTGCTCAGCCAGGAGGACGCGGGCAACGGCCAGGGCCGCGGCGGCTCCCTCACCGACCGGGAGCGCGAGGTACTGGCCCTGATAGCGGACGGCCGCTCCAACCGGGAGATCGCCCGGGCCCTGGTCCTCTCCGAGAAGACGGTGAAGACCCACGTCTCCAACATCCTCATGAAACTGGACCTCGCAGACCGCACCCAAGCAGCCCTCTGGGCAGTCCGCCACGGAGTGGGCGCGTAAGCGTCCACCCAGGGGCGCGGGGAACTGCGCGCCCGGCCACAGCGGTGGCGCGCCCGGCCGCGTACGGGAAGCCCCGCGGCGGGCAGCCGCGCCCCGTGGCCCGCCACGAACCCGGCCCCGGGGCGCACCCCCGTCGGCGAACTAAGGCGCCCGCCGCTCCCGCTCCTCCACGAACGAGTCGTACGCCGCCACCTGCGCCCGCCGCGCAGTCCGCTCCACCGGACGGAGCGCCTCCGCCCGCGCCGCGATCTGTGAGGCGCTGACGGCCGCACCGTGCTCGTCCCCGCCGGATCCCTGGGCGATGCCGATCAGCGCCCCCACCTTCTGCGCCAGCTCCAGCACCCGCACCGCGCGCGGCGGGTATCCCGGCGCGAGCAGCTGCCGGCCGGCCTCGGCCCGCGCCCGGTACGCCTCCAGCGCCGCCTGCGCGACCGGTCCGGATCCGGCCACGTCCAGCTTCGCCAGCAGCTCCGTCGCCTCCCGCAGCGCCTGCGCCAGCTCCCGCTCCGCCTCACCCAGCGAGGGCACGTCGGCCGGCGGCGCGTCCCGGACGGCCGTGCAGTGCCACACGACCTCGACGTGCACATCGCCCTCGGGCCCGGCCTCGTGCACCTCCGGCACCAGGCCCAGCGCCACCCCGCAGGCGATCACGGCCTCCCCGGCCGCCAGCGCCCGCGCATTGAATTCCGGCGGGCCGCTCAGCCCCAGCGGATGGCCCGGCACCGGCAGCGCCACGCGCAGGCCGGTCGCGCCCAGCGCCCGCAGCCGGCCCAGCGCGAGCGTCAGCCCCACCGGCCCCGATTCGCCGGGCAGCCCGGTGACGCGGTGCACCGCGTCGCCCTCCGCGATCCGCTCCGCTGCGTCATCAGGTGGGACCAATCCGGCCAAAAGGGCATTTCCCCACGCGGCCAGCCGTCCTGAGCGAGGTTCATCGAGCATGGACCCAGCCTAAGGACAGGCACTGACAATGGGTGGCGTAGGTTTGCAGGGGGGCTGCGCCTACAGGTGCACGCGAGGACCGAGATGCAATGGGAGACAACGCGCTCATGAGCGATGTTCTGGAGCTGGTGGACGTATCCGTGGTCCGCGAGGGCCGGGCTCTGGTGGACCAGGTCTCCTGGTCGGTGAAGGAGGGAGAGCGCTGGGTGATCCTGGGCCCGAACGGCGCCGGCAAGACCACCCTCCTCAATGTCGCCTCCAGCTACGTCTTCCCGACCACGGGCACCAGCACGATCCTGGGAGAGACCCTCGGCAAGGTCGACGTCTTCGACCTGCGGCCGCGCATCGGCATGGCCGGCATCGCGCTCGCCGACAAGCTGCCGCGCCGTCAGACCGTGCTGCAGACCGTGCTCACCGCCGCGTACGGCATGACCGCCACCTGGCAGGAGCACTACGACGAGGTCGACGAGCAGCGCGCCCGCGCCTTCCTCGACCGGCTGGGCATGACGCCCTATCTCGACCGCAAGTTCGGCACGCTCTCCGAGGGCGAGCGCAAGCGGACCCTCATCGCCCGCGCGATGATGACCGACCCCGAGCTGCTCCTCCTGGACGAGCCGGCCGCGGGCCTGGACCTCGGCGGCCGCGAGGACCTCGTACGCCGCCTCGGCCGACTCGCGCGCGACCCGTTCGCGCCGTCGATGATCATGGTCACGCACCACGTCGAAGAGATCGCGCCGGGCTTCACCCACGTACTGATGATCCGTCAGGGCAAGGTGCTCGCCGCCGGCCCCATCGACCTGGAGCTGACCTCCAGCAACCTCTCGCGCTGCTTCGGCCTCCCGCTGGTCGTCGAGCGCAACGGCGACCGCTGGACGGCTCAAGGCCTGCCGCTCGCCTGACAGTTGACGCGACGCGGGGCCCCGGCGCACGGTCGGGGCCGAAAAGCCCCGCACGATCCGGCCGCGATCGATCGCACCCTGTCCGCGGGGCCGCCCGCCGATCTACCATGACACCGTGGATGCATGGGTGTGGTGGCTCATCGCCGCCGTAGGGCTGGGTATTCCTCTCGTCGTCACCGCGATGCCGGAATTCGGGATGTTCGCGGTCGGCGCCGTGGCCGGTGCTGCCGTGGCCGCCCTCGGCGGCGGCACGGTGATGCAGGTCATCGTCTTCGCGGCCGTCTCGGTCGCGCTCGTCGCCGTCGTACGCCCGATCGCCAACCGCGCCCGCTCCCGGCGGCCCGGCATGGCTTCCGGCGTCGACGCCCTGAAGGGGCGCCAGGCCACCGTCCTGGAGCGGGTCGACAGCTCCGGCGGCGGTCGGATCAAGCTGAACGGCGAGGTGTGGTCCGCGCGCGCCCTGGACGACAGTCAGGTCTACGAACCAGGGCAGAAAGTGGACGTCGTGGACATCGAGGGAGCAACCGCCGTCGTGATGTGACGCTCTTGATCAACAGGCCCTCGCGGGACCGGAGAACGGCCTGCACAAGAGGGTGAGTCTCTGAAAGACTCGATCAACGACACGCCGGGCGGGACCGGCCGACAGCTACGAAAGGGACACGGGGAGCCACTGTGGAACCGATCATCATCGTCCTGATCATCCTGGTGGTGCTGGTGTTCGTCGCACTCATCAAGACGATCCAGGTCATTCCGCAGGCCAGCGCCGCCATCGTCGAGCGTTTCGGCCGCTACACCCGCACCCTGAACGCGGGCCTGAACATCGTCGTGCCGTTCATCGACTCCATCCGGAACCGCATCGACCTGCGTGAACAGGTCGTCCCGTTCCCGCCGCAGCCGGTCATCACCCAGGACAACCTGGTCGTGAACATCGACACCGTCATCTACTACCAGGTGACCGACGCGCGCGCCGCGACGTACGAGGTCGCCAGCTACATCCAGGCGATCGAGCAGCTCACCGTCACCACGCTCCGGAACATCATCGGCGGCATGGACCTGGAGCGCACCCTGACCTCCCGCGAGGAGATCAACGCGGCACTGCGCGGCGTCCTGGACGAGGCCACCGGCAAGTGGGGCATCCGCGTCAACCGCGTCGAGCTCAAGGCCATCGAGCCGCCGACCTCCATCCAGGACTCGATGGAGAAGCAGATGCGCGCCGACCGTGACAAGCGCGCCGCGATCCTCCAGGCCGAGGGTGTCCGGCAGTCCGAGATCCTCCGCGCCGAGGGTGAGAAGCAGTCCGCGATCCTGCGCGCCGAAGGTGAGGCCAAGGCCGCGGCCCTGCGCGCCGAGGGTGAGGCGCAGGCGATCCGTACGGTCTTCGAGTCCATCCACGCCGGTGACCCGGACCAGAAGCTGCTCTCCTACCAGTACCTCCAGATGCTCCCGAAGATCGCCGAGGGCGACGCCAACAAGCTCTGGATCGTGCCCAGCGAGATCGGCGACGCGCTCAAGGGCCTCGGCGGCGCCATCAACAGCTTCGCCCCGACCGGCGGCGCCCCCGCGGCCCCGGCCCCGGCGGCCCCGCCCCGCCAGCAGCCGCCCATCGACTGACGCCCCACCGCGGCCGTCTCGGACCGTGGTCCCGCGCTCCACCCACCGAACCCCTGGTGCATGATCGGTTCATGACGCATCGATCACGTGCCAGGGGTTCGGCATGACCGTCTGGGAAGCCCTCGCCGTCCTCGCCGCCGGTATGGGCGCGGGCGCCATCAACGTCGTCGTCGGGTCCGGGACGCTCATCACCTTCCCCGTACTGCTCGGCGTCGGCCTGCCGCCCATCACCGCCAACGTCTCCAACAGCCTCGGCCTCGTACCGGGCTCCGTGAGCGGCGCCATAGGCTACCGGCGCGAACTGCGCGGCCAGCGCCGCCGCGTCGTCCGCTTCGGCATCGCCGCCCTCCTCGGCGGCCTGGCCGGCGCCGTCCTGCTGCTCGCCCTGCCCTCCGACGCCTTCGACGCGATCGTCCCCGCGCTCATCGCCGTCGCGCTCGTCCTCGTCGTCCTCCAGCCCCGGCTCTCCGCCGCCGTCAAGGCCCGCCGCGCCCGCAACGGCACCACACCGCACCGCGACGGCGGCCTCGGCCTGCTGACCGGACTGCTCCTCGCCAGCGCGTACGGCGGCTACTTCGGCGCCGCCCAGGGCGTGCTGTACATCTCCCTGATGGGCCTGCTGCTCGACGAGGACCTGCAACGCCTCAACGCCCTCAAGAACGTGCTCGCGCTGCTCGTCAACGGTGTCGCCGCGGTCTTCTTCCTCTTCGTCGCCGACTTCGACTGGACCGCCGTCGTACTGATCGCCGTCGGCTCCGCGCTCGGCGGCCAGATCGGCGCGAAGATCGGCCGCCGGCTGTCGCCCACCGTCCTGCGCGGCGTCATCGTCACCGTCGGCATCGTGGCGATCGCCCAACTGCTGCTGCGCTGAGGCGCGCGTACGAGGAAGCCGGGCCGCGCGAGCGAGGAAGCTGGAGTACGCGTGCGACGAAGCCGAGGCACGCGTACGACGAGCCAAGAGACATGTACGACGAAGGGGCGCGGGTCTCCCCGCGCCCCTGCACGCGCTCCAGTGCGCCGCGCCTACGCCGGCTGCGCCAGCCAGTCCGGCAGCGCCTCCCGCGCGGACACCCCCAGCGCCGCCAGCATCGTGTCGGCCGGCGTCGGCACGAACGGCCGCCGCAGCAGCTCCATCCCCGCCTGCTCCGGCGTACGGTCCGCTTTGCGGTGGTTGTCCGCGGCACACGACGCGACCGTATTCAGCCAGGTGTCACCGCCCCCGTGCGCCCGCGGCACCACGTGGTCCACCGTCGTCGCGCGCCGCCCGCAGTACGCGCAGCGGTGCTGGTCCCGCACCAGCACACCCCGCCGCGACCACGGCGCCTGTCTTCGGAACGGCACCCGTACGTACTGGCTCAGCCTGATCACCTGCGGCACCGGAAGATCCAGCGAGGCGGCCCGGACACGCAGCCCCGGGTGCGCCTGCTCGACCACGGCCTTGTCCTGCATGACCAGCACGACCGCGCGCCGCAGCGACACCGTCGACAGCGGCTCGAAGCTCGCATTGAGGACCAGCGTCTCGCGCATCCCGACCACCTCCCGCATCCGTCCGCCGCTCGGCGAAGTGGCTCCACTGTGCAGTTCCAGTGATCCCCCGGACAACGCAATTTCCGTATGCCGCAAGGGAGATGGCAGGTGAGCGGAAGACGAACGAACGGCGAACCGGGAACGGGAACGCGAGGCCGGGGAAAGGGAGGGGAGAGGCGCGGGGAGAAGAAAGGGCAAGGGAACGCTCCGGGCCCCGTCCCCCGTGACAAGGGACCCGGAGCGCCCACGGCAGCCGGCGCGGACGTCCGACACGAAGCGGACTCCGGCAGACAGCGAGGAGACACACCTGCGCCCCGCCGCCCCCGCCACTGCGGTGCCGACTGCCCGACGGCCATGTGGCAACCGTCGGCCGAACACCACTGTGCGTTCCGGGGCGCCGGGGCGCAACGGAATTACGGACGCACGGACCCGCGCACGGCGTGCGGGCGGGTACGCGCGTACGGACCCGCGGTCAGCTCTCGGCGGGAATCTCGTACTCGCCGATCAGCTGGGCCCGGCCCAGCGTGTGGAACCGCAGGTTGAAGCCCACCACGGCGGGCGAGGCGTCCGCGTCCGGACCGAGCTTCTCCTGGTCCACCGCGTACACGGTGAAGACGTAGCGGTGCGGGCCGTCGCCGGGCGGCGGCGCGGCGCCCCCGAAGTCCCGCGTCCCGTAGTCGTTGCGTACGTGGACCGCGCCCTCGGGCAGGCCCTTCATGTCACCGGAGCCCGCACCGGCGGGCAGCTCCGTCACCGACGCCGGGATGTCGAACACCGACCAGTGCCAGAAACCGCTGCCGGTCGGCGCGTCCGGGTCGAAGCAGGTGACGGCGTAACTGCCGGTGCCCTCCGGGGCACCCTCCCACCGCAGGTGCGGCGAGGTGTTCCCCGCGCTGAACACCTGGGCGTCCGCCAGCGTCCCGCCCTCCTGCAGATCGTCGCTCACCACCGTGAACGAGGGCACCTGCGGATGAAAGTCGTGCGGGAGCGGCCGGCGCTTCTGCTCGGACACTTCGACACCTCCTGATCGCGTTCGGAGACCGTCCGGCCAGGTTAGAACCTCTTCGCGACAGAACCGGTGCCCGGCCCGGCGGATCTCATGCCCGCGCGCCGGACACCGCTGCACTGTCGGCTCAGTACCGGTTACCGGCTCAGTACCGGTTACCGGCTCAGAACCAGTTGCGCTTGCCGCCGACCTCGGCCAGCCACTGGTTCAGGTACGCCGCCCAGTCCGTGTTCTGGAAGTCGTGCAGCCCCACCTCGAAGGAGCGGAAGGTGTCGCTGCCCTCGGTGAACAGACCCGGCTTCTTGTCCATCTCCAGGACGACGTCCATCGCCCGGTCGTCCGCCACGAAGGACAGCTCGACCTGGTTCAGGCCCCGGTACTGCTGCGGCGCGAAGAACTCGACCTCCTGGTAGAAGGGCAGCTTCTGCCGCGTGCCCCGGATGTGCCCGCGCTCCAGGTCCGCCCTCTTGAACCGGAAGCCGAGCTGCCCGAAGGCGTCGAGGATCGCCTGCTGCGCCGGGAGCGGGTGCACGTTCACCGGATCGAGGTCACCGGAGTCGACCGCACGGGCGATCGCCAGCTCCGTGGTGACGCCGACGTTCATCCCCTGCAGGTGCTGCCCGAGGAACATCGTGACCGGCGTCTCCCACGGGATCTCCAGCCCGAACGGCACCGTGTGCGTGGCACCGGCCTGCACCTCGAAGGCGCCGCCCAGCTGCTGCTTGGTGAATTCGATGTTCCGCTTGCTCTCCCCCTCGCTGGTCTCGACCTCGACCACGGCCTGCAGTCCGACCGACAGGCCCTCGATCTGCTGCGCGACCGATCCGCCCTGGATGCGCACCTCACCCTGTACGACGCCACCGGGCACGACGTTCTCCTCGAAGAGCACCGTCTCCACGGACGCGCCCCCCGCACCCAGACTCGCCAGCAGCTTCTTGAACCCCATTGATCGTCCTCCCCAGGCACGTGCCTGTACTCCGTTGTTCTCCGGCCGCGACGATCCCGCCCGGCCCGGGCCTGACCCCTACGAACGCGAAACGGCGTACGGCGGTTCCCCCGGCGGCCGGCCGCCGCACGCCCACACCCTGCCAAGACGCGGTGCTCACCGGCCACTCCGGAGCCCCGGAAGAAACGCGCCGAGGTCCATTACCCTGGGAACGCATGATCTCCGAACCCGCACGAATGCCGCTCCCGCGGACATTCTTCGACCGCCCCGTCCTCGAGGTAGCCCCCGACCTGCTCGGCCGCACTCTGGTGCGCAACACCCCGGAGGGCCCCGTCGAGCTGCGCCTCACGGAGGTCGAGGCGTACGACGGGGAGAACGACCCCGGCTCGCACGCCTATCGGGGCCGCACGGAGCGGAACGCATCGATGTTCGGCCCGCCGGGACATGCGTACGTGTACTTCATCTACGGCATGTGGTTCAGCCTCAACCTCGTCTGCGGCCCCGACGGCTACGCGAGCGGTGTCCTGCTGCGCGCCGGTGAGGTGCTGTCCGGCACGGACCAGGTGGCGGAGCGCCGCCCCAAGTCCCGCCGCGAGACCGAACTGGCCCAGGGCCCTGCCCGGCTGGCCACCGGTCTTGCCGTCGACCGGCAGCTGAACGGTACGGACGTGTGCGCGGGCCCGGATGCGCCGCTCGCCGTCCTGACGGGCACGCCGGCGGACCGGGACCGGGTACGCAACGGCCCGCGCACCGGGGTCGGCGGCGAGGGGGCGACCCACCCCTGGCGCTTCTGGATCGAGGGCGATCCGACGGTCAGTCCGTACCGTGCGCACGTGCCGCGGAAACGACGGACCAGGGCTGCTTGACTCTGCCGCAGCGCGCCCGTAATGTAGCCCGAGCCGCTTGAGACGGGCAGCGCTATGTGCGCACGCCGCAGGCGGCACAACCATCACTTCGAACGACTCCCTCAACCGGGTCCCTTTTCGCGTTGCCGAAAATCGGATTTCGGTTGCATCGGGCCGACCAGATCGGCGCCGATTATGAGCAATCAAGGGAATCCGCTAAAGTGACGGCACGTCGAAAGACGTAACCCCGCCCGACGGGGAATCGGAAACGAATTCGAGCCGGAAAAGGCACGGACCAGGATCTGATAGAGTCGGAACCGCCGAAAGGGAAAGCCCGCAAGGGCCGAACCGGAAAGCAACCCCGCTCCGACAGGGGGCCGGATCACCGAAAAGGATCTGGTAGAGTCGGAAACGCAAGACCGAAGGGAAGCGCCCGGAGGAAAGCCCGCGAGGGTGAGTACAAAGGAAGCGTCCGTTCCTTGAGA